>CAIKZZ010000048.1 GCA_903832085.1 uncultured Pseudomonadota bacterium | reverse complement strand
TCGGAACGCCGTTGGCATCCGACTCCCGCACGATCCGCACCATCTGCTCTTCCGTAAACCTTGACTTCTTCATAGTCCCTCGCTTGCCAAGGGAACCATTCTCTCAAGCTTCAGCTGGTCCGGGAAACAGCCGGCAGGTCAAATCCTGTTGTCGGATCAACGTTATAGGTTGAGATTTCCGACAGCCACAAGCCAAAGGCGTTGCCGAAGAAAATGCCGTGCTGGTAATTGACAGCAAGGCCCTCAGGGTTGATGTCATTATCGACTAAAATGCTTTGACCCGGGCGGAACCAAGGCGTCGGCATGCGGCCGATGGTGGCCGTCAAACCATCAACCGGCTTCCACGTCGCAAAATATTGATCTAGCCCAATGCTGCGCCGAGCCATCCCGGTGCCGCTGGCGCCCAAGGTCTGGTTCGGTGAGCGTGGGTCATCTCCGCCAGATGCGAGTCGCAGCGTGACAGCCAACCCATCCACTACCTTCGCTGTAAACCCGAACCGTGCGCGTAGGCGCTGGCGGGTCTGATCGCTTTTAACAGACCGCTGAATTTCTTCGTCGCGATACCGAAAATCACCAGAGAACTTTATATTGCTCGCCCAATCACTCGCCGTGACTTTCGCTTGGGTTTTCGCGAGCGCGTCCGCATGAGCATCGCGTGACTTCTCTGCATCCTGCTGGGCGGCAGCGAGCTTAACGCCTTCCGCTTTCAGCGCAGCGTTTTCCTGCTGTAGCTTTTGATTGCTTTCCTCAAGCCGAGCGAGCCGGTCGGCAAGCGCCTCCAGCTGGCTACGCACCATCTTTAGATCATCAGCGCTTGCAGCAACGGTTACGGCAGCGCCGGGCGTCGTGGCTGCATTGGCCCCGTGCTGAGCGGCAAAACCGAGCGCCAGGGCTATAGCAACGATCATTTTTCTATTGTTCAATATGTTCTCTTTTGTTCTGCTAGATTCCATTCTCATTCCGCGACATTTCATTCAACTTATGAGCCTAACTTTTTATCGGTTCATAGGCGGACGTTGCGTAGGTCGGTGGCGTCCTTGCGGACAGCACTTGCCTCGCTTGCTTTTAGTGGTATCAAACCCTTATCAAGCAGATAGCCGTTAGGTCCGATCGCTTTATCGTTGATGAATTCGGCAATGAATTCTCGGATTCCTGGGATCGAAGATACGTGGGCTTTCTTAACGTAAAAGAAAAGAGGGCGCGAAATTAGATAACTGCCATCACCTATTGAAGCGAAAGTGGGCTGTTTGCCTTCGATACTCGCGGCCGCGAGCTTGTCATGATTCTGGTCAAGGTAAGAAAAGGTAAATACGGCGAGTGCTTGCGGATTATTGGCCAACTTGCTGACGATCATTGCATAGTCCTCTGAAACGTCAGTCCAGACGCCGTCTTCGCGAACCTGCGTGCAGACGCGCTTATAGCGTCCCTCATCGACCTCTTTCAAAGACTTCAGCCATGAGTACTGTGTGCAGCCAGCTTCGAGAACCAATTCTGCAAAGGCATCTCGAGTGCCATGATTTGGGGCTGGCCCAAAGATCTGAATTGGCTGATTGGGAAGCTTCGGATTGATCTGCGACCACGTGTGGTAAGGGTTGCTAATCAACGTATTGCTGTCGTTTGGATCTGGAACCTGCGCGGCCACTGCAAGATAAATCTCTTTGCGGGTTAATGCGTAGGCCGGCGCGCCTTTTTTTGTCGCGATAGTGATGCCGTCATAACCAAATTTGATCTCCGCGACATCTTTAACGCCGTTTTTTACGCAGGCTTCGAGTTCTGTGCTCTTGATGCGCCTGGATGCATTGGCGATATCTGGATATTGCGTCCCGACTCCACCGCAAAATAATTTAAAACCTCCACCCGTGCCGTTGCTCTCAACCTTAGGAGTCTTGAACTGAGAATTGGCTTTTTGGAAATGCTCAGCTACGGTGGCAGAGAAAGGAAAAACAGTGGAAGAGCCCACGATTGAGATGGCATCACGCGTGCTCTGTGCGTTCGCAACAGTTGCACAGCTGATCGCAAGCACCAATGTGAATGCAGCAGATACTTTTTGCATGGCGTCCTCTTGACTTAATTTAGTGGATTTCTTAACACAGTCGTTTGTCATGCGCGCACCATAGAGACTGTTAGTGACGGTTTAATGACATGTGGCGTGTTTTTAGTCTCCACGCAGCCTGAAGTCAGCCTAGAGACAAGGCCGAGCATGCTTAAAGTGACATTTTTGTGACATTTTGCCTGTTTTTGGCCTTTAAGCAGTCTGAAGTTGACCTAGAGACAAGGCCGAGCATGCTTTAAGTGACATTTTTGTGACAACGGCGTGATGGGCTACGATAGTAGTAGGTAGATTCTTGATAGCTCAGCGGTTCACTAAGGTGGTAAAGGCCGCGCCCGAAAGTGGCAGACCTTAAAGAAATCAGCTCTTAGTACGAGTCTTCTCGGCGCTAGGAGAGTGTCTTGGTAGGCGCTACTGAAAGTGCGTACCGATGATCATCTTTAGGGTCCACATGTCTGACGGATGAGTCAAGCCACGGCCGACGCCCATATTTATATCCAGCGCGTGAAAACTCGTATCAAGCACTGCATAGAGCACTTTGCTGTCTGCGTTAAATGCGTGTGGGTGCGAGCTTGGACCAAGCTCATTATAACTTTCAATTCCCATCTGGGTCCGGTGCGTCACAGCGTAATTAATCTTTAAATCACTTTCACTCGTTACTGGCCCGCCCCTCGGACTGAGGGCTGTATCAAGATTCATGTTGTACCCCAACGTCCAAGCTCCGTGGCGCCAACCAATTATTCCTTTGAGCTGAGCCCCCCAAGGGTCTTGCGATAGCGCGTGGTTCTGCTGGCCTACCTCTAGATTCAGACCATAAAAGACTCCCTCTTCCATGTGGGGTGCAATGTACTTGAGACGTACTTTGGCACCATCCGCGGCCCATTGCCCGGAGCTGTCGCGACTCGTTAGCAAATAGGCACCTAACTCAAAGACCTGCGATACGCCGTAGTTCAATTCCGGCGTCAGACGGTATAGATGGTTTGGCGGCTTTTCGCCGACATAATCAGGACGCGTTCGTCCGGAAAACACATAATTATTATGCCAATCGATACTCATCACCCCAGGGTCTTCTTTATCGTCAAGGTAGACTTGGATTTCCTCTGGCGCTGCGATGCACAGGCTGTTGCATAAAAGCAGCGCTGCGGCTAGCGCCGAACCAGCGAGAGGAATAATCGTTTTGCAGACCATCACGCGCATATGTCTAACCCAAGATGGCACCGATGTTAGCTAAGCAAGTTCGAGGAGCCGCATCTTACAGAAACACATCTCCGCCATTTGGGCTGATGCACTGCCCCTGATAGTGACGTGCATCATCACTTGCTAGGAACACATAGCTCGGAACGATGTCATGCACATCGGCAATCCGGCCAACAGGAATCCCTAGCCGAATCTGCTCTAGTACGGCGCTGGGCACGTCTGCCAGCATTGGTGTTTGAGTAGCACCTGGGGCAACACAATTAATGGTTACCCCGCGCGTACCAATCTCCAGTGCAACCGAACGGGTAAATGACAAGATCGCGCCTTTTGCTGCCGTATAGTGCGAAAACCCTGGAGCCCCTTTGTAAGCAAGCTGACTTGCCGTATTGATGATGCGGCCGGATCCTTGAGCGTAGAGCAAGGGCAACACTCGCCGTGTCATTAAAAAAGTGCCCCGTAAATGCACGGCTAGAATCCTGTCCCATTCGGTGACTGGCATAAGCTCAACTGGGGATGCACTAGCAACCCCCGCATTATTCACTAATATATCGACCTTGCCATAGGCAGAAAGGCATGCATCCACGATCTGATCGACAGACTTTTCCTCGCTCACGTCACCCAGAACGGCAAAAGCGCTCCCACCTGCCGAGACAATCGCATCACAGACATGAGTGGCGTCAGCTTTTTGAGCTGGCGTTGGATAATTAATCAGCACAGCAG
Organism: uncultured Pseudomonadota bacterium; assembly: GCA_903832085.1. GTDB lineage: Bacteria > Pseudomonadota > Gammaproteobacteria > Steroidobacterales > Steroidobacteraceae > CAIKZZ01. The sequence goes on along the minus strand of CAIKZZ010000048.1, from coordinate 45,200 downwards.
CACCCTCGCGAGCAAAGGCGACAGCAATCCCTCGCCCAATGCCGGAACTTGCGCCAGTAATAATCGCAACTTTGTCTTGCAGCTTCATCGCGTTGTTCCGTCCTGCAGTAGGTCAAATGCGCATCACAGGTTCGACCACCCAATTCTCCGGCGCTTGCTCACTTACGGAACATCAACCCCCTCGGGTGCGGCCACTGACCGCAAGTGCGCAGCGTCTGGAACCACTAATGGCGGCAGATGTACCTCAACTAACTGACGATTGATAGCCACTAAACGCTCTGCCTGCAAACGCTGCCAACGATAGATTGTCTCATCAGTGCGCGCATTGGCGGCTGCGCGCACTTGACGTTGTGCCTCAGTAGGGCGACGGTCAGAACCTTCAATGTCAGTCTCAAGATTCGCGAGTATCTCGCCGTTAGCTACAAAAGAGCCTGATTCCTCCCCCTCTGTGCTCACAAGCTCGAGTAGTGCTCGGTCGAATTCTTCAAGCTGCCGCAGTAAGCCGGTGGCATGTTTTACCTTTAACATAGGCAGGTTATCTATGATTTGAATACGAATTGCTCCCACCTCAGCGTAGGCTTGCCAAATGCGGTGTAGATCCCGCGTCAAGTCCTCAGCAAGGCGCTCACTCGCTTCCATATCAGAGGCACTCGCAGTGACGCGCGGGTCAGGCAAAATAATGAGTGCGCGCTCTACGCTTTTGTCAGCGACTCGCAGCGTAAGACGGTACTCTCCAGGCAATACCAGCGGTCCCTCAGGCGTCAACGCCGCCCCGTCGGTGCGCGAAGCCGTATTACTGTACTGATACTCAATGGCTCGTGGCCGAGGCATTCGTAAATTCCACACGAAGCGATGACTGCCTGCGTCAGCAGACAGCACTTGTGGCTCCTTACACCAATCGGCCGTGAAATAAGGGCTAGTCTCTATATCGCTCTCTGGAGCCGTGCTGGAAAACTTCTGGATCAGCGCGCCAGCAGCGTCATGCACCTCTAGCTCCACACCCGTTGCGCTCTTTTCAGCCAAAAAATAGTCAACTACTGCACCCGTCGGGGGATTTTGACCGAGTGGCGTCTCGGGAGTAAACGGGGTGTCCTTATTCTGGTTGGCGCGTAACCGAATGGTTGGTGATGGCGTATAAAGAACTATTTTTTCGCCGTTGCTTAAGTCCCACTGACGTAGCGGGGAAATATCATCCAAAACCCAAATGCCTCGCCCCACAGTCGCAACAATCACATCGTGGTCGTGGATTAGCAAGTCATGGATCCAGACTCCTGGCATGTTTTGACTGAGACTACGCCAGCGCTTTCCGTCATCGACCGACACTAAAACGCCACGATCCGTTCCAGCAAAAAGCAATCCAGCGCGTACAGGATCGGCGCGTACTACACTCACAGAGTGGCCTTGCGGCAAGTCACCATTGATCTGTGCCCAAGTGCGCCCGTAATCAACCGTCTTAAAAACGAATGGCCTATTATCGTCTTGACGGTGATTATCAACCGCAATGTAGGCTGTGCCTGGATGATCGTTCACTAAGTCGATGCTTGCGATCTTCGCCCAGTGTGGCACAGCTGGTGGCGTTATTTTCTGCCACTGGTTTCCACCACTGCGCGTCAACCAGACGAGGCCGTCATCAGTGCCGAGCCAGATTTCCTGTGGATCATGTCCAGACGGTGCAATCGCATTGATCGAACCGAAGCCGCAAGCATAAGCCCGCGCGACATCTGGGTTACCTCCACAGTTTTTAATACCCGCCACATGTCCGCTAAGATCAGAGCTAATGGCTTGCCAATGAGCACCCCGGTCTAGGGACTGGAACAAGACTTGTGCACCGGCATACAACACATGCGGGCCTGTTCGTGAGAATGTGATAGGGGTAAACCAATTGTAGTGATACCGGTAGTCGGTTGGCCGTTTTGCATAGCTCGCAACCGGCCAAGGAGTCACGTTGGTAATTTCCCCCGTACGTCCATCCCAGCGCGAGATACGGCCACCAAGACCACTCGCAAAAACGACCTGCGGATCTTCTGGATCAGGAACGTTGTAACCACGCTCATCACCACCAACCGGATGCCAGTCACGCAAACTTAAACTGCCGTAGTCACTACGACTCGCCAGTGCAGCAGTTCCATTGTCTGTTTGGCCAGAGTAGATCCAGTACGGGAATCGCTGATCAGTTGCTAGATAGTAAAACTGTCCTGTCGGCTGGTTATACCAATCGCTCCAAGTACGGCCACCGTTTGTCGTAACGATCGTGCCTTGGTCAGCTGCGGCAACACGTCGGTTAGGATCCTGCGGATTAATCCAATAGTAGTGAAAATCATCGCCGCCCGGAGCCCCACGCACGATAGTGAAGGTCTTGCCACCATCGTTAGATTCGTGCACTGACCGACCAGCGGTATAGAGCGTGTCAGGATCCGTTGGACTGACCGTTATTCGGCTCATATACCAACTGGCAACCCAAGGCACGCTGCTCATTTTTTGCCAATGCTTACCTGCATCATCCGAACGGTAGAGCCCGGCAGAATTTGCGCTATCAATGGTGGCATACAGTCGCGTTGCTCCGTGAGCGCGAGTAACGGCGATGCCAATACGCCCAAGATTGCCTTGAGGCCAACCCTCTCCGCCGAGTTTTAGCCAGTGTCTGCCGCCATCGATGGACTTATAAATGGCACTGCCAGAGCCTTCAACGCGCGTAAAATAATCAAGCCAAGGCCATGTACGCGCCGTCCAGGTCGACGCAAAAACGACATTCGGATCAGCGCTATCAACTGCGAGATCAACAGCCCCGGTAGCCTCGTTTACATAGAGCGTCTTTGCCCACGTCTTCCCACCATCTTCCGTCCGGTACACCCCTCGTTCAGGGTGCGCTCCGAACAAATGCCCAAGTGCTGCGACTAACACCACGTTCGCGTCCCGCGGATCCACGGCAATTGCGCCAATGTGACGAGTTTCCGCGAGTCCTAAAGACGTCCACGTCTTACCGGAATCCGCCGAGCGATAGACTCCACTGCCCGCCACCACATCGTAGCGTGGCTCAGGCTGCCCTGAACCTAGGTAAACAATCCGACTGTCCGACGGGGCAACCGCAACTGCACCAACGCCAGCAATTGGCAAGGCATCTGTCAGTGGCATCCACGTACGGCCTGAATCATCCGTTTTCCATAGTCCGCCACCGGCTGCAGCTGAGTAGTAGGTATCCGTTTCGGTCGGAACCCCTACGGCCATAGTGCTCCAGCCACCTCGAAATGGCCCGACCAGGCGCCATTTCAAGGCAGAGCCTACATCACCGACCGAGTCAGCCATCGCAACGTGGGCCGCAAGACACAACCCAAACATCGCAACGCACGAGTAATACTTTTTACTCATCTCACACTCCATCTAGCAGCGACACGGGGACCCGGTCATGTAATAACCCCATCAGAGTACGCTGCTCGGCACATTCACTGAGGGCACACCATGACTGCGTAAGAACTCTTCCATCGCTGGCAGGTCTGTCAGCAAGATTGAATTCCATTTTAAGAGCGTCGCACTGAGTTCGGAATGCAAATAATCGTAAACATCGCGTTGCGGTGCTGTAGGGCTAAAATCGCCACCGTCGATCGTTTGCCAAAACGTATCGTACTGCTCGTTTAGCATGTTTGGATATCGTAAGTTGTCCTCAGACGCTGTCATCTTGATCTGCACCAGCCGCCCTTCAACAGGCGCCATTTTTGCAAGTAGTGCATCAATCGCCACACGTGTCGGCTGCGTAGTAGGCGTATCGCCTGACCACTTCCTAATCGTTTCTAAACGGGAGCGCGTTTCACGCAACTGATTGACCGCATGATGTAAGCGATCAATATCGTCCCGTGTACGTGTTGACAAGTCATGCAACGCGCTCAAGTCCTGCTCGGTTACTTGCCCGGTTAAGCGCGGATCGAGCACAACCTCCAGCGGTACTGTCTGCGCTTTGCCGCCAACGGTAAGCCGCAATTGATACTGCCCGGGATTAACTAAAGGTCCGCGGGGTCCATCATCAGAATAAAAAGCGCCTGGAATCTGCGCGGGACTTTCGCTACGCAGATCCCATACAAAACGATTTGCTCCAGCGACATCGGGTAAGACGTCATCCATCTTTTCCCTATCAGTCCATTCTTGTGGCTGCTCAATGACGTCGTGTGGACGTAAATTTGTTAACCGTCGCACACTCTTACCATCAGCCCCGAGCACCTCAAGTGTCACTTCTTCACCTGCCGCAGGCTTTGTCGCTAAGTAATAATCGATGACCGCCCCAGCTGGCGGATTGTCACCGACCGGCAAGCGACGCTCGACCTGCATTGGATAATGTAAGCGCAGTGCCGTTGCTGGGCTAAATAGATGAAATCCCTTCAGATCGACTCCAGCAGCCATCTGCCGCAGCGGCGATACATCGTCGAGTATCCAGAATGAGCGTCCATGCGTCGCTGCAACTAAGTCACCATTCTTGATCGCAAGATCATGAATTGGCACTGTCGGTAGGTTTAATTGCAAGGGCTGCCAATGCCCGCCATCGTCAATTGAAACATATACGCCAAGCTCGGTGCCCGCGTACAACAGCCCTTTAACAATCGTATCTTCACGCACACTGCGTACAAACGCGCCTTCAGGAATTCCAGTTGTGATGCGTGTCCAAGTCTTTCCATAGTCATGAGTGCGGTAGATCAATGGTTTCAAATCATCAAGTTTATGACGATCAATTGCTGCATACGCAGAGGCTGTGTCATGGGGTGACGCCTCGATGAGACTGACCATGCTCCACTGTGGCATATCCTTAGGCGTTACATTGGCCCAGGTAGCGCCACCGTCGCGCGTCACGTGAATTAACCCGTCATCGGTCCCCGCCCAAAGTAAGCCCTGCTGTAAGTTCGATTCCGCTAGGGTAAAAATCGTGTCGTAGTACTCAACACTCGTAATATCCAGCGTAATAGGGCCACCTGAGGGGCGTTGTTTGCTTTTATCGTTGCGCGTCAGGTCTGAGCTGATTTCTTTCCAAGTACGACCCTCATCACCGCTCTTAAGAACGTACTGAGCTGCGGTATACAAAACCTTAGAGTCATGTGGCGATACGAGCAATGGCGCAGTCCACTGCAAGCGGTACTTAAGATCAGCAGCGCCATTTCCCGATGTATCAAGCGGGTACACTGAAATATCCCGCAGGTTATTCGTGCGATGATCATAGCGAGTCATTTGACCGCTATCAGAATTAGCGTAGACAATTTCTGGATCGCGCGGATCAGGCGCGATGTAGCCACTCTCGCCACCACCAACTTCGTACCAATTTTGACGACCGATGACCCCACTGTCATCACGGCTGGCAATCGCTATCGTGGAGTTGTCCTGCTGAGCACCATACACGCGATACGGAAAATGGTTATCTACCGCCACATGATAAAACTGAGCTGTCGGCTGATTATATGGTTGCGTCCACGTTTTACCACTGTCAACCGAAATGCTAGTCCCGCCATCACTCCCTTCAATAAGATGGCGAGTGTCTTTAGGGTCGATCCATAAGGCGTGGTGATCCCCATGCGGCGCCGGCATCAGATCAAACGTCTTGCCACCATCTGCTGAACGATATGCGCCTGTATTCATAACATAGACGATATCCGGCAACACAGGATCGGCAAAGACATGGCTGTAGTACCACGCACGCTGCCGAAAGCGATGATCTGCATTAACCCGCGTCCACGAACTACCGCCATCGTCGGAGCGAAAAAGCCCACCCTCATCTGCCTCAATCATGGCATAGACTCGGTCCGTACCGCCGCCAGCAACTGATATCCCAATGCGCCCTAGCATTCCTTCAGGCAACCCATGTCCCTGTAGCTGAGACCATGTAATGCCACCATCAGTGGACTTATATAAACCCGATCCAGATCCGCCACTTGAGAAGTACCAGGGCTGTCGACGCATCTGCCAAAGCGATGCATACACAATGTTTGGATTGGTCGGATCAAACACCACATCAATCGCACCTGTATCTTGATCCTTGTACAGCACGCGAGTCCAAGTGCGACCGCCATCTGCTGTACGAAACACACCACGCTCTGTATTTGGTCCAAACGCGTGCCCCAGCGCTGCAACCAATACAACGTCCGGGTTGCTAGGATGAACGATCACGGCGCCAATTTGTCGGGTATCGCGTAGTCCGACATTCTTCCATGTGCGTCCCGCATCAATCGAACGGTAAACACCGTCACCAAACGTGATATTGCCGCGCGTACAGGCCTCGCCCGTACCCACATATAAAACGTTGTGATCAGACTCAGCAACCGCCATTGCGCCCACAGACGCGATTTTTTGTTCGTCAAAAATGGGTTTCCAGTTATTGCCGGCATCCGTGCTTTTCCAAACACCACCTGCTGCACCACCGAAATACCAAGTTGCAGAGTCTCCGCTGACCCCCGTCACCGCGAGGACTCGGCCGCCGCGAAACGGACCAATTTGGCGCCATTTCATTCCATTTAGAACTATGGGATTTACATCCGCGACGACGCTTGCCAATGGCACGAGCGCGAAAAACGCTAAAAGCCCTATGACCAACTTGCTGGAATGCCGCATGAACCTACTCCGATCACATGAAACAAAGGACCCCCATCCTACGGGAAAACCGTGATGGAGTGACGCGGTGCTCATAAGCTAAAACGGGACGTGGCACCGCCGCGAGTCTGGATAATATTGCTAACATTTTCAGTAGGATAGCTTGGAGAAACGCACACTTCGCCATCGGCTCGAGGACGTAAGCGGAGCATGCCATCAACAACGTCACGTCTACCTAGGCATCCATCACTGGCAAACGCCGACTCTTTTGAGGCTCATGTTTAGGCCGTATAGCGCGCGCGCCCGGACGGGCGAATTACGGCTATGGAACCAACGCTGCCGAATCGCTTGTGACCCGGCAGTAGTTGATCTTTATCTATCGCAAAGACTTGTGACGCTCGCTAAGCCTAGCGCCTTGTTTGGAGCCTCCGTAACTCAGTCTGCGACTAGTACTGAAATTCCGCCCCTATAATAAGGTTTAGAAAACAGGACTTTTGTAGCACGTTCCGGTGTAATCGTTATACAGGCACCAATCATATCCACCTTGCCTGCAATTAACGCCGGAATCATGGCTCCAAAATCCATGTTCATTACTTCAAGCTTCCGATTGAGTCTCTTTGCGACTAATCGTGCGATTTCCACATCAAGCCCGACCACCTGCTGGGAGCCATCAACGAAAGAGAAGGGCTCAGTTATAGCAGCGGTACCGAAGTGCAGCACGGCTCCCGTACCACTCTCGATTGTGGGCATCGCTGCCGGCGCACCAGTTGCCGGCAACCATCGGTGTAACATGGCGTCGTAGCCACCATTTGCTTGAAGCTCGGCAACCACAGCGTCAATTGCATCTTTAAGCTCAGTGTCCGTTAATCGGACCGCAAATCCGTAATCATCGATCGTTATGGGATCCGACAGCACGTGCAAGCCTGGATTTTTCCCAGCGATGTTTCGCAGAATTGGCTCGTCGTACCCTGCTGCATCAGCTTTATGCGCTTTAACGGCAAGAGCCGCATCAAGCACCGAATTGTAATAGGCAAATTTCGCCGTAGGATATTTCGTTAAAAGCAGCTTGTCCGCCACAGTACCCGTCGGAACCGCGAACACTTTGCCTTGCAAATCGGCTACACCATGTATTTTCTCTCGATGGCTACAGCCTGCAAACACTGTTGCGCAAATGAGGACACACAGCGAGATCATAACTTTATGCATAACTAATACCCCGTAGAAATCGAGCGCTATATCAGCGGACAGAATAACTCATTACACCAAATAATTTACACTCGGCAGGCTCTAAATGATGGTGAGCACATCGTATTAAATCAGTCGACCAATTTGTACTACAGCCATCAACAAATATAGTTGCATACATACTATGTCGTATGTATGCTAAAAACGTGAGTCGTAATAAAGAAAATCCAGTACACAATCGAGTGGAGGCCGTTCGATCGGCGCATGGCCTGTCACGGCAGCAACTGGCTGATGCCGTTGGGGTGCATTACCAGACCATAGGCTATCTGGAGCGGGGTGAATACAGCCCGAGCTTGCTCCTCGCATTACGAATCTCAGCCACTTTAAACACACAAACGGAAGAGCTTTTTTCAGTCAAACCGTTCAAGAAGGGAGGGTGACATGCAAGACAGTAAACCCAAAGACGTTTTATTGGTTTGAGGGAGTCACGCGTACTGAAGTCATCCGTAGCCTGAGCGATACCCGCCCTAGCCCCCTTTGGAATCAGCCAACACGCCGCACATTAGTGGTCGCAGCCATTATTACAATCATTGCATTAGCACTTCTGATTTTTGTTGTGGACACAAAGCTGCGCTCATATCTAGAAGTCATTTTACTTGTAGCGTCGCTAGTGTTTTACACGAATCTCAGGAAAGGGGTACGCCACATTTCCGATGCGCCCAATGAACTACTTGACGAGAGACAGATTGCAATACGCGATGCAGCCTATACGGTCGCGTATAGGTGGCTAGCCTGCTTGAGCGTCATCTACTTCTTTGCCGGGATCAGCATTGCCAATGCTAAAACCACGACTCTATTCCAGGTCCCGACGGGGCTGATTCTTTCATACGTCATGTGCATGGCCGCGTTACCCGTAATGGTAGTCGCATGGAACTTGCCATCGGAGCCAACTGACGCGCCACACGAATCCTCGAGCTGAGCACAACCCTCCGTTAAAAGAAGTGCACGCAAATTCAACTATTGCTCACGATTACATCGCTACAAGTCGCAAATGAGATAACGGACTGTTTTCCCGACCACTGGCGAACCACGACCAAGTTCGCGAAAACCAAGCGCGGCGTGGAACGCATCTGACACAGGATTGGGTGGGTCAAAGTTCACTTCACAGGTAAGCACACGCCGGTCTGAAATACTCATAGCAGTCGCAAGATCAGAATACAGCTTTCTACCTAAACCTTGGCCCCGCCGCGGTGCTGCCACAACCACTCTATCAATGTATACGAAGCGAGACAGTCGCTCCCGAAACCATTGGAAATTCGGGTTTTTATAATCAGCGGTTTCATCAAAGGCGAGCAAGAAGGCTGCCTCACCACGACCGATGCTACAAACATAAAAAGCTTGCTCAAGTAAGTACTCAAGCTTTGCGAGATCCAAGTATGACGTAGCTACTTCTTCAGTAGCATTGAGACGCAGAACGGCCGCTAGATCCAAATTCCAGCGCGCAGCCGCACTCTGAGTCTCTGTGGAATTATTTTTCATTAAGCATTCTATCGCAAAGACGCTTAGAGATTGTCTCCGCTACCAAGACACCACCCACAAGCGCAATGGATACAACTCGCGATGTTTCTGGTCAAGAAATGTACCGCTCTGGGAAAATTTACGGTGGTCAAAATGCCGTCGCGGTCAATTGAGATCGATGACCGACCTGCTTTAACTGGTCCGGGAAACAGCTGGCAGGTCAACTCGACAAGATACAGACGCTTAAGGTCGACTCAATTTAAATACATCGTTTCTTAAGCGACGAAAAAATCCATCAAGCATGGAAACATGTGCCCTGCAGATAGCTCAGCCGAGTGGGCACGAAGACGGCCTACATCGTGCCGGGGAGCCCTTGGGAAAACGGCTACTGCGAGAGCTTTAACGGCAACCTGAGAAATGAACTCCTGGATGGCGAGATCTTTTATACGCTCAAGGAAGCTCAGGTCATCACCGAACACTGGCGCTGCCACTACAACCGGATCCGGCCCCACAGCGCGCTCGGCTACCGGCCGCCGGCACCGGAGACGACTGTGGCTGATTTGACGGTTAGGAAGATAATCGGAGAGACTCGGGATGTTGCATAACAGACATCAGAACTGGATCAGTTAATGCAGGCCGGTCAATATCGCTTTCTTGTCTTTTTAATACACTTATTTTAATTTCTGAATATTCAATTACCGCTCGCATTTATCAGATAAACGATATTAATTATTTTACTCTTCCAAGCCCAACTATTTTTTCTTTATAGCTGCTACTTCTTCTGACAAGGTCTAAATTAGAGATTTTTTTTAAACTCACAACTTAATCACGAACCCACCAATCATCGAATTGGGAAATCTGTTCGTATTTTTTTCGATATCCATTTTTTTGGAAAAGTGAATTTAGTTTTTCACGCATTGGTGAATAGTTATGCTCGCAAGTAATGATTTTGAATTTATATCTCTGAAAATCAAAGTTTTCAAGGATGTCAAACTCACTACCTTCTGTGTCAATTGAAAGATAGTCAATCTCTTCTGGAGCTTGATACTCGCTCAGCAAATCTACCAAGGAAATAGTTTGAACTGAATATTTCTTTCCGCCCTCTCTCGCCTTTGCGTGATAATCGCTTGAACTAAGCGAATCTATTGTCGATAGTTCAGCGTAATTTGTTTCGTTAAAGAACAAAGACTCGCCTGTGTGCTTCCACACACAGCGTTTATCAATTTGTGCTTTTCGATTTTTGTCTAAGTCAGCGTGCCAAATTTTTGCTGGCTCCGCCAATATTCCGCTCCAGCCGTATTCTGTTTCGAGTAGGTATGTATTGCTCAGATCAATGCCGTTAGTCGCACCAAATTCAATAAAGTATCCATTCCTCTTGTAGTTGAGTTCAGAAAGAACAAATATATCTTGCCTTAGTTGAGACTTCGATTTTTTTAGGAGTGGCTCATTTAGACTTAAAAGAAGGTTCGCATCAAATAAATTTTTGTTTTGTTCCTTAAAGATCATTTGCTCAAGTGTCGGACGCAATTCGGGATGAGATACGGTGATGTTATGAACAATTTCTAATAATGTTTGGTTAGTGTCTTTCATTTTGCCAGCCTCTCTGCTGCCACCGTTGCCGTTAGTTTGCTGTAGTGTCGCTCAATCATTGCGGCACTATTTCCCATTTGCTTCGCGAGCGTGTGTAAGTCCGCTCTGTTTTCTATAAGTTCCGATGTAGCATACGTATGTCTCAAGCTATACAGCGTTCTATTCTGTCCATCTTCTTTTTTTTCTTGCTCGCCATCACGCATTAGCCATCTAAATGTGCCGTTCAAACTTGGCGGTTGATATCCATCTGTAGTCGCTTAAAACGACTCTTTGACCTAGACCCCTTAGCAATCCAGTCTGCGGCGAGGATGCGCCGCATATCTCCAGCCAGACGCTCGAAGCGTTACTGGGTGTCGGATAGCATCAGTTTTCGCAAGCCCTTGTAAATTACCACGCGAACTTCACCGGAGGGAACCGGCCAGTTCTGGTAGCGGTCGATGGGGAAATACAAGAGATCCCGAATCCCGTCGCCGTCTAAGTCCTCATAGATATAGGTCGCACCATACGGCGGCGGCGGAAAATTTCCCTGCTGAACGAAATGCAAGTTCCCTTGCCCGTCGTTAAGGAACATGATCGGAGTGCTCAGGTTCTGGATCACGATGTCCTCGTTTCCGTCTTTGTTGATGTCGTCACATACCAATCGGTAGTAGGGGTAACCACCGTTGAGATTCACCCGCGCCAACGACCGGATATTGACCGGAAGATTGGACGCGCTGATGTCGAAAGTCACGAGGTCAACCCCCGGCTGAATGACTGAATCCGTCAGCACTTGCCCTGGTTGGTAGCCGCCGATGATTTGACCACCCAGCATTGAGAACAACGGCACAACAGGTGAGGTTGGGCTCAAGTTGAATTGACAACCTTCGTACAAAAAGGGAACAACGTAGTCGCTGCCAAACACGTTGCCGATTTGAAGATTACTTTGCGCTCCGGTCCTGTCAGCGTATGGCACGTACTGATACGACAAGAAGTTAGTATCGGATTGCTTATTCCATACCCCGCCCGACTGGCCCCACACTTGAATATTCTGGACGGACGAATCCTTGTAGCCATTCACCGCGACAGTCGGCAGCACGCCGGTCTGGGTGTAATCGAGGAATACATTCGTAAACGTGGAAACCCAGCTATACCCACCGATCGCGCTCCAACCCTGATTGTATGTCCATCCTTGGGAACTGCTGTCGGCAGGCAGCAACACAAGTATCGGGTTGTTTGGCTTTGCGGAAATTAAACGGAGGTCCGAACCCCAGACGGGCTGACCAAACGGCGTGATTTGATAGGTGCCATCACCGTTGCTTAACAAAGCCACGGTTGGGAAATTCAAATTTGAGGCAGACTGGTCAAAGGGCACCGCAGGCCCTACAAAAGCTGGCGACCGGCCGTCCTCGCCATCAACGGCATACACAATGTCGTCGTAGCCATCGCCGTTTGCGTCATATACAACATATTTCATTCCAATCCCTGAGATGCTCGGCATATCAGAGCCAAGCACTGCTTTGGTCTGATCGGTGAAGTTCCCGTTTTGGTCCTGCCCCAACACGATGAGCGTATTGATAACAGGCCCAACATATGGATCACCGGCGGGCGTGTGGAGACACCAAACATTGAGAAACAAGCTTTTGCGACCCGTCTTGTAAATGTCTACCGGAATTGCGTTCTGCATGTGCGCAAGGAGACCACACAACGCCGCATACTTCGCCGAGAGATCGGGCAGCAGCGTGGGTATCGGCGATAGAAGCGGCTGCGGCGTGCAAGCGACAGTCACGTTGTTAACGGGACCCGTCATGGTTCCAGAGCCATTCGAGACCGTGCAGGTTTGTCCAAGTGGTTGCGCTGATACCGCAACCGCATAGGCGCTCCCATATGCAATCGGCGCGGCAAACGTAAAGTTGCCGCTTGCTGATATCTGCAACGCGTCAGCACCATTGTCTGTGAGGGTCACTGGCTGATTTGCAGCCACGTTCGAGATCGTTCCGGATACGGTGTAGGTATCAGGAGTGCAAGCAACGGTGATGGTCGTGACGTTGGTTGACACGTTCGTGCCAGCTGAGTTTGAAACGACGCATTGCCCACCGACTGGCTGATTGCTGACTGCTACGCTGTAGCTACCGCTTGCAACTACGGCGGTTTTGAACGTAAACGCGCCATTCGCTGATACGACCAGCGTGTCCCCACCGTTATTTGTGAGAGAGACCTGTTGACCGGACACCAACCCCGATACGGTCCCACCGATCGTGTACGACGGCGTTCCTCCTCCCCCGCCACCCCCACCACACGCCCCAAGCCATGCTGCGGCACCGATTAGTAAAGCAATGACGATTGGTCGGCGCATGGACAAATCCTTGTCTCGGCGGGCGCTTAAGGTATTTGAGAGGTTCTCGACGGCCCAGTTCAGTCGACGCTAACACCGCACCCGCCAACGAGCAACCAGCCACCGCAAGCGTCAAAATTCTTTACGCCTGACTTGGCACCTGACCCGCAAGGGCAGAAACCCTGAGGCATTCCAGCACCCCCACCTGCCCAAAACTGTGCAAAAGGTGTGCTACGGCGGATCGCCACACATCTGAATTAATAACGTGTTGAATTAATTAGAATAAATGGTGGCCAGGGAGGGAATTGAACCCCCGACACGCGGATTTTCAGTCCGCTGCTCTACCAACTGAGCTACCTGGCCGCTATAAGGCTTTGAAATGACACAAAAGAACACCAGAAGCCCTTCAGCTAACGGGTGTATTAGACCGGTGTATACCCAAGCGCGTCAAGGCGTCGTGGGCCCAGTCTCGGGGGGAACATAGCCCTCAGGCTTGTCAACACCCGTACCAAACAAGAATTTCTCCATTTCAGCGACCAATAATGCCCGAGCCTTCGGCTCAATCGGCGTTAATCGATACTCATTAATGAGCATCGTTTGATGAGCGACCCAACGCTGCCAGCCCTCCTTAGAAACGCTCTCATAAATACGCCTACCTAGATCTCCAGGATAGGGGACGTAATCGAGCCCCTCCGCCGATTGCTTCAGCACCACGCACTCAACGACTCGGCTCATCGCATGACTCTCCTAACTCTCTAGCCCGCGCCTGCATCAGAAACTTCTAGGCTATCTAGCAAAACAGCGACCGGTGCGGCTAGACCGAGCGCTGCTGGCTGGCCAAGGTTGTACCACGTCTGATCGTTGGGCTCCATCACGCCGCTTAGCTTCCAGTCACTAACGTGAGCCACTAACGGATTGATGATCAGATCGAAATGACTAAATGAATGCGTTATCTCAAGTCTTGGTACTAACACAACAGAACGAGCAGACTCCCCCTGCAACTCAACCAATGCCGCTTGCGCGAGATCAACATTCTCAAACTCTAGGAAGCTCCACAGCCCTCCCCAAATACCACTCAGCGGGCGTCGATGGAGCAACACCGCGCCGCCGTGGCGAATAACCAACCAACATACGCGCCGCTGCGGCCTTTTTTTTCTTGGCCGCCGAGTGGGCAATTGCGCCTGCAGACCCTGACGTTGAGCCACACATTCAAGATGCACTGGACAGCGCCCGCACGCGGGCTTCGTCCGTGTGCACAGGGTAGCACCTAAATCCATAATCGCTTGAGTGAAATCAGCCGCACGTCCAGTCGGAGTCACCAGATCGCTGCAGCGCCATAGCTCAGCATTGATCTGCGCGATTCCCGGAAACCCTTCCACTCCAAACCAGCGAGCCAACACACGCTTAACGTTCCCGTCGAGGATGGGTTGCCGCTCATCCCACGCTTGCGCCAGAATCGCACCGGCAGTCGAGCGACCGACACCTGGTAATTCCATAACAGCCGCTAGATCGCGAGGAAACACGCCGCTGTGCTCAGAAGAAATAATTTGTGCGGATCGGTGCAAATTACGCGCGCGCGCATAGTAGCCAAGGCCAGACCAGTGGTGCAGAACCTCATCCAGAGGGGCCGCCGCAAGATCCTTGATTGTTGGAAATCGCGCCATAAAGCGCTCAAAATAGGGAACCACAACCACAACCTGCGTCTGTTGCAGCATGATTTCTGAAACCCAAACGCTATAGGGTGTGCGCGTTATCTGCCACGGCAAATCATGCCGCCCGCACGAATCAAACCAAGCTAGGAGCGCTGGCGCAAATTGTTTCGTGCTTTTATCATGATCATTCATTAAGCGACTGGCCACTCATTAGTTCGCCCACCAGCATGCCAGATCGCGCACTATACACAATCATACGCGCCATCAACCAATCTATACAGACCACTACTAAGTAAGCTAGTAAGCACTTGCCTAGTCAATACGCCGGACCCATCGACGCCGCCGCGCTGCCATGCGCGAATACCGTCAGCAGATCAGTGTTATCAAAATGGTTTTACGGATTCTCAACAAAAGCTTCGATTTCAATCCGCACATCCAACTCGTCACTCACCAGAGGCAGATACGTTTTTATTCCAAAATCAGACCGTCTGATGACCGTTGTCGCCGTAAAACCAACGGCTTGAACACGCCGCATGGGGTGCTCCCCACTTTTGTTCAGATGCAGCTCGAGCACTACAGGTTTGGTAACGCCCCTGATCGTTAAATGACCAAATAGCTTTCCATGCGCTGTATCGGTTTTTTCTAAAGCAGTACTCACAAATGTAATCTCTGGATGCGCATCTGCATTTAGAAAATCACCGCCAAGTACGTGGGTGTTCCACTCTAAATCACCAAACTCGAGTGTTTTGACAGCAATGCGTGTTTCAATCGAAGACTTAGACCAGTCTGTCGCATCAAACGTAAAACTGCCTGCAGGCACCTTTAACTCACCAAGCGCATTTGAGAATCCCAAATGATTCACATAAAACGCAATGCGCGAATGTGTTGTGTCGAGACTGTAGCGCACGGGCACAGCCAGAGCGGTTCCGATAAGAGAAAAGCCCAAGATTAAGATCCACCGCATTGTTCTGCTGCGCATAACACCCTTCAAGTAGACCCGTCAGCAGGAAACATCCGTCGCACCAAAAGATGCGCGCTGAACGGGCATGGCCACCTGGCGATAGGTAGGCTGCTTTGTATTGTGAGGTGCTGACACCCAATTACAAGCACGATCCGCGCGCTCCGCATTGTCCATTATCAACAAATATCCGTGGAAAAGTTGCTGCTGGCTTAGGAAATCCAATAAAATCGTGGCTTGTGCGGGCGTAGTTCAATGGTAGAACTGTAGCTTCCCAAGCTACTAACGTGGGTTCGATTCCCATCGCCCGCTCCACTCGATCGAACGATCGGAGGTTGCGGCTACCGTGAGTGCATCCTATCGCGCAAAGAGCGGCATACCGATAACCTGCCTCGACACGTATACCACGGTAGGGCTTAGCAGATCTGAGCGAGGCGCTACGACATGACTCTGCCCAATGGCTACAGCGACGTAGCTCCCGGTCAACTCGCTGCAGTTGTGACATACCTCGAAATGATCTCGCAGGTACCACAGCGCCCAGAGCGTACAACTCCACCGTGGCGGCTGGAGCATATTCAAACGCCCGATCCCGCTTGGTATCGTGAGCTCTTCGCACGAATAGGCACTGAGTGGCTGTGGTTCTCCCGCCTTACGATGCCCATAAAAGATCTTCAAGAGATTTTAAGCGACCCGCTAGTCGAGGTGTATGCCGTGACGATCAACGGTTACGCCGAGGGTCTACTGGAGCTGGACTTCAGGACGGCTAATCAGTGTGAACTTGCTTTTTTTGGACTCACACCTGCTCTACTTGGCCAAGGGGCTGGTCGGTGGCTGATGAACCGCGCACTGGAACTCGCTTGGGCACGACCCATCAACCGACTTTGGGTGCATACCTGCACACACGATCACCCTGAGGCACTGGCGTTTTATCGCCGCTCTGGTTTTGTGGCGTACGCATTTAGCGTCGAAGTATCGCAAGACCCTCGCCTGACCGGACTTGCGCCACGGGCAGCGGCTGCTCACGTACCGTTGATCGAGAAAAAGATCTGAGCACGCGCTGACAATCCAACAGGTAGCTCAGTGATAACGCCGGATGCGCAACTCATTGCACGTGCCAAGGCGCTGGAACTGCCGGGTCGTGCGGAACCCCCCTCCCGATGATATCCGCAGTTGCTATGCCGCAGGCTATGCTCAGGTAAGAAGTTGAACAAAACGTTCAGTTTGCTCCTGCAGGTGGTACCACATCATTAGTTCAAATAAGCCGAACAATAGACTATGGTCACGCCTCTTTACCATTTAAGCGGACAAAAAGGCGCGACGCGTAAGCCGTTGTCGATCAGATATCAGTGGTTAACGCTGTGTATGTAACGTTCAACTTGCTCATGCAAGATTTCCAATGGCAGCACGCCATCCCGTAATACCGCATCATGGAAATCCCGTACATCGAATGCTGCGCCAAGCGTGGTCTCGGCCTCATGGCGCAGGCGCATGATCTCCAATTGGCCAAGTTTGTAGGATAGTGCCTGCCCTGGCCAAGAAATGTATCGATCGATTTCAGCGAGCGACTCCTCTGGCGCATGCTCCTTAAAATAGGCTACTGCTTGTTCACGTGACCAACCCAAAGCATGCATCCCCGTATCAACTACGAGTCGCACTGCCCTAAACCGCTCACTCACTAATTGTCCATAGCGACTGTAAGGGTCCCGATAGACACCTAACTGGCTGCCAAGCGACTCTGCATACAAAGCCCACCCCTCAAGATACGCACTATTACCGGAGTACTTACGAAACTCCGGAACGTCGCCAATGGCTCTTGCGGTTGCAATCTGAAACACGTGCCCAGGCACTGCTTCGTGTAGCACCAGCGCCTCCTTGTCGTACTTGACCTGCTGAGCAGGCTCATAGGTGTTGAGATTAAACCACCCGGGTGTGCTGCCATCCGGCGTGGGAGCCTGCGCATTAGAGGCGGTTGCCTGCTCACGATCCTCAGGAATGGGTCGGATACCATAAATCAACATCGGCATATGCTTAAACAAGCTCGGCAGCTCCGGCTCAATAATCTTTGCGGCATTACGACAAAATGCCAACATCTCATCCTTGCTTACAAAATGCTGCTCAGGCGACGCCAACAACCCTGCAGAAAACTCGGATAAAGATCCGGAAAAACCAGCATCATGCGCAGCTTGCTGCATCGCCTCTTCAATGCGGCTAACCTCCGATAACCCAATCGCATGAATCTGCTCCGGCGTAAGATTTGTAGTGGTTAAGCGACGTACCAACACAGCGTAGGCCTCTGGACCACCTTTGATGCTGCCGATGCCCACTGCAGTGCGGGCTCGGCTACGATACGGACCATCAATAAAGTCATGCAACCTCTTCCAAGATGGAAGAAACTCGCTGTTATAGGCGGTTACCGCGGCGACGCGTAAACGTTCCTGCTCCTGCGCGGAAATGTTGCTGGGGAACTTACGAAAGCCCGCGAGTAACGCAGTGTCTTTACTCGTCTGCTGCAACTGATTGTTCAGCTGGTCAACGACCCGGTTGACGATGACGCTAGGTTGGGCAAAGCCACGATCCATAGCCTCTTGTAGAAGCGTAATGTTCTGATTTACATAAGCTGGGATACTATGTAAGCGCGCCACAATATTCTCATAATCCTTGACTGTCCTCACTGGCATGCGATCGACTGTCATGTAGACCCGATTATGCAATCCATAGAGCTGACTGACGCGAACCACATAGGCCTCTAAATCTGCAGCAGCTAAATCTTGCTCTGTCAGATATTTAAATAATCGCGCACTGAGCCGATCTTGATCGGATACGCCATCCAGAGATATTTTTGCAAGCGCGTTTAATTGGGCAGTCTGGTGGGCAGCATGAGCTGCTCGTCCGCTCGGTGACCAGTCATTCCAACGATCGTCATAGTCATGGCGACCATTAGCCGTCGCCGACTCCGGATCATCGCGCAGTCTTTCTTCGTATGCATTCTGAAAAAATACGCGCAGCGCGTCTGAGTTTGGATTCGCCTGTGCCACCATGGCGCAGAGTGATCCAAGCAGCATGCCAACCAAAATGATTAAAGGTCTATAGCGGCGCATGGTTATTCCTCGCGTATACCAGCAACAAGTTGTCTCAATCACTCTACCAGAGCTGCTCAGATACTCGCGATATTGGAGATCAAAAGCAACCCACCCCGCAGCATTGATAGGCGCTATTCGGCATTGTCGCTGACAAAGGCCTAGCTTCGGCTACTATGGCATGGCAAAACGCGATGAATGGAGGGGTGCATAGTGTTTGAAAAGTGTAACTGGCTGGCGCAAATACATTGGCTTTTGCTATGGCTGTGCCTGCTGTCTTTTGGTGTCGTTGCCTATGCCGACGTATCGCCACTAGCTAGTACTGACCAGCAGGTGCAGCTGGTAGACGAGACTGATCTAATCAGCAACGTATTGAAACTAGCCGGCGCGCGGCTAGATTTGATGCCCGCTGTCGCGGCAGCAAAGTGGCCTACCCACGCCTCAATTTCTGACCCAACGCGCGAGGCTATCGTCATCCAGGCGGCAAGGGATCGAGCACGCGAACTCGGCCTTGCGCCCGAGGCAGTTGCAGAGTTTTTCGCGCTCCAAATGTCATTAGCTCGTAAAGTTCAGGAGCAACTCACAACACACTGGGCGGCACAGGGATTTGATTACACGGGCCCAGCACTAACGCTAGCAGGCGATCTACGCCCACGACTCGACCAACTCACTGGTGACCTGCTGACCGCTCTGTATCTGATTGCCCCACTCGCTGCTCGGTCTGAGTTTAGTACCCGAACAGAAACACTCGCTGCGAATGCATTGGGCACCCATGGTTGGGCGAGCGAGGATCGCGCCGCTCTTGTAGCAACATTGGCACAACTCAGACTGATGGCGCCGTCGACGATTCAACGTGCCCGCGGGGCGGGAGTACTGCGTATCGGAACCCCTGCCGATTATGCCCCGTTTAGCGCTCGTATCGAATCCGATGTTCAGGGCTCCGATGTTGTACTTGCATCAGCACTTTCGCACGGGATCGGGCTTAAACCGATTTTTATTAAAAGTAGTTGGAAAACTTTATTTGATGAACTCACTGAAGACCGCTTTGATATCGTCATTGGCGGGGTGTCGATCACCCCTGCGCGTCTTGCTGTGGCACAAGCAGGTCCGGCATTGTTCCGCAGTGGAAAAACAGCCGTCGGGCGCTGTATAGACCAGACACAACTGGCAACGTTTGCAGATATCGATAAACCTTCAATCCGAGTCATTGAGAATACCGGGGGCACCAATGAGGCGTTTGCTAGAAACCACCTCACCTCTGCCAGTCTGATCATGCATCCGGACAACCGAACCGTATTTGCAGAGATTGTGGCGAGGCATGCGGATGTCATGTTTACAGACGAAATTGAGATAGCTCTGATCACCCAGAAAGAGGCCACGCTGTGTCGTCTATTAAAGGAAGCCTTTGAGCCGGCTGATAAGACCTTCTTTTATCAGAAGAATGGCCACTGGGAGGATGTCATTGACCCTTGGCTCAGCACCGCAGTCAATGACGGTCTGCCAGCACGGTTGCTGCAACAGGCGCTTTACCCCAGCGTCGGTAGGTGACGCGGGCGCGGCCAGAAGGTACGCTCTTTACACCGTACAAAAACAAAGGAACAGGCCATGGTCAGTCGTCGACAGTTTTTCCATGCGGGCACAACCCTCGCAGCCGCAAGTCTGGGATTTACAGTAGCGCCTCAGTCGGCGCTCAGCACGACCACCATAGCGCCGAAACTGCCGCCCTCCATCGCGAGGCTACACTCGCGTAAACAGGAGGCGCAGCCCATCAGTCGCGATGAACGTGCGGCACGACTAGAACGCGCTCGCAAGCTGATGAGCGAGCATGGCCTTGGAGCCATCATCCTTGCAGAAGGCACATCGCTTGAATACTACACTGCGGTCCGCTGGTGGGGCAGTGAGCGGCTCTTTGCGGCGGTTATTCCGGCCAAGGGCGAGCCCTTCTATGTCTGCCCCGCATTTGAAGAGGGACGCGCACGCGAGCAGCTGGCGAAAGGCTCGGCTGGAGAACATGCTGACGTTCGTGCATGGCATGAAGACGAGCATCCAGCGCGGCTCCTCGCCGAAGGACTCAAGGACCGCGGCCTCACGAGCGGGACGATTGGTGTAGAAGAATCAATGCGGTTTGTGTTTGCTGATGCGATCAGCGCCGCCGCACCAAATATCCATATCGTGAGCGCTACGCCGGTCACCGCGGGTTGCCGAATGATCAAAAGTCCGCATGAAATCGCTCTTATGCGGCTTGCCGCAGAGGTGACGCTCGCCGCCTATGAAGCGACCTATCACGCCATCACGCCAGGCATGACCAACGAGGATGTGACTGATCTGTCTCGTCTTGCTCATGATCAGCTCGGCTTTCCGGGAGCTGCCGATCTTGCGTTAGTTGGCGAGTATTCCGCCTTCCCCCATGGCTCTGTAGTGCCGCAGAAAGTGACCGATGGCAGCATCGTGCTGCTCGACGGTGGTTGCGTTGTCGAGGGCTATCGATCGGACATCACCCGTACCTTTGTGATCGGCAAAGCGACAGACAAGATGCGTCGGGTTTATGACCTCGTGCACCGCGCCCAAGCAGCGGCACTTGCTGCAGCAAAACCCGGTGTCGAATGCGGCGCCATCGATACGGCAGCGCGGCGCGTAATCACTGACGGCGGCTTTGGGCCCGACTACCAGTACTTCACGCATCGTCTTGGACACGGCATGGGCATGGATGGACATGAGTGGCCATATTTAGTCCGTGGGAACACCACACGACTGGCCGCTAACATGACCACAAGCAATGAGCCAGGCATTTATATCCGTGGAGAATTTGGCATTCGCCTAGAGGATGATATGGTCGTTACTGCTGACGGTGCCGAGTTTTTCACGCCAACCAGTAAATCTCTCGAGGAGCCTTTTGCGCGCAGCTGAGTAACGCTCAACTGCCTGGTTTTTTAGCTCTTTAGTAGATGACGGCGAGCGCGAGTCAGCTCGAGCGTCCGCGCACGGGACGGCTTTGGATATTGCAACCCAAGGGCACGAATGCGCTCGATGAGAATCTGGGCAACGGCGGCGCGTGCAACGTATTTATGATCGGCTGGAATTACATACCACGGCGCCCAACGCGTGCTCGTGGCACGCAGCATGTCCTGGTAGGCGCTCATGTAGTCAGCCCAGTGCCGTCTTTCTTTTAAGTCTTCGACCGAGAACTTCCAACGAGTTGAATCACTATCAAGGCGATCAAGCAAGCGGCGTCGCTGTTCCGCTTTAGAAATATTTAAAAAAAACTTTACGACCAATGTACCGTTACGCGTTAAATGACGTTCGAAATTGTTGATATCTTCATAACGCTCTTTCCATACCGTCTTGCGAGTAACGTCCATCGGTACTTTTTGGGCAGCCAATAGTTCGGGGTGTACCTTTACTACGAGCACCTCCTCATAGTACGACCGGTTAAAAATCCCAAGTCGGCCACGGGCGGGGACCTTCTGCGCATATCGCCACAAAAAATTATGCTCGGACTCTTCAATTGATGGCCGTTTAAACCCATGCACCTCACATCCTTGCTGGTTAAGCCCCGCCATTACGTGCTTAATCGTTCCATCTTTACCGGCAGCATCCATGGCCTGAAATACCACCAACACGGAGCGGCTGTTGCTTGCCCAAAGCAGCTCTTGGGCGTCAGCAAGCGCCAGACGGTTCTCGTCGAGGATGGTACGGGCGCGATCTTTCAGGGATACGCCTTCTAAAGCTGCAAATTCTGGGCTCGGTAATTTGGCAGCATCCAGCGACCGTAATTGCAGACGGCTACCAGGTGTTACCTTGCAAATCGCACTCATGCCTTTTGATGGGGTGGACATTTAAACGCGCCTTCCTGAGTAGATTTTACCTACAGTCAATAGCCATCAATGTAGCCTAACAAAAGAATAGCCAGCAAAGGCATCTCGCGAGACACTGTACACCTGTCATTAGAAGCGTGCCCCATGCCCGAGTCTGAACAACCCCCTACCGCTTGCCCCGATCGGCATATCCGCTCATTTGTCCAACGTATCGGCCGAATGACGCCGGCTCAAGAACGGGCGCTCACCGAGCTGTGGCCCATCTATGGTGTTGATTACAGCGCCAACACACTCGATCTGGATGTCCTGTTCGAACGGCAGGCGCCACGCACACTTGAGATTGGTTTTGGTGATGGCGAGTTGTTGACGACGCTCGCAAGTCGTCATCCGGAACGTGATTACTTAGGCATTGAAGTGCATTCTCCAGGGGTCGGTCATTGTCTGTTAGCTGCCCAAACTGCGGGCCTTACCAATCTCAGAGTGATTAGTCATGATGCAGTTGAGGTTTTGCGAACGTCACTGTCTGCGATGACAATACATGAGGTGCTCATCTATTTTGCGGACCCCTGGCCGAAGAAGCGTCATCACAAGCGCCGGTTGATTCAGGAGTCGTTCGTTTCCTTAATTTCTTCAAGACTCAAGCCCGGTGGCCGTCTAAGGCTTGCAACCGATTGGGAGCCCTACGCGGAATGGATGCTCGATGTGCTGATGGCGAGCTCGGATTTTCGGAATTGCGCAGCCGATAACCGCTATGTTGTGCGACCCGAGGCTCGACCGGTCACCAAGTTTGAACGCCGCGGTAATCGCTTAGGCCACGTCGTCCGAGATCTTGAATTTGAACGACTCGCGGATTCAGTATAAGTCGACTACTGCTGATAGTCGGCAATGTTAACGGTTGGGTCGAGCATGACCAGATGACGCTCCACACACACCTTTAACGGGGTAAGCGACGCGCCGGCACATGGCCCGGCAATACATCTGCCCGTTGCGAGCTCAAAAAGCGCTCCATGAGAAGCACAGACTAAAAACTGTCTGTCTTTGCTTAAAAACCGATCTTGCGCCAAATGCAATGGATGCCCGGCATGAGGACAACGGTTGACGTACGCATGGACTACACCTGCATGCCGCACAACGATGCCTTGCAGTGGCCACTCGCCGCCGCCTAACTGAAAGCCACGTGCGTCTTCAGTACCAAGACTGTCTAACGGACAGACAATCTCGGAGGCTCCCAAAGGTGCGTCAGGTCTGTCGGTAGACATCCAAGCCTCGAATTCGATCGCGCAGCATCCAAACAATTATTAGGCCAGGTATGCCTAGAAGAAAGCTGATGACATAGTAAGTGGGCCAGCCTAGGTGATCTGCTGCCCAACCAGCCGGATAGCCTAGACCATAGCGCGGCAGCTGAGCGAGTACGGATAATAGTGCGTACTGCGAGGCACTGAAGCGCGCTTCACACAACGACATCATCAGCGCCACAATCGCCACATTTCCCATAGCATGGGCTAAGTTTTCGATGGCAACGGCAACGATCATGACAGCCATGCTCTTGCCGGTAACGGCGAGCACATAGTAGGCAAGATTCGACACCGCCTGCATGATGCCAAACAGCAACATGGCGCTAAATAGTCCTAACCTCACCATCCATATACCGCCGATTATGGAACCGACAATTGCACCGGACGTGAATACGGCTTTAGCGACCAAGCCAATCTCTGTCTTGCTGAAACCGACGTCCATCAGAAATGGCGTAAATAACTTGACCGCGAATGCATCGCCAAGCTTAAAAAGCATAACCAATAAAACCAAAGATAGGGCTGCCTTGCTCCCTAACAGACTACGCAGCGGCCCAATCACGGATTCGGCGAGCGACGCGGGTGGTGGCTGTGTATAAACTGGCTCAGGCGCACGCCACGTAATCATCGTGAAGGTCGCCATGACGCACGCCAAAAACAGCATCGCCGTCATCCACCCGAAGCGATCAGCAATAACGACAGCAAAAGCAAATGCCAACCAAGCAGAGGCACGGTAGCCCAAATTAGCGGCGGTTACGGCAAGCCCACGCTCTGCGGGAGTCGCAAGATCGGCTCTGTATGCGTCGATCACAATGTCTTGGGTCGCCGACATGAAAACAATGGCTACGGCACATAATGCGACCGTACTTAAGGAATGTGCGGGATCCTGAAATGCCAGCAGAGCAATGGTGGCTGTTAGTAGTAGCTGCGACACAAACATCCAGCCGCGGCGACGGCCCAGCCAAGGCAACGGATAGCGATCAAGTAGTGGCGCCCAAAGAAACTTCAGCAAATAAGGTAGCGCCACGTACGACAGCAGCCCTATTTCGGTGTTGCTCGTATGAAAATCTTTAAGCCACGCCTGCAGGGTGCTCTCGGTCACCTGATTCGGGAAGCCGGAGGCTGCGCCTAAAGCCAGCAGCACCAGCATTCTTGGGCTCGACAAAATATCGCGCACACGCGGTTTTGACTGTTTCGTATCTACATCAGAAGTCATAGGCATAATCCATCAATAGCGGAGCGTGATCAGAAAAACGCGTTTCCTTCCAGATACTTGTGGAGCGCGCAGCCTCGGCAAGGTCTGGGCTGCCTATCTGATAATCAATACGCCAACCCACATTTTTTGCCCACGCAGCGCCACGGTTAGACCACCACGTGTATTGATCCGGTTCAGGATTTAATTTGCGAAACACATCAACCCATAGGGTCTGCTCAAACAATGTATCCAGCCATGCGCGCTCCTCAGGCAGGAAGCCTGAGTTTTTGCGATTGCCGCGCCAATTTTTTAGATCGATCTCTTTATGGGCAATATTCCAATCCCCACACAGCAGATACTGCCTACCATCGGACTCAAGGACACCAAGATGGGCTTTGAAAGCTTCCAAAAATCGGTACTTCGCCTCTTGCCGCTCGGGCCCCGACGAGCCAGAGGGCAGATACAAGGACACCACAGATAATTTGCCAAAACGTGCCTCTAAATAACGGCCTTCGGCATCAAATTCCTGTGAACCAAACCCACGAATCACCGCATCCGGTGGACGACGGGAATAGATTGCTACCCCACTGTAGCCTTTCTTCGCGGCATGAACCCATGCTGATGTATACCCTTCTGGATTGAACTCGGGCGCGGCCACGTCGCTATCCGCGCAGCGCGTTTCCTGCAAGCACAGGACATCAATCCCCTGCTTAGGCAACCAGTCATACAACCCTTTGCGAGCAGCAGACCTGACCCCATTGCAATTGAGTGTGGCGATACGCATCACCTGATCATAGCAAGCTCGAGACTCTTGCCCATGGCCATCTTTGGGTGGAGACTAGACGACCATATGCTAGCCCACCAACGTGAATTCCTCGAACTGACGCTGCGCCTCGGCGTGCTGCGCTTTGGCCGCTTCACACTAAAATCTGGGCGGGACAGCCCCTATTTCTTTAATGCCGGCTTATTTGATACGGGAAAAGCCATCGACGGTCTCGGCCAAGCCTATGCGGCAGCATTAGAACAATCAGGCCTACAATACGACATGCTGTTTGGCCCAGCCTACAAAGGCATCCCACTCGTCACCGCGACCGCAGCAGCACTGGCACAACACCACGCGAAGAGCATCCCATTCGCATTTAATCGCAAGGAAGCCAAAGCCCATGGTGAGGGGGGCCGTATTGTAGGCAGAGCCCTGACTGGGCGTGTCTTGATCGTGGATGATGTGATCACGGCGGGCACCGCAATACGCGAATCTATTGAGATTATCCAAGAGGCCGGTGCAGTGCCGGCCGGTGTTTTACTTGCACTTGATCGCCAAGAGCAAGGCCGTGAGTCGACCCGCTCAGCGGTACAAGAAGTTCGTGATCAATTTGGACTACCGGTCGTTTCGATACTCACTCTTAGCGATCTCATCGCAGGCATTGAAAGCGGCTTTGGCGAACTCGGCGCAACAACACTCAGTGATCTTAAAACGTACCAGACACGCTATGGCGCAGCCCCCTAGGCAGCACCCTAAATACGTGACGGATGTCGCGATGTCAGCGCCCCGCACTACCAAAACCGCGTCTATCGGGGCACACTTGGCCCTCATGAAACCTCTTTTTCCAAAACGCGCCTGGTGCGCCTCGATCCTGCTCTTTTTGGTTGTCTGCGCATCAACCCAAGCAGACACAAAACCTGTTTACAAGTGGACCGATGAACAAGGCGTTGTGCATTATGGTGATGCTGTACCTCCGCAGTATGCCGAGCGTGACCAGACCGTTCTGAACTCACAAGGTATTGCTGTCAAAAGCATCTCCGGACGTAAAACGCCGACTCAGTTGGCAGCAGAAGCTGCTCGCCACGAGAGCGAGGATCAAGCGCTAAAAACCTTGACCGCCAATCAAACCCGGGATCGCAATTTACTTGCAACCTACTTAACAGTACAAGAAATTGAGTCTCTCAGAGATCGGCGACTCGACTTACTTGATAGTCAGTCACGAGTAGCGCAGAAATATTTAGAGCAGCTCAAGGAACAGCTGCACCAACTGGAGATACGAGCGCAGCGCTATAGGCCCTACAATTCGGAACCCCAAGCCCGCCAAATGCCAGCCAATGTCGCCGATGATCTAGTGCGAGCGGCAGGTAACATCACCGTACAACAGGCAAATTTAACGGCCAAACAGCAAGAAATCTCTGACGTGGCCGCACGGTTCGCAGATGATATTGCGCGCTTTGAAGAACTCAAACGTATCGAAGCAGGATTCGCTCGCGGCGAACATCCAATGACTGGTGCACACTAAGCGCGGCGTGCCCTATCAGTTGCGGCCTGAGCTACCAAAGCCAGCGGCGCCGCGCGAACTCGTATCAAAACTCTCCACGATGTCGAGTTCGACTTGCGCCACTGGCACGATAATCAGCTGAGCAATGCGCTCACCCGGCTCAATAGTGAACGGTACTGCAGAGCGGTTCCAAGCAGATACCATCAGCTGCCCCTGATAATCTGAATCAATCAACCCGACCAGATTGCCAAGCACAATACCGTGCTTGTGGCCGAGTCCTGAGCGGGGTAGCAGCACCGCAGCAAATCCTGGGTCCGCGAGATAGATGGCGAGCCCTGTAGGCACCAACTCCGCACTACCTGGAGCCAACAACAGTGGCGCTTGCAAACAAGCCCGCAGATCAAGACCCGCGGAGCCGGGCGTAGCATAAGAAGGCATTGGCCAGTCAGAACCAAGGCGCTGGTCAAGCACTTTGACTTGTATGGATTTCATAGTGGGAGTGTACCCTGCAACATTCCTACTTGCTTAGCTAGCAAGCGGTTCTACTACGCGTTGCGCCCTTGATAGCATATAGCGCTCAGCCAATAACAGCACAAACTCGCGAGCTAGATCCGACTTCGACTTCAAGGCAAGCTCGCGCTGACCGCCAGACCACAACACTAGCAAGGCGTTTTCATCACGGTCAAAGGCCCGCTCGACGCCAACTTCATTTGCTGCGATCAGATCTAGTTTTTTACGAATCAGTTTTTCGCGTGCATGTTTTTCAATTTCACAAGTCTCGGCCGCAAAACCAACGGTGAAGGGTCTAGGACTCAATGCTGCAACCGACGCGAGAATGTCAGGCGCCTTGTGCAGAGACAAATCCATGATGTCGCCATGTTTCTTGATCTTCTGGGTTGCGCAGGCTGCCGGCGCGTAATCTGCGACCGCCGCTGCGCCTATATAAATGTCTGCGGCACCTACAGTGGCGTGTACCGCTTGATACATCTGCGCTGCAGTCTCGACGTCGATACGCGCGACCCCAGATGGCGTAGCGAGCGCAACCGGACCACTGACTAAAGTCACCCGGGCCCCTGCATCACGCGCTGCCTCAGCGAGCGCGTAACCCATTTTTCCTGAACTGCGATTACTGATGAACCTGACTGGATCCAAAGGCTCCCGCGTCGGACCTGCACTAATCACAACGTGCATACCGCGCAATGGTCCTTCAAGCTCAGTCGCAAAAACAGCGTCCGCTAATTCTTGCGCTTCCAGCATGCGTCCAAAACCGATTTCGCCGCACGCTTGCTCGCCGGATGCCGGACCAAGCACCCGAATACCACGCGTTGTGAGCGTGGCAATATTGGCCACGGTCGCAGCGTTTGCCCACATCAGTCGATTCATGGCAGGAGCCACCCAAACGGGTGCGGCGGTTGCAAGCACCAGCGTCGCGAGCAGATCGTCCGCGCGGCCCCCCGCAAGACGCGCCAAAAAATCAGCGCTTGCAGGCGCGACAAGCACCAGCTGTGCCCAGCGGGCAAGTTCGATATGCCCCATCGCCGCTTCCGCAGAGCTGTCCCAAAGATCCGTGCGTACTGGCCGCCCCGACAGCGCCTGAAAAGTCAGCGCAGTCACAAACTGCTGCGCCGCTTCGGTCATCACAACTTGCACTTCTGCGCCTTGCTCGCGCAAGCACCTGACTAGCTCCGCAGCTTTATATGCGGCGATACCACCGGTCACCCCGAGGAGAATACGGCGCGGCACAGATTGAGTTCGGTCAGGAGTCATTAGCCCATTATGTACAGGTACACGCGCCAGTTCCAAGGCCCAAGCTCTACTCCCACAGAACTGCTGGTTATAGGCGAGTAATTCAATGATATATATAGTTTTTTAGCTAACATTGTTATTGGACGCCAGTTACTGTCGTGGTATGAAAATACCCGATTGGCCTATCCCTGAGCGGCCTCGCGAGAAGCTCATCGCACACGGCCCGTCCGCCTTGAGTGACGCGGAACTACTAGCAATCTGGTTGCGGGTGGGGCGGCGCGGGCTAAATGCCGTGGAACTCGCGCGACATTTGCTGCGCGTCTTTGGATCATTACGCGCACTGTTAAGTGCAAGTTCCCAGCGACTCCAGTCAGAACCCGGCATTGGCCTTGCCCGCTATGCCGAACTACAAGCTGCGCTTGAGCTCGCTAGACGTCACCATCTGGAAGCCTTAAAAAGCAGCAGCCCTCTTAGCAGCCCTGAGCTAGTACGTGCATTTTTATTAACTAAATTACGCGATCGGGACCACGAGGTTTTTTGCTGCCTTTATCTTGATAATCGTAATCGTTTACTAAGCTTTGAAGAGCTTTTCAACGGCACCATAGATGGGGCCAGCGTCCACCCACGGGAAGTGGTAAAGCGAGCTCTGCACGCACGCGCAGCAGCCGTGATTTTTGCCCACAATCACCCCTCGGGTGTAGCGGAACCTAGCCGCGCTGATGAGATGATCACACGGCGGCTTAAAGACGCCCTTTCGCTAGTCGATATCCGGGTCATCGACCACCTGGTTGTCGGTGACGGCGTGTGTGTGAGCCTCGCTGAACGAGGCCTGTGCTAAACCTCGAATCACAACCTTTGAGGTCGCGAACCAGCCGGCGGATATGTTATTTTTAACGCATGAGCGACCGAAGATCGCTGCAAATTGAGTATCAGACTCCAGCCCTTAATCAACACGATCCCTCGTAAGGTTTATCCAATGGCTAACATGGCAATCACCACTCTGAGCAACGGCATTACAAACGTTCAGCTCACAGGACGCCTCGATGTAACCACCATTGCTGGGCTGGAACTCAAGTTCACAGCAAGCCTTGTGCCGATTAGTGCACGCGCGGTCGTTGATTTGTCAGGAATTGAATTCATGGGGTCTATGGCACTGCGGTTATTTATCTCGTGCGCCAAAGCGCTGGCGAAGAACAAGGGCAAACTGGTGCTGTTTGGCGCCTCGGCGGCGGTCCAAGAGGTGCTTGATATTGCCGGCCTAGGCGCCATCATGCCGGTCGTCCCTGACTTAGAGGCGGCCATAAAAGCAGCCCTTTGAGCTCACCGGCCCTAAAGCAGTGCGCATTGACTGCCCATTTTGACCCGTTCCCGCCGTATTTGAGAGGGCAAAAGCCCAAAACCGCCCTTTTCTGCCGCTAACCGACAGTCTCTTTAGCGCCCCCACAAAACATCCACTGGGGCAGTTGCATCAGCGCCCATTGACTGGTTAAATACGCGGCTCTTCGGCCAATTTTAGGCCGAATCAGGATAGTACCCATGTCACGAGTCTGTCAGGTCACCGGCAAAAAGCCGATCGTGGGAAACACGGTTTCACACGCGAATAACAAGCGTCGTCGCCGCTTTTTACCCAATTTACACACCCAGCGCTTCTGGCTAGAAGAAGAACAGCGTTGGATCACGTTGCGCGTCTCAACCAGTGGTATGCGTACGCTCGAAAAGCGCGGGGTCGCGGAAGTCGTGGCCGAACTGCGTGCTCGCGGCGAAAACGTCTGACCGTAGTTACCCGGAGATTCGATCATGCGCGACAAGATTAAACTTGTGTCTAGTGCCGGTACCGGTCACTACTACACCACCACAAAGAACAAGCGCCTCCACCCAGAAAAAATGGAAGTGCTCAAGTATGACCCACGCGTGCGCAAGCACGTGGCATACAAAGAAGCGAAGATTAAGTAACTCTCCGCGCCAGACGTTCGCTCTGGCGCAATAAGCTGACCCGACAAATCGGAATAGGCGCTCGTCTAAACGGGCGCCTATGAATGCGACAATGCTGACGGGGATAGATAATAGCCCCTCAGCGTACGTGCGAATTCCTGCAACCGCTCAATACCACTGGCTTCAGCCTCCTGAGCCCACTGGATTAAATGCGCAGTGAGGCGCTCGTTATTGCCAATGGTTCCACTCCACAGCACGGCCAAGCGGTCTCTGAATTCATGCACTGTTTTGAGCGCGGAGCTTTCCGCCAAGACCTGCTGCAAGCGGAGTCGAGCAGCCGCATCGAGCAATTGCGGATGACGAACCAACAATCCCTTCACTTTTAAAGTGACTCGCCCCGCGCTCGCCGCAGCTTCCGCTTTTAATACTGGCAACGTGACGCCGCGCGCATAGTTACGTAGCACGTCCATACGCGCGGTAATCACTGTACGCACCGTATCGAGGTCAATGCTTGGCCGTAGTTCAGCAACGACCACGCGTGGCGCGACCTTACGTACTTTAGCGAGGCCAAAAGCCGAGAAAATGCAGAGCCACAACCAACCGATATCAAACTCTCCACGTCGCATTGAAAAACGCGCCGACGAGGGAAATGCATGATGGTTGTTATGCAGCTCTTCACCACCCGTAATCAGCCCCCAAGGCATCAGATTGCGAGCGGCATTGTCACACTCAAAATTGCGGTACCCGACAGCATGGCCTAATCCATTAATCACACCTGCGGCCATCAGCGGCATTGAAACGAGCTGTACTGCGATGAGCACAATGCCAGGGACACCAAAGATCACAAGATCAGCCAATACCAGCATGACAATGCCGAGATTGCGGTGCCGCGCATAGACATTACGCTCCAGCCAGTCATCCGGTGTACCCCGGCCATATTTGGCGACGATCTCTGGATCGCGGGCCGAGTCCCGATAAACCTCTGCGCCCTGAAGGAGAATTTTGCGTAATCCCATCATGACTGGGCTGTGCGGATCACCATCGACGTCGGAAAATGCATGATGCTTCCGGTGCACAGCGACCCACTCGGCCGTGATCATTCCGGACGTTGCCCAAATCCAAAAGCGGAAAAAGTGGCGGAGTACCGGGTGCAAATCCACACCACGGTGTGCTGCATCCCGATGCAGGTACAACGTCACTGCCATCATCGTGACTTGCACCATCAGGAATCCGACCACCACATAGCTCCAGATGCTCATGTGATGGCAAAGACCGTACATAAATTCGAGGTCCATAAGGGCTTTACTCCGGGCGCCGTAAATTAGGCGCAAGCATCTGCGCTATAGGCACTCTTTGAGTATAACAGGGTCTAAGAATCAATCACTTAAAACGGGATTGGGTGGCCCTGAGGGAGCCCCGCACGGCGACACCTCTAAAAAACACCGTGAGGCAGCTACACTGGCGGCATGCCCGAACTGCCTGAAGTGGAAACAACCCGTAAGGGATTAAGCCCTGCGCTGACAAAACAGCGGATACGCGGAGTACTCGTACGCGAACGGCGACTGCGCTGGCCGCTCCCAGCCGATTTTGAGAAATCTCTAACAGGCCGGCAGGTAATCGACGTAGGACGCCGCGCCAAATACTTACTCATTCAACTCGATAAAGGTCATTTACTCATTCATCTTGGCATGTCCGGTAGCCTGCGAGTTTTAAGCAAACCGACCCCTCCCCAAAAACACGACCATGTAGACCTCGTGCTCAGCAGCGGCTGCATCGTCCGCTACAACGATCCACGGCGCTTTGGTAGCATGCATTTTCTAACTGGGAACCCTCACGACCACCCCCTGCTGAACCACCTAGGCCCCGAACCATTGGCGGACGCGTTTAGCAGCACGTATCTACACGATCAGATACGTCATCGCAGCGTCGCCATCAAACTATGCATCATGAATGCCAGTGTCGTTGTAGGCGTTGGCAACATTTACGCCAGTGAGGCGCTGTTCCGAGCACACATTTGCCCGACTCGGTCCGCTGGCAAACTGAAAGCTTGGGAAGTCGTCGCGCTCGTCGCAGCCATTAAACAAGTGCTCGGCGCCGCCATCAAGGCGGGCGGCACGACGCTGCGCGATTATGTGGATACCAGCGGTACCCCCGGCTATTTTCGTCAAAAACTGTTTGTTTACGAACGCGCGGGCGAGCCTTGCCGGCGCTGTCAGACGCCCATTCGACATAAAGTCCAAGGTCAGCGCTCCACCTACTGGTGCCCGAGCTGCCAAATCTAAACGAGGCCGAGCCCTGCGTTAGTACACCACTAAACCTAAGCCAAACCCGCGTGGATCGGATGCAGCCTCAATCTGACCTGAACTGAAATCCCAGGTAATGAGCTGTGTGTTCCCCCAGCTATACTTACTGTCTTTCAATACATGTCCACGCCGCTCTAGCGCCTCTCGCTCTTGTGTATCAAGCGCATTCGGCTCCACGGTAATCACATCAGGCAAATACTGATGATGCAAGCGTGGAGTCGTAACGATCTCTTTAGCGCTCTTACCATCCAGCCAATTGAGAATATCAAGCAGCACATTACTAATGATCGTGCTGCCTCCTGGGGAGCCAATGATCAGTGCGCCCCGCGGTGTCTCGACAAAGGTAGGCGTCATACTCGATAGAGCACGCTTACCAGAGGCAATCGCATTGGCCTCAGCTCCCACCAGACCAAATGCATTAGGAACACCAGCCGCGATAGAAAAATCATCCATCGTGTCGTTTAGAAATATTCCGGTTCCCGGCGCCATATATGTGGCACCAAACGACAAGTTCACCGAAAGAGTAGCCCCTACTCGATTACCTTCCTTGTCCAGTATCGAGAAATGAGTAGTCGATGGGCTCTCTTCGCTTGCGACTGCAGGACGCAGCGAATTGGAGGGCAAGG
Organism: uncultured Pseudomonadota bacterium; assembly: GCA_903832085.1. Classification (GTDB taxonomy): domain Bacteria; phylum Pseudomonadota; class Gammaproteobacteria; order Steroidobacterales; family Steroidobacteraceae; genus CAIKZZ01. The sequence continues at coordinate 11,178 of CAIKZZ010000048.1, read as the reverse complement.
TTCGATCCAACCGAATTGAGGTGCGCTGCCCAGCAGCGTAATCGACGCTTAATAGTTGCGTGACTGGAATGTGCACAAAGTCGGGGTCGCCCAAATACTCTGCACGATCGCGAAATGCACGTTTAAGAGACTCAATGTACAAATGCTGCTGGGTGCTATGGTCCAGAGCCTTAAAGTCATATCCAGACAAAATATTGAGAGCGTCCCCCAACACCATGCCACCAGACGATGGCGGCGGCGCCATCACGAGCGTTGCATCTCGGTAGTGAATCGTCAGTGGCTCGCGCTCAATAACATGATAACGAGCCAAATCCTCCACACTCCAAATGCCGCCATCACGCTGAATATCAGACACCAGCATATTGGCGAACGCACCTCTATAAAACGAGCCCGTCCCGCTTGTAGCCAACATCTGTAAGGTTCGGGCCAATGCCGGCTGACGAATCAAGGAGCCCACCGTCAATGGTGCAAGGTTCTCGTCCAAAAACACGGCCGCAGCTTCTGGAGACTTCGCAAGCTGTACTTGTTTATAACGAATGGCGCTGGCGAGTCGCTCATACAAAGGAAAGCCGTCCTGCGCGATACGGATGGCAGGCTCCAGTGTAACCCGCAGTGGTAAGCGACCATATTTCTTGGCGATAAAGCCCAGCGCTGCTGGTTCGCCTGGAATTGCTGCTGCCCGCGGCCCTTCCGTCGAACCCGCTGCTACCGGGTTACCATCGGGGCCCAAATACATGTCACGGCTTGCGGCCGATGGCGCCGTCTCACGCGCATCAATAAAAATGTTTTTGCCAGTGTGCTTCAAATGCAGCAAATAAAACCCGCCACCGCCAATACCGGAACTGGCCGGCTCAACCACCGCCAATACCGCGCTCACAGCAATAGCCGCATCAAAGGCATTGCCGCCGCGGGCAAGCATATCAAGGCCTGCGCGAGTAGCGAGCGGATGCGCACTCGCAATAGCCGCGTGTGCTGGCCGAATCTCAGAGGCAACTGCAAAATGCCCTGCACTACCTAAAAATACAGCGAGGAACATCATGCAACGCCGGCATGTATTGCCTGCTTGGAACAACATCATATGTATCAGGTTCCTGCCGGCCGAATCACAGGCGTCGCGGCGCGCTTTTTTAGCTCCTCGGCAACTAAGGGATGCACAAACTCCCCGACATTGCCGCCAAGAGTCGCAATTTCGCGTATTAATGTAGAGGATATGAATGTGAATTGCTCTTGAGGCGTCAAGAATACCGTCTCCACATCACGAGTCAGATGCCGACTCATATTGGCAAGCTGAAATTCAAATTCGAAATCAGAAACAGCGCGCAATCCGCGTATGACTACACCGACACCACGCTGCTGGGCAAAATCCACAGTCAACCCAGCGTATCCTGACACTTCTACGTTCGGAACGTCAGTCAACACACGACGCGCCATGTCGATACGCGCGTCTAATGTAAACATCGGTGCTTTGTTAGGATTTGCAGCAATTGCTACGATCACATGATCAAAAATCCCCGCTGCTCGTCTAATTAAATCGTGATGGCCATTGGTTATTGGATCAAACGTGCCCGGGTAAACTGCATGCCGTTTGTTGGTTATCATATGATTCCAGCGCATTGGTTAATGCCAGCGATTTTATCTAAGACCACAGTCACGCCCCCTCTCACCACATTAATGCACTCAAACAGTCGGCTGTGCCAACATACTACGATGGATAAGCGTTCCACGAACGGCGCCCGCGCGCGTTTGACGGACAATCTCCCACCCCGCCGGCAGCGCAGGCAACACGCTCTGCGCCGCAGTCTCAAGATAAACGTACCCATCTTCAGAAAGCCAGCCGCCACTGTCTAGAAGTGTACACAATTCATCCAATCCGTCGCGGGCATAGGGCGGATCGAGAAAAATCACGTCAAAGGCCTCAGGGGAGCCTCGTAGCCATGTCGAAGCATCGGCCTCGATAATTCGGGCACTGCTGCATTTGAGCTCTGCGGCGGACTCTCGCAATGCCACCGTGATCAAGCGGTCCGTTTCGATAAACACCGTCTCCCGCGCGCCTCTGGACAAGGCCTCAAAACCAAGCGCCCCACTGCCCGCGAACAAATCAAGGCACCGGGCGCCCGCGATTGTGCCCTGCAACCAATTGAACAGCGTCTCCCGAACCCTATCCGGTGTGGGCCGCAATGCTGTAACTGGGGGAAAGCTCAGGCGCCTGCCGCGCCATTCACCGCCAATAATGCGCACCCATTGGCGACCGCCAACCACTGGGGCTGCATGCGATCTTGACTCTAAAGCAGCGCTTGGGCGGCGCTTTGGGCCTTTTGGCTTTACGGGCACGGCACAGACCTTATAAGTGTGTCACTCGAACCGACCAATGATACGCGTTAGTGAGCGCCGGCGATTCATCAAGGTAGAATGCGGTATCTGTTCGTATAGGCCTGCACATGTTTGATTTTATTCGTAAGAAAGTCGCTACCAAGGATCCAATAGTAGCCCCCCAAACCGAAGGCAAAAGTCTATTTGCCACACTCACCGCGCGGATGAGCAACAAGGCATCTGCTCTGACGCGCGGCTTGCGTGAGTTATGGCCGGGCCGGGCGATCGATGCCGAACTGTTAGAAGAATTGGAGACACGCCTACTCATGGCAGATGTCGGCATCACTGCCACTGAACGCATCCTGGAGGCACTACGTCAGCGTGTCGCCCGCAAGGAACTTGCCGATTTTGACGCGCTGCTAAGTGCGCTACATCAAGCGATCCTAGACGTGCTAACCCCCGTCGCCAAACCCTTAACGATCGATCCCGCGCAGCAGCCTTTCACTATTTTGGTGGTAGGGGTCAATGGATCTGGCAAAACGACCTCGATTGGTAAGCTCGCACGTCTACTGAAGTCCGAAGGACGCTCAGTGATGCTTGCTGCAGGTGATACCTTCCGTGCCGCAGCAGTAGAGCAACTTACCGTCTGGGGTGAACGCAATCAGATCCCTGTGATTTCTCAGGCCGCGGGCGCTGATCCCGCTGCAGTCATCTTTGATGCATTGGGAGCTGCACGAGCACGTCATTTCGATGTGCTACTGGCCGACACGGCAGGCCGTCTGCAAAACCAATCACACCTCATGGAGGAACTAAAGAAGGTTAAGCGCGTTCTTGCGCGCGTAGACCCGTCAGCACCTCATGAGGTACTGCTAGTCCTCGATGCAAGTCAGGGACAAAACGCACTCTCTCAGGCGCAAGCATTTCATCAGGCTCTAGGCGTAACTGGCATCGTGCTCACCAAACTTGATGGTACGGCGAAAGGCGGCATCATCATTGCCATCGCTGCAGAACTTGGACTACCGGTCCGCTACATCGGCATTGGTGAAGCTATTGAGGATTTTGGTGAATTCATAGCTGATGATTTCGTCAGCTCACTGCTCGCACCTAGCGAACTTGCCATCGAGTCACCACTGCAGCCTAAACAAGCGCCTCTTGCGTGATTAGCTTTAACGGCATTACCAAGCGCTACCCAAGTGGCCGTGAGGCGCTCAGCGATCTATCGTTGGAAATTGCGGCTGGCGAAATGGTATTTCTCACGGGGCACTCCGGTGCCGGAAAAAGCACCGCCTTAAAACTCATCGGCCGCATAGAGCTACCCACACGTGGCCAGCTCATCGTCAATGGTCAAAGCGTTGGTGGCTTACGAAATGCAATGATTCCGGCCTATAGACGCCGCATTGGAATGGTTTTTCAAGACCATAAACTGTTACATGACCGCTCGATTTGGGACAATGTTGCGCTCCCTTTAATCATTAGTGGCACACCTCGGCGTGAATTAGACAAGCGCGTTCGAGCCGCCCTTGACCAAGTGGGTCTCCTAGGTCGAGAGGGAAGCTTCCCCGTCGAGCTATCCAGTGGCGAGCAGCAGCGCGTCGGCATTGCACGCGCAGTTGTTTCCAAACCACCAATTCTTATTGCTGATGAACCAACTGGCAATCTAGATCCAGATCTCGCCTTAGAAGTCATGCTGCTGTTCAAGCGATTCAATGAGGTAGGCGTCACCGTGGTCATAGCGAGCCATGATGTACACCTAATTGATCAGCTCGGTTATCGTCGTATCAGCCTCACAGGCGGTCGTCTGGCGACGTCGACGCAGAGTCAAGTCCATGCTTAACGTTGGTACCACCAATAAAATCTTACGCTTTGGCGAATGGCATGCACAGACGCTCGTCGCGTCCTTAGGACGACTGACACGTGCGCCTTTTGGTACGGCACTCACTGTAGGCATTATTGGAATCGCACTCGCGCTACCAATGTCGTTGGAAGTTTTTTCCATGAACGCGCGTAGCGCGGCGGGCAGCTGGCAAACGGCACTTGATCTATCGGTATATCTAAAAATGGGGCTTTCGGAAAAGGAGGTGTCTGCTAGCTATGCATCTATTGCTAAGCAGCCAGGCATCGCAACCGCTCAACTGATCATGCCAGCTGATGCGCTGAAGGAGTTCCGGCGTTGGTCAGGCCTTGGCATCGCCATCGACGAACTGAAAGAGAACCCGTTACCTGCAACCGTTGTTGTCAGACCGCAACCAACGCATGATGGTCAGGCCGCTAGCGTAAGTATCAATCTGCTTGCGCATAATCTTGAGGCGATACCGAACGTCGAGCATGTGCGGTTTGATACAGGCTGGGTGCAACGCTTCACTGCGATTCTGGACAGTATCCGCCGGGCCGCATGGGTGCTTGGCGCTTTGCTGTCGCTTGGCGTGCTGCTTGTCATTGGCAACACCATCCGTGTTGACGTGGAAGGACGCCGGAACGAGATCGAGGTCTTGAAGCTGGTAGGAGGCAGCAATAGCTTTGTACGACGCCCCTTCCTGTATGCGGGTATTTGGTATGGGTTAGGCGGAGGTCTGGTGGCGCTGACGCTCGTACACGCCCTCGTGCTTGCTCTTAAGGGCCCCTTAGGCCGTGTCGCTGCAGCCTATGGCAGCAAGTTCGAATTGTTGGGGCCGAACTTGGGCCTGTCACTTGCTTTACTCGCCAGTAGCGTCCTGCTCGGCTGGCTGGGGGCATGGATTTTTACGAACCACCAGCTACGTTCCATCGAGCCTGGCCAGACACAGATCTAAGATCAGGCAGCCTTAACCTATTGATTAAATTGTATTTACTCAGGAAATGCGTTCTGAGTTAGCACTCGAATACGGCGAGTGCTAAGATAGCTCCATCATCATTTCCGCGCGATGAACCGCGCACAGGTAAGGAGATCGTACATGAGTACCATCGCAGCACCCGCCAGTCTGATCGGCGCAAATCCTCTGGCGCTCCGTGGACCGCTAGGCAGCCTCGAGGCCTATATCGAGTCAGTCTCGCGAGTACCCGTCATCTCTCGCGAGCAAGAAGTCGTATTAGCCAACCGTTACCGTAACGAGCAGGACTTGGACGCGGCGCGAGACCTAGTGTTATCGCACCTACGCTTTGTTGTACACATCGCCCGCGGCTACGCCGGCTACGGCTTGCCGGTTAGCGATTTGGTTCAAGAGGGCAATATTGGCCTGATGAAAGCTGTGAAGCGCTTTGACCCAGATGTGGGCGTGCGTCTCGTCTCGTTTGCAGTGCACTGGATCCGCGCTGAAATACACGAGTACGTCCTGAAGAACTGGCGCCTGGTTAAAATTGCAACGACGAAAGCTCAGCGCAAGTTGTTTTTTAATTTGCGCAAAGCAAAGAAAAATCTAGCGTGGCTGTCTGCCGAGGAAACTCTTGCCGTCGCCAAGGACTTAGGGGTTACGCCTGCTGAAGTGTCGCAGATGGAGCAACGCCTAGCGGCACGTGACGTGGCTTTTGACCCAGCCCCAGATGCAGATGATGAAGACGCAATTTATTCGCCCTCTGCATATCTGCCAGCACCGGATTCCGATCCTGCAGTGGCGATTGAGCGCGGCGAGTGGGAAGATACTTCCAGCATGCGCCTGAAGCACGCTCTGTCCACACTCGATGAGCGCAGTCGCGCCATCGTTGAACGGCGTTGGCTACGTGATGATGATAAATCAACACTACATGAATTGGCTGCCGAATACTCCGTGTCCGCTGAGCGGATTCGGCAGATTGAAGCGAATGCGCTTAAGAAACTGAAAACAGCGATGGCATAACTGTGGCTGGTTATTTTACGTACGACCCTTAGCCGGCGCCCGCCGCGGGCTAAGTTTGTCAGTCACTATGCGTTGATACACCGCAGATACCGTACGGCCCAGCGCTTTAGCTATCTCTAATCGCGGCACATCACGCGCGACCAGAAGACGTAATTTTCTAAGATCCGACACTGTCCAACCATGGCCGTGATGCGCCCGCTTCTTGTTCATTATCAAACTCTTGCATTATTTATTCTCTGGTTGCGCCCCTAACTGCGCCACCCAGCACCCCAGTGTAGGCGCAATAATGCATGCCTAAACGCTTTTAGCCAACTCACGTTTGGTTATAAACGACTGCCACACAGTTAAAATACTCCACGATAAAAACTTCGATGTGACGCAAAATGCTCCGGATGCTTGATAATAGAGGCAACAGCTTCTTCAAAAACAATCGCATGCAACTGAGCGGTTTGCAGCGTGGATGGGGAATAGCCTCCGCCAAGCACTATAACTAATGGCAGTCCCGCACTGCGAATAGCCTTGATCACATAGGCGTCGCGCTGCCGCAAGCCATCTACAGTCAATCCAAGCCGCCCATAACGATCGCCTACCACCACATCGACGCCAGCAATATAAAACACAATGTCAGCAGCGGCCTGCTGGATCGCTTGGGTTAATGCATCCTCTAGAGCGGCAAGATAAGGCACATCTGCAGTACCATCTGGTAAATTCACATCCAGACTGGAGCGCGCCTTAACGGCCGGATAATTGCGCGCGCCGTGTATGGATAATGTAAAAACGCTGTTGTCTTCGGCGAAAATCGCCGCAGTGCCGTTACCTTGGTGTACGTCCAAATCAACGATCAAGGCCCGAGTGATCGCCTGGCGGCTCTGCAATTCTCGTATCGTCACTGCCACATCATTTAAGACACAAAACCCTTCTCCGTGATCAGCGAACGCATGATGGGTTCCACCTGCAAGATTGGCTGAGATGCTATCCTTGAGAGCATTGCAGGCAGCAAGATAGGTGCCATACACGGCCAGTCGCGAACGGCGCCATAAGCGCGCTGACCATGGCAGACCAAGCACTCGTATCTCTTTTGCCGATAACTCACCCCGTGCACAACGATCCAAATAGTCGCTTGCATGAACCCGGGAAAGCATTGCAAGGGGCGCCTCGATCGGCTCCTCTACACAAGCTGGGTCAACTAGGCCCGCCCGCAAAAGATGGGCGTATAACAATGCGTACTTCCCCATAGGAAAGGGATGGGGAGATGGCAGGCCAATATGATAATCCGGGTGAAAACTAACTCGCATGCACGCTACGATGGCAGATAGACTATTGATAGTGCAATGGTATCGAATCGCTGAGTGTGACCTATGAAAATGAGCGGTAGCGTATGACCCGGCCCACAACGATTGCCATAGTTGGCGGTGGCTTTTGTGGCATGGTGAGTGCAATTCGCCTACTCCAACAACAAAAGATCGGTGGGACACACATCACCTTGTTTGAGCGTGTCGGCCATGGTCTTGGAGGGGTGGCTTACGATATAGAATCAGAGCGACTACTCCTCAATGTGCCAGCAGCAGGGATGAGCGCCTTCGAGGAAGAGCCGGAAGACTTTCTTAATTTCCTGCGTACCATCTCGCCTGATGCCGTAGGTGGCACTTTTGCACCGCGGCACGTTTATGGGAACTACTTGCGCGCTCGCCTGCAGACCGCTATTAAGGCGCGTCGCGATATTCAGTTTGAAATCAGGGCAGCCGAAATACTTGATGTGCTTCCGGGTAACGCGGGTGGCTGGCAAGTACGCGGAGAAAGCTTTGGGCTTGCATTCGAATTAGACGCAACTGCGGTCCTGCTGACAACCGGCCCAGGCATACCAGCACGGCCACGCTGGGTGACAGATCATATGCTGGACAGTGGGCATTACCGCGACGCTTGGACCCAAACGACGGCGCCTTCGCTAGATTCTACTGCCACTGTCGCGACAATTGGCACTGGCCTCACCTTCGTCGATACGGTGATTACGCTGCGTGCTGGTGGTTTTAAGGGCCATATCGTTGCCTTATCACGTCATGGCGTACTGCCCCAAATCGAGCGCGGCCCCCCCGCAATACCAACTCCATCAGATATCCCAGAAGCATTTCAGCCAGAAGCTTTGCCGATTCAATCTATCCGACAATTGATAGGAGTTTTTCGCCAACAACTGGCTATGATGCACGCAGCTGGACGGGATTTCCGAATGCTCATCGCAGCAATCCGACCATTGATTCCTAAACTTTGGAACAATCTCCCCCTCAGTGAACGATTACGTTTTCTAAGACATGCTCGCCATTTATGGGACAGTCATCGCCACCGAGTGCCGGAGTCTGTGGGGAAGCACATTGAAGCGGACATAGCCGCTGGCACACTACAGCTGATCGCTGGGCGCATCACCGGCGCCCACGCACATGCAGGTACTTTAGAGCTTGCAGTGAGGCCCCGCGGGCAAACCACAACCATACCGCTACGCGTCACCCAGGTGATCAACTGTACTGGCGCACCGGCTGGCGCGCCGCTCGGCAACCCACTTGACGCCCTGAAGGATCGCCGGGACATTCAACCCGACCATTTAGGCCTTGGAGTACTCACAGACCAAGCGGGCCAACTTTTGAACGACCGTGGACAGCCTCACGTCGGCCTATGCTACGTGGGCCCCTTACTGCGAGCTCAAGACTGGGAGTTGACCGCTGTCCCAGAACTGCGCCGCCGCCTGCCATCCGTAGTTTCAGCCATTTGCTCTGCTATTGAAGCGCACGCGCGCATGGCATAACCTTTCCAGCTCGCGCATGATGTTCGTCCGATTGGTAACTGACTTTTGGAGCACTCGAATGATGCAGATTAGAAAAATCACAATGTACACTATGCTTCTAGGCATAATGTTTTTTGCCGCCTGCTCGACACAGAAAGAGCCCGCGAAAAAAATAATTGCCGATGTAGAGACAGCTATCAGCGAAGCTGGTGTCGACGCACAACAGTATGTCCCCGACCAGCTATCCTCAGTCAGTAACAAGCTTTCTGACCTAAAAGCCTCTTTAGACAAGCACGACTATAAAACGATCATTGACTCAGGTCCCGCCGTTGTCGCCGCTGCCAAGGCATTAAGTGATGCATCAGCAGCTAAGAAAAAGCTGATCACCGAAGGCCTCAACTCAGAATGGTCGAGCTTTTCAACAACTCTGCCACAACTGATCCTCTCCTTAGAAACGCGTCTCGCTCTGCTCAGTAAAACTCCAAAGCTGCCGGCGGGGCTGACCAAAGATATGATCACAACCGAAACGGCAGCGCTTGCCGAGAGCAAGGCCATATGGATTGAGGCAAGCCAAGCGTTTGGCGCTAACGATGCACAGGGGGCTGTCGATAAAGCCAAGGGCGTCAAGGCGAAACTAGGGGAAATTGCTACGCGTATTGGCACCACCCCTGCCGCAAAGTAAGTTCAGAGCGATTGGTGTGTAGCGCCACCGCACAGGGGCTGTGCCCAACGAGCCACAGCCCTTTTATTCTCATCCACGGCCCTTACCAAGCAAAGAGTCCGAGGCGATATGATCAATGCAGAGCGCCTAGCTCGCTACTGTTAGGAAAACACGATGGCTACCCCCACGTCGGCGACCAATAAACCCAAAAAAGCTGCAGCGATGCTTGATCCACTGGATCTATTTGGAGTTCGCAATCAACTAACAGAAGAGGAATGCCTCGTCCAGGACGCTGTCGCGCGCCTCGTTGACAACAAGGTACTGCCCATCATCCGTGAACACTTCGAAAATCATACATTCCCGGAGTCTCTAATCCCGGAACTTGCTGCTCTGGGACTTTTTGGCTCCTCGCTCGAGGGCTATGGCTGTGCCGGCATGAATGCTGTGTCCTATGGTCTGATCTGTCAGGAGCTAGAGCGTGGCGATGCAGCCATTCGTAGCTTCGTCTCCGTACAGTCCTCTCTGTGTATGTACCCAATTCATACATACGGGAGCAATGAACAAAAAGAGCTGTTCCTCCCCAGAATGGCACGTGGCGAGCTGATTGGTTGCTTTGGATTGACAGAGCCTCATGGCGGCTCTGATCCCGCCAATATGAAGACACACGCAACGCGGCGCGGCTCTGATTGGGTGATTAACGGCGCAAAGATGTGGATCACCAATGGCGCCATCGCAGATCTATGTATCTGCTGGGCTCAGACTGACGAGGGAATTCGCGGGTTTATTATTGAGAAAGGCACGCCCGGATTTACAACGACGCTTATAAAAAATAAGTTCTCATTGCGTGCGTCTGTCACATCCGGTTTGTTCTTTGACAACGTTGTCGTCCCACACGACCGAGTTCTACCTGGGGTCGTTGGCTTAAAGGGCCCACTGTCCTGTCTCACGCAAGCGCGCTATGGAATCACGTGGGGCGTCATTGGCGCCGCCCAAGCCTGTCTTTCCGAACTCATCACATACACGAAAGATCGGGTGATGTTTGGTCGTCCACTTGCGGCAAATCAAGCGATCCAGATTCGACTGGCGGAAATGAGTCGTAAAATCACCACCTCGCAGCTACTGTCGCTACAGCTCGGTCGGCTTAAAGACTCAGGGAAAATGACGCCTAGTCATGTGTCCCTTGCAAAATGGCATAACTGCCGCGCTGCGATAGAGGTCTGCCGAGATGCGCGCGATATGCTTGGTGGTGCGGGTATCAGTGCGGAATATGTACCAATCCGCCATATGCTAAATCTTGAAAGCGTCATTACCTATGAAGGTACTGAAACCGTGCATCAGCTGACGATCGGTCGAGAACTCACTGGCATCAATGCATTTTAGCATCTGATTGCAGTTGTTCTGGTTGAACCGGCTATTTTCGAAACGTGTGCCGTCTTTTTGAGGGATGCAGGCGACAAAAAATATTCTTATAGCCGATCCGACGTCCCCCCTGAAATGAGTCCCGAAAAGCTCTAGAGTCTGACCTATGGCAAGGAGGTTGGACGTGAAGAAGCGGTTTACGGAAGAGCAGATTGTGGGGTTCCTGAAGGAAGCCGAGGGTGGCGTGGGGGTCAAGGACCTGTGCC
>CAIKZZ010000047.1 GCA_903832085.1 uncultured Pseudomonadota bacterium | reverse complement strand
TTTTCGCTAGACTTTCTGCATCACTGGCTGTGGCCGTGCGTATGGTAAATGAGGTTTTCATGCAGTCAGTTCCTTATCGAGGACGCGGTCAATCTCACTACGCACCTGCGCTGCCATTAGGCTCAATGGGAAAGAAAGCTCCGCTTCAATTAGCACATGCTGCACGTCGAGGTGAATTATTCCGTTGACAGCATTGTGTGTGATAAGCAGTTTTCCATCGTCCCAGGCGCATGCGGCTCCAAAACGTTCGCAGAGCTTGGCAGCAACGCGGTTAACGCGCTCTGTCAGCTCAGGCAGCAGTAAATTATGCGAGTGTTGTACGCTTAAGCGGCCCATCGGACACCACCTTAATGGTTTGCCAATTCGCGGGCGATGGCTCTGTAGCCGACATCGCGTCGACACTGCATGCCAGTAAAGCGTATAGCATCAATGAGTTTGTAAGCCTCAGTTTGTGCGGCTTTTACAGAAGCGCCGAGGCCAACTGCGCATAAGACTCTGCCACCGCTTGTGACAATATCGCTGCCAGAATGTGTCGTGGCGGCATGGAATATCTTGCCAGGTAAGAGAGCGGCCTCGTTTAATCCCGTGATGGCGCGTCCTTTTTCTGGATCGTCTGGGTAGCCGCCGGCAGCAAGCACCACGCCCACTGCAGCACGCGGATCCCAATCTGCATCAATGGCGTTAAGGCGGCCATCGAGCGCGGCTTCTACTAAAAGGGTGAGGTCTGAGCGCAAGCGCATCATGATGGGCTGCGTTTCTGGATCGCCGAAACGACAGTTAAATTCAAGAACATTTGGCGTGCCATCAGGAGCAACCATGATGCCTGCATACAAAAATCCAGTGTAGGGAGTGCCATCCGCGATGAGGCCGGCAACCGTGGGCAGTATGACCTCGTTCATGATGCGGTCGTGCATTATGGGTGTCACCACGGGCGCTGGACTATAAGCGCCCATTCCGCCTGTGTTTGGGCCCTGGTCGGCATCTTTGAGGCGCTTGTGATCCTGGGAGGTAGCGAGTGGCAATACATTCTTGCCATCTACCATGACGATGAAGCTTGCTTCCTCTCCCAGCAGAAACTCCTCAACGACAACCGTACTACCAGCGGTGCCAAAGGCTCCAGCGAACATGCTGTTGACAGTTTGTAATGCTTCTTCGTGGCTGGTAGCTATAACGACACCTTTTCCTGCAGCCAAGCCATCCGCCTTGATCACAACCGGCAGACGCTGGCTACGCACAAACTCAGGATCGAATGACTCCTTGGTGAAGGCGGCATAGCCTGCAGTCGGGATCTTGTGGCGTTTCAGAAAATCTTTAGTGAAGGATTTTGAGCCCTCCAGGCGCGCACAGGCGCGCGAAGGTCCAAAGCAGCGCAAGCCGGCCGCCTGAAACCAATCCACAATTCCGAGCACTAACGGCGCCTCAGGGCCGACGATCGTCAGTGCTATGTTCTGCGCTAATGCAAAATCTCTGAGCGCCTCAATGTTATCACTAGCAATATTGATGTTCTGACAGCCCGCTTCTGCTTCGGTGCCAGCATTGCCAGGCGCGACAAAGACGGCGCTCACGCGGGGCGATGAGGCAGCTTTCCATGCCAACGCATGTTCTCGGCCACCCGAGCCAATAATAAGGACTTTCATATGCCGAACCTAATGTCTGAAGTGCCGTATACCAGTGAAGACCATTGCCAACTGATGCTCATCAGCCGCGGCAATCACTTCATCGTCGCGCATGGATCCACCTGGCTGGATAATTGCTGTGATTCCATATTCTGCTGCAACGTCAAGGCCGTCACGAAATGGCAAAAAGGCATCCGAGGCCATGACTGCACCGCTCACACTAAGGCCTGCGTCCACTGCTTTCATCGCGGCTATACGGCTCGACACGACGCGACTCATTTGTCCAGCACCAATGCCGGTTGTTAGTAGGTCTTTGGCGTAAACAATGGCGTTAGATTTCACGAACTTGGCTACTTGCCAAGCAAACAATAGGTCAGCAAGTTCAGCAGCATTGGGCGTACGCTTTGAGACAATCTTGATTTCTGATTCCATGAGGCGTGCCGTGTCCTTGCTCTGGAGTAGCAATCCACCATCAACGCTAAGCATGGCTTGTTCATTTTGCGTTTGGCTATCCAAGGTGCCGGTTAGTAAGACACGGACGTTAGGTTTTGTGGCGATTGCTGCTAGCGCTGCGGCGCTCGCGCTCGGTGCCACAATCACCTCGACAAACTGTTTAGCAATGATACTAGTTGCAGTGAGTTCATCTAAAGGGCGATTGACGGCAATGATTCCGCCGAAGGCTGATGTTGGGTCAGTGCGATAGGCTTTTTCGTAGGCTTCGTGTATCGATGCGGCAACGGCCACCCCGCATGGATTGGCATGCTTGACGATGACACAGCAAGGCGCGTCGAACTCGTGAGAGCAGCAGAGCGCCGTATCAGCATCAGCGATATTGTTGTATGAGAGCTCCTTGCCTTGCACCTGATGGGCACTGGCGATCGTGCCACGCTTCGGAATAGGGTTGGTATAAAAAGCTGCATGCTGGTGCGGATTTTCACCGTACCGCAAGTCACTTTTTTTGACAAACGTGAGTTCGAGTACTTCAGGATAGCTCGTCTGGTTTGGCGTCAACTGTTGCTCTAGCCAGCTGGCGACCACCGTATCGTAATGTGCCGTATGCGAAAACGCGCTACAAGCAAGGCGCTGACGCTGGGTATAGGTTGTACCGCCAGCAGTCACTGCAGCGATGATACTGGCGTAGTCTTTCGGGTCCACAACCACAGCAACATCCGCATGGTTCTTTGCTGCAGCACGCAGCATCGCGGGTCCACCGACGTCAATCTGTTCAATCGCATTGACGTAACTGACGTTTTTTTCTGAGATTGTGGTAGAAAATGGATAGAGGTTAACCACCAAAAGATCGATTGGCTCGATGCCATGAATGGCCATGACGGCATCGTCGTGCCCACGTCTGCCAAGCAATCCACCATGAATTCGTGGATGTAGTGTTTTAACCCGGCCGTCCATGATTTCTGGAAAGCCGGTGTAAGTCGACACGTCGGTGACTGAGATGCCAGCCTCTCTCAGCTGTGCCGCGGTGCCGCCGGTCGATAGCAATTCGACCGACAGTCGCTGCAACGCCTTTGCTAGATCTACAATGCCTGTTTTATCAGAGACACTGAGGAGTGCGCGACGAACGGGCCTATGGCTATTTGGTTTGGCATCAGGATTAGTCGGCAAGATCGTAATCCTCGAGTTTGCGGCGTAGTGTGCCGCGATTTAGACCGAGAATTTGTGCAGCCTTTGACTGGTTGCCCTCTGTGTAGTGCATGACGGCCTTAAAAAGAGGTTGCTCCACTTCGCGCAAGATCATCGCATGCAGTCCTGCTGGCTGCTGACCGTTCAGGCGTTCAAAGTAGCTGCGCAGGGCTGTTTCGGCATGCGCGCGTAAGGGTATGTCGGTGGCCGTCAGAGGTGACGTAGTGCGCTGTGATGAGCCCCTATCAGCGCGCGTTGGGGGTATTATTTTTGACACTTGCCGATCCCATACTAGTCACGTTGCAATCAAGTGCGCCAGTTTACCAGCGCCATCAGCACTGACGATCAATCCTACCCTGTATGCCGAACATCTGCCGACTGATATGCAAGGACATCAAACCATGTTCTCGCGAGCTCAATTTGGGTAGCCGCTTGTTCCGTAACGCGAACCTCACGAAATAGCGTTATCTCGTGTTGTGCTCGTACATCGTCTGCCGCGGCGCTTTGGTTACTTGGTGGCGCGACGCCTGTCAGGACCATGGTACTAAGGACTGTTTCTCGATACCAACCAAGGTGTTTACGCGCCACTCGCACACCGGCTTGTTCGCCATAAAAGGCGTATAGCGCAGCAAGGTGCCCAAGCATAATATCACGGACCTCCCCGTGTGGCGGAGCACGCAGTGGCTGCCCTGTTTCTAGAAAGTGGCTAACTTCACGAAAAATCCAGGGATTACCTTGAGCCGCACGGCCAATCATGATGCCATCTGCTTTGGTGTATGCCAGCACCGCTTGCGCCTTGGGGCCTGAATCAATATCGCCATTGGCAAAAACTGGAATATTTACTGCATCTTTGATCATGGCAATGGTTTCATATTCGGCCGTACCGGTGTAGTGATCGGCACGCGTTCGACCGTGTATCGCAAGACTTGCAATGCCAGCCGCCTCAGCTAAGCGCGCGATCGCAACTCCATTGCGGTTGTCCCGATCCCAACCAGTGCGCATCTTAAGGGTTACAGGGATCGTGACAGAACGTACGACGCTCGTGAGAATGTCTGCCACGAGAGACTCGTCACGCAGCAAGGCTGAGCCCGCCGCTTTATTGCAGACCTTCTTTGCAGGACACCCCATGTTTATGTCGATGATCTGCGCGCCAGCATCGGCATTTTGTTGTGCGGCTGTGGAAAGCATACTTGCATCGCCGCCAGCAATTTGTACGACGCGCGGTTCTGGTTCACCGGTATGGTCAAGTCGTAAACGGGATTTCTTGGTATGCCAGCGCGCGACGTCCGACGTAACCATTTCAGATGCAGCGACACCCGCGCCTAGTCGTCGGCATAACATACGAAACGGACGATCCGTGACGCCAGCCATAGGAGCGAGGGCCAAGGGCGCGGATAACGAAAAACCACCGATGTTCATCGCCGGTCGCCAGCTACGTCTGAATCGTTTGCACAGTGCAGACGCTGCTTTCGGTATAGGCACACGTCTAATTCAAAACCAACCGCTTGTAGACCTGGGTCTGTAAGTTTTAAGTCAATGTCCACACGTCGATCTGGTGCGATCAGTGTATCGCCTTGCATCTGCCCTGGTAGGTAGTCTACAGCCGCAAATTCTCGCCTACCCAGTGGTGTGCCAAAACGATCAATCAAAGTGACTCGTAGGAGTGGGTGCGGCTGTGAATACGTCGCGCGATTCACAATGCTCGTCTGTAGTTGCAGGTTAGTCGTGCCATCTATATTGGTCAGTTGTGCTTGCTGTAGTGCATAACGATGCAAATCAGAGCGCGGCTCTATTGGGCTCCCAATTGCTGAGTAGATCGCGCGCAAAGGCTCGCCGACGAAGAAACTTGAGGCAATAACATCTCGGTGATGGTGGATGACTTGTAGCACTAACGCGATCAGCGTTAGCCCCATAGCAGTCAGCCAAAGTGCTCTGTGCGGTGTCTGTGCTTTTTTTTGAGCTATGCTGCGTTGCGTGAGTTCCAGCAGTATCTTTTCGCTCAGAGCAAGATCTTCCGAGTTGGACGATTCTGCGGAATATGTGGCAGATGCCGTTGTTTCTAAAATATTTTTCTGCGTTGGCCGCGTTGGCGTGATGTGCGCGGAGGACGTTGTCTGAGCAGAATCACCTTGGTCAATAATAATAGTGGTGTTACAGACACTACACAGTACGCGCCCATGGGATTGGGTTACTAAACGCGGCGTTAGATCAAAAACCGTTGTGCAATGTGGGCAGGTGGTTTTCATGGGGCGCTTTAGTAACGATGACCAACAAGACACATCCAGCCGTTAAGTTCGCGGGGCGCCTGCATTGCGAACCATGGTGCGCACGCGGCTATTACCTGCCCCTCTTGTCCTGCCAGTAGGCCCGACAAGACCAGCGCAGCGCCTGGCTTCACCGCTGCAGCAAACTGTGGGGCTAAAGCGATTAATGGTTCGGCGAGTATATTGGCGAGAATGACATTACAGTCGGCTGGCCAGGGTCTATCAGCTGCCTCAACGCGTAAAGAGGCCGTCACTTTATTGCGTTCAGCATTTTCAGCGGTCGCTAACAGCGCTTGCGGATCGATATCAATTGCGTGCGCATGTTGGGCGCCCAGCAGTAGCGCTGCAATTGCAAGGACTCCTGATCCGCAGCCGATGTCGAGAACGCGTGAGGTCGTTAGATCAGCGCTGTCCAGCCACTCAAGGCATAGTGCGGTGGTTGGATGAGTGCCTGTGCCGAAGGCCAAACCAGGATCTAACTGCACGATGATCGGGTGAGTGCCGTTGATTTCAGCCGTTGGCGGTGTTTGACCGCCTGGGCAAATCCATAGCCGATTACCAAAACGCATCGGCTTGAAGTCTTTGAGCCATTCTCGTTCCCAGACTCGGTCGGCCAAAATTTCAGTCGTCACTGCCAAATCTGGTGCGTTGAGCTCAGTGCGCAAAGTATTGGTCAGATCGATAGGATCAATGCTGGCCTCATACAGAGCCGATAGCGTCACACTAGGCCACAGGGGCGTGGCTCCCGGCGCCGGCTCAAGAATTGGGTTATCACCAGCATCAGCTAGAGTGACTGACAAAGCGCCAGTAGCCAAGCAGACTTCTTCCACCATTTCTAGGTCCTGTGTGCCCAGCGAAATGTGGATTTGTAGGAACGGCACGCGCGGTCTGCTGTGACGTTCAGTCGTTACTTAAGGCCAAGGCGGCGCTCAAGATAATGAATATCGAGCCCACCTTGCTGAAATGCAGTGTGACCAAAGATTTCTTGGTGTAATGGCGCATTCGTCTTGATGCCCTCGACTACCATTTCTCCCAGTGCGTTGCGCATACGGGCGATCGCAGTAGTGCGGGTGTCGCCAAATGAGATCACTTTGGCAATGAGCGAATCGTAGTATGGCGGTACCGTATAGCCACTATAGAGGTGGCTATCGATGCGTATGCCAGGCCCGCCGGGTGGATGCCAGAGCTTGACGGTTCCTGGGCTAGGCATGAAGCTTTTTGGATCTTCGGCATTGATGCGGCACTCGATTGCATGCCCGCGAATTTCAATATCTTCCTGCGCGAATGGCAGCTTTTCGCCAGCGGCTATCTGTAGCTGCAGCTTTACAAGATCAATGCCCGTGACCAACTCAGTTACAGGATGCTCAACTTGAATGCGAGTATTCATCTCAATGAAGTAAAACTTCCGATCTTCATACAAAAACTCAAGGGTGCCGGCGCCACGGTAGCCAACATGCTTCAGCGCTTTAGTAATGTTGGCCGCCATGGTGGTTCGCTCCAGCGGCGAAATGCCGGGAGCTGGTGCTTCTTCGACAATTTTTTGGTGGCGACGCTGTAAGGAGCAGTCGCGTTCGCCAAGAACAACGACGTTGCCATAGCTGTCGGCTACCACTTGAAATTCGATATGCCGCGGACGCTCGAGGAATTTCTCCATGTAGACCTGTTCATTGCCGAACGCTGCCAGCGCTTCGGCTTTGGTGACATGGATGGCGTTGACTAGGGCGGCATCGGAGTGCACGACGCGCATCCCTCGGCCACCGCCTCCGCCAGAGGCCTTGATGATGACTGGGTAGCCAATACTGCGCGCAATGCGCCGGTTGTCCGCATCATCTGTTCCTAGCGGCTCACCGGATCCAGGCACGCATGGCACGCCAGCTTCTTTCATTGTGCGGATCGCCGAGACCTTATCGCCCATCAGTCGGATCGTCTCGGCTTTGGGGCCTACGAAGACAAAACCTGATTTCTCTACGCGCTCGGCGAAATCAGCGTTTTCAGACAAAAACCCATACCCTGGATGAATTGCCATGGAGTCAGTGACCTCAGCTGCGGCAATAATGGCCGGCATGTTGAGATAGCTGTCCTTGGAAGCTGGTGGGCCGATGCAGACGGTCTCATCGGCGAGCAGTACATGCTTAAGGCTGTTGTCAGCAGTGGAATGTACGGCGACCGTTTTGATCCCGAGCTCTCGGCAGGCACGTAGAATGCGCAGCGCAATTTCGCCGCGATTCGCAATAAGAACTTTGTCCAGCATAAGGATCGTTACTCGACGAGGAATAGGGCCTGGCCGAATTCCACAGGGTCACCGTTCTTAACGAGGATTGCCGTGATCTTGCCTGCTTTGTCGGATTCAATTTGATTCATCATCTTCATGGCTTCAATGATGCAGAGCGTTTGGCCTACTTTGACCTCGGTGCCAATCTCAGCAAATGCCCGTGCACCTGGCGCGGCGGCGGAATAAAACGTCCCGACCATGGGCGCTGTCACGGTATTTTCGGCTCGCGTCGCTGCCGCTTCTTCGTTGCTAATCACAGGCGCGCTTGGCGCAGCTGGTGCCGCTGCGGCTGGCGCTGCGGTCGGTGCACTGGTTGTTTGCACGTAAGTGGTGACCGCGCCATTGCCTTGACGACTGATGCGGACGGATTCTTCGCCCTCTTTGATCTCGATTTCACCGATTCCCGATTCTTCGAGTAGCTCAATGAGTTTTTTGACCTTGCGAATATCCATGTCTGCTATCCCTTCAAGTCTTAACGCGGTACGCCGAGGCGGCTTAAGGCCGCATCTAGCGCGAGTTCGTAGCCTATGGGGCCGCAACCGACGATGACTCCGGCTGCGATGGCTGATAGGTAGGAGTGGTGCCTAAACGTCTCTCGGGCATAGACGTTGGAAATATGCACTTCATAAAACGGTAGTTCGCAGGCGGCAAGTGCGTCACGCAGCGCAATGCTGGTATGGGTGTAGGCGCCCGCATTAAGCACGATCGCATCAAATGCCGACCGTTTCGCCTCTTGTATGTGCAGAATCAGCTCATGCTCTGCATTCGATTGGTGGGCAACAAGCTCCGCTCCGCGCGCGCCCGCGCGCCCTTCGAGGGTCTTCACAATGCTAGCGAGTGTCTCTGAGCCGTAGAGGTGGGGTTCGCGTGTTCCCAGCAGGTTCAGATTTGGTCCATTGAGGACCAGAATTCGGGGCATCGCTCAGCCTTTGGTTAATTCCGCAGCGGCGAAGTGTACCCATAATTGCGTGGTGGTAGGGAGATTTTGGATGATTTTCGCGAATATTCGCGAAAAAGTCACGATTGTCGACATTTGTCGTCGATTTTTACAAATTAACGTAGGCGCTGCTGCGCTACCTTAGGCTTTTAATGTGCCGGTGTAGCGTCCTGCAGGGCGGCATTGATCGCGACGCGTGCGGCCTGCAGTGAGGTTTTTCCAGTCTCGAGCTGCTCTGTAATGCCAAGTACGCGCCGTAGGCTCTGTTCGTGTAGCTCGCCGAGGTGCACGGTAACCACATCGCCTTTTGCATCGATCAGCACGGTGAATGGAAATGCCATCGACGAGACCCCAAACGCTTTTGCCGCATCAAGGCCGTCTTGCTCGCCGACCAGCACCGAGTATTTAATCGGGTTGTCTTTTAAATAAGTTGTCACATCTTCGGAGAAATCGACGGCGATACCGACTATTTTGACGTTTTTAGGCGCAAATTCGCTAGATATTTTATTTAATAAGGGAATTTCACGACGGCAGGGCGCACACCATGTTGCCCAGAAGTTCAGGAGTACCGTGTGCCCGTCCCACTCACTCAGGGCATGGGGGGTGCCTGACAGGTCACTGAGGGTTAGGTTGGGGCGCCGCGTGGGTACAGTGGCTAGTGGGGACTGCTTGTTCCCAGCGAGGTCTGTCAGAGACGCACTGGCGGTGGCTGTATCACCACGCTGGTGCTGATAAACGTACGCGCCAAAAACGCCCAGTCCAATCAGAACAAAGGCCGCTAAGGTGATTTTAAGTGGTTGGGTAATTATGGCAGTGACTCAAATTGTTTAAGGTGATTCTGAAAAGCCACTGCCGCGACGAAACCAACTAAGCGAAAAGCTCGTCGTTCGTCACCGTCGCTGGCGAAAAACGCCGTCGTCGGTGGGCCAATAATCCCAAAACGGTGCAAAAGACGCTGGTCGGCGGGTGTATTTTGGGTGACGTCCGCTTTGAGTAGCACGTAATTTGCGAGCGCTTGCTTGATGGCGGGGTCAGTAAACGTGCGCGCTTCCATTTCTTTGCACGAGACGCACCAGTCGGCATAGACGTCAACGAGCGTACGCCGACCCGCTTGCTTCGCTGCCGCAAGCGCCGCGTTGAGTTCTGCCTCGCCGCGCACCACGTGAAATTCGAGCTTGGTGCTGCTCACGGCGCCACTGTGCCTGCTTGCAAGTGGGTGCCAAGGGTCGACATCAAGCGCCGCACAGGTCAGCAGCGCTGCGCTTGTCAGACCGACAAGAGTGCCGACACTCAGGCGTAGTAGGCTGCGCCGTCCTCCTCTGAGGCCCACCTGCACGATGACCCAGACGAGTGCCAGTAGGACCAGCGCCCAGACGAGCAGCATAGTGCGCTCACCTAAGAGTCGGTCTAGCATCCAAGCCGCGACGCCGAGAAACAGGACACCGAACAGGGCCTTGACGGTCGTCATCCAGGGACCCGCTTTCGGCAGTAGGGTACCGGCCGAGGCACCTACAGCGAGTAGTGGCGCGCCCATGCCCAGCGAAAGCGCAAAAAGCGCAAGCGCACCGCGGGCGACGCTTCCGGATTGGCCGATGACTGACAGTGCTGCTACTAATGGAGGTGCTACACAGGCAGAGACGATCAGTGACGACAGAGCGCCCATGATGGTGCTTGATATTAAGCGCCCACCGCGTAGACGATTGCTAAAGCTGCTCAGTTGCGTCTGTATGCGCGCTGGCATTTGCAGTTCGTAGGCGCCAAACATGGCAAATGCCAGCGCTACAAACAATCCGGCAAATAACGCGATGATCCATGTTTGTTGAAACACCGCTTGCGCCTGACGACCTGCAAGGGCAAAAACAGCGCCAGCAATTGTGTAGGTTAAAGCCATGCCGAGTACGTAGGCGAGTGATAGCACAAAGCCACGCGCTGGGGTCACGTTGTCGCTATCGCCAGCGATGATGCCCGAGAGAATCGGAATCATAGGTAGGACGCATGGTGTGAAAGCAAGCACTAGGCCGAAGCCGAAGAATGAAGCAACGACCAGCCATAAGCTACCCTTGCTGACTAGTGAGGCGAGTTTATCCTGTTCTGACAGGCGCGCTGGACTCGCTAGCTTCACTGCATCGTTCGGCGTTGTTGTCATGCCTGATGCTGACGCTGCGAGTGCGACGTTCAGTGTGCGTGTGACCGGCGGATAACAAAGCCCTGCATCTGCGCATCCTTGGTATCTGACCGTGAGCGCGACCGTACTTGCAGCCGCATTAGCCAACACGTAGGGAACATTAACTTGGGTTTGCTGACGGTAAATTTCTTGTTTACCAAAGTACTCGTCGTTGTGCTCAAGGCCGATGGGTAGTTGTACTGGGCCGATGGTTGCACGCTCATCGGTAGCGCTGATATGCATCCGTTGCTTGTACAGATAATAGCCATCGGCAATCGTAAAGTGCAGTGAAACGGTTTTGGTCTCCATGCCTTCGGCGCTGAGCTGGAAGGCCGCATCGGGTTCTAAGAACTCTGTGTTGGTACTGCCCACTGGTTTTTGTGAGGCTGCCGTTTTTGGCGTGAGGCGTGCGAGCAGGCTCGTGGCCGACGGTGTTGGCGCCGGGCTCGCCGTTGGCACCATCAGGTGGGCCGTCCAGGTTTGCGGTGGGTAGCACAGGCCCTGATCTGCACAGCCTTGCAGTTTCAGAGTGAGGTCGAGGGCGGTGGGGGCTGTGGTGCTGGTGTAAGGAATCCGAAAGACGGCTGCCCCGCGATACACCTGTTGATCACCAAAGTAGTCGTCGTGGTGTGTGCTGCTCTGTGGGTACTCCGTTGTGCCTAGCGTGACGCCGGGTGTCGTGGTCCCAAAACTGATCCGCGCCCGGTACAGGTAGTAGCCGGTATGAATGTTGTACGAGACCACGATGGCATGAGTATCGGCTTTGGCCACGTAGTCAAAGGCCTGCTCGGGCGGCAGAAAGTCGGCTGCCGTCGCCGCGGGGCCCCATCCGCTCATTAGCGTCAGCAGCGCCCAAACACACACGAGGCTCCAAATTGCCTGATTGGGGCGCTGGAACCTAGATAGAGACATAAAATTCATGTATTTCAATAGCTTAATGCCTGAAGACGCCGCATACCCAAAGCAGAGACGCAGCATAGCGGTGCTGCTAAGCCCTGTCACGCGCGGAAATACCTGTTCGATTTCGTCTCGCAGCCCTTGAAAAGCCAAACTTCGTCGCTATAGTTAGCAGCCGCCAGTAGCGAGTGCTAACAATCGCTGCCTGCGTCCCCGGACCTTGGGGTACATCGCCCCGAGGTTGGCCGCTTACTTTAACGACTCCCCGAGGAGGACAACTGATGTCGACAAAAATTCGCCCACTGCACGACCGTGTGATTGTCAAGCGCGAGGAAGATGAGCGCAAGTCACCTGGTGGCATTGTGATTCCCGATACCGCTGCCGAGAAGCCTAGCAAAGGTCGGGTTCTTGCAATTGGTAAAGGAAAGATTTTAGAGGATGGCAGCACCCGCGCCCTTGATGTCAAGGTCGGTGACAAGGTGCTGTTTGGTAAATACAGCGGTACGGAAGTGAAGGTCGACGGTGATGACGTGCTCGTGATGCGTGAGGAAGACATCCTCGCGATCATCGAAGGCAAGTAATCCCGCCCCCACTTGGTACTTTAAGAATTTAGAGGATTAAAGCAATGGCTGCAAAAGAAGTCCGTTTTGGCGATGACGCCCGCTCGCGCATGGTGCGCGGCGTAAACATCCTAGCGAATGCCGTTAAGGTAACGCTGGGCCCCAAAGGCCGTAACGCGGTGCTCGACAAGAGTTTTGGCGCCCCAACAGTGACCAAGGACGGCGTGAGCGTCGCTAAGGAAATTGAACTCAAAGACAAGTTTGAGAATATGGGTGCGCAGATGGTGAAGGAAGTGGCTAGCGCCACCTCTGATGAAGCCGGTGACGGTACCACCACCGCAACCGTTCTAGCTCAGGCCATCGTTCGCGAAGGCCTCAAAGCAGTTGCCGCTGGTATCAACCCGATGGATATCAAGCGTGGTATTGACCAAGCAGTCGGCACGGCGGTCGAAGAGCTGAAGAAGCTGTCGAAGCCATGCAAGGACACCAAAGCAATCGCCCAAGTGGGTACGATTTCGGCTAACTCCGACGAGAGCATTGGCAATACGATTGCTGAAGCGATGGAAAAAGTTGGCAAGGAAGGCGTAATCACTGTTGAAGAAGGTTCAGGTCTGAACAATGAGCTCGACGTTGTCGAGGGCATGCAGTTTGATCGCGGTTACCTGTCACCTTACTTTATCAACAATCAAGTAAATCAGACAGCCGAGCTCGAGAAGCCGCTGATTTTGTTGTACGACAAGAAGATCTCCAACATTCGCGAAATGCTGCCAATCCTGGAAGGGATTGCTAAGGCTGGGCGTCCGTTGCTGATCATTGCCGAAGACGTTGAAGGCGAGGCGCTGGCGACTTTGGTCGTCAACACCATCCGTGGCATCGTCAAGGTTGCTGCAGTGAAGGCACCTGGCTTCGGCGATCGCCGCAAAGCCATGTTGCAAGACATCGCGATCCTCACGGGCGGCACGGTCATTTCGGATGAAGTGGGCCTGTCCCTTGAGAAAGCCACTTTGAACGATCTTGGCGAAGCAAAGAAAGTTGTGGTCGAGAAGGAAAACACCACGCTAATTGATGGCGCCGGCAAGTCCGCCGACATCAAGGGTCGTGTTGCTCAGATCCGTCAGCAGGCAGAAGAAGCAACTTCTGACTATGACAAGGAGAAGTTGCAGGAGCGTGTAGCGAAGCTTTCTGGCGGCGTTGCTGTCATTAAGGTTGGCGCAGCGACCGAAGTTGAAATGAAAGAGAAGAAGGCTCGCGTTGAAGATGCATTGCATGCAACGCGCGCTGCGGTCGAAGAGGGTGTGGTTCCGGGCGGTGGCGTCGCGCTGTTGCGCGTCGTTAAGGCTGTCGAGAAGCTGACCCACGAGAACGAGGGTCGTCAGTTCGGCATGAAGATTCTTGCGCGCTCGATTGAAGAGCCATTGCGCCAGATCGTCAGCAACGCCGGTGAAGATGCCGCTGTTGTGTTGAACCGCGTCCGTGATGGCAAGGGCAACTTCGGTTACAACGCTGCTACTGGCGAGTATGGCGACATGATTGAGATGGGTATCTTGGATCCCACCAAGGTCACGCGCCTTGCTCTGCAGAATGCAGCGTCGGTCGCTGGCCTGTTGTTGACCACGGAAGTCATGATTGCGGAGGCTCCAAAAGATGAGGAGCACTCGCATGGTGGCGGCGGTGGTGGCATGGGCGGCATGGGTGGCATGGGTGGCATGGGCGGGATGGATATGTAATCCCGCCACCGGTCGGGTATCCCGACTGGTGTTTATCCGGTACCCACCGGTCAGCGAAGCCCCGCATTGGCGGGGCTTCGTCGTTTTGTGGCCGAGCTTCGTTTATGCTGGCGCC
>CAIKZZ010000046.1 GCA_903832085.1 uncultured Pseudomonadota bacterium | reverse complement strand
GAGTCATTCACTGCAAAAGCAGCGCGCGGAGCCATGGCTATTTCTGCGCTATGCCCTTTGACTTTCACAGAGTGAGGGATAGCGTCGGCCCGTTGGGTTTCAATCGCAGCGTGCCCCATGGACGGATCACCGCTATGGGCGGGCGGGCTTGCCTTGCTACCACCTGCCAGCACTAGGCTGGGAACTGACAAGGTAGCTCCCGCAGCAGCTGCCAGTAGCAGCACGCCGCGACGGTTGATAGATTGAATTTCGCTCTCGTCCATTACGGCGCTCCGATCATCCTTTTACAGGATTATATAGGAATTGCTGACCATCTTTTGATTAACTATTTGTTTTTTATAATTTTTAAATTTTATGAATCGTATCCGCCCAGCCGTTTGAACCGCTTTTTTATAACCTGATAATAAATTTATTGTGTGGTAAAAAATTCACCGTCGGCTCGGCCACATTCGTCCACAGATCACTCCGGCCGATCCCAGTCATTCTCCTGCCGCAGAATGTCAGCATCGCACACGCCATGGCGGTGACCCTCAAGGATGCGTCTTTCGCCTGGCGCAGGCTCTAGTAAACCCGATGCTGGTATAAGGTCTTTGATCGTTTTTTGGAGTCTGTCAGTTCCTTGGGCACTGTATGCGACCTTACCTTTCGAGTAGGGTTGGGGAATGATGACGCACGCTGCCATTCCCGAAGGGGTGGATGAACCAAGCTCGACGCTGCTTCGGCGCGCCTACGCGGTGGCAACCACGGAGGACGGCCAGCAGCTGTACCGAGACTGGGCGACCACTTACGACGCCACCATGCTGGACGGTTTGGGCTACGTGACGCCCCGTTTGGTGGCCAAGGCGCTGGCGCAGCAACTGAAGAGCTTAGAGTCGCCGGTGCTGGATGTGGGCTGTGGCACGGGCTTGGTGGGTGCCGAGGCGGTGGCGCTGGGCTACGCCACGGTAGATGGTCTGGATCTTTCGGCTGCGATGATGGCCGTGGCGGCACAGCGCGGCGTTTACCGGCAGTTGCTGGAAGGCAACCTGACGCAGCCCTTGTCGATTGAAAGCGGCAAGTACGCCGCGGTGGTTTGCGCGGGCACTTTCACCAGTGGTCATGTTGATGCCTCGTGCCTCGGTGAACTGGTGCGCATCCTACGGCCCGGTGGGTGGCTCGTATGCACGGTGCACCATGCGGTTTGGGAGCCACTGGGGTTTGCAACTGGCTTCGCGCGTTTGGTAAGCGCCCATACCTTAGTGCCCGTCGTGGAAGCTCATATCGGCTATTACGTTAGCTCGAGCAATGACGGGCGCCTGCTGGTGTACCGCGCGGCCGATTGAGCCTGCAAAGGCTCTTTGGCACCCGTTTGTGTGCCTGTGACACCTGTTGAAACAAAACACTTGATCGTCATCAATCACATCAGCACCATCGATAAAATACGGCGGGTCTAGTAATTGAGCGTCATAAGCTCGCAAACTCACGCCTCTGTTCTTCCTATTTTCCAAGAGGTCTGCGCGACGTCAATGCGAGTCAGCGCAGCTGATTTCAACAAAAAGAACCTTAGCAGTCACACGAGTTGCTCCATGCAGCATGCCGCGGCGCGTCATAGTGAAAGACGCTGGGCCGCTTTGTATACTGTCGTCAGTCTGAGTCGCGATATGCACGCGTTGTGCAGGATTAAAAATGACAGCGGTTGCAGCGGTTGAAGCTGATGTCGGTGGATGTCTCTGCGGAGCGGTGCGATTCTCTGTCGCAGCCGAGCCCATATGGAGCGCGTATTGTCATTGCAACAGCTGCCGTCATGCGACGGGATCGCCCGTCGCCGCTTTTGTTGGCTTTAACCAAGAATCGGTTCACTTTAGGGGAGATGCTCGACGTCTATTTAGCTCATCGCCAGGCGTTGAGCGGAGTTACTGCGCCACGTGTGGCAGCCCCTTGTCCTACCGGTCAGTCCGGTGGCCAAATGAAATTCATCTGTATACGTCGACGTTTGATCATCCAATAGCCTATCCGCCAACTTTTCATGTGCATTGGGCGGAGAAATTGCCTTGGCTTGTGATCACCGACTCATTACCAAAGCACGACCATGCAAGCAGCCATATGGATGCGGCTGATGCATCGCTCAGTCTGTCGGACACTGGAGTGCCAGTGGACTTACAAACAGCTAAATAGCTTGGAGAAATAGTCGAACAGCCGTGTAAAAATAAGCCTCACACGCTTTATGCGACACCACGTTTTCTAGTCAAATGACGCCACAATCCGCCGCGTTTGCGTGTTCTAAGACGGGACTTGGGTTACTGGAAATACAGACCTAAGAGCACCTTTTAAAGGCCCAAGCCAGGGCTCAAAATGCTGCCAGTGATCAACGCCATCGCGAAAAATAGGCTGGCGCACCTGCTCTGAACTCGCGGTGCGCACCGCACGCTCGTTCTCATAAAACCGCAAACACTGCGATTCAAAGGGCAAGCCGCAGTACTCGAGCAAATGCTTCACTGCGGCAGTCGTGTCATCAATCAACTGCTCGTACTGCACGCGATGAATGCGCCCCGGCAGCACCGCATCAAAATGACTCATCAGCCCGACATAGTCCGCGTAATACTGACCGATGTCTTCCAGGCTATAGGTAAAATTTTGCCCGCGTGCAAACTGTTGTTTAAAGTTCGAAAAACAGCAACCCAAGGGATGACGTCGCGCATCAATAATGCAGGCATTCGGTAAAATCAGTTGAATTAAACCGATATGCTGAAAATTATTCGGCATCTTGTCAATGAAAAAAGGTGCGCTCGTCTTGCGTTGCACACGTGTGTCCGCCAAATACCGCAGACCCAAGTCATGCAATTCCGCGGCAGTTAAACTCTCGAGCACGTCCGGGTAGCCTGGCCCTTCATTCCCCTTCGCCTGCCCTCGCAACACAAGCTCACGCGCAATCGCTGGAATATCGGGCAGTTCCATCGTGCCTTCCACTTGCGAGTGCGAGGCAAGAATCTGCTCAATTAATGTGGACCCTGCCCGCGGCAAGCCCACAATAAAAATTGGATCTCGCGCATGCAGGCCAAAGCCCGCACGTTTTTTAAAAAACTCTGCACTCAACAGCGTCTGGCAGCGCACGGAATGCCGCGTCACCTCGGCCGCATCATACGGATGCAACTTTAAGCGCCGTGCATTGCCGGCGGCATAAAGGGCAAAGGACTCTTCGTACTGACCCTCGTCCTCTAGCGCTTTGGCGAGCGCAAATTCAAAGTGCAAACGATCCTCCTCGGCCAGAGTGTTGGCCGAGGCATTCGCCAATTGCTCGCGCATGGCGCGCACATCGGCGGCCGAGAAGCGATAGGTCTTTAAATTTGCCAAACTCCAGTAGGCCTCGCCCAACGCGGGGGCTTTGGCGATCGCACCCCGATACGCCGCAATACTCTCGGGTAAGCGACCGGCGGTTTTGAGGGCATGGCCGTAACTCATCCACACTTTGGGCTGATCGGCATACTCCTTAAGGACCGCTTCATACACCTCGATGGACTCGGTGTAATCGCCCAGCGTGGCAAGAATGGCGGCTTTTAAATTGCGATAACCCGGGTGACGTGGCTCGGCTTTGAGCAAGCGGTTAATCTGTAGCAAGGCCTCGGCAGCCTTCATCTGCCGGAACAACACGAGCGCATAGTTGTGTCGCGCCGCGTCAAAACTAGGGCTGAGTTCTAGGCAATGCTCGAGCAGGACTTGAGCATCGCGATAGCGCCGCAAGCGCGCCGCTACCTCGGCCAGCATGCGTAGCGCCGCCACATCAGTGGGCAGCTGCTGCAGATGTGCGCGCAACAAGGCCTCCGCCACGGGCAGCTGGTTCTCGACCAAAGCTGCCGCTGCCTCCATCAGGCGCGGATCCTTGTTTGCTGCTTTAAGGAAGCGCGCACGCGCCTGATCGGCGCGCGTCACATCGCCAATCGCATCGTACTGATCGGCCAGCACTCGCCAGGCGTGTGGTGCATCGGGCGCCAAAGTCACAGCATGCTCTAGCGCGCGTATCGCGCTCGCGCCCTGCTCTGCCTCCGCCTCCGCCAAGCCGAGCTCCACAAATACCGCAGCAGCACGCGGCTGCTCAGCGGCTAATGGCCGCAGTCCTTGCAATGCCACAAGAAGCTCGCCATTCAAGCGCTGCGCACGCGCGAGCAGCAAGCGCGCCTGCGGGTGCGTCGGCGCGATTTTTAAAATCTCCTGGACTTGCGCTATCGCAAGCCGTGGCGAACGCTCAAGCAAGCGCGCCGCGTGGCCTAGCGCCACTTCCAGCGTGCCATGTGGTTCGATTGGCGCAGTCATTGCTGCGCGTTTGCTGATCTGTGGCGCCCACCGGCAGTGGCCCGCTCGCGGCACGTCACCGCAAGACCTTGCCCGGGTTCATGACACTTTGTGGGTCGAACACCGCTTTTATGGAGCGCATGAGGCGCAATGAGGTATCGCCCGCCCAATGCTCTAAGCCTGCGCGCTTCTCAAGTCCGATGCCATGCTCGGCCGAAAAGCTACCGCCTAATGCCTGCAAACCATCATAGACGAGCGGTGCGATCGCTTCATACCGATCCGTTACTGGCGTGGCGGCATTGACCGTCACGTGTAGATTACCGTCGGCCAAGTGGCCGACCACATAGACCGCAAGGCTTGCGTCATGGCGCGTGATACGCGCCTGTAGCGCAGTCAGGTAACCGTCGATCGCATCCAGTGGCACTGATACGTCATACCAAAGCCCACCCGGAAAAAGTCGATCCACCGACCAGTCTTCCCGAATACGCCATAAATCCCGCTCCTCCGAGGCATTTTTAGGTAATAACGCATCGCGCAGCACACCCGCCTCGGCCGCTACAGTTAACGCCTCAGCCAACTGCAGCGCGACCAGTGCGGCGGATTCTGCGCCCGCGGCCTCCACGGCGAGGAGCACACCAAAGCCATTGAGCGGTGTCTGTTCCAACCCCTGAATCTGCAATGCGCGCGCCGTGACCTGCATGTGATTCCCTGACATGAGCTCAGCGGCTGCAAGGCGCAGCGACTGCACACCCTCCACGGCGCGCAGTACAGCGATGCCCGCGGCAATATCTGCGACCAAGACTAAAGCGGTGTGACGCTCACGCGGTGCGTCCACCAACTGCAGTGCGACGCGGGTGATCAGCCCTAAGGTTCCCTCAGAGCCCACGAACAACTGCATTAAGGGGAGGCCTGCGTTATTTTTACGCACACGCGTTAAGTGATTGATGACCTCGCCGGTGGGCAACGCCACCTCAAGGCCCAGCACACGCTCGCGCATGGTGCCAAAACGAAAGGCATCAATCCCGCCTGCGTTGGTGGCCACCATTCCGCCGAGGGTCGCGGACCCGCGCGCGCCTAGATCAATGCCTGCACTTAAAGACAGCGGCCTGAGTGCCGCATCCAGCGCCTCGAGCGTCACGCCTGCCCCGACAATGGCCGTGCGTGCATCCGCGGCGACGGCCTCGATCTGCTGCATCCGTGCGAGTGACACAATTAATTCGTGCGCGTGCGTCACCGCGCCGCCGGCAAGACCAGTGCGCCCACCCTGCGGTACCACGCCAACCTGCATCTGGCTGCACAGCTGCAGCACCTGGGCCGCTTCCAGCGCATTGGCAGGCAACGCCACGCAGTGCGCGCCTAGGTTTAAGGGGTGCACCCCGGGATCTAGACCCGCATCCGTAACGACACGCACACGGTCGGAACCCAGTAGCGCGGTCAGCGCCTGCAAAAAACCTGCCGGATACGGGTCAGTCGTGCGCGGCGCGGACGGAGCGGCGCTCATCCAAACTCAACCGAGGCGCTGTTTTTGGCCACGCTTCAGATCCTACAAAGGGACATGAATTTACATCATACAACCGCGTAGAGCCGCGCGCTTGGGTCCGGCTGCGGTACCATTCAACGTCACTGTCATGCAGGTGCCTTATGTCCTTGCCGCAACGTCGTCTTGCCGTTCCCGTTTTAGTGGGTGGGGTCACGGTGGGCGGGACCGCCCCAATCGTTGTGCAGTCCATGACCAATACCGACACGAAGGATGTCAATGCCACCGTCGCACAGGTCGCAGACCTTGTGCGCGCAGGCTCCGAACTCGTGCGCGTCACAGTCAACGAAAAAGAAGCCGCGGCCGCGGTGCCCAGAATCAGGGACGCACTCGCTGCGATGAATATCCATGTCCCACTCGTGGGGGACTTCCATTTTAACGGGCATAAGCTCCTCAAAGACGAGCCTGCCTGTGCCGAGGCACTTGCGAAAATGCGCATTAATCCTGGCAACGTGGGGCGTGGCTCCAAACGGGATCCGCAGTTCGCCGAGATGATCGAAATCGCCTGTCGCTATCAAAAACCTGTGCGCATTGGTGTGAACTGGGGAAGCCTCGATCAGGATCTACTGACGCGTCTCATGGAAGAGAACGCCGCGCGCACCATACCGTGGGAGGCGATGGAGGTGGTGCGTGAAGCGATTGTGGTTTCTGCCATTGAAAGCGCGCAGCGGGCTGAAGAGTTGGGACTGGCGCACAGCGCAATCATCATCTCGGCCAAGGTCAGTGGCGTACAGGACTTGATTGCGATCTATCGCAGCCTTGCCAGTCGCTGCGACTATCCTCTGCATCTAGGGCTCACAGAAGCGGGCATGGGCTCCAAAGGGATCGTCGGCTCATCGGCCGCGCTGGGCGTGCTCTTACAAGAAGGCATCGGCGATACGATCCGGATTTCATTAACCCCTGAACCTGGGGGCGATCGCACGCGTGAAGTGATCGTCGCCCAAGAACTCCTGCAAACCATGGGCTTTAGGGCCTTTACGCCCATGGTGATCGCCTGCCCGGGCTGTGGGCGCACCACCAGCACGTATTTTCAGCAGCTCGCACAAAGCATCCAGTCACACTTAAGGCATCGCATGCCTGAGTGGCGCAAAAGTCATGTGGGAGTCGAGGCCATGACCGTGGCAGTGATGGGCTGCGTGGTCAATGGTCCGGGCGAGAGCAAGCACGCCAATATCGGCATCAGCCTACCCGGAACGGGTGAGCGACCAATCGCACCCGTGTATGAGGACGGTGAAAAAACCGTTACGCTCAAAGGCGAGCGCATAGCGCAAGAATTTCAGGACTTGGTCGAAGCCTATGTGGTGCGCCGCTTTGCGCGCCGTGACCTAGGAAAAACCCCATGAGCGAGCAAAAGACTGAGCTGGCAAATCGTCAGTGCGTGCCCTGCGAAGGTGGCGTACAGCCGCTCAAGCCCGAGGAGGCGCGCCTTGCACTGACCCAACTTCACAGTGACTGGGCGCTTGATGAGAAGGCCCTCACGCTGACGCGCGACTACCGCTTCAAACACTTTTACCAAGTGATGAGCTTTGTGAACGCGATCGCCCACATCGCCAACGCAGAAGATCACCATCCGGATCTGTCAATCGGCTACAACTACTGCCACATCCGCTACACCACCCATGCGATTCATGGACTGTCGGACAATGATTTTATCTGCGCCGCCAAAATCGACCGCCTCTAGGGTCGAGAGCTGACGCGCAAGCGACGTAGCACCTCGTCCCGCCACAGCACATAACCGCCGCTTAGCATCCCAAAAAAGAGCAAACTGCCAGCGAGGGATACCGCGCGGGTCATCGGCTGCATCTGCTCACCAATCAAATACAGACCCACACCACTGGTGAGCGCGTTCGCCATAACAAGCACCAGTAGCCCCCGACAGCGCGCTCCAAAACCCGCGGCCTGCGGGATCAAGCGCAAGCACAGGCCCATTGCTATGAGTGCGATGACCATAGAGGTGCTGTCAGCATGACGCGCCATCATAGCGACTCCGCTATGAGTAAAAACCAGCAGCAGGACGCTGGCGCAGCCGCCACCCAGCACGCCGCCTGCACAGCAACGCCCCAGCATGTCGTGACTCATAGACCTAAAGCGCGTTGCGCCAGCGCATGCTTGATAGGACTCACTCGATTCACAAACCCAAGCGCAAAGCGCCCGAGCCTACGGCTCCACAGGCCATCAGTGGCCGATAGCCGTGCGATCAGATCAAGCGCCGTACCCATGAGCACATTCGCCGCACGCCGCTCGCGCCCATAACGCCCAAGCCCACGCGCATCGCCAATATCCTCACCGCTCGCACACGCCGTCCCTATATGTCGACACAGCGCCTCCACATCCAACAAGCCTAAGTTGACGCCCTGACCTGCCAACGGGTGCACGCTGTGCGCGGCATCACCCACCAGCACACAGCGCGTGGTCATGTAGCGATCTGCCTGAAAGTGACGCAGCGCAAATCGTGCTCGCTCGCTGGCCAGCGTCAAGGCCCCAAGAGCGGTATCGCTCGCCTCGCTGACAGCACCGCCAAACTCCGCAGGCGTCATGGCAAGCAAACGCCGAGCCTCACTCGGCGTCGTCGACCACACGAGCGACACCCGCCCATCCGCGAGTGGCAATAAGGCGAGCGGCCCCGTATGCAAAAACCGCTGCCGCGCAACGGCCCCATGGGGCTTAGTCGTCACCAAATGCGCAACCACAGCCTCCTGCGCATAGGCGGCCCCCTGACCCGCAAAACCCGCCAAGGCACGAATCGGCGAATCTACCCCATCCGCAGCAATCACCAGCGATGCCTTAAGACGACGCTCACCGCAGCGCACATGCGCCACCTCGTTGCTAAGATTGAGTTCAGTGACTGCACTTGTCAGCAGCAGCACCCCGGCGGCCACCGCGACCTCGAGCAGTGCGCAGTTCAGTGCTGCGTTCTCCACGATACACCCTAAGTCCGCCACCCCGAGCGATCCGGCATCAAAGGTCAATGCATCGACACTGTCACTCTCAGTGCTTGCGTCCCACACCATCATGCGCTCGTACGCGCAAGCGCCACGCGCACTCACCCGCGCCCAGGCACCAACACGCGCCACTAACGCGCGAGAGGCATGTGAGAGCGCCGAGACCCGTAAGCCCAGCGGCGCGCCTGGCTCGGGCATACTGATCGGCTGCGGCTCAATAAGCGCAATTGCAAGTCCGCGTGTCGCCTCGGTGGTAGCCAGTGCCGCAGCAAGAGCAGCACCCACGGGTCCACCGCCGACAATCACCACATCAAAATCAAGGTCACGCTTCATAGGGTGCGCAGTTTAGGTGTGCGCGTGCGGCGTGCGGCGCGTTGGCAATGGAACCCCACGCGCCAAACGCGGCATGTGGCTCGCAAACCCCAGCGACAAGCGCGAGAGCGCTGTTTTTGCGGTGGGGCTTAAATCAAATAGCAGCAATCCCACGCCCCGCAGCGCACGTACGGGCTGCCAGGGACTACCAAATAATCGCACCAAGCCATCGGTAAAGCCCACCAAGGTGCGTCGATCGCTCGCACGCCATGCCCCATAGCGATCAAGTAACGCCGCATTGCCCACATCCACCGCATCCTCGGCGATCAGCGCATCCGCAATCACCTCAGCCAATGTGATGACATCACGCAACCCTAAGTTGAATCCTTGGCCAGCAATGGGGTGCAGTCCTTGCGAGGCATTGCCGACGACGGCCACGCGTGCAGCCACCTGGGCGGCTGCACGCGTCAATGCCAACGGATAGGCATGGCGTGCGCTCACCTGCGATAAGCGCCCTAAACGCCAACCAAAGGCGGCCTGCAAGGTTTTTAAAAACGCCCCATCGTCAAGCTCCATGACCTCGACAGCTGCCGCCGGCTGCAGGGTATAGACCACACCCATACGCGCTCCTGCCATCGGTAGCATCGCGATGGGACCGGAGTCCGTAAACCGCTCATACGCAATATTTTGATGCAGGCGCTCGGGACTGACGGTGGTGATGACGGCGGTTTGTTCGTATGACCACTGCTCAGCCTTGATGCCGGCGGCGCGCCGCACTAGAGAGTCTGCTCCGTCGGCCGCTACAACTAATCGGGCCTGCACGGTACGCGTCACGCCACCGTGCTCTACGTTAAGCTCTACGCAGGAGGCCTCAGTACGCATCGCCGTCACGCTGGCTGGCGTCAGTACGGTGATGCTTGGCTCACGCTCTAAGCGCTGCCACAAGGCGCGACCGAGCACGTGGTTGTGCACCACATAGCCCATAGCGGCAATGCCCTGCTGTGTGGCATCAATCACTGCCGAACCGAATCGGCCCCGCTCGGATACGTGGATCTTGTGTATCGGCGTGGCCTCACGGCTAATCGCATCCCACACGCCTAAGGTCTGCAAGATATTCCGTGAGCCGTTCGCAAGCGCCGTTGTTCGCGTATCAAAACTGGTGTTAGCGCCACTTGCCGGGGGCACAGCCTCGATCACAGCCACCGTGATCGGCAGCGGCGCCAGACACAATGCAAGACTCGCGCCCACCATGCCGCCACCGACGATAACCACATCAACAACGACGGGGCTTGCCGGCTCAGCGCTCATGGTTCAGGCCGCCTCGGCAAGATAACGCTCTATAGCGTCGGGCTCTTTGACCAGCGCACCGGTCAATACATCGGGGCTTGCACGGGTCACGGCCACGTCATCCTCAATCCGAATACCGATGCCACGAAAGCTCTTCGGCGCGCTCTTGTCATTCGGTGGCACATACAGCCCAGGCTCAACCGTCATCACCATTCCAGGCTCCAGCACCCGCCACGCATCGCCAACCTTGTAATCACCCACATCGTGCACGTCCATGCCGATCCAATGTCCCGTACGGTGCATGAACCACGGGCGGTACGCGCCCTCTCGCACCAACTTCGGCAGTTTGCCTTTGAGAAACCCAAGATCGATCAGTCCCCGCGTAATGGCACGCACCGCGGCGTCATGTGGGTCATTCCAGTGGTGACCCGCTACACAGGCTTTAATGGCGGCGAGCTGCGCCTCAAGCACCACCTCATAGAGCGCTCGCTGTGGGCCACTAAAGCGCCCCCCCACCGGAAAGGTCCTCGTGATGTCGGACGCATAGTAATCGTGCTCGCAACCGGCATCGATGAGTAACAAATCGCCATCCCGCAACATCTGCGTATTGTCACGGTAGTGCAGCACACAGGCATTGGCACCGCCACCAACAATGGGCTGATAGGCAATGTCTGCTTGCTGGCGCTGGAACTCGTGCACGATCTCTGCCGCTACTTCGTACTCCATGACCCCCGGGCGAGCCATGCGCATGGCTCGCAGATGGGCGCTCACGGCGATCTCGGCAGAACGCCGCATCGCCGTAATCTCGGGTCGGCTTTTGTACAAGCGCATGTCATGCAAGAGATGATCAAGCGCCACGAACTCCTGCGGTGTGTGCAAGCCATGGCGCGACTGAGCGCGCAAGCCATTGACCCAACTCATGACCCGCTGATCAAACTCGAGGTTAAGTCCCATCGTGTAATACACGCGTGACCGACTCTCTAGGAGCCCAGGCAAAATATCGTCGATATCACCAATCGGGAACCCATCATCAGCGCCATACTGATCGACAGCGCCGGTTTGGCCGGCACGCGGCCCATCCCATAACTCGCGGGTCGGGTCACGCTCCTGACCAAATAGGACGTACTCACCTTGCTCGCGGTGAGGAATGAGCACCGCTACCGCACTCGACTCGGGAAACCCTGTCAGGAAATAAAAGTCGCTGTCCTGCCGGTAGGCAAACTCATTGGTGCCATTGCGGCGCTTGACCTGAGCGGCTGGCAGAATGGCAATGGCATCACGACCCATCTCACGCATGAGCTGCCGACGGCGCTTGGCAAACTCGTCACGTTTCATGGGCGCACCTTTGCATCCCGAATTGGACTTAGCTCCTCAAAGACCAACTGAGCGCTGACCCGTAAGTGCTCTACAAGCTCCGCGTAACTGAACTCGCTGGACTCCATATCCCCGTCATCATCAACCACCGCCCGACTGATCTCGCCAAAATCACGCAGGACCTCGTTGACCACCTCAGGCAAAGCCTCATCAATGGCAGTGTTGGCCAGCCCAAAACCGACCAAGAAGCCGCTACACCAAGCGGCCAGTGCCTGCACCCGCAGGCTCAGGTCGGTGTGATCGTCCGGCAAGATTGGTGCAAACTCAAGATCACCCCCTAAGAGGGCTTCCCGGGTTTCTTGGAAGACGGTCACGAGCAAGGGCGGCGCTGCAGGACGCCGCGCCGGCTCCGGCAACAGCTGGTCGACCCAGTCGTCCGAGGAAAAACCCGCTTGTGCCGCGAGCGATCCACACAGCGAGCCATGCGCTTCGGCGGCGTCAGCCGTCGAATCACTGGCCGCTAGGGCCCCTTCTAGTTCATCAAAAGTGACGGTAAGCATAATGTGTCTCCATTCTAGCGCGTTGACCCCAAGGAGGGGCCGCGCCTATAGTTAGCACTATGACAGACTCAAATACTCGCTCCCCCGCCGATCTTGAACTACGCAAGCTGGAAAAACGGCTTGAAGAGCTGATGAACGCCGTCAGCAAGCTCAAGGACGAGAATCGTTCACTACGGACCCGCCAGGACAACCTGTCGGCTGAGAAATCCGCGCTCATGCAAAAAAATGAGCAGGTCCGCACCCGCGTTGAGGCCATGATTGGCCGCCTCAAAGGCATGGAGCACGGCGCGTGAGTGAATCGCCCGCAGCACGCGTCAGCGTGCGGATCCTTGAAAAAG
Organism: uncultured Pseudomonadota bacterium; assembly: GCA_903832085.1. Lineage (GTDB taxonomy): Bacteria > Pseudomonadota > Gammaproteobacteria > Steroidobacterales > Steroidobacteraceae > CAIKZZ01. The sequence continues at coordinate 77,551 of CAIKZZ010000046.1, read as the reverse complement.
AATATCAAATCGCCTGCCCGATGGAAGAGCGTGCCGCGCTGCTCGACTCGGCAGAGTACTTAAGCAGCGAGATGCGAAAAATCCGGGAGACGGGCAAGGTCATTGGCCTCGACCGTATCGCCGTCATGGCCGCGCTCAATATGGCGCATGAACTACTGAAGGCGCGCGCGCGCGCGGGCACGGGCACGACTGTAGACGTTGAGATAGTCCAACGTATACGTCAGCTGCGTGAGCGCGTTGAATCATCACTCGAGCGCGGCCTACAACTCGATCTGTGACCGCAGGCGGACCTGCAACCGCAGTCCGTGTGGGCTGTGGTGTTTTTCCAACTCACCCCCATAGATCGCTCAGCGTATCCGGCGACACTCCCTTTCGTCGGACCACACCGATAGGGTAGTCTGTGGTTGGCGCCGCCTGCGGTGTTCGACACGGGTTGTGAGTACCTCTCGACCCTAATGTGTTAACCCAGGGGCATCATGCTTGCGACTACAGTGTGCAAGTCCGTCTTGTAACGGAAAGCCTTACGTGTTGCAGCACGCCCCACTTGTTGCTCTGGCTCGAGAGCAACGGCCCGAGACGGCACAGGCGGGTGGCGCCACTTTTTTTTAAATCCTGCGCCCGCGCAAACCGTGCCATGCGCTGATGAAGTAAGCCCCCCAGCAACTGCCTAGCATTCCTGCCACGAGCGTAAAACCCCATGAATTACTGGTTAATGAAGAGTGAGCCGTCGGTCTTTGGCATCGACGCATTAGCGGCATTACGCGGCAAGCGCAGCCCTTGGGATGGGGTGCGCAACTATCAGGTGCGTAACATGCTGCGCGACCAAATGAAAAAAGGCGATCTGGCTTTTTTCTATCATTCGAGTTGCGAGGTACCCGGCATCTACGGAATCGTGCGCGTTGTGAAAGAGGGCTATCCGGATCTCACGGCCTTTGACGCTAAGCACCATCACTACGATGCCGACAGCGATCCGGCCAAGCCGCGCTGGTACATGGTGGACGTGGTACTCGAGCGCAAATTGCGCGCACCGATCACCCTTGAGACATTAAAACAGCGCGCCGCATCATTTCCGGACCTGCTCATTTTACGCCGCGGCAACCGCCTATCAATCACTCCCGTCAGCACCAGCGACTGGCAACGCATCATAAAACTGGAACGCGTTTAGTCCTAAAAAATAAGTGCATTGATGCAGGACATCAACAGAGTACACGCGTCTTGCGATCCGTCTTCGCATGGTTGATATCGTGTTTTTGTTTTCCTAAAACGATCGGATGGCTAGCACATCAAAAAGACAGTTGCTTGTAATTAATATTTTTGTGTATATACTTCGCCCTCGGACTAACCTGACATTTGGAGAACCACTATGGCGACGAAGAAAAAAGCTGCTAAGAAGAAGGCAACGAAGAAGAAGGCTGCTAAGAAGAAGTAAGCCTTCCGAAGCAGCCAAAGATTGAGGTCGCAAGACCTCAAGGTTAAAAGCCAAGTCTTTGCTCTTCACTGACTGTGCCCGCGAAAGCGGGCACAGTCGTTTCTGGGACCTGCGTTTTGTAGACTGTATCCAGGCTCGGCTGATCTGCTCGTTATGGCGAATGCCTGCGGGGCCCTAGACTCTGGAAAAATAGGGGGTTTAGCAACGATGTCTATTGATAGCCAAAAGCAGGCCGCCGCTGAGGCTGCCCTCCAATATGTGCCTGAAGGCTGCTGTATCGGTGTCGGTACCGGCTCGACCGTCAATCACTTCATCGCCGCCCTCGCACGCCACCGCGTACCCATCGCAGGGGCGGTCTCGAGTTCTGAGGCAAGCACCCGACTTTTGCAGCAAGCCCGTATCGAGGTCATCGATTTAAACAGCGCCGGAGATATCGAGATCTATGTCGATGGTGCCGATGAGGCAACCCGACATTTACAACTGATCAAGGGCGGCGGCGGTGCCCTGACTCGCGAAAAAATCGTGGCGGCTGCCTCGAGGCGATTCATCTGCATCGCTGATCAATCAAAACTGGTCGATGTACTCGGTCGATTCCCACTGCCGGTTGAGGTCATTCCGATGGCACGCTCCTATGTGGCCCGTCAACTAGTGAAACTCGGCGGGCAACCGGTACTGCGTGAAGGATTTAACACCGATAACGGCAACGTGATCCTTGATATTCATAACCTTAAGATTCTAGATCCCTCGAAGTTAGAGTCACAACTCAATGAAATCACAGGGGTCGTATGCAATGGTTTATTTGCACGCCGCGGCGCAGATACATTGCTCATCGGTACCGATCGGGGCGTAGACGTACTCAAACCCTAAGCAGCAACTGACGTTTTATGGGCCAGACCGACCTTAAAGATTCCATCAGCCCCCATAAGAGCGCAGAGCCCAGTCGTAATGCGCATCTACGTGGCGCGCCGAATGCGTGGGAGTTACTCGATACGCCAGCGCTGTGCGTGGATCTTGACGCACTCACCCACAATATCCACGCCCTGCAGACGTGGTCCACGCAGCAGGGCCTGAAACTGCGACCGCACGCCAAAACACACAAATGCAGCCAGATCGCTCAACGACAGTGCGGTGCTGGGGCCATCGGCGTGGGGGCTGCGACCTTAAAGGAAGCCGAGGTCATGCTAGAGGCAGGCGTCGGCTCGGTATTACTGACATCTCCCGTCGTCGGGACTGCAAAGCTACAGCGCCTTGCCCGTTTACTACGACGTGCGCGCGGGGAACTGCTGGTCACCACCGATAGCTTGGCATCGGTTGCTGAACTCAATGCCCTGACCATCCAAACGGGACAGCGACTTGGGGTACTCGTTGAGCACCATGCAGGCCAGGGACGCTCAGGTTGTGAAACACCATCGGAAGTCCTGGGCTTGGCACACGCAGTGCACTCGGCGAGTCATCTTGAGCTCTGTGGATTACAGCACTACTTTGGACATCTACAACATATCGCAGATCCAATAGAGCGCAAGGCGCGTGTGCTGGAGCTAACCGAACCTACCATCCAACTAGCGCACACACTGCGGGCGGCGGGGCTCCCTCTACCCATCATCAGCGGGGCTGGGACCGGAACCTTCAGTGCGGCAGCAGCCAGCGGGCTATACACGGAAATCCAGGCCGGGTCATATGTGTTTATGGACGCCCAGTACGCGGACGTACTTGGACCCGAGACTGCGACCAATTTGATGCAATCACTGTTCGTTGCGGCGCGTGTCTGCAGCATTCAATCGGCAGACACGCGCCACTACGTCACCATCGATGCTGGCCAAAAGGCTCTGTCCATCGATGCGCCCGGACCTCGCCTGCGCGAAGCCACTAAAGCCAATTCGCGTTATGCTTTTTTTGGAGATGAACATGGTCGCTGGTATTTTGGTGACGGCGAGCTAGTACCTAAGCGTGGCACGCGCGTGGATATCACACCCGGTCATTGCGATCCGACCGTGGCGTTACACGATGAGTTGCATGTTTTTAAAGGCCATCTGCTTGTCGATATATGGCCAATCGACGCGCGCGGCTACTGACACCAACACCGATACACGAGATCAAACATAGAACCTCGGCCAAAAACGCAAAAGGCCCGTCGAGTGACGGGCCTTCGGTGGCTGGGGGACTAGGATTCGAACCTAGGTTGACGGAGTCAGAGTCCGTAGTCCTACCGCTAGACGATCCCCCAATTTCCGGACCCTCGGCAAGTAGGTCACGAAACGGAACTGTCCGGTCGGCCTTAGCGCTTCGAGAACTGAGTTCCGCGACGTGCCTTGCGACGACCCACTTTCTTACGCTCCACCTCACGCGCATCGCGGGTCACAAAACCCGCCACACGCAGTGGCTTGCGCAACGTCTCGTCATATTCCATCAGTGCGCGAGTAATGCCGTGGCGAATCGCGCCGGCCTGGCCCGTGATGCCACCGCCATCGACAGAGACATCGACGTCAAAACGCGACACCATTTCGACCAACTCAAGTGGCTGGCGCACGATCATGCGGCCGGTCTCGCGTCCAAAGAACTCTTCAATAGAGCGCGAATTGATTGTGATCTTGCCGGAGCCCGGCTTGAGATGAACGCGGGCCGTCGAACTCTTGCGACGACCTGTACCGTAATACGTGCTGGTGGCAACCATTATTAAACCTTAGCTATGAAGTGGCGTCAGGCGATGTCAATCGCCGTCGGTTGCTGCGCGGAGTGCGGGTGCGTACCACCTGCAAAAACGTGCAGCTTTTTAAACATTTTCCGTCCAAGCGGGCCTTTAGGCAGCATGCCCTTCACGGCGATTTCAATCGCGCGCTCTGGGTGCTCTGCAAGCATCTTGTTAAGCGGCACACTCTTGATACCGCCGATCGCACCAGTGTGGTGATAGTAAATTTTGTCAGTGAGCTTAGCGCCCGTGACATGAATCTTTTCCGCGTTCAGTACGATGATGTTGTCACCGCAGTCAACGTGCGGCGTGTAACTCGGCTTGTGCTTGCCGCGCAAGCGCATAGCGATACCGGTCGCAAGGCGACCTAAGGTTTTACCGGCAGCGTCGACAACCAGCCAGTCGCGGCGTACCGTTTCTGACTTCTCAAAAACCGTCTTCATGGGGTAACTCAGTGATGCGGGCGAAAGACCGCTAAGTTTAAAGGGTTTAGCGCTGATTGAAAAGGGCAGCGCCGCGTATTCGTCATCAAACAGCCTGTACGACGGCGGACCCCATCGCACAGGGCCGCGACTATATAATAGAGCGACCATGGATACACCTTTTCGTACGCATAGCCCACTCGATAAATTTTTATCTGTTATAGATCAAGGACTTAGATCGTCACTCGCCTCGACCGGCAAGACCATAACGGCTCGTCGGCCGATGCCAACCCCCCAAATCGCTAGCCCTGTAGCGGATTTATCGCCCAGCGACCGCGCCCTATCGGCACGCCTCATGCGCGTGAACCACGCCGGTGAAGTGGCGGCTCAGGCCTTGTATCAGGGACAGGCACTGGTCGCTTTGGAGCCCGCAACCCGGGAGTTTATGCTGCAATCAGCCCGTGAAGAGGCAGACCATCTCGCATGGTGCACCAAACGCCTTGCCGATTTAGGCGCCGAACCCAGCCGTTTAAATCCCCTCTGGTACTTGGGCTCCTTCACGATTGGCGCGACGGTAGGCCTCGTCGGCCGACGCTTCAGTTTGGGCTTTGTGAAAGAAACGGAGGTGCAAGTCGAGGGACACCTGAACGACCATCTCACACGCCTGCCGGCTGAGGATACGGCCAGTCGCGCGGTGCTACTGCAGATGCGCGAGGATGAGAATCGTCACGGCATGAATGCGGTCGAACGCGGGGCGAGCGATCTGCCTGAGCCTGTGCGCGCTTTGATGCGCCTGACCGCCAAGGTTATGACCTTGAGTGCAGAACGGATCTAGTCAAGACTCTACCGCGGTATGGCATGCCCGAAGTGTTAAGGTATTATATTGCATAGAGTTGTGATCTGATGCGATCTTAATCTTATAGGGACGGAGTCATGGAACTAACCCCGAAACCGTCAAATGATCAGCCGGCAATCACCCGCTTTTTAAGTTATTGCCGCATACGATCGGTCCCATCCAAAACAGTACTCGTGCACGCTGGTGATACACCAGACACGCTGTTTTACATCATCAACGGCTCCGTTGAGGTGATGATCGAGAGCGATGAAACCAGCGAAATGGTGCTCGCATACCTCAACAAAGGTCAGTTCTTCGGCGAAATGGGTCTGTTTAAAGAGGCAGCCACACGCACCGCCTTTGTGCGCACGCGCCAAAGCTGCGAAATCGCTGAAATGACATACGCGCGCTTCCGTCAGATCGCAACGGAAAGCCCGGCGCTGATTTTTGAGCTAGCCACCCAACTGGCGATGCGACTGGATCGCACGAACCGCAAAGTGGGCGATCTGGCCTTTGTGGATGTCACGGGTCGTGTGGCGCATGCCATCATGGACCTGTGCAATGAACCCGATGCAATGACGCATCCTCAAGGCATGCAGATCAAAGTCAGCCGACAGGAGCTATCACGACTCGTCGGCTGCTCTCGTGAAATGGCCGGCCGTGTACTCAAAGTCTTGGAAGAGCAGGGGCTGTTGACTGCCAGTGGTAAAACCGTCGTCGTCTTCGGCGCACGCCCAAAGGTCAAAGCACGCCCAGGGGTAACGCCAGCCGGCGATAGCCGTCTCACGCAAGCGATGAACCATGTCGATGAGGATGAAGACGAGGAAGAGGATGATGAGGACGACGACGCTTAAAATTTTAAGCGTGCAACGACCCTAACGCTGCGTGGCAGTGGCCTTAGCGATTTCGCGACGCATTTTGCTGATCGTATCGGCATAGCTTTTTGTATTAAAGATAGCGGAGCCGGCCACGAATGTATCGGCACCAGCGCGCGCTGCTGCACCAATATTGTCGACCTTAATACCGCCGTCCACTTCAAGGCGAATGTCGCGACCCGATGCCGTGATGCGATCACGCACACGCTTGAGCTTATCGAGCGTACTGTCAATGAACGTTTGCCCACCAAAACCGGGGTTCACCGACATCAGCAAAATCATGTCGACTTTATCTAAAACGTGATCCAGGCAACTCAGTGGTGTTGCAGGATTCAGCACGATGCCCGGCTTACAGCCCTGGTCACGGATCAGTCCGAGCGTGCGATCCACATGCTCACTCGCCTCAGGATGAAACGTAATGAATGTGGCTCCGGCAGCCGCAAAATCAGGAATAATGCGATCCACCGGCTTGACCATTAGGTGCACGTCAATCGGCGCCGTAATGCCAAATTTGCGCAGCGCCGCGCACACCTGTGGGCCGATCGTTAGATTAGGGACGTAGTGATTATCCATCACATCAAAGTGCACCATGTCGGCACCAGCTGCGAGCACCGCATCCACCTCAGCTCCGAGACGCGCAAAATCAGCCGAGAGTATCGAAGGAGCGATCAATGCCTGCATAGACTTACCGCCCTGAAAGTAAGTGTGCCACCGCGATGAGCGCATCAACGCCACCGTCCATCATGTAATGTACGGGTGTCTCACCCCGAAAGGGAAGCTCTTTGCGCGCTTCGTGCACCCACCGAAACGCCTGTTCGGGCGTCATGCCGATTTTGGATAAGGCCGCCTGTATGCCGGTGACGATCTGGATACGTTTTTGCTGCGCAGCGGTTAAACGCGGGCCTTGGCCGACTCGATACCGACGCAGCACCGCCGCTGACGGACAGCGCAGTAGCTTGCACTGCTGGATCTCGGACAACTCCCACGCGTCTGACACCCGAAAAAAACCCTGCAGCGCGAGGGGTACCGGGGCGTTGCTCTGATTGGGCTCAGCGCTGACGGCGGTATTCACAGATGGTTTCATAGGCTTCACGTATGCGTTGCGTTTTTTCCGTGGCAAGAGCCTGCATGGATTCAGGCAGCCCGCGGGCTACTAGCTTGTCAGGATGGTTTTCGCTCATAAGCCGACGATACGCCTTCTTGACCGTCTCGTCGCTGGCAGTCGCGTCAACGCCAAGCACGCTGTAGGCGGCGCGTACACGCTCGCCCTGGCCCACGGTGGATTGCTTCCCGCCACGTCCCCGCTGCATCCTTAAGGCTGCCTCGATCTGGCTCACCGCCGCGACGTCAAAACCCAACCGCTCGGCAACCCCCCCCAGCAAAGCCCGCACAGGACCTGACAGGTCGTTCCCCATCAAGGCTGCCCGCACCTGCAGCTCCAAAAAAACCCACAGTAGATCCCGGCGCGCCGCACAGAGCGCGGCTAACTGGCTTAACTCGCTGGCCAATGGATAATCCACCGCCTTGCCGCGGGTATAGGCATCAATCGCTCGAACCACATGAGCCTCATTCAGACCCAGATCGCGCATGACAGCGCGAGCGGCAGCAACCTCTGCCTCAGAAACACGCCCATCCGCCTTAGCAAGGTGACCCATGACAGCAAACACTGTTGCGAAAAATCCATTTTGAATGGCCGCCGGATCGCCATAGGCCCCAAAACCACTCCTCGCACCACTGGATGTGCGCCAGGTGTCGTATGCATTGCCGATCAAAGCCCCTAAAAGCGCGCCAAATGGCCCGCGCCAAATGACAAAACCGAGCAAAGCACCAATAATTTTTCCAGTCCACTGCATAGAGTTTCTTGACCCTGGTTTAACAGCACTGCAAGAATGCGAGCCCATGACAGGCCAAGGCGTCATAGTAGCAGTCACGCTGCGCCTTGCGCCCGAAGGAAGTTACATGAATAGCATCGCCACTCCACCCGTGTTTGAAACCCATCTGCGGGGCCTGCCACTTATCCATCGCGGCAAAGTACGGGACGTGTATGGATTGAGCGACTCGCTGATGCTGATCGTGACCACCGATCGGCTATCAGCCTTTGACGTGATCCTCCCAGACCCCATCCCGCGCAAGGGTGAAGTCTTAACAAAAATTTCGAATTTCTGGTTCGCAAAGACCGCCCATATCGCCGCGAATCATCTGACATCGCACCGAATTGAAGAGTTCATCACCGACCCGATCGAACTTGCACTGCTGAAGGATCGTGCCATCGTCGTGCAACGACTGCGAGCGCTACCCGTTGAGGCGGTGGTGCGTGGCTACCTCATTGGCTCTGGCTGGAAGGACTATCAAGCAACCGGGGCTGTGTGTGGAGTGCCGCTCCCAGCGGGATTAACTCAAGCCGATCGTTTACCCGAGCCTATATTTACCCCCGCAACTAAAGCCGCGGTTGGCGATCACGACGAGAACGTCTCTTTTGACACCGTCGCCGCCACCATCGGGCTTAGCCGTGCTAATGAAATTCGTGAAACCGCGCTGCGCTTGTATGCCTATGCAGCTAACTATGCACTCAGTCGCGGCATCATCATCGCCGATACTAAATTTGAGTTTGGGATTGATGCGCAGGATCGCTTAATCTTAATCGATGAGGCACTGACACCGGATTCGTCCCGCTTCTGGCCGGTGGCACACTACGCCCCTGGCAAGAGTCCACCGTCCTTCGATAAGCAGTACGTGCGTGACTATCTAGAAACACTGGATTGGAATAAAAAAGCCCCCGGCCCACGCCTGCCAGCCGATGTGATTCAGCGTACAGGCGACAACTATCTGGCAGCGCTAAAACTGCTGACCCAAACTTAAAGCTCAGCCCAGCGCCCGATAATATCAGCCATCCGATTGAGCCCTTCGGTCAAGGCTGCAGGTCCCGGCTGCAAAATAATCGCGGATTTCACTTCATGTACCTCGTGGTTCACGATGGCAGGCACGCCTGCCCAACCCGGTCTCGCAGCAACGGTTGTGGGTTGAAATTTTTTACCGCACCAAGACCCTAAGATAATATCCGGCGCACGGCGCACGACCTCGAGTGGGTCAGCAATGATGCGATTCTTGCCCAGCGACTCCTGACTGAGTTCTGGGAAACAATCGATACCACCGGCAATATCAATGAGCTCTGATACCCACCGTATCGCCGAAATCTGTGGCACGTCCCACTCTTCAAAATAAACTCGAGGCCGACGCTTATAGTGCAAGGCTCGCTCGCGCACAGACTCCACATTGGCGCGCAAACGCGCGCTAAGCGCTTGTGCCTTCGCCTCGCAACCAATCATGCCGCCCAAGATTCCTAACATACTGAAGATTTCAGGAACGCTGCGCTGATTAAATACATGCACGTTGATACCGGCCCGAATGAGCGTCGCGGCAATGTCAGCTTGCAAGTCCGAAAATCCCAGCACTAAATCGGGTTGCAGGCTAAGAATCTTATCAATCTTAGCGCTAGTGAATGCCGATACCTTTGGCTTTTCCTTGCGGGCACGTGCTGGACGCACCGTAAATCCTGATATCCCGACAATGCGCCAGTCTTCCTCGAGCAAATACAGCGCCTCGGTAGTCTCCTCCGTCAAACACACAATGCGCTCAGGATAGCCGCCTAGTGCTTTAGACATGATCAAGCGCTTGCCGTAAATCCTCAATGAGATCCACCGCACTTTCAATGCCGACCGACAATCGAATCAACGATTCTGAGATGCCGAGGCGCTGCCGCAATGCAGGGGGAACGCCTGAGTGCGTCATTGCGGCAGGATGACTTGCTAGACTCTCCGTGCCGCCTAAGCTCACCGCCAACTTGATCACCGTGAGTGCGTCAAGCAAGCGAAATGCGCCCGCCTCGCCGCCTTCGACTTCAAAAGAGAATGTGGATCCAGGCTCGCGACATTGACGCTTGAATACTGCATAACGCGCGTCCTCGGGCTTTAAAAAGCCTAAGTAGTGCACTGCAGTGATTTTTGGATGCGCCTGTAAGAAATCCGCCACCGCACGCGCATTGGCATTGGATCGCTCCATCCGAATCGATAGCGTTTCCATCGACCGCAGCAGCATCCAAGCTGAGTTTGGATCCAGTTGTGTACCAATCGCGCCACGCAGCAGGCGGATTGGCTTGATCCATTCCGTTGAGCCACACACACCGCCAGCCACTAGATCCGAATGACCACCCACATATTTGGTGAGTGAATACACATTGATGTCAGCACCATGCTTTAAGGGATTTTGGTACACAGGCCCCAGCATCGTGTTATCCACAACGATCGGTGGCCGATAGCCCTGAGTCTCTTTGAGAGCATCGGCTGCTGTGCGTAGTAATTCTAAGTCAACCAGCGCATTTGTCGGATTGGCTGGAGTTTCAACCATAATCATGCCCACACGACCTACTGCCGCGGCCTCATTCACCGCGGCGCTCACGCCGGCCTTTGTTAGGCCGTCAGTGAAGGCCACATGCTTGATGCCATAGTTTGGTAGCGCGCGAGCAATCAATGTCTCTGTGCCACCGTATAGTGGCTGGCAAATCAAAATGACATCCCCTGCCTTTAAATGCGCCAAAAAAGTCGTGGCGATCGCGCCCATGCCAGAACCAAATACGGCGGAAGCTTGTGCTTCATCCCATAGCGCCAACCGATCCTCAAGCACTTCGAGATTCGGGTTATTAAAGCGCGAGTACACAAGCCCGCCCGAGGTACCTGCCGGCAATGGCTGACGTCCGGAGGTGTAGTTAAAAAAATCCTTGCCGTCTTGTGCCGTTTTAAACACGAACGTTGAGGTTAAAAACACAGGCGGCTTCAACGCGCCTTCCGATAAATGAGGATCGTAGCCGAAGCCCATCATCTGGGTTTCAGGGCTTAAGGTCAGCTTGCCAACCTGCCGCTTGTGATAGCTATCTGCCATATATGATCCTTAAATAATGCTGTCTGCCCAAGGATGCTGCTCGCGGCACTGAACGGCGACGCCTGCCAACTGAGCGCACCATAAATTACTCGCCTGCGATGGTCATCTCATCAACCAAAATCGAGCCCGTTCGTATCGAACCACGCAAATCAATGTCGCTACCCACCGCGAGAATTCCCCGAAACATATCTTTCAGGTTGCCAGCAATGGTGATCTCATTCACGGGATAACAGGCCTCGCCATTCTCAACCCAAATACCAGCGGCGCCCCGCGAGTAATCACCGGTAACGCCATTGACACCCTGACCCATGAGCTCTGTCACGATCAGCCCCCTGCCCATGCGCTTTAACAAGGCCGCATAATCCTCAGTGCCTGAGTGCACTAGCACGTTATGTACGCCACCGGAATTTCCAGTCGTGCTGAGACCTAATTTGCGCGCCGAATACGTATCAAGCACATAGCCATCCACGACACCACCGGCGACTAGCTCGCGATCCTGTGTGCGGCAGCCTTCGCTATCAAATGGCGCACTGCCCAAGGCTCGGCGCAAATGTGGCCGCTCCGAGAGATTAAAAAACGATGGAAATACCTGCTGCCCTGCCGCACCGAGCAAGAATGAACTGCGCCGATATTGACTCCCACCGCGGATGGCTCCTAGGAAGCTGCCGATCAAGCCGCGGGCGAGTTCCGGTACAAACAGCACCGGCGCTCGCGTGGTACTCAACCGCCGTGCACCGAGGCGCGCAAGCGCCCGCTCGGCAGCACGCGTACCCACCGCCGCCGGATTCTCAAGGCTAGGCCAATCACGCGCTACCGTGTACCAGTAGTCCCGCTCCATGGTGCCACCATCCTGACCCATGATGGCGCAGGACACGCTGTAATAAGTGCTCGGGTAGCCGCCAATGAAACCTAGCGTATTGCCAGACACCCGCAAGGCCCGGTGGCTGTTAACGGATGCGCCTTCTGAGTTCGTGATGCGCGGATCCACGCCCAGCGCCGCGGCCTCGCAGCGCTGCGCCACCTCGATGGCATCTTCTGCCGTCAGATCCCAAGGATGCGATAAATCAAGATCGATCACCTCGCGCTGCAGCGTGAGCGGATCGGGTAGTCCCGCACAGTCATCTTCGGCCGTAAACTTAGCGATCGTCAGCGCTTTTTGGACGGTGGCTTCGATCGCAGGCCACGACAAATCCCCTGTGGTCGCAGTGCCTTTGCGCTGATCGATATACACGGTAATGCCCATACCGCGATCGCGCTGATATTCCAGGGTTTCTACCTCACCGAGGCGCACCGTGACGCCAAGTCCGGTATCTACGCTAATACCGGCATCAGCGGCTGTGGCTCCACGCGCGGTAGCCTCGGCCAGCGACCGCTCAACCAGCGCGGCAAGGTCGGCGTATTGAAGTGCTGAATCGGACATGAAAATACCAAAGAGGTGACCAAACCCCATTCTAGGCTAGGATAGGGTATGACAGTGCAAGACTCGGACTCACAAAACGACGAATTTAGTGGCCCAAGCAGAAGCCAGAGCAAGCGTGATGCTGCGTGGCTTAAAAACTTAGGCGCGGAACTCGTGACACTCGGCAAAGAGGAGCTTGACGCCCTACCGCTGAGCGAAAAACTGCGCGATGCCATTGATTTGGCAAAAGAGATCACGGCCCATGGCGGCGCGGCGCGCCAGCGCCAATTCATTGGCAAGCTACTCAGACACAGCGACGTGGATGCGCTCGTCGCGGTGATCGACCGCCGTCACCTCGACAAAAAACTCGCCGCTCGGGAGTTTCACCGCATTGAAGTGTGGCGGGATCGACTACTCAACGAGGGAGAACCCGCCATTACCGCCCTATTAGCGGCCCAACCAGACCTGCCATTGGACGAATTAAGGCACTTTTTGCAGTCGGCGGCACAGGAAGCCTCTACCGGACGCCCGCCAGCGGCTGCCCGGGCACTTTTTAAGTGGTTGCGCGACAGACTCGCGACTCCGGACCGAAGCGCGTAAAATCAACTTATGAAGCCATTAGTCGGCATTATTATGGGGTCGTCTTCCGATTGGGAGACCATGCAGCACGCGGCAGAAACGCTCGCGAGCCTTGGGGTCGCGCACGAAGTCAAAGTGGTCTCGGCGCACCGCACCCCAGATTTACTATTTGAGTATGCGGCGAACGCGAAAGCCCGTGGCCTTGAGGTGCTCATCGCCGGTGCCGGCGGTGCGGCGCACCTACCCGGTATGGCGGCGTCAAAAACAGCCCTCCCCGTGCTCGGCGTACCAATCCAGTCCAAAGCCCTCCAAGGCCTCGACTCGCTGCTGTCCATCGTGCAGATGCCAGCAGGCATTCCGGTGGCCACACTCGCAATCGGCGTGCCGGGCGCTAAAAATGCGGGTCTGCTTGCCGCTGCCATTCTCGGTAACAAGTACCCAAAGATCGCTGAGTCATTGGATGCGTTTCGCGAGCAGCAGACAGCCAAAGTGCTGGCATCACCAGACCCACGAGTGGGATCTAGCACTTGAAGGTTGCCATTCTGGGCGCCGGCCAACTAGGACGCATGTTGGCACTCGCAGGATACCCACTGGGCATCGCGTGCGAGCTGTACGATCAAACAGCTGAAACGCCCGGCGGTCAGGTCGCCAAAATCACGGCTGGCGCGTTTGATGATTACCGCAAACTGACTGCACTCGCGCGCCGCGCCGATGTGGTGACCTTTGATTGGGAGAATGTCCCTGTGGAGTCACTGCGCGTCATTTTGCGTAGCACACCAGTCTACCCACAGCCTGCAGCACTCGAAGTAGCACAAGACCGGCTACTTGAAAAAACCGCCTTCGGCCAACTCGGCATACCCACCGTCGGCTTTGCAGCCGTTAATACGCGCGCTGATTTAGATGCAGCCGCGCTCAAACTCGGCTTACCAGGTATCCTCAAAACGCGCCGCTTTGGCTACGACGGCAAAGGCCAAGTGCGTATACATCGGGCTGCTGACATGGGCCGTGCGTTCGCCGCCCTTGCCGGGCAACCGTTGATTTATGAAAGTTTCGTCAACTTCAGCCGCGAAGTCTCTTTAATCGGCGTGCGTGGCAGCACCGGCGAGACGGCGTTTTACCCACTGACAGAAAACGTCCATGAGCAAGGCATCCTTGCAACGAGTCGAGCGCCATGCCGGGCAGGGTCACTGCAGGCAAGCGCTGAACGCTACATGCGCTCGATTTTTAAGAAATACAAATACGTTGGCGTGCTCGCCATTGAGTTTTTTGTCGCGAACGGTCGACTGATCGCCAATGAGATGGCACCTCGCGTACACAACTCGGGCCACTGGACGATCGAGGGCGCGAGGACGAGCCAGTTTGAAAATCATCTGCGCGCCATCTGCGGGCTACCACTCGGCGACACCAGCGCGACCGGACATGCCGGCATGGTGAATTTGATCGGGCGACTGCCTAAGAAAAAAACTGTGCTGGCTGTGCGGGGTCTCCACCTGCACGACTACGGCAAGACTGAAGCACGACCTGGACGCAAACTCGGTCACTTAACGCTCGTAACATCGAGCGCGCGCAGCCGTGATCTTGCCCTTGGGCGCGCTCTTAAGCTGCGCTAAGTAACCAATGACGTCTGTTGAAATCGCGCCAATCGGTATTAAGTAGGGATTATCGTGCACCACGGATTGACTCATGTACCGTGAACTCTTTGGACTAAAGGAACTCCCGTTCCGCTTAAGCCCGGATCCCGATTTCCTATTTTTATCTGCTCACCATGCACGCGCCAAAGCCTACATGGAGTCGACCATTTGGCTGACTGATGGCTTTGTCGCTATTACTGGCGAAATCGGCTCCGGAAAAACCACACTGATTGAGACGTTCCTGCGCTCCCTCGATAAGGATGTGCTGGTCGCCCAGATCAACCAGACCTCGCTGACTCCGCTCGGATTTTTACAAACTGTGCTCGCGCAGTTTGGTTTCTCACCATTCAAGATGGGCAAAGCAGAACTGATCCATACCCTGAATACGTTCCTGATTGAGCAATATGCCGCCAATCGCAAAGTGCTACTCATTATTGATGAGGCTCAGAACCTGCCAAATTCAGTACTCGAAGAAGTGCGCATGCTGTCGGGGGTTGAGACCACTAAAGATAAAATCTTGAGGATTATTCTTGCAGGACAACCAGAACTTAACGCCAAACTTAATGCACCTGACCTCGTCCAACTATCGCAGCGCATACGTCTTAAATTTCATCTCACACCGCTGTCGGATACAGATACATACGCTTATGTAACGCACCGGCTCAAGATTGCCGGTGGCAACGATCAGCCTATCTTTACAGACGCCGCGCTTAAGAGAGTATTTCGCTACACAGGCGGTGTACCTCGGCTCATCAACACGCTGTGCGACACTGCCATGATGGCCGCTTTCACTACTGAAAAAACAGTGGTCGATGTAACAGAGGTACAAGCGGCGATCGATGAACTAGGTTGGCAGGAATATGCATCGAACACTTCAAATTACGCTCGCATCAATTTAGCAGGAAGCCAAACCGGCGTCATTGGTCGCATTTCGCTTGGCTACGACGGCAACACCATCAGCACACATGATTTATCACCAGGCAGGCTACTCATCGGCCGCACCGCGCAAAATGATCTGCGTTTAGACTCAACGTACATTAGTCGCCACCACTGTCAACTTAACGTGACGCCACATGCTGTGATCATCGAGGATTTAAACAGCACCAATGGCCTTTACTATAAAGGCCGTAAGATCCGCAGACAGGTTCTTAGCCACGACATGGCCATCAATATCGGGCGCTATACGCTGACTTATTTAGAAGGCACCGATCACACCAGCACCCACACACTGTCTGCAGACACCCCACAAACGATTAGCGCTGACTCAACGCCGGCTGCCGAAACTGAAGACACAAATCAACCCGAGGCCTGACTCCAACGGCTAGCTGCTGATCAGCCGGTGCCACCAACGGTCAGTCCCTCCACTTTCAATGTGGGTAAACCAACTCCCACCGGTATCGTCTGACCATCTTTACCGCAGTTACCAATGCCCGCATCAAGCTTCAGATCCGAACCCACCATCGTGACGCGCTGCAACACCTCGGGTCCTGAGCCAATTAATGAAGCCCCGCGGACAGGCCGCGTGACACGACCATTTTCAATTAAATAAGCCTCACTCGTCGAAAACACAAATTTCCCACTGGTCGGGTCCACTTGCCCACCAGCAAAATTCACCGCATAAAGCCCATGCTGCACCGAACGAATAATCTCTTCGGGATCGTGCGGACCTGCCAGCATGTAGGTGTTCGTCATGCGCGGCAACGTCATGTGAGCAAAGGACTCGCGTCGACCGTTCCCCGTCGGCTTCATACCCATCAAGCGCGCATTGAGTCGGTCCTGCATGTAGCCTTTAAGTACACCGCCTTCTATCAAGGTTGTGCACTCGGTGGGCGTGCCCTCATCGTCCATGTTGAGCGAACCTCGACGACGATCCAAGGTGCCATCATCAACAACCGTGCACAGGGGACTCGCCACCACTTCGCCTAGCCGCCCCGCAAACGCAGAAGTTCCCTTGCGATTAAAATCTCCCTCAAGCGGGTGACCCACAGCCTCGTGGAGCATGACCCCAGGCCAACCGCCAGCGAGCACCACAGTCAGGGTGCCCGCGGGCGCAGGCACTGCATCAAGATTGACACTGGCAGCATGTATCGCCTGGCGCGGCAGATCCTGTACTCGCGGATTATTAAGTAACTCAAGAATGGTATAGCGACCACCCATCCCAGCATAACCTTGCTCACGGCGACCGTCTTGTTCAAGGATGACGCTGACATTCACCCGAACCAAGGGGCGCACGTCGGCAGCCAGCGTACCGTTGGAGTTTGCGATCAGTATGATTTCGTGAACTGCAGCTAAACTCGCCATGACCTGGTGTACGCGTGGATCAAGCCGTCGCGTTAGCCGGTCAAGCTCAAGCAAAAATGCAACTTTATCGGCATCAGCCATCGCGCTGATGGGGTCAGCCACACCATACAGGGCGCGTCCAGTGACAATCTTCTGCCCACCAAGCACGTGGCCGGGCGTCGATACGCCGTTGCCACCATGACGCGCAATAGCACGTGCAGCACGCGCCACTTCATGCAGCGCATCGGCATCAATCGCGTCCGAATAAGCAAACCCGGTGCGCTCACCTGCAATCGCTCGCACGCCCACGCCCTGATCAATACTGTAGGCGCCTTCTTTAACGATACCGTCTTCCAGCGCCCATGACTCTTCATGCGACAACTGAAAATAGAGCTCTCCCTCGTCAATCGCATGACTCTTAATCGTACCGAGCACCCGATCAAGTACGCCGATATCCAGGCCCGATGTCGCCAGAATCCGACTCGTGGCTAGATCAAGTGCACTGGGTTCTTTTATTACAGCAGCCATCCACAATCCTTTAAGGTCTATAGCACACGGTGCTGCAGTGACGGAAAACCCGCCCGCGTCGCCACCATCGCTTGCAAATCGATATCTGCAGTCACCACACCGGTGCCGCGCGGCAGGCGGCCAAGCACCCGCCCCCAATAATCAATGATGAGCGTATCACCAAACGTCTCCCGATCGTTGGGATGCACTCCAGACTGCGCGGCAGCTAACACGTAACTAAGATTCTCAATCGCACGCGCGCGCAACAAAACTTCCCAATGAGCGCGCCCAGTGGGTACGGTAAATGCGGCTGGCATGACTAAAATGTCGGCCCCCAGCGCACTTAAGCGGCGATACAACTCCGGAAACCGCATGTCGTAGCACACACTAAGACCAACACGACCGGCAGGTGTGTCCACAACCACAACATCACGCCCAGGCGCCACCTGCGCACTCTCATGGTAACTCTCACCTGGCTTATTGGGGACATTGACGTCGAATAGGTGAATCTTATCGTAGCGCGCCACGCACGACCCATCACTGCCATAAACCAGCGTGCTGTTGGTGACACGCGTATCGTCATTGTCACTTTTCAGCGGCTGGGTGCCCGCAATAATCCAAATTCCGAGCTTCTGAGCGGTAGCGGCCATTGTGTCTTGGGTCAGTCCGTGGCCATGTCGCTCAGCGATAGCTTTTTTATCAGCATCGCGCTGGCCAATAAAATTAAAGTTCTCTGGTAGCAACGCAAGCGTCGCGCCACGCGCCCGCGCATCAGCCAGCAAGCGTTGCGCCACTTGAAGGTTCGCAGCCACGTCCGGACCCGACGTCATTTGTATCGCAGCAACCGTAGTCATGACCTCACCCTCAGCGCAGTGTGCCTGCCGGAACCGCATCCACATTCTCGAGCGCGCCTTCGGCATCACGTGCGGCACTCGCACCAATCCGCTCAACTTTTGGCTGATCCCAACTACCGGTAATCCGATAATAGCCGCGCGCGATACCCGATAGGGGCTCCTTAAACACGGTAGAGAACAGCAATAACGCGGCTCCCACCGCAGGACCACCAGCCAGCGCGCCTGCAGCCGCAATCGACCCACCGAGATTCCCAGTCACCTTCGCAGTTTGATCGTAATCATGGGCTTTAAGACCTGTACGACCCACTACACCAATTTCAGCAGCTGGACCTTTCAGTACGAGATTCGTTGTATAGGCATTGGCATCACGAAACTCAAAATCGCCTTTGATGTAATCGAATGCAAACCCTTTGTCAGTCAGGTCTTTGAAATCGAGCGTCAGACGACGCGGCAGCGCTGCGATCGACAGCAAGCCCAGTACTCGACCTGCGCCAGGCGCCACCGTCATTAACTCACCTGTATCAATGCGAATGTTGACGTTACCCGTGGCTTTTGCGAGCAAGTCACCTTGCGGTCCGCCGGACCAACTAAAATCACCACTCGCGTGACCAGACTTGCCAGATAAAGTGGCATCAAAGCCCCAGGCACCGAGCGTATCCTTCAGATTGGTGCTATCTAATGTGAACGCCAACTTGCTCTTCTGCCCAGTCAGCGACTGCATCCAACTACCATGCACTAGCGCACGGTAAGACGCCCCGGTGAGCGCAGCATGCTCAAGTATTAACCCGTGCGGATCATGACGCAGCACAGCTTCTAATGCGCCAAAACGTTTGGCACGCATTTGCAGGTCACGCACCTGCAGGGTCATGGCTGGCAACATGGCAGGATCAGTTACAGAATCTGCCTCTGAATCATTCAAAGCATCTTCTTTAAGCGCATGCTCATCAATTGCAAGATGGTCCAATGTGATCGACAGTGGATCTAGGCCCTGACTGTTCCACGGAATCACTACCGTGCCTTGCGCAGTGGGCCCACTCACAGTTGCCCGCCAGGCACCCGCGCGCGCCTCCAGCGCGAGGGCCACTTGGTTAAAACCAAACCCAAGCACGTTAAAACGATCGACCAGCACATTGGCGCCCCGCAGATAGTCGCTCATTGGGCTGCCAGGCTTGTCGGTCAAACGCACACTCAGCCATGCCGATAAATCAAAGTCCGGCAGACGGCCTTCAAGCCACACTCCAGGCACATCTTTCAAGGCAGCCGCACCGCCACCGAAACGCACTGTGCCGCGTTTAAGCTGGTAAGCCTCGTTGTCGACCCACTCAAACACCGCGTTATCTTGACCAAGCTGCGCACGCACAGTCACAACACTCGGCTTGGGTTTGTTAGTCAGTCCCTGCTCCAGCGCAGGCACTTTCCGTGGCAAGGGTGGCGCATCCACCGGTACCGCCGGATCAATCAGCGCATCGAGTCTAGCGATACGCGTCACATCACTCGTTTTAGCAATCGGACCCGGCAATGCAATACCAAAACCACCCAGAGCCGATTCCCAATGCACGCTGATCGGCAGGGCGCGCAGCTTAATATCCTGTGCTTGTGGTAACGACCCTGGCAACGCGCCAGCCTCCACAACGGGTCGTGGCTGCCACTCAAACCATGGCATACGCATCTCACCGTGCCACGGCAGCTGCCCTGAGAACCACTGGCCACGGCTGATCCCAAGCTGTTTTTGCACCTTGTCGGCAAGTGCTGTGCCATCTGCGGACACGACCAAGACACGCTCACCAGTATGTGGTGTCGGCCCACGCACAGTGGTCGCTTTTAAGCGTGTGACCCCACCCATCCAATTTGCTGTCGCATCAGAAACACGCAATTCTCGGTCACGCAATACAAACGAACCCGTGAGATTTTTTATCTCGTCTGTGACACCCGGCGCCGTCACGTTTGCCTGCGCCAGATGTCCGCTGACTTCAATGTGGCGGTCAGCAAAGTGTGTGAATGGAAACTCAAGTTTAACTTTTGCTACTAGGGCACCACGCCCCGTGAGATGCTGAAAATAATCTCCCAAGGTTGGCCCAATAGGCGATGACTGGAGAAAGGCAAGCGCATCTTTTAAATTCCCATGCGCGCTAGCCGTGGCAATGAAATTACCAGTCTCAAAATCTACCATCGCCGCGCTGCCATCGCCAATCTCAAGGCCGAGCACACGCGCATGACTCACGGTGGATGAGAAACCCTCATTACGGAATTCAGCGACGCCATCCAACTCTTCGATGTTGGCAAAGCCGTCACGGTAGTGCATGGTGAGTCCACTGAAAGGCACCCGCACCTCAAACACGCCAGAGCCATCACGAAATGGGAAGTTGCGTACTGGGCCACGATACCGCAATTGTGCATTGGTCACTTTTCCGGCAAGCAGAGCCGCATCAAGCCAGCTCGACACCTTGCTTGGATATTTTCGTTCAGGCAGATACCGCGCGGCATGCCGTGCATCAATGTCATTGAGCCTAATATCGAGATCTAGCTGCGGGGATTGATTATCAGCCGGTAACCATAACTGCGCTTTTCCATCGCCAGAGCCATCAGCAGAAAAACTATGCACACTATCAACAGCCAATCGCCAACCGTCCGTGGCTGATGACCAATCAAGCGACATAGCCAACTCGGATGAGTAGACGGGCGCGGGCAGATACTCCTGCAGATCGAGCATGAATCCTTTAGAGCCTACTTGTAGGTGCCCGTGATCACCTTGGCCGGTCAATACGCCATTGATACCGGTGAAACCAGGCAACTTACCCCACGCATTCATACCCAGACCCTGAAAACGCGCAAGCCCATTCACTGTCCATTGGCCTGGACTGACGCCGTGCGCAAACGATAAATCCACAGCACTTAATTTGCCACGCGGCGCGAGTGCAAGCAGCGCATCACGCGCACCCCCTGCAGGCATTAAAGCGGCGAGACTTACCAAACGATCTAATGGCAACTCAGGCGAACGCAGCGCAATGTAGCGAATGCCATCGACTGTTTGATCGACGGTTACGTGCAGATCACCCGCACGCCACGCATCGTGTCCGGGGTCTATCGTGATCCCCTTCGCTACCAGATCCCAGCGTGCCGCTAGGTGAGCCAAACTAATTTGGCCGGCCAACTGACTTAAGCGCTGTTCCCCCGCTGGCGCCAACTCACCAAGCAACACGTCTTTCAGCATAAAACGCCCAGTAATCGCGTCTAATGCACCACCACGCCCACGGGCGGTAAAATCAAGATCAGCCATCCCAGAAGTCGGCAAGCCAGACCACACTGGCATGAGGGTCGTGAATCCCGCGAACGAGCCGCCCGCAAGTCGGATATGGGTACTCCATTCCAACTGCGTCTCACTCGCAAGATCACCAGACAAATGTGCGCTGATATCGAGGTGGGTCCCCAACGCATCAGGTAAACGCACACTACCCTCAAGGTCGAGTGCCGCAGGGTCTCGATCAATGTCGAGACTAACGCGATCAATATGCCAAGGCTCTGATTGGCGGCGCAAATCCTGCAAGGTAATACTAGCGTCCTCGATCCGCAGTCGGCCAACGGGCAGATCATTCACCGACAGATGGGCACCGTTTGCGCTATTGGCGATATCACCCTGGCCACGTAGTTCAACACCAGCCTCGGTGCGATATACATACAACTTCGCGCCCTGCAGCACCAATCGACCTGCACCAAGCCGGCCTGTACGTAACGCTCTCCACCAATCAAAGCCGACACGGCCGGCGAGCGCCGTGACGACTGCATCGTGCTGCCCAGGGACGGTAATGCGCGCATTACGAAACACCAACTCAGGGCCATCCCAACCGAGTCGTGCATCAAGACTTGAAAATCCAAATTGCAGCCCAGTCAGGCTCTCGACACGCACCACAACTTGTGGCGCGATTTCAGGCGACCGCTCAAGCCACACCCGCATGACAATCACAGCGGCCGCGAATAACACACCGATGCCTGCCAGCACATAGATCAGCCACTTCAGAATGACTCGCATTCGTGTCATATGCCGCGCCTACACCAAGACCACGTCATACTGATCGTGCGCATATAACGATTCAGTTTGCAGACGTATCGGCTTACCTACGACCACCTCTAGCTCACCGAGAGCGGCAGATTCCTCATCCAGCAGCAACTCAATCACATCTTGGTGTGCAAGCACCATCAAGCCTTGCACCTCAAACTGACTTGCTTGACGTACCAGTTCTCTAAATATTTCATAGACCACAGTCTCTGCAGTTTTCACATAGCGCCGTCCCTCGCAGACCGGGCAAGGACGACACAGAAGATGTTCAAGACTCTCGCGTGTACGCTTGCGAGTCATCTCGACAAGCCCAAGCGGCGACACGGAGGAGATACTGGTACGCGCATGATCAGCCGCCAACGACTTGCTGAGCGCCTGCAGCACCTGCTGTCGATGATCATCAGCTTCCATATCAATAAAATCAATAATGATAATCCCACCGAGATTGCGCAAACGTAACTGACGCGCAATAGCAACAGCCGCCTCCAAATTAGTGCGGAAAATCGTGTCTTCTAAATTGCGGTGGCCAACAAATGCTCCGGTGTTCACGTCCACCGTCGTCATGGATTCTGTCTGGTCGATGACTAAATAGCCGCCTGACTTCAAGGGCACTTTTCGATCAAGCGCTTTCTTTATCTCATCCTCAACCGCATACAAATCAAAAATCGGTCTGTTACCCGCGTACAACTCGATCTTCGCCTCACTGTCCGGCATAAAGGTGCGCGCAAAGTTCACCATCCGCTCGCGTGCCGTAATTGCATCCACGAGCACCCGATCGACATGCTGGCCGAGCAAATCACGCAGCACGCGCAGCGGCAACGGCAGGTCCTCATGGACTAAGGTGCCGGCGGGCGCCCGAAAGCCATTTGCCCCCACCACACTCCACAGACGCTCCAAAAACACCATATCGGCGCGCAACGCGTCCGCACCGACCCCCTCGGCCACAGTC
The DNA here is from genome assembly GCA_903832085.1 of uncultured Pseudomonadota bacterium. Lineage (GTDB taxonomy): Bacteria > Pseudomonadota > Gammaproteobacteria > Steroidobacterales > Steroidobacteraceae > CAIKZZ01. The sequence goes on along the minus strand of CAIKZZ010000046.1, from coordinate 54,116 downwards.
CGCACAATGTAGCCACCACGGTAATCAGCGGGGATAAACGATTCGACTAGCGTGCGCAAGCGTGCCCGCTCTGCCTCATCCTCGATACGAGCCGATACCCCGACGCCCGCGCCATGCGGCATGTACACTAAAAAGCGCGATGGCAGTGTAATGAAAGTCGTTAAACGTGCGCCTTTCGTCCCAAGTGGATCCTTAAGTACCTGCACCAATAACTCATCGCCCTCGGTGATCACACTACGAATATCAACGGCCTTCGGAGCTGCGAGTTCGGGGCTTACATCATCACGACGCGCAATATCTGACACATGTAAAAATGCCGTGCGCTCGAGTCCGATCTCCATGAATGCTGCCTGCATACCCGGCAACACGCGCGAGACGCGCGCCTTATAGATGTTGCTGGTGATTCCTAGGCGATTTGTCCGCTCGATATAGGTTTCTTGCAGCACCCCATTTTCGATGAATGCGGCGCGACTTTCGCGCGGTGTAACGTTAACGAGGATTTCGACGGTCATGTGCCAATCCCGTCGCTATTCCACACCTGCACACCCGCAGCGGTCAGTAACTCGGCCGTCTCCGCTAAGGGCAAGCCCATCACCGCAGAGTAACTGCCATGCAAGAGGGTGATAAAGCTCGCTGCGAATCCTTGAATTGCGTAACCTCCCGCCTTGCCCAGAGGCTCGCCGGTCGCCACATAACGCTGACACTCAGCAAGCGATAAAACACGAAACGTGACCTGACTCTGGCTGAGTGCAGACTGAAGCCCGCTCGCGTGGCGTACGGCGACCGCGGTCAACACCTCGTGAGTGCGGCCCGAAAGCGCTTGCAGCATGCGCACGCTCTCCTCGAGGTCAGCGGGCTTACCAAACACAGCTTCGCCCAGGACGACGGCGGTATCGGCCGCAAGCACCGGCTGGCGATTATCGCGACTCCAAACCGCAGCGGCCTTCTCGGCCGCCAAGCGCTGTACATAGCTAACGGGGTGCTCACCAGGACGGCGCGACTCATCGATATCAGCAGGCACAATGACGCTATGCACCCCGATCTGCCGCAACAGCGCCTCGCGGCGCGGCGATGCCGATGCCAACGTAACTGAGTGATACTGCGCGATCGCCAAAACCGGCACCTACGTGACTAAACCAATGAGCGCAAAGCATAGCTTGAGCGCGTCCATTGCGCAGCGAATAACACGTAATCTATGCTCTTTATGCGCGGTGGTAGGGGTGCCCTTTTAGGAGGCTACTGGCCCGGTATAGCTGCTCAGCCAGCACAATCCGCACAATTCCATGGGGAAACGTCAGGGGTGACAGGGAGACCCGCTCATTCGCACGGCTCAGGCAGTCCTCACTCAGGCCCTCAGGACCCCCTATCAGGAACACCACATCGCGCCCGTCTGTCAGGCGACCCTGCCACCAGCGCGCAAGGGCCGCTGTATCAAGCGCCTTACCCGTGACATCGAGAGCCACTACCCAATGAGCCGGCAAGACGCCTGAGAGCATCGCCTCGCCCTCATCACGGCGCGCTCGCAGCGCGCTACCGCTGCCCCCGCGCTGATCGACCGCGATTTCACGCAACTCCAGCGGGGACTCCGGCGGCATGCGCCGCGCGTATTCGTTAAATCCAGCACCAATCCAGGCAGGCAAGCGGGTACCTGCTGCCATCACCTTAACGCGCACGCGACCTACCGATGCCCGACTGAGTCTGGTCAGTCACTAGCCGTACGATCTGTGGCTTGTACATCCCAGAGCTTTTCCAGCCCATAGAACTCTCTCACACGCGGCAACATCACATGCACAATGACATCGCCAAGGTCAACTAAGACCCATTCACCTTCACGCTCGCCTTCCACACCTGAGGGCCGAAATCCACCGCGCTTAGCGGCCATCACCACACTACTGGCGATAGATTTCACATGGCGATCAGAGGTACCAGAGGCGATCACGATGACATCTGTCACATCGGTCAACTCATGCACATCTAATACAGTGACTTGCTGGGCTTTCATATCACCCAAAGCCTCCGCCACAACAACCAGCAGCTGACTCAAGCGACCTGTGGCCTTTGGTTTGCTCTTGGCCTTGGCTTTAGGCGCCGCTTTGGCTTTTGCTTTGGCGACCGATTTTACTTTTGCGACAGGCGCTGACGCCCGCACAGAACCCTTTAAGAGGCTCGCTTTCTTGCGCGCCGGGCTTTTTGTCAGATCAACAGACTGGGGTTTCGGCTTCGCTATGGTTTTTTTAGACTTCATCCGGATGCTTTTTCCTTTCGGGCATACCAACCCGATTTCAACAAAATCTGACGAACACTGTCAGGCATTAAGTAACGCGGGTCACGACCCGCATCAAGCAGGCTGCGCACTTCGGTCGAGGAGATTTCCAGCTGCGTAACGGCATGAATAAAGATGCGCCCTGCGGGCGATGCATGCAACTGCTCCGCATGCACCGTCCCTCGACTTGCGAGCAGTGTACCCAAAAGACCATCAGTTGGCGCCTGCCAGCCGGGCCGATGCGCCACCACCAAGTGCGCAAAGTTCAATAATTCCGACCAGCGATGCCAACCGGACAGCCCTAAAAATGCGTCCATACCCACACACAAGCACAATGGGCGGGATGGGAACTCAACTCGCAGTTCCTCGAGCGTATCGATGGTATATGAGGGGGTCGCTTTGCGTATTTCCCGCTCATCTACAGTAAATTCAAGTTGCCCGGCAATCGCAGCTTGAACCATCGCAAGACGCACACTGGCTGGCGCCAACGTGTTACCTCGATGCGCCGGAGTACCGACGGGTATGAACCGAACTTCCGCAAGACTCAGTCGCTGTAATAACTCAAAGGCAGTGCGCAGGTGGCCATAATGAATCGGATCAAAAGTTCCGCCGAATATCCCCAACGGGCCGTTCGGCGCTGGTGCCGGCGTAACCCCACCAGCCACACGCTGTAAGGTACTCAACGTGTTGCAACCCGCTGGGCAGCAAGACACAGGGTGGTCGCTAACCGCGCCAGTGCACCCCATGCCTCATCTTTACGTGACCCCTTAATGTAACCATCAATACGCGCCGCGTCCTCAAGCAAGGACTGCAACTGACCCCGGGGGACACGCGCATGCGCACGACTTAGCAAATCCTTACGCGCACGACCACCGCGATATAAACGTCGTGGCCCACCATTAGGAGTCCACTGCAAGATAGAGCGTAACTCCTCAGCAATACACCACAGTACCAGGGTCGGCTCTACACCCTCACCCTGCAGCCCGTCTAGCATGCGAAGCACACGCCCCGCATCACCCATCAGCAGCGCTTCACTGAGCTGGAACACGTTATAACGTGCGCTCATGGCAACCGACTCGGCCATGGCCTCAACGCTAACCGTACCCTTCGCCGTCAAAAGGCTAAGTCGCTCAATTTGCTGATGCGCAGCCACAAGGTTGCCCTCGCACCGCTCCGCTAGCAGCTCAATAGCCTCTGGCTCCGCCACCAAGCCTGCGCGGCTGAGGCGACCTTTAATCCAACCCGGCAGCTGATCGATTCCCAGCTGATCCGCCTGTACCCAATGACCCTGAGTCTCAAAGGCTTTTACCCAACTACTAGCATGGTCTTTCCACTCGATTTTATCAGTGATCACTAAAAGGCAAACATCAGTGGCAGGATCTTTCACAGCTGCTTGCAATATTTTTGAGCCATCCACACCAGGCTTTGGTTGCGCCATGCGTAGCTCAATGATGCGCTTTTCTGCAAACAACGACATCGCGCGCAGCGCGCCGTCCAACGAATCCCAATCAAAATGACGGTCCACAAACAGGACCTCACGACCTACGAAGCCATCCTGACGCGCACGCGCACGAATCAGGTCAGCAGATTCGCCAACCAAGAGCGGCTCATCACCAGAGACCAGCCACGCACTTGGCGCAGACCCTTTCAGATTCTGCGCCAAGCTCTCTGCGACGATCCGCATCAGCGTACCAACGCTTAATGCGTACGGCGGATGAAATCCGCAGCGTGTTCGTGTAACGCAATCATTGAGGCCTCGTGCGCATAGATCATATGCCCTGATGGATAGAGCTTAATCTCAATATTTTTCGCAGTCGTGGCCGGTACCGGCAAATGCCGCAACTCGTATTCAGCGGCAAAGTATGGGGTCGCAAGATCGTAATAACCGCCAAACATGATCACTTTTAACTGCGGATTAACCTTCATCGCGGTTGCGAGATCATTAATGACATTTGTAGCACCCGTCTCCCGACCACGCGGCGAACCAGGATCACGATGTTGGAAATCCCAAGATGTAATAGGCGCCCAAAGTTTGTAGGTTTTGTCATCACCAAACTTCAAATCGTGGCGCACATAATCATTAAATACTGAAACGTACACCGAGCTAATGGCCGCCGACTGCGGGTCATAACTCGTCTCCTTGCTCAAAGGATCGAGTGACTCGCCCTTGAAACGCGTATCGAGCCGACCTGTCGTGCCATTACCCAATACATGCTGCTCAAATACACCACCATTAATGCGCAAATCTGCGCGATCAATGTACTCCGACGATAAGCCAGTGTAATCATGCAGTTTAGCAATCACTGCGGCGCGCTGCTCAGTAGGCAGCTGCGAGCCTTGTGCTAGCGCTGACCAGTAATCACCCAACGCAAATCGCTCCACTTCTGCCAAGAAAGGCTCCAAGGTCGCCGTCGGATTTGCTAGTTTCTTGTGATACCACGCTGTTGCTGCATAGGTTGGCAGCGCCAAGGCATAGGGCTGATCAATCCCGGGGTTTAATTGCGGCTCATCAGCACTGTTATCAAATGATAAAATCTGTGACAGCAACATAATGCCGTTCAGATCAATCGCTTTCTGGCTCTGCAGCACATAGGCAAGAGTGGCAGCTCGCGTGGTGCCATAACTTTCACCAAATAAATACTTCGGTGAGTTCCAGCGGCCATGACGCGAGAGAAACTCAGCGATGAAGTTGGCAAAGGCATGGGCATCTTGGTCAACGCCCCAAAAAGCCTTTTCCTTATCAGCGCCACGCAGATGGCCAAAACCAGTACCCGGCGCATCGACGAAAACAAGATCGGTCTCTGGGAGCAGTGAAGACGCGTTGTCAATCATCTTATAAGGCGCGGGCGGCGTATGCGAGTCATTGCTCGTCACCACACGCTTGGGACCGAATGCACCCATGTGCAACCAGACACTCGCGGATCCAGGTCCACCATTGAACACAAATGTGATTGGCCGCGTTGGATTGGGGTCTTTACCTAGAAAGTAGGCAACATACGACATCCCCGCTTCAGGCTCGACTGGTGCAGGCGTCTTATCAGTCGCCGGCACTGGATCTGCATCCATTGGATCTTTCACATGCACAACCAAGATACCGGTTTCAGCACCGTAGCCGAGCGTTTTACCTGCAATCGTCAGGGTCCCTGCACTGCGTACAGCCTCATCTTTCAGATGGCGCAGGCTTTCGTCAGACTTAGGCGCCGCTGCTGGCGTCTCAGGGGCGGCGAGTACCGCGGCGCTAAGTAACGGTGTCACCACAAAAAACGCGCGTAGAACGGTTACAAAATGTTGCATAAATCACTCCTTGCCAATCAGAACCTCAAGTCTCACATCACCACTGACAGTGGGCAAGTCCCACCGCCCATAGCACTCGCAAACCGTCAACCAGGCTCAGCCTCCACCACCAGCGCCGTCATAACGTGTCCGCCGCGCTCGAACATGAGCATTAAGGGCACCCGCTCACCAACCACCAGTGGTCGCTTAACCCCGATCAACATTAGATGCAGCGCCCCAGGTGCAAACAGTATTCGGCTATGAGCCGCGAGCGGCAGCGTTGCACTCATGTGCATCGACTGCATACCATCCTCCATGCGGGACTCATGGATCTCTACACGCTCGGCACGCGGAGAGGAAACGCTCAACAATCGATCTGCCGCCCCACTGTTAACGATTTCTAGATAACCCACGCCTATCGTTACGCCTGGCGGCGTGACGCGAGACCACGGATGCAGCACAGACAAATCATTGGCAGCAGCGAGGGCGCATAAACTGCTCACCACAAGAGTCGTGCCTAGCAGCCGCATACCGAACGATAGACGCCTCATCAACCTTCACCTCGATGTTGTAACTGCCCAGCAGCATTCGTTAAGCCGCGGTTTTTTAAAAACTCACGCGCCTGCTCGGCCTCAGTCGCGAACCAGGCTTGCGCTGAGCCTAAACGAAACGTATATCCCCAGGCATTCATGTCTCGCATCATCTGCTCGGAACCGAGCTCCTGGATCTGCTCTGCCAGCATAATCTGCAGACAACACACCGCATCCTCTTCAGCAAAGTCACCGCCCGCATCCTTGTAAAGATGCGCCCGGCGCTCAGTATCCATACACAATATATGCGCCGCTTCGTGCAGCACCGAGTGCACCGGAGTATCGAGTCGGGCGTGGACCTGTGACCCCACCAGACCCGCTTCCGGTTCGCCCCAATAACTCGCCTCAATCGGCATGCCATCGGCAACTAAGCGCAGTGTGACGCCGAACCGAGCCAATAACTGCTGCACGGGCCCAAGCATGGCATCACCGAGCAGCACTGTCGTGAGCCCATCGCTCATGGTGACAAAACAGCCAAGCGACGCATCACCAGTGCAGCGAGCTCTTTGGCAAGCGCGCTGCGGATGATGTCCTGCTCCCTTTCTTTGGCGAGCGCTGCACTTTCAGTAAAACTGTAGCTGCGCATTAAAACCAAAGACTGCAATGGCACAATCTCCTGCTCACCAAGCCGAACACGGTACTTTATTTTGTAAGAGATTTCATATTCCGTTGGAATATTTGAGGCCGAAATCGATAGCACTCGCTGACTTGTCTCATCGTTTACAATTTCGATGACGGCATTAGCCCCCGCTTGCTGACTCGCGATCTGCGCCCCGGCTGATGTGAGTTGCTGACTCAAGGCCTGATGAAACGATGTATAGCGGTCAGCAGCATCAAGATAGGTGACCTTGAACGCTACTGGCAAATGGGCAGCCCCTTGCAAGTGAAAGCCGCATCCGGTCAACAGAAGAACGATGACAAGCTGAACAAAGCGACTAATGCATTGCATCTAGATCACCACGTTGACTAATTTGCTCGGCACCACGATGACCTTGCGAACTAAGCTGTCTGCAACAAATCGAACTACCACAGGATCAGCTAGAGCCAAGGCCCGTATCGCATCATCATCAAGCCCCAATGGCACAGTCATGCGACTGCGGAGCTTGCCATTGACTTGCACGACCATCTCGATTTCATCGCGCACTAAGGCACTACTATCAACAGTAGGCCATAGCTCATCAGTCACAGCACGCTGCGAGCCCAGCGCAAACCATAGTGCATGTGTGACATGGGGAACCACTGGCGAGAGCATGAGCACAGCGCTTTGTAATGCTTCGTGTGTGATCGCGCGAGCCGAGTCATCCGTTTCGTTGAACTTCTGCAAGGCATTTAAGAGTTCCATTACGGCAGCGATTGCTGTGTTAAATGTCCGTCGGCGACCTAGATCGTCGGTTACCTTGGCAATGGTCTGATGCGTCAAGCGTCGCATGGCAATAGCTGCTGGACTCAGTGCGGTTTTATTCAGCGGCCCCGGCAGACCCGCGCTGACATGCGTGTGCACAATCTTCCATAACCGCTTCAGAAACCGAAACGCACCTTCTGCACCCTCATCAGACCAGTCCAATGACAATTCAGGGGGAGCTGCAAACATCATGAACAAGCGCGCCGTGTCAGCGCCATAGCGATCAATAAAGGACTGTGGGTCAATGCCATTGTTCCTAGACTTTGACATCGTACCAATACCACCGGACTCCACCGGCTGCCCATCACTTTTTAGAGTCGCACCAATAGGCGCGCCCTTGGAATCGGTCACGACATCCACGTCGGTGGGGTTGTAATACACCACTCGGCCCGAGGCAGGCTTTCTGAAGTAGATGCTATTGCGCACCATCCCCTGAGTCAGCAGATTTGAAAACGGCTCATCTAGACTGACTAAACCCAAATCTCGCATCACCCGGGTCCAGAACCGTGAGTACAGCAGATGCAAAATCGCATGCTCTATACCTCCAATGTACTGATCCGCCGGTGCCCAATAGGCTGCGCGCTTATCAACCATCGCGCTAGCATTATCAGCAGATGTGTAACGCAAGAAGTACCACGATGAGTCTACAAAGGTGTCCATCGTGTCTGTTTCGCGCTTTGCTGGGCGCTTGCAGCGTGGGCACGGGCAGTTCACAAAAGCATCTGACTTAGCGAGTGGATTACCGCTGCCATCTGGAACAAGATTCTCTGGAAGCCTGACCGGCAAATCCTCATCAGGGACCGGCACGTCACCACAAACCTCACAGTGCACAATCGGTATCGGGCAGCCCCAATAGCGCTGCCGTGACACGCCCCAGTCACGCAGGCGCCACTGGACCTGCGTCGCACCAAGATTCAGATTTTCAAGATCACGGCTAATACGCGCAACTGCTGCCGTGTAATCCAATCCATCGTATGCACCCGATGCTATGCAGCGACCGTGCTCGCCATACCAAGGCTGCCATTGCGCATGCGAGTACACCTCGCCATTGACATCAATGACCTGCACGATCGGTAGTTCATATTTCAGGGCAAACGCGAAATCACGCTCATCGTGACCCGGGACACCCATGACGGCGCCCTCGCCGTAGCCCATCAGCACATAATTTCCAACCCACACTGGAATATTTTCGCCTGTCAGCGGATGTCTAACACACAGACCAGTGTCCATGCCCTTCTTGTCCATAGTGGCAAGATCGGCTTCCATGACGCTGCCGTGCTTGCACTCTTCGACGAATGCCGCGAGCGCAGATTTCGTGGTTGCAGCATGGGTCGCTAGGGGATGCTCCGCTGCAACAGCTACAAATGTAACGCCCATCAGCGTGTCGGCACGCGTAGTAAAAACTTTTAAAAGATGTTCTGAGCCGGACAACGTATAAGGAAAAGCAATGGTGACGCCCTCGCTTTTTCCTATCCAGTTCGCCTGCATGGTGCGCACACGCTCAGGCCAACCACTTAAGCCATCGAGTGCTGTCAATAATTCTTGGGCATACGCGGTGATGCCGAGGTAGTACATCGGGATTTCACGCTTCTCAACGATAGCGCCTGTACGCCACCCCCGACCATCAATCACTTGCTCATTGGCAAGTACAGTCTTATCAACCGGATCCCAGTTCACGGTGCCTGTTTTTTTATAGGCGATGCCTTTTTCTAACATGCGCAAGAACAGCCACTGATTCCAACGGTAGTACTCTGGATCGCAGGTCGCGACCTCACGACTCCAGTCGAGACCAAAGCCCAACGCCTGCAATTGACGCTTCATGGTTGCGATATTTTCGCGGGTCCATTTGGCAGGTGGCACACCATTGGCCATGGCAGCGTTCTCAGCTGGCAAGCCGAAAGCATCCCAACCCATTGGCTGCAGCACATTGCAGCCTTGCATGCGCATGTAGCGCGAGATCACGTCCCCGATGGTGTAGTTACGCACATGTCCCATGTGCAGCCGTCCACTGGGATAAGGGAACATACTGAGACAGTAGTACTTCTGGCGCCCGGCATCCTCCATCGCCTTAAAGGTCTGGTGATCACCCCAGTATTGCTGGGCTTGTGCTTCAATCGACGCCGGACTGTAGGTCTCTTGCATGTGACTTCATAAAGGCTGATAACGGTGGCCCCAAGGATACCGGAATGCAGCCCCCTAACGGGCAGCGAAAATCGCCCACCCGGCTCGGAAAACCACCGAAAATAGCTTCAATAGCCAAACCCAACTGATGGCAGCGACTGACCTAGGACCAAAGTGGCAGCCTTAGCCTGCGCGAATCACGTTTGCCAGCGCACTGGCAAAGCGCCCAACCGCACTTTCTGGCAAGCCCGCTAGGTTCATACGGCTGTCATTGGCCAGATACACATGGTGCTCGCTACGCAACCGCAATACCGTCTGACTATCGAGTCCCAACACTGAAAACATGCCCCGCTGTGCGGCAATGAAGTCAAAGCGCTGACTTTGAAGTTCGTGGTTTAGTGCCTGCGTAACAGCTCGACGAATACGGTTCACACGCTCACGCATGGTATCTAGCTCTGCACGCCATTCAGCGCTTAAGCGTGCACTCGCCCCAATGGTCGCCACGATGGCCGCGCCATGATCAGGCGACATTGAGTACATTCGTCGGGCCAATGCTTGCAGGTGGCTCATGAGTATGGACGCCTGCGCCGGGCCCTCGCCTATCGCAATAATTGCCCCGACCCGTTCCCGATAAAGACCAAAGTTTTTTGAACACGATACGGCGATCAGCAACTCAGGCAGACGCTCGGCCAGCAAGCGCAAGCCGGCGGCATCCTGATCGAGTCCCTCACCAAGTCCTTGATACGCAATGTCGATCAACGGCATAAGGCCGCGAGTTCCCAGCAGTTCAGCTAAAACCCGCCACTGATCGAGCGACAGATCAGCGCCCGTCGGGTTGTGACAAGCGCCATGCAGCAACACCACAGCACCTGCAGGCAACCGCTTCAGGGTTTCCAGCATTGACTCAAAGGCAACGCCGCCCGTCGCTACGTCATAGTAAGGATAGGTGTCGACTACCAAACCTGCACCCGTTAATAACGGCACGTGATTTGCCCAAGTCGGATCGCTCATCGCAACTCGTGCGCCGCGTGCAGCACGATTTATAAGATCTGCAGCCAAACGTAACGCACCGCATCCGCCTGGCGTTTGCAAGGTAACCACCCGACCCGCGCGGCGTACCGGATGATCGCCGAGGGTCAGCGTCTCAATGAAATCAGCAAAGGGTCGGTTGCCCGCAGGCCCTACGTAGGTTTTTGTGTTTTGTGCAGTTAATAGTTCAGTCTCTGCCTCGCGCACGGCACGCATGACAGGCGTAAGACCCGACTCGTCACGATACACCCCGACGCCAAGATCAAGTTTTTTCGCACTCGGGTCGGCAGCAAAGGCTGCCATAACTGCTAAAAGTGCGTCGGCAGGCTGGGGCTCTAATTGACTAAACACGCAAACACTCCACGACCGCTAATAACACCACAAGTATCGCAAGAATTATGGTCCAAAAAACATGCAGGCCACAAAAGAACTAACTGCGCGACCACTAGCGCCGCAATTGTTGACGAATTTTGGGTAAGCGCAAGAATCCAGCCACCAGCACTAGCACGACACAGACTCCAAGGATCGGCCAATTCTTAAAGCGGGCATAGGGCGTGAGCCCCAAATAGGGCACAACTGTACCGCGCAGTACGACTGGCTCGAACTGCTGACTACGCGTTGTCACACGCCCTTTTGGGTCTATCAACGCCGAGACCCCATTGTTTGTGGCACGCAACATCCAGCGCCCGGCCTCAAGCGCCCGCATCTGCGTAATTTGCAGATGCTGGTGCGGCGCATTGGAATCTCCAAACCACGCGTCATTACTGACATTGACCAAGAGCGTCGCTGTATTGAGTTGTGCAACCTGATCAGCCGCATAAGCATCCTCATAACAAATGGTAGCGGCGAGTGCCTGCCCACCAGCATGCAAGACGGACTGATCTTGGGCTCCGGCTATAAAATCCACGTAGGCCAGACTTTTCAAACGCATCCAACTGCGCACAAACGCGGGTACCGGGAAGTACTCACCAAAGGGAACCAGGTGACGCTTGTAATACCACTCTTCGGTTTGACCAAGGGACACCAGCCCATTACGAAAACCATTCTCCAATACATCGAAGCGCAGCAATCCCAACACCAGATCCGAGCCGCGCTCCTGCGCCGCTTGGTAGATCGGCGTCAGAAACGGCACAGCTTCGTGATACAGCAGTGGCAATGCAGCTTCAGGCCAAACAATAATTCGCGCACCTAAAGCGCTATCGGTCATGCGTTGATACACCTCAAGCGTATGCGCGCGATTGTCTTCTTGCCATTTCAAGTCTTGCGGAATCGCCCCTTGAATCAACGCCACCGACAACGGCTGCCCACTCGGATGCGTAAAATTTATGTGCAACAGTGCAGAACCACTCACCCATAGCGCGATCAATGCAAGCGTAGCGGCGAGCCTGATGCGCCCAGAAAACTGTAATACGACAAGCAACAATCCGACGCTCAGTGCCGTAACAAAGCTCACTCCATACACGCCAAGCAGCGGCGCAAAACCGGCCAGTGGCGTATCAATCTGACTGTAGCCTAAAGCGAGCCAAGGGAATCCAGACAAGAACCAGCCGCGGAACCACTCCATCAGTACCCATGCGGCAGGCAATGCCACGAGCAAGCGCAGACACACGGACTCCGTCGTGTAACGCCCCACCAGCCAGCCGAGACCTGCGCTATACGAGCCCATGAGGCACACCAACCCGGCCAGTAACGCAATCGCGAGCGCTGCGGGCGCCTGCCCAAAGCCGTGCACACTGGTATAAATCCAATACGTGCCAGCAACAAACAAGCCCACTCCAAAAGCAAACCCAATGAGCGCCGCACGTCGTGCACTGACGCCCTCCCACAGCCACCAAAGGGTCCCCACGCACACAAGACTCAAGGGCGCTATCGCTGTGGGTGCAAAGGCAAGCGACTGCAGCGCACCGACGGCTACCGCCACCAAAGGTGCATACAACCGCAAGAAAGCGGCACACTGTGCGCCCATACGGGCCACAGCTAAGCGCCTCCGGTGCGAAGTGGCGCTACGGCAATATCGCGAGGCGCGAGCACCCTCATCAAATCAATACGTCGATGGTCGACTTTAATAATCCGAAACTCAAAGCCATCAATGACAATCGCTTCACCGCGACGCGGCAATCGGCCAAACTGATGCGCAACGAGACCACCGACAGTATCGAACTCATCGTCAGAAAATCGCGTTGCAAAGTAGCTATTGAATTCGTCGATACGTGTAAGCGCTTTTAGGGTGAACTGCCGTGCTGACTCACGACGTATTTCCTGATCTTCTTCTACATCGTACTCATCGGCGATATCCCCTACGATCTGCTCGATGACATCTTCAATGGTTACTAGACCTGCCACTCCACCGTATTCATCAATCACAATCGCCATGTGATGTCGACTGGTACGCAGCTCTTTTAAAAGCACGTTTAAGCGTTTGCTCTCAGGCACAAAAACGGCTGGCCGTACGACTTCTCTAATATCAAAATCCGCTGCTTTGTCAGCCGCAAAGTAACGCAACAAATCTTTAGCCAGCAAGATGCCGACCACTTGATCTCGATCCTCACCTAACACCGGGAAGCGGGAATGTCCTGATTCAGTAACGATCGGCAATAACTTTGATGATGCATCATCACGATGCACGACTGTCATTTGTGAGCGAGGCACCATAATGTCACGGACATGTAGATCACCGACCGCGAGCACCCCTTCCAACATTTCAAGAGCGTCACTGTCCACAAGGCCGCGCTCAGTGGCCTCACGCAACTCCTCCACTAACTCATCGCGATCGGCGGGCTCTCCTGAGATCTGCTGACGCAACCGTGTAAGCCAGCCACGGCGCTCGACCGGCTTATTGTCGTTGCTCATGATTCGCTAACCAAATAAGGGTCACTAAAACCGAGCTCGCGCAGTATGCGCCGCTCGAGGCGCTCCATCCGTTGTGCGTCTGCGTTCTTTACATGATCGTAGCCCATCAAGTGCAAAGTCCCATGTACCACCATGTGCGCCCAGTGCGCGGCAAGCGTCTTACCTTGCGCACGAGCCTCGCGCGTCACTACCACGGCGCAAATAGCAAGATCACCCAGTGGTTGCGGTTGTTGCTTAAGCAGCGCCACTCCCGCCGGAAAACTTAACACGTTGGTTGGTTTATCCATATGACGGTAGGTCTTATTTAGGCGCCGGCTCTCTACCGGCGTGACGATACGGATGGCGAGTTCCGCACTTATACGGCGGGAGCCATAAGCCGCTGTAGCCCACTCAGCTATGCGCCCTGCGGACGGAACCCAGGCGGCGCGTGTGCCAACCTGAATCTCGCTAAGGAGTGTCACGTGCCGTCACCCGCCCGCTCATAGGCTTGCACAATGCGCTGTACCAGCGGATGTCGCACCACATCATGAGACGTAAAAAACGTGAACGCTACACCATCGACGCCTTTTAAAACATCAATCACATTACGCAGCCCCGACATGCGGTTGTTGGGTAAATCGGTCTGAGTTACATCGCCCGTAACAACCGCTTTTGAGCCAAAACCGATACGGGTCAAAAACATCTTCATCTGCTCAATCGTGGTGTTCTGCGCCTCATCCAAAATAACAAATGCATCGTTTAAGGTCCGGCCACGCATAAATGCAAGCGGCGCCACTTCGATGACATTGCGCTCGATGAGCCGCATCACCCGATCAAATCCGAGCATTTCATACAAAGCGTCGTACATGGGTCGCAGATAAGGATCCACCTTTTGGCTTAAGTCACCGGGCAAGAACCCCAAGCGCTCACCCGCTTCTACTGCGGGCCGAACCAATACGATGCGACGTACCCGATCGGCTTGCAACGCTTCTACAGCACACGCAACCGCAAGATAGGTTTTACCCGTACCTGCAGGGCCAATTCCGAAACACAGGTCTGCACCGCGAATATGGCTCAAGTACTGCGCCTGATTAGCGCCGCGCCCGCGGATCAGACCGCGATGCGTCTGCAAGCGGATTTCATCCTCCGCTGGCAACTCAGCTGTCTGCTGGCGAGGGTCCATACCAATCTCTTGGATCGCAAGGTGCACGTCTGCCGACGCAACCCCTCGCCCAGCAGTGGCATAGAGCTGCGCGAGCACTCGTGCAGCATCCTCAGCGCGCTCACCAGTCACGCGAAAACGATTACCGCGGCGATGCACACGAACCTGTAAACGCGACTCAACTTGATGCAGATGCTCATCTAAGGGGCCACAAACGGCGGACAGCCTCTCGTTGTCTGACGGCTCCAACACAAAGTCACGCGCTGGCATTGCGATACTCAAACCACAGCCCCCTGCATAGCGCTATGCCCTATTTGTTCCGAAATCCATTGGCCACGTAGCGAGTTGGGACGCAATTCAGTCACCTGTAATGTCACAAAACGACCGATCAAGTCCGCAGGACCCGCGAAATTAATCACGCGATTATCCTCTGTGCGGGCGGCGAGTTCCGCGCGATCGCGCCGCGCGTGGCGCTCGACGAGCACCTTGACGCGCGTGCCCACATAGGCGGTACTGCGTGCACGCGCCAACTCGTTTAAGCGTGCTTGCAATATCTCTAACCGCTGCTGCTTCAAGTCATGCGACACATCATCTTTCAGTGCTGCGGCAGGTGTGCCAGGTCGGCGGCTATAAATAAAACTAAATGACTGATCGAACTCCACGTCGTTGATCAACTGCATCGTTGCAGCAAAATCCTGTTCAGTCTCACCAGGAAAGCCGACGATAAAGTCTGAAGAGATGGCAATATCAGGACGTATCGCGCGCAGTTTGCGGATTTTTTGCTTATATTCCAGCACTGTGTAGCCGCGTTTCATGGCGTTTAAAATCCGATCAGACCCCGACTGCACGGGTAGATGCAGATGATTGACCAGCTGCGGCACACGGCCGTAGGCCTCAATCAACCGATCGCCAAACTCAAGGGGGTGAGAGGTGGTGTAGCGGATGCGCTGGATTCCTGGCACCCGAGCAACACATTCGATAAGCAACGCAAGATCCGCACTCTCGCCATCTGGCATCTCACCCACATAGCCATTGACGTTCTGCCCAAGCAGCGTCACTTCCATGACGCCCTGTGCTGCAAGCGCCTCAACCTCCTGCATAACTTGACTAAACGGCCGGCTAATCTCTTCACCACGGGTATAGGGGACCACGCAGAAGCTGCAATATTTGCTACACCCTTCCATGATGGAAACAAACGCCATCGCAGACGACGTTTTAGGTTGCGGCAGTTGGTCAAACTTCTCATTCTCAGGGAATGACACATCGACCTGCGGCTGACCGGTACGCCGGCGCGCATCGAGTAGCTCTGGTAAACGGTGCAAGGTCTGCGGACCGAAAACCACATCGACATAGGGGGCGCGCTCAATGATCGCCACACCTTCTTGGCTCGCAACACAGCCACCCACGCCAATTAAAAGATGCGGACGGCGCGCCTTCAGTTCGTTGTAACGACCAAGATGTGAGTACACCTTGTCCTCCGCCTTTTCGCGAATCGAGCAGGTGTTCAGTAGCACGACGTCGGCTTGTTCAATGTCGTCTGTCAGCTCCATACCATGCCGTACACGCAGCACGTCCACCATGCTGGCGGAGTCGTACTCGTTCATCTGACAGCCGAAGGTTTTTAGGTAGAGATAGCCGGGCATGGGTAGAGGCGCATTGCGGACGCAAAGGGTACCGCGTTATAGGCCCCACATCAAAGGGCAGCTACAGCTGCCCTGATGTCTATTTCATTTAATATCAGTGTGTTAAGGCTGAACCAAGGCTCATTTTGGTTGACCGCTCAGAATGGGATGTCATCATCGAGCATCTGGTCGCCAGCTGAGCCTTGCGAGTAATCGTCCGCAGGAGGCGCTGAGGCTGTGCGCGCCGGCGCCGGGCTGCGACCCTCGCCACCACCGGCACCGCCGCCGCCGCGGCCGCCGAGCATTTGCATCTCATTGGCCACGATCTCCGTGGTGTAACGATCAGCGCCTGCCTTATCGGTCCACTTGCGGGTCCGCAGTCGACCTTCGACATAAATCTGGGAGCCTTTGCGCAGATATTCAGCTGCAACCTCTGCCAAGCGGTCAAAGAACACCACTGAGTGCCACTCAGTTTGTTCTTTTTGTTCGCCTGTTTGCTTATCGCGCCAGCTATCGCTGGTGGCAATACGCACATTAGTGACCGCCTTCCCACTCGGCATCGCCCGAGTCTCCGGATCCTGACCCAAGTTCCCTACCAAAATCACCTTGTTGATCCCACGCGCCATGTCCCACTCCTGTCTGGTCTGCAATCGCCAAGCGCTCTAGGCGCCAGCCCTCTTAGGGATCCAAGTGTACGCCGCCGCGCGCCGAACGGCCCTCGAGAATCGAGGCCGTTTAACCCCAAATGAAGCCACACGTCGTACCCGCAACAGCTGCTCGGACCGATAGCCCGAGCAAAAGGTGGGCGCGCCTCAGTGCATCTGAAGATACCGCTCACCCTATGCTATATTAATTTACCTATATGAAAAATATAGGTTTTTTGAATAGCAGGCCTGTGATAGCCACGCGCTCTAGACGCAAATTCGACATTCGTGGCGCGCCGCGTGCGCTCCAAAACGCAGGCTCCTTACATCTAAGACGCGCGGTCTTGGTATTCTTGCCGATTACCCAATTTTCGTCGGTCACATGATGCACTCCATTCGGATCCGCGGCGCACGCACGCACAACTTAAGAAACCTAGATCTTGAGCTACCCCGTGACCGCTTTATTGTATTTACTGGCCTATCAGGGTCAGGCAAATCATCGCTTGCCTTCGACACGATCTATGCCGAAGGACAGCGTCGGTATGTGGAGTCGCTATCCGCTTACGCCAGACAATTTTTGTCGATGATGGAAAAGCCTGATGTGGATTCTATCGAAGGGCTGTCACCTGCCATCTCGATCGAACAAAAATCTACATCACATAATCCGCGCTCAACAGTTGCAACCGTTACTGAAATTTATGATTACTTGCGGCTCTTGTACGCGCGTGCAGGAATCCCGCGCTGCCCTGAGCATGGCGGTGACCTGGAGGCTCAGACTGTTAGCCAGATGGTTGATCAAGTGCTCGATCTACCAGAAGGCACGCCGCTCGTACTGCTCGCTCCGGTCATCAAGGAACGCAAAGGGGAGCATGCACAAGTCCTTGACGAACTCAAAAGCAAAGGCTTTGTCCGCGCCCGCATCGATGGAAAAGTCTGTGAACTGGATGCAGCCCCATCGCTTGATCTGCGCCGCAAACACACGATTGAAGCTGTTATCGATCGCTTTAAGGTTCGTGCCGATTTAAGCCAACGCCTCGCTGAGTCATTTGAAACGGCGTTACGTTTAGGCGCTGGCATCGCCTCCATTGCTTTTCTAGACGAGCCGAAACGTGCTGAATTAGTGTTTTCTGACAAGTTCGCCTGCAACACTTGCGGCTGGTCCTTGAGCGAACTAGAACCTCGACTATTTTCCTTCAATAACCCCGCCGGCGCCTGTCCAACGTGCGATGGGCTGGGCTTAAAGCAGTTTTTTGATCCTGCACGCGTCGTCACCCAGCCGCAGCTATCGCTTGCCGCGGGGGCCGTGCGGGGTTGGGACCGACGTAATGCCTATTATTTCACGCTAATTCAGTCGCTCGGCCGCCATTTCAAGTTTGATGTCGAAATTCCGTGGCGTGACCTTGAGCCACGTATTCAAAATATTTTGCTCTATGGCAGCAATGATGAGGCGGTCGAGTTTCGCTACTTTGATGGTCGCGGTGGTACAAACCGTAAAAAACATCCCTTTGAAGGGATCTTGCCAAATCTAGAACGCCGCTACAAAGACACCGACTCGATTATGGTGCGTGAGGAGCTTGCTAAATATCTAGGTAGTCGCGCTTGTACTGACTGCAAGGGCACACGTCTCAACGTGGCTGCGCGTCACGTCTTTATCAAAGATCGTAATATCGCCTCCATCACTGCCCTGTCAGTCGGGCGCGCACTCGCCCTTTTCAAAGAGCTCGAGCTCGCTGGCTGGCGTGGTGCCATTGCCGTCAAAATTAAAAAAGAAATCGTCGATCGCTTAGGCTTTTTATCAAACGTTGGTCTTGATTACCTCACGCTCGACCGCAGTGCCGAGACGCTGTCCGGCGGCGAAGCACAGCGTATTCGTCTGGCAAGCCAAGTAGGCTCCGGACTCGTGGGAGTTATGTACATTCTTGATGAGCCATCAATCGGCCTGCATCAACGCGACAACCAGCGCCTCTTGGACACGTTGCTGCGCTTACGGGATCTCGGCAACACTGTGATTGTGGTGGAGCATGACGAGGACGCGATTCGTCAGGCTGACTATATTGTGGATCTTGGTCCAGGCGCCGGCGTACATGGTGGCCAAATCGTGGCGCAAGGGTCGATTGCTGACATTGAAGGATGCAGCGAATCAATCACCGGTCAGTATCTCACCGGCACCACGCAAATAGAGGTGCCGTTAAAGCGCACCAGCCCAGACCCTAAACGCCAACTGACTATCGTCAATGCAAGTGGCAATAATCTCAAGAACCTCACGGTCAGTATTCCGATCGGCTTGTTAACCTGCGTCACAGGCGTCTCAGGCTCAGGCAAATCGACCTTGGTCAATGACACGCTGTTTCGTAAAGTGGCGCAAGCATTGAATGACTCCAATGCGGAGCCTGCACCTTGCGATCGTATTGATGGCATGCAGCACATCGATCGCGTCATTGATATTGATCAAAGTCCAATCGGACGCACTCCACGCTCGAATCCTGCTACGTACACGGGACTGTTTACCCCGATTCGGGAACTGTTCTCACAGTCCCCTGAGGCACGTGCCCGCGGCTACGAGCCTGGGCGCTTTAGCTTTAACGTGAAAGGCGGTCGCTGCGAGGCGTGCGAGGGCGATGGGGTAATTAAAGTAGAAATGCACTTTCTACCTGACGTTTATGTGCCGTGTGATATCTGCAAAGGCAAGCGCTATAACCGTGAGACGTTAGAGATCCGCTATAAAGGCAAAACCATTCACGAGATACTGAGCCTAACGATTGAAGATGCCCACGTGTTTTTTCAGGCAGTCCCGGTAGTAGCTCAAAAACTCAAGACCCTACTAGACGTTGGCCTTTCCTATGTGCGGCTGGGCCAAAACGCAACGACCTTGTCAGGCGGCGAAGCGCAGCGCGTCAAACTCGCGAAAGAGCTATCCAAGCGAGCAACTGGTCGCACGCTGTACATCCTTGATGAGCCCACTACGGGCTTGCACTTTCACGACATCAGCCAGCTACTCAAAGTGTTGACCCGGCTACGCAATGAGGGCAATACCATCGTGGTCATTGAACACAATTTGGATGTCATCAAAACAGCTGATTGGCTGATTGACCTAGGACCCGAAGGTGGCGATGGCGGTGGCGAAATCCTCGGTATGGGCACACCTGAACAGTTAGCCCGCCTTACCCAATCATTCACCGGCCATTACCTAAAAACACTACTTGCAACGCATAGTGCGCGGCGTGCTCGCAGTAAAAAGGCGGCGCTTACGTCAACTTAAAAAGCGTCGCTGCTGTGGCGACAACTCACTCATCACGTAGCGCGATGGGCGCTGACGAACCATTGCCGTACGTCACCATCGCGCAGGCGCTCGTCATATCTACCGCGCGTGTAGTCGTCAACTGTCTCCCGCCAGAATGTCACTGCAGGTAGATTGCTCATCGCCTCGCTGGTTTCCCATTGGCCCGCAAAGCGACTAAAAATTAAGTGTGCCGCCATACGTCCTACGCCTCGGCGACGCGCGCTAGGCACGACGTAAAACTCTGCCATGCGATAATCAATTGCATGGCCACTGACGGAGACTGCGCGCGCTGGAAGCCTCTGATTAGGCGTCAAGACCAGTGCAAAACCAACTCGCGCGCCTGAATCCAAAAGCAATAAGGGATTGGCATAGCGGTCCTGAAAAAAACCAGCGAGCAACTCTGCCCGACGCGACTCAAGCTCGCTCACAATCGGGAAGACACCGGTGCCGAGCTGTGTCTGCTCGGCAAGTTCGGTTAGATAGTGTGCGTACACTGTGTCAATCCAAGCCCGATCGGCTGGCATCTCACGGGCATCGCGCAACGTCACACTCACAACGTAGCTCTCAAAAATTCAGGCAATAAAAAAACCGAGCAGAGCCCCCAGCAATGCTGAGAACCCAACTCGGTTTCCTATCGACAACGCTTGCGCGTTGCGATTACTGCTTCGGAGCTTCAGCCGGAGCAGCAGCCGGTGCGGCAGCAGGAGCTGCAGCGTCGGCAGCAGGCGCTGCGGCAGGTGAAGCTGCATCAGCAGCAGGAGCAGCAGCAGGAGTAGCAGCAGGAGCCGCGTCTTCCTTTTTGCCGCCACAGGCGACGAGCGCAAGCGCCAAAGCGGCAGCGCCAAGAGCGATTTTCAGGTTCATCGGTCGATACCCCAAAAGTCCAAGTGTGGTAAGAAATCGCGGCCGGGCTATCCCGCTCATCACGGGCCAACGTCGGTCCACGGCGATCGATTGTACAGACTTTTCGACAGATTGCGCACAAATGTTACGGCCATGGCACTTCCGGCTGGGGCTGCCTAGACTCTGGGCCTGTAAAGCGCGTAAAGCGCACGCACTTTGGACAATCTTTGGAGGCATATAGCGTGGACATGTCGGCACAGATTTCTGGCCTAGATCGGCTCTATCCGGCGCATCTGGCCGCCCTGACGGAACACGCTGACCGGGCATTGATTGCTAGCCGCTGCGACGCGCTGGTCATCGGTGCCGGAGAGCTCAAATACCGCTATTTAGACGACACCACAGAACATTTTATTGCCAACCCTCAGTTCCGGGCTTGGGTGCCCGTGACCGATGCGCCAGGGTCCTACTTAATCTACGTGCCCGGACAAAAGCCAACCTTGCTGTTCCATCAGCCCGAAGATTACTGGCACAAGCCGCCATCACTACCAACCGCGGCATGGACCCGCGCGCTAGACATCAAAATCATTCGCAGCCCAGATGAGGTCCCGGCCCATATTCCGGCACGGGCCGCGTATCTTGGGGAAGAGTTTGCGCATGCGCCTCGTTGCAGCTTCGCAATGATAAATCCACCCTCGATTGTCGATCCATTGCACTATGCGCGCGCCGTTAAAACACCCTATGAAATTGCCTGCATGCGGCTTGCCTCTGCCATTGGCGCCCGCGCCCATGTCGCAGCTGAAATGGCCTACCGCGCGGGTGCCTCGGAGTATGCAATCCATCTTGCATACCTCGCTGCCAGTGGGCTTCAAGAAGCGGAACTGCCCTACACCAATATCATCGCCTTAAATGAGGGCGGCTCGATTTTGCACTACACCACGCTCGAGCGTGTAGCGCCTCTGGTATCACGCTCGCTGCTCATCGATGCGGGCGGCCAGTACAGAGGCTATGGATCGGATATCACGCGTAGTTATGCGAGCGAGCCCGGCCCGTACCTTGAACTGATAACGCAACTCGAGCAAGCTCAGCAGAAGCTGTGCCGCATGGTCATGCCAGGGGTTGCCTATCCAGACATTCATAGTGCAGCGCATCGTCTGATTGCGCAGATCCTGCTCGAAGCCAGAATCATTCACGGCTCCGTCGAAGCCGCAGTGGCCACCGGACTCACAGGCGTATTCTTTCCGCATGGGATTGGTCACTTGCTGGGACTACAGGTCCATGACATTGGAGGCCGCCAAGCATCGTCTCAGGGCGGCACGCTGCAGCCCCCCGCGGGCCAGCCTTATCTGCGGTTAACGCGCCGCCTAGAAGTCGGCGTAGTGGTCACCATTGAGCCGGGTATTTACTTTATCGACCTGCTGCTCAAAAAAGCACGCGCCGATGACCGCGGCAAGAGCATTTGCTGGGACGTGGTTGACGCGCTGCGGCCGTTTGGCGGAGCCCGCATCGAAGATAACGTGGTTACCTGCCTGACTGAACCTGAGAATTTAACTCGCGATGCCTTTGCGGCACTGTAGCGCTTAGTCGTCGGCGCTTGTCGGCAGTTCCACAAAAAAAGGCCGGGGATTAGCCCGGCCTACCACTATGACGACCGGCTCCCTTGCGGGAAAACCGGAATACGTCGAAATTATCAGGCTGCCGCCTTCTTGCGACGCGGGGCCTTTTCAGCCGGCGCCTCACCCGATGCTGCCTTGCGCGCACGCTTCGGTTTCGCTGCAGGCTCTGCGCTTGCCGTCGCCGCTACTGGCTTATCAACGAGCTGCATCAGCGCCATGGGAGCTGAGTCACCAGCACGCTCTTCCATACGAAGAATGCGTGTGTAACCACCGGCTCGTGCCTTAAAGCGTGGGCCCAAATCTTCAAATAATTTAGTCACCAGCGCGTCATCACGCAACTGGGCGAATGCACGTCGCCGTGCTGCAATGCTGTCGGACTTACCGAGCGTAATGATCGGTTCGACCACTCGCCGCAGTTCTTTTGCTTTTGGCACGGTTGTACGGATGGTCTCGTAACGCAACAACGCAATTGCGAGATTTCGCATCAGCGCGTGGCGATGTGAGCTGTTCCGCGACAGCTGCCGACCTGAAAGATGATGACGCATAGTTTCTGATTTCCGCTAAGGACCGATCTTTTAAGATCAGGCCGTCTTGTATTCGTCTTCGCGCCGCAATGCCACCGGCGGCCAGCCTTCGAGTCGCATGCCCAATGACAAGCTGTGACTCTCGAGCACTTCCTTGATCTCGGTCAGTGATTTCTTACCGAGGTTTGGTGTGCGCAACAGCTCAACCTCTGTGCGCTGCACAAGATCACCGATGTAGTGAATGTTCTCTGCCTTAAGGCAGTTCGCACTACGTACCGTGAGCTCAAGCTCATCCACTGGTCGCAGCAAGATTGGATCAAACTGAGCCTCAATGGACTTAAGACCACCCTCTTCCTGGCCCTGCAAATCAACGAACACCGACAGCTGATCCTTCAAAATGCTGCCCGCCCGGCGGATTGCTTCCTCAGGATCGATCGTTCCGTTCGTTTCAATGTCAATGATCAACTTGTCCAGATCCGTGCGCTGTTCAACACGCGCAGCTTCAACGGTATACGTCACGCGCCGCACGGGTGAGAACGATGCGTCAAGCTGCAACCGACCGATTGGCCGCGTCTGCTCTTCAAAACCACGTGCGAGTGCCGGCCGATAGCCGCGACCACGCTCAAGCTTCAAAGTCATATTCAGCTCGCCGGCCTTGGTCAGCGTTGCGATCACAAGATCAGGATTCAAAATCTCAACGTCGTGATCGCCCTGAATGTCGCCGGCAAGTACGGGCCCTGGGCCCTTCTTGGTGAGGCGCACTTCGGACTCATCACGCGAGTGCATGCGCACCGCGACCTGCTTGAGGTTCAGCAGCACATCCACAACGTCTTCCTGCACGCCCTCAATGGAGGTGTACTCGTGCAATACGCCATCGATTTCCACTTCAGTGATCGCGGCGCCTGGCAGCGACGACAGCAAAACACGGCGTAACGCATTGCCCAACGTGTGTCCAAAACCACGCTCAAACGGTTCAATAACAACACGGGCGTGGCGGGGACCTTGTGGGGTCACCTTCACGACGCGTGGCTTCAAAAATTCTGTGGCGGATCCCTGCATATGCGGCACCTGGAGCTTGCGGCTGTGGCCACCCCACTCGGGGTGGACCGAAAAAACAATTACTTCGAATACAACTCAACGACGAGGTTTTCGTTGATGTCCGGCAGGATTTCGTCTCGCTCCGGAACTGATTTCAACGTACCAATCATCTTCTTCTCGTCCACGATCACCCAATCAGGCAAACCAGCCTGTGTGGCGATCGACAAAGCATTGGCGATACGGCCCTGCGTCTTGGCATGTTCACGAACTTCAATGACATCGCCCGCGCTGCACTGATAGGACGCGACGTTGACGAGTTTGCTGTTAACCGTGATGCCCTTGTGCGACACGAGCTGTCGCGCTTCCGAGCGTGTCGACGCAAAGCCCATGCGATACACGACATTGTCGAGACGGCGCTCTAAGGACTTAAGTAGATTCTCACCGGTCGCACCAGGGCGGCCCGCGGCTTTTTTATAGTAGTTACGGAACTGACGCTCGAGCACACCATACATACGGCGCAGCTTCTGCTTCTCACGCAACTGGATTCCATAATCTGACAAACGCTGTTTGCGCTCGCCCTTTACGCCGCCCGGCGGCACTTCAAGCTTGCACTTCGACTCCAGTGGCTTGACTCCGCTCTTCAAAAAGAGATCGGTGCCTTCGCGGCGGGAGAGCTTGCACTTCGGACCTAGATACCTTGCCATTGCATTCCTCGAAAACTAATCGCGGGTTGAAGGACGCGTCAGACGCGGCGCTTCTTCGGCGGACGACAGCCGTTGTGCGGGATCGGTGTCACGTCAAAAATGCTGGTGACCTTCAAGCCACATGCATTTAACGCTCGTACTGCGGATTCACGTCCAGGCCCTGGGCCTTTCACGCGCACTTCCACATTACGCACGCCATATTCCTGAACCGCTACGCCGGCTTTCTCAGCAGCAACCTGCGCCGCGAACGGCGTGCTCTTGCGCGAGCCACGGAAACCACAGCCACCCGATGTTGCCCAGCTGAGCACGTTGCCCTGCCGGTCAGAGATCGTGATGATCGTGTTGTTGAACGAGGCGTGCACGTGTGCAATAGCATCAGAGACCTGACGACGCGCTTTTTTTGCGCGTGGCGTCTTTCCATCCGAGCCTTGCTGCTGCTTCTCATCAGACATTCTGAATCTTCCTAAGAGTTCGAATTAGGCCTTACCAGGAGGCGCATTCAGCTTCACTGCAGCCTTACGCGGTCCCTTGCGGGTCCGTGCATTGGTGCGAGTCCGCTGCCCACGCATCGGCAAGCCTTTGCGGTGCCGGATACCCCGGTATGAACCCATGTCCATCAAACGTTTCACGTTCATCGAGGTTTCGCGACGCAAATCGCCCTCGACCGTGACACGCGCAATGTAGGACCGCAGCGATGCCACTTCGGCATCCGTTAAATCCTTTGTACGGGTCGTGGGCGCTACGCCGGTCGCTTCGCAAGCGTGCCGCGCGATAGTACGTCCCACACCGAAAATGTGAGTGAGGCCGATGACAATGTGCTTGTTCATCGGGATATTAATACCGGCAATACGTGCCATTTGCTGCCTTACAAAATGCCGCGGAAAAAGAGCGGCAGTGTAGCCAAAAATAAGAAACCATTCAAGCTATCGAGCCTTAAATTTGGTCAAAATAACCCCGAAAAGGGCCTTTTCACCAAACCAGACCCGCGATTACCCCTGGCGCTGCTTGTGGCGAGCATCAGAGCAAATGATGTACACGATCCCGCGGCGGCGAACCACCTTGCAGTTCTTGCAAATCTTCTTAACGGACGGACGGACTTTCATGACTCAAGGTCCTCTATGGGCGAAGGGGCCGCGCCTTAGCGCAGCGCACCCTGACGGCTTGCGCCGCGCAGGTTGGCCTTCTTAATCAAGCCTTCGTACTGATGGGACATCATGTGTGCGCGTAGCTGGGCAATAAAGTCCATAACCACGACCACAATGATGAGGAGCGATGTACCGCCGAAGTAAAACGGCACATTACCCCAGGAAATCAAAATCTCTGGCAACAAACACACTGCGGTGACGTACACCGCACCCCAAAGGGTCAAGCGAGTCAACACACGGTCGATGTATTCGCCCGTCTGCTGCCCTGGGCGGATTCCTGGAATGAACGCACCGGCCTTTTTTAGGTTATCGGCAGTTTCACGCGAGTTAAAAACCAAGCCCGTATAAAAGAAACAGAAAAACACAATCAAAGCGCCATACAAGACCATGTGCAGCGGCTGCCCATAGCCTAACGATGCGGCCAAGCCTTGCATGAAGCTTTTAAAGCCCCCTGCCATGCCGTTCTCGCCAGCGCCAGTACCTGCAAAGTTCGCCAGCGTCGCTGGAAACAGCAACAAAGACGAGGCAAAAATAGGCGGGATCACACCCGACATGTTCATCTTAAACGGCAAGTGACTGGTCTGACCGGCCATCATGCGTCGCCCAACCATGCGCTTCGCATAGTTCACTGCGATACGCCGTTGCCCGCTTTCCACAAACACCACAAACATCGTCACGCCGGCAATCACCAACAACAACAAAATCGCAAACGCTGGGTTCATTTCACCGGTGCCGATCTGCGTAAAGCTGTTACCCAAAGCGGCTGGCAGCCCAGCAATAATGCCGGACAGAATGATCATCGAGATGCCGTTACCGATGCCGCGCTCAGTGATCTGCTCGCCGAGCCACATCAAAAACAATGTACCCGTGGTCAGTGTCACCGTAGCCGTTAGTAGAAAATACCAACCAGCGTTCAGCACGACACCTTGGTTTTGAAACGCGTAGGCCGCCCCCAAACCCTGAAAAACCGCTAAAAATACCGTGGCATAGCGCGTCAGTTGCGTCACTCGACGCCGCCCAGCCTCACCCTCTTTTTTCCACTCTGCCCATGGCGGATATACCACCGCCACCATCTGAATAATGATGGAGGACGAAATATATGGCATCACACCCAATGCAAAGATCGACAATCGCGACAATGCTCCACCTGAGAACATGTTGAAAAGACCAAGAATGGTCCCTTCTTGCTCTTGGAAAAACTTTGCAAGCGCGATCGGATCGATACCTGGAATCGGAATAAAAGTCCCAGTCCGATACACGACCAATCCGCCAAACAAAAACATCAGGCGCTGACGTATCTCGGTCAACCGCGTAGCGGCACCGAAACCGGCCATCTGATTTGCGCCATCTGCAGCCAACGTCTTACTCTAACCGGCCGCCGGCCGCTTCAATCGCAGCCCGCGCACCCTTCGTTGCATGCAGACCTTTGATGGTCACAGCCACGGCAATCGATCCGGACAAAATGATTTTGACCTTCTCGATACCCGCAGGCACGGCGCTCGCCGCCTTCAAAGTCGCGAGGTCCACCACACCACCATTCTTACCAGACAGGCGGGACAGCGTATCGAGAGTGATCTCGGCGCGAGTTGCTTTGACCTTCGAACGGAAGCCCATTTTAGGCAAGCGCCGCTGCAGTGGCATCTGGCCGCCTTCGAAGCCGACCTTGTGGTAACCGCCTTTGCGAGCGCGCTGTCCCTTGACGCCGCGACCACACGTTTTTCCCTGGCCAGCAGACGCGCCGCGACCTACGCGCAGGCGGTTCTTCTTGCTGCCCTCGGCAGGATGAATGTCATTCAGTTTCATGGCGATACCTTGAATTTACGGCTTGTCGACTGCCAACAGGTGCGAAGCCGCATTGATCATGCCGCGATTTGCTGGCGTATCAATCACCTCGACCGTGTGGCCAATACGTCTAAGACCAAGTCCTCGCACGGAGGCCCTGATGTTTCTGAGCACCCCTGCGGTGCTGCGCTTCTGTGTCACTTTGATCTTGCCGCTCATACAGACATTCCTTAAATCTATTCACACCTTCAGGTGAGAATTTCTTCAATCGACTTGCCACGCTTCGCGGCGATGTTTTCTGGCGAAGAAATATTTGTAAGCGCATCAAATGTGGCGCGCACAACGTTAATCGGGTTACGCGAGCCGTAGCTCTTCGCCAGTACGTTACGCACTCCTGCACACTCGAACACCGCGCGCATACCGCCACCAGCAATAACGCCGGTACCGCCCGATGCGGGCTGCATATAGACAGTTGTCGTCCCATGACGACCTTTAATTGCGTAGTGAATGGAATCAGCGCGCAGCGGCACGGAAAGCATATTTTTGCGCGCTTGCATCATCGCTTTCGCGATTGCCAGCGGCACTTCACGTGCTTTGCCGTAACCAAAGCCCACTTTTCCGGCTCCGTCGCCGACGACTGTTAGAGCGGTAAAGCCGAACTGCTTACCACCCTTCACGACCTTCGCTGTGCGGTTAACCGCGACCAGCTTCTCGATCATGTCATCGCCGCTGGCCGTCTTGTCGGGTCTCGCCATGGTGAAATCCCTGCCTGCAGTCTTTAATTAGAAAACGAGCCCGCCCTCGCGGGCGGCATCAGCCAACGCTTTTACGCGGCCGTGATAGCGAAATCCCGCACGATCGAATGCAACAGTAGTAATACCTGCACCCTTCGCACGTTCGGCAATCGCCTTGCCAACGGCTGCTGCTGCAACCGCATTTCCAGTGCCTTTCAACCCTTGCTTCACGCTGTCTTGCAGCGTTGAGGCACTGGCCAAAACCTTGCCACCCTCGCCATCGATGATCTGCGCATACATGTGCTGAGGGGTACGATGTACCGTCAGACGTGCAACTCGCAGTTCACGAATCTTCGCTCGGGTCCGGGCCGCACGCCGTAAGCGAGTGCCCTTCTTGTCAATGATCTTCTTCATGACGACCTACTTCTTCTTAGCTTCCTTGAGCTCGATCTTCTCGCCCGAATACCGCACACCTTTGCCCTTGTAAGGCTCTGGCGGACGATATCCACGGATGTCTGCGGCTACCTGCCCCACACGCTGGCGGTCGGTACCCTTAATAACAATTTCCGTTTGTGTCGGCGTCTCGATCGTGATGCCCTCTGGCACCGCGTAAACGACCGGGTGTGAAAACCCGAGCGTCAAATTCAATGCTTTACCCTGAACAGATGCGCGATAACCAACACCGACCAGCTCAAGCTTGCGCTCGAAGCCAGCACTGACGCCGTGCACCATATTCGCCAGATGGGCGCGCGTGCTACCAGCAACCATGACGCGCTCAGCCGTCTCAGACTGTACCGTCAGCGTATCGCTCACCTGCGAGATAGAGATCCCTGGTGCAAGCGTGAACGACAAAGCGCCTTTGGCACCTTTCACCGTGACCGTTCCATCGGCGACCGTAGCGGTTACGCCTTTTGGAAGATCGACAGGTTTTTTTGCGACTCGTGACATGTCGATAACCTCAGGAAACCACACACAGGACTTCGCCGCCCTCACCCGCAGCGCGTGCCTGACGATCTGTCATGACACCACGCGAGGTCGACACGATCGCGATACCAAGTCCGCCAAGGATCTTTGGTAACGCGGCCTTGCCGCGATAGGCGCGCAATCCCGGTCGGCTGACGCGCTCAATGCGCTCAATCACCGGGCGGCCTTCGTGATACTTAAGCTTCACCGTAAGCGTCGCCTTGCCACCCTCGGCAGCCGTCGCGAAACCAGCGATATAGCCTTCATCACGCAACACTTTCGCAATGGCAAGCTTTGCTTTGGAACTTGCACAACTCACTTCGACTTTCCGCGCGGACTGGCCGTTACGGATACGTGTGATGAAATCAGCAATTGGATCGGTCATGCTCATTGATGCGTCCTCACCAGCTTGCCTTGCTTAATCCAGGAATCTCACCGCGCATCATGGACTCGCGCAGCTTCGTGCGCGCCAATCCAAACTTGCGGTATACACCACGCGGCCGACCAGTCTCGCTGCAGCGATTACGCTGGCGATTCGGATTGGAGTCGCGTGGCATTTTTTGCAACGCCTCTTGAGCAGTCGCCTTTTGATCGGCGGTGCTGCGCGGGTTGCGAATTACTTCTCTAAGCTTAGCGCGCTTTGCTGCGTGCTTCTTAGCGAGAGCCTGGCGGCGCTTCTCGCGCTCCAGCATGTTGGTCTTGGCCATTGCCGTTACCTTTAGATTACTTACGGAACGGAAAACTAAACGCCGCTAAAAGCGCGCGCCCAGCTTTATCGTCCATCGCCGTCGTTGTGATCGTGATATCCATACCCCGGATCTTGTCGATCTGGTCGTATTGGATTTCCGGGAAAATGATCTGCTCTTTGACACCGAAATTGTAGTTGCCACGGCCATCAAACGCGCGCGCTGACACGCCGCGGAAGTCCCGAATTCGCGGCATTGCAATGCTGATTAAGCGATCCAAAAACTCGTACATGCGCTCACCACGCAAGGTCACTTTCGCACCGATTGCGAGACCCTCGCGCAGCTTGAAAGAGGCAATCGACTTTTTCGATTTGCACAACAGCGGCTTTTGGCCTGTGATCTTGATCAGATCAGCAACGGCATTATCCATCAGCTTTTTGTCAGACACGGCTTCGCCCACGCCCATATTGATCGTGATTTTCTCGATCTTTGGGACCTGCATTGGG
Organism: uncultured Pseudomonadota bacterium; assembly: GCA_903832085.1. Lineage (GTDB taxonomy): Bacteria > Pseudomonadota > Gammaproteobacteria > Steroidobacterales > Steroidobacteraceae > CAIKZZ01. Next base: position 23,363 of record CAIKZZ010000046.1, on the reverse strand, counting down.
TTTTTGCACTCCAGCTCTTTCATTAGCTGGGGTACAACCGTCTCGCGGTAAAATTGTTTAAGCCTGGCCATCAAGTTAAGTCCTGTATGCGGTTAGTGAGGCACCGACGCTTAAGCGTCGACGACCTCTCCGTTCGACTTGAAAACACGCACCTTGCGACCGTCATCAAGCGTTTTAAACGCTACGCGATCAGCCTTCTTCGTCGCCGGGTTGTAAAGAGCCACGTTCGATAGGTGAACCGATGCTTCCTTCTGCACGATGCCGCCTTGGTTGCCCATCTGCGGATTCGGCTTCTGGTGCTTCTTCACCATATTCACGTTCTCGATCACCACGCGGTTATCATCGAGTGCACGTATCACGGTGCCCTGGCGCCCTTTGTCACGACCGGTGGTCACAATGACCTGGTCGCCTTTACGAATTCTTTGCATATGCTGTTCCTAGCCTCTCTGGCGACGGGTCCTTAAAGGACCTCTGGCGCAAGCGAGATAATCTTCATGAACTGCGCATTACGCAGCTCACGTGTCACTGGTCCAAAAATACGAGTGCCAATTGGCTCGAGTTTGTTGGTAAGCAGCACAGCCGCATTACCATCAAAGCGAATGAGCGAGCCATCAGCGCGACGCACGCCGAAGCGGGTGCGCACGACAACGGCGTCATACACTTCGCCCTTTTTGACTTTGCCACGTGGGATTGCGTCTTTAACGCTCACCTTAATGACATCGCCAACGCTGGCGTAACGACGCTTGGAACCACCAAGCACCTTAATACACATGAGGCTACGCGCACCGCTGTTATCAGCTGCCGCTAGCAAGGTTCGCATCTGAATCATTATCGATGTTCCCTAAGACTATCAGCGCTCGCCGCGCTCAACGACACGCACAAGAGTCCAGCTCTTGCGTCGCGATAATGGCCGGCACGGTGAAATCGACACCGTGTCGCCCTCTTTGCATTCATTCTGCTCATCGTGCGCCAGCAGCTTGGTTGTACGGCGCACGTACTTACCATAGGCCGAGTGCTTGATAAGACGCTCGACCGCGACCGAGATGGTTTTATCCATCTTGTTGCTGACAACGCGACCCGTCAGCGTGCGCTCGCTCGCTGCGACCGTAGCTGCTGTTGAACTCTCTGCGGACATCAGGCCTTACCTCCGACACGCGTCTGCTGGTTAAGCGCGGTCTTTACGCGTGCAATGGTCTTGCGCACTTTGCCGAACTGATCGGGCTTCGCGGGTTGCCCCACAGCCGCGGCCATCCGTAAATTAAACTGCTCACGGCGCAGCTTCAGGAGTTCTTCCTGCAACTCAGCCGGCGTTTTATTCACAATATCCTTAAAGCTCATCGGTGTTCCTCAAGATCCGCGCTTAGCGAATCTGACGCTTAACGAACATGGTCGGCAAAGATAGCTTGGCGGCGGCAAGTCGAAACGCTTCACGCGCGTCCGCCTCACTAATGCCTTCCATCTCGAACAAAATCTTCCCAGGCAACACGCGCGCCACCCAGTACTCGACGTTTCCCTTACCGCTACCCATACGAACCTCTAGGGGCTTCGCAGTGACGGGGATATCAGGAAATACCCGAATCCAGATTTGTCCGCCACGCTTCACGTGACGTGTCATCGCGCGACGCGCTGCTTCAATCTCACGTGAAGTCATGCGGCCACGATCAGTCGCTTTCAGCGCGTACTCGCCAAACGCCACGGTGCTACCGCGGTGCGCGGAGCCCGAGTTCGTGCCCTTGAACTGTTTGCGGTACTTAGTACGCTTTGGTTGCATCATAAAGTTATCTCCTAGCTACAGAGGCATTAAGCCGCTGGAGCCGCCTCAGGCGCTGCTGCCACAAACGCAGCTTCCGCTGCCTGCGCTTCCAAGGTTGCCTTATCGAAAATTTCACCCTTGAAGATCCAGACTTTGACGCCGATCAATCCATAGGTGGTTTTCGCTTCAGCAAAACCATAATCAATATCTGCACGGAATGTGTGCAGAGGGATGCGACCCTCACGACTCCACTCAGTACGCGCAATCTCGGCGCCATTTAAGCGACCCGATGCACGCACCTTGATTCCCAAAGCACCGCTGCGCATGGTGTTCGTGACCGAACGCTTCATCGCGCGGCGGAACATAACGCGCTTCTCAATCTGCTGCGCGATGCCTTCCGCCACTAGCTGGGCGTCAAGCTCGGGCTTACGAATCTCTGCAATATTCAGACGCACGTCTTGCGTCGGCAGAGTCAAAAGGCGCGCCACTTCAATGCGAACCTTCTCAATATCCTCGCCCTTCTTACCAATCACGATACCAGGCCGCGCCGTGTGTATCGTGATGTTGACTCGACGCGCTGCGCGCTCGATCTGAATACGGCTAATCGATGCCTCGGCAAGACGCTTCTTTAAAAATCCACGCACCAAGGCGTCTGTGTGCAACAGACTCGCGAAATTCTTCGAGTGGGCGTACCACTTGGAAGTCCAGTCACGGGTGATTCCTAAGCGGATGCCGATCGGATTGACTTTTTGGCCCATAGTTTCTCTCGTCCTCAGCCTATTTAGCCGCGTCCGCGACGTAGACCGCGATGTGACTGTTACGCTTTACGATACGGTTGCCGCGGCCTTTTGCATTCGCAGTAAACCGCTTTAAAACTGGCGCAGTGTCGACTTCGATACGCGACAAAATCAGCGCATCAATGTCCGCGTTGTGGTTGTGCTCTGCATTAGCAATTGCAGACTCAAGTACCTTGCGAACCAACTCAGCGCCTTTCTTAGGCATGAAGCGCAAGATCGCGAGCGCTTGGCCAACTGGCTTACCACGCACTACATCAGCAACCAGTCGGCACTTCTGTGGCGAAATACGCGCGTTCATATGTTTTGCGTAGGTCTGCATTGTTTACTCCGCCGACGATTTGCGATCGCCGCCGTGCGCCTTAAAGGTACGCGTCGGAGCAAATTCGCCGAGTTTGTGACCAACCATATTTTCAGTCATAAGCACTGGAACATGGTTACGCCCGTTGTGTACGGCAATGGTGAGCCCGACCATCTCTGGCGTGACCATTGAACGTCGTGACCACGTCTTGATCGGACGGCGGTCATTTTTAGCCACAGCAACTTCCACTTTCTTCGCAAGTGGCAAGTCGACGAATGGGCCTTTTTTCAGTGAACGTGGCACAGTTTGACCCTCGCGTTACTTTTTGCGTCGCTGCACGATGGATGAACTCGTGCGCTTGTTGTGACGGGTCTTCTTACCCTTGGTCTGCCAACCCCATGGCGAAACCGGATGCGGATTACCCTGTCCCGATTTGCCTTCACCACCACCGTGTGGATGGTCAACCGGGTTCATGACTACACCGCGCACTGTCGGTCGAATGCCGCGCCAACGCTTGGCACCCGCCTTACCGAAGACGCGCAGGTTGTGCTCGTCATTACCGACCTCGCCAATCGTGGCGCGGCAATCGATGTGGACCTTACGAATCTCACCAGACTTCAAACGAATCAGTGCCTGCAGCCCGTCGCGTGCGGCGAACTGGGCTGAGCTACCTGCAGCGCGGGCAATTTGACCACCCTTGCCAGGCTTCAGCTCAATGTTGTGTACCGAACTACCGACGGGAATGCTGCGAAACTGCATGGCATTGCCTGGTTTGAACGGCGCCTCAGGACCCGATAACACTTCACCACCGACAGCCAAACCCTTAGGCGCAAGGATGTAACGGCGCTCGCCGTCCTTGTATAGAACAAGTGCGATGTGAGCACTACGGTTCGGATCGTATTCAATACGCTCCACAACGCCGACGATGCCGTCTTTGTCACGACGAAAGTCAACGATGCGATATTTCTGTTTGTGTCCACCGCCGCGATGACGGGTGGTGATACGACCCGAACTATTGCGAGCACCCGTCGAGTTCTGCGAAACAAGCAACGGCGCGTGGCCTTTGCCCTTGTACAGATGCGAGCGGTCCGGCTTCACTACAAAGCGCGCACCAGGTGAGGTCGGTCGTAATTTAATCATTGGCATGGGTCTAGTCCTTCTGGCCGGCTCAGGCTTTTACGCTGCCGGTGAAGTCGATGGTCTCACCGGCTTTTAGGCTGATGTAAGCCTTTTTCCAGTCAGAACGTCGGCCGATTGTGCTACCAAAGCGCTTTTCTTTGCCGCCAACATTGACGACTTGTACTGCCAAGACCTCGACGTTGAACATGAGCTTTACAGCTGCACGAATCTCCGGCTTGGTCGCGTCAGTGCGCACACGAAACACATAGTGGTTTGCTTTTTCTGTGACGCGCGCAGCTTTTTCAGATACGTGCGGCGCAAGCAACAAATTGATCAGTCGCTCACTTGCCTTCACAGGCTTGTTGTTGGCTGCGCTCATACTAGGCGCTCCTCAAGCATCTTAAGTGCGCCGACAGTGGCAAGCACTTTTCCATGACGGGCAAGGCTGACAGGATCAAGCTGGGCGACCGCAAGCACTTCAACGTGCGGCAAATTGCGCGCTGCCAGAAACAGCTTTTCCTCAAAGGCCTCGACCAAAATAAGTACCTTTTCCAAACCGAGCGCCGCTAACTGCGTTACCAGCAACTTGGTCTTTGGAGCCTCAAGCTCCAATGACTGGGTCACCACCAGCGCATTTGTGCGAGCGAGCTCTGAGAGCATCGCGCGCAACGCGCCACGGTACATCTTGCGATTGACCTTCTGGCTATAGTCACGCGGCTTCGCTGCAAACGCGCGACCACCGCCGACCCAGATCGGACTACGGATGGAGCCTGCACGCGCGCTACCGGAGCCTTTTTGGTTCCACGGCTTGCGCCCACCGCCGCGCACTTCAGCGCGGGTTTTCTGTGCTTTAGTGCCTGAGCGACCGGCGGCCATATAAGCGGTAATGACCTGGTGCACGAGCGTTTCATTAAATTCGCGGTCGAACGCAGCATCTGCGAGCTCAAGCTCCGCAGGTGCGCCACCGGCATTTACAACCTTAAGTTTCATGTGGCTGCCCCCGGTTACTTCTTGGCCGACTGCAGCCGAACGCGGCGCGCCTGACCTTTGGCCTTGACGGATGGGCGAACGATGACCGTTCCACCCTCAGTTCCAGGCACTGCGCCACGGATGAGCAGCAAATTCCGCTCAGTATCCACTTCCACAACGCGTAAGTTTTCCATGGTGCGACGCTGCACGCCCATGTGACCCGACATGCGCTTACCCTGAAACACCCGTCCCGGTGTTTGGCGCTGGCCAATAGAGCCTGGTACGCGGTGCGACACAGACGCTCCGTGCGTCGCCATGCCGCCAGCGAAGTTATGCCGCTTCATCACACCGGCATAGCCTTTACCCATGGTGGTACCGGTCACGTCGACAATTTGGCCGACGGTGAACATATCCACTTTAATTTCGTTACCAGCACCGAGTTCGGCGCCATCCGTGCCAGACAGACGAAACTCAACCAACTTTTCACCTGGAGCCACATTGGCTTTGGCGTAGTGGCCCTGCACAGCTTTGGACAAGCGCGAGACGCGTTGTGTACCGAACGCCACCTGCACTGAGCGGTAACCATCGATTTCGGGTGTTTTGACTTGAGCAACACGATTGGGCAACGCTTCGATAACGGTCACAGGGACCGTCTCGCCGGCATCAGTAAAGATGCGCGTCATGCCACGCTTGCGGCCTACCAGCCCCAAGCCAGATTTAAGACTCATTGGGTCTTCCTCTTTACGTCCGGTCACTACAATTGGCAACCGGAACTTCGTCACCGCTCCCGACCACCACAGCGGCAGTCAACAGCGTCCATTTCAATCACACACCGTCCGTCCCAGAAACCACTCCGTGGTATCGACCCCGCGTCTACAGCAGCTCTTTGCTGCAATGCGACTGTCTGGATCGACCTTCGGGCAGCGCGCCTGGGCAGGCGAACCGAAGTGAGCCGCCTATATTAATCAGCGGCTCATCTTTTTGCAAGGCCAAAACCGGCTAAAACTACGAATCACTGGGCCTCGCGAGGCCCATCACCTCAGTTCAGCTTGATCTGGACGTCCACGCCCGCAGGCAGCTCGAGCTTCATCAGCGCATCGACCGTCTTGTCGGTCGGGTGCAGGATGTCCATGAGCCGCTTGTGGGTACGGATTTCGTACTGATCTCGGGCGTCTTTATCGCCGTGAGGGGCCACCAGAAGCGTAAAACGCTCCATTTTCGTAGGCAAAGGGATGGGGCCCCGCACGGTCGCACCAGTGCGCTTTGCGGTCTCCACGATCTCTTTAGCCGAGGTATCGATCAGGCGGTGATCGAAGGCTTTAAGGCGTATGCGAATGTTCTGATTAGCCATTACGGACCTCTTGGTCAAAGAACTACAGGTTCATTCAAAACCTGCGAATTAATACCCGTCGTCTAGCGGCGGGCCGCGCAGTGTACGCGCCCCGCCGCAGGATTTCACGACTTTTTACAAAACGACCTTCGAGACGACGCCGGCGCCGACGGTTCTGCCACCCTCACGGATCGCAAAACGCAGCCCCTCTTCCATCGCAATCGGGTTGATCAACTCAACCACCATCTTGATGTTGTCACCCGGCATCACCATCTCCACGCCCTCCGGTAACTGCACGTTCCCAGTCACGTCCGTCGTGCGGAAGTAAAACTGCGGCCGATACCCCTTGAAAAACGGCGTGTGACGTCCACCCTCTTCCTTCGTCAGCACATACACCTCACACTCAAACTTCGTGTGCGGCTTGATCGAACCGGGCTTGCATAACACCTGGCCACGCTCCACGTCCTCACGCTTCGTGCCGCGCAGCAGCACACCCACGTTGTCGCCAGCCTGACCCTCATCCAATAACTTGCGGAACATCTCCACACCCGTGCAAATCGTCTTCGTCGTGTCACGAATACCAACAATCTCCACTTCCTCGTTCACCTTCACAATCCCGCGCTCAATACGGCCTGTCACCACAGTGCCACGGCCCGAAATCGAAAACACGTCCTCCACTGGCATCAAGAACGCACCGTCTACCGCGCGCTCCGGCACCGGAATATAACGGTCCATCTCCTCCACCAGCTGAATCACCGCCGGTACGCCAATCGGACTCATGTCCCCTTCCAGCGCCTTCAGCGCCGAACCCTTCACAATCGGCGTGTCATCGCCAGGGAAGTTGTACTTCGACAGCAACTCGCGAACTTCCATCTCCACCAGCTCCAACAGCTCGGCGTCATCCACCATGTCCGCTTTGTTCAAAAACACCACAATGTACGGCACGCCCACCTGACGCGCTAACAAAATGTGCTCGCGCGTCTGCGGCATCGGGCCGTCCGCCGCTGAACACACCAAAATCGCCCCGTCCATCTGCGCCGCACCCGTAATCATGTTCTTCACATAATCCGCATGCCCAGGACAATCCACGTGCGCGTAGTGACGGTTGTCACTCTGATACTCCACGTGCGCCGTGCTAATCGTAATACCACGCGCCTTCTCTTCCGGCGCCTTGTCAATCTGGTCGTACGCCTTAAACTCGCCGCCATGCTTCTCCGCCATCACCTTGGTCAGCGCCGCCGTCAGCGTCGTCTTCCCATGGTCAACGTGCCCAATCGTCCCCACGTTCACGTGCGGCTTCGTACGCTGGAATTTTTCCTTAGACACAGCTCAGTACCTCAAAAATAAGTAGTTGGTAAAAAAACAATAAAAGGAACTTCGACAATTACATAAAACTATATCAGCTTGCCTGTTTCAATATGACTTCGGCCACGTTGCTTGGCACCTCTGCATATTTCGCAAATTCCATGGTAAATGTTGCGCGCCCCTGACTCATCGAACGCACTGACGTCGCATAACCAAACATTTCGGCAAGCGGGACTTCTGCATCGACCACCTTACCGGAGGGAGAGTCATCCATACCCATAATTTGACCACGACGCCGATTTAAATCGCCAATCACGTCACCGTAGTAATCCTCAGGGGTAACGACCTCAACTTTCATTATAGGCTCGAGGAGCACAGGCTTCGCATTCCTGACGCCCTCTTTAAAGCCGATCGACGCGGCGATCTTAAAGGCCATCTCGTTAGAATCGACATCATGATAGGAGCCGTCGAACAAGGTCACTTTGACATCAACGACGGGGTACCCTGCGATCACGCCACCTTCCATCGCTTCTTGTATGCCTTTATCGATAGCGGGAATAAATTCGCGGGGTATTACACCACCAACAATTCCGTTAACAAATTCAAAACCCTTGCCAGTTTTTTGTGGCTCTATTTTAAGCCATACGTGCCCAAACTGACCTCGACCGCCTGACTGGCGAACAAATTTTCCTTCCTGCTCAACGGTCCCGCGAATGGTCTCGCGGTAAGCGACCTGAGGCTTACCGACGTTCGCTTCCACTTTGAACTCACGCTTCATGCGGTCGACGATAATCTCCAGATGCAACTCACCCATACCAGAGATGATGGTCTGACCCGACTCTTGATCGGTATGTACGCGAAATGAGGGGTCTTCCTTGGCAAGGCGCTGCAGCGCCACACCCATCTTTTCTTGATCGACCGTTGTGCGAGGCTCAACGGCGACGGATATGACCGGCTCCGGAAACTCCATTTTCTCAAGTACGATGATCTTGTCAGGATTACACAGTGTATCGCCAGTGGTGACATCTTTTAAGCCGACCGCGGCGGCGATTTCCCCAGCGCGTACTTCTTTGAGTTCGGTACGTTCACTGGCATGCATCTGCAATAACCGGCCGATGCGCTCAACCCGACCTTTGGCCGGCACATACACCTGATCGCCTGACTTTAATGTCCCTGAATACACGCGGAAAAACGTCAAGTTCCCCACAAATGGATCAGTCAAGATTTTAAAAGCGAGCGCCGCAAACGGTTCAGCATCACTGGCCTGACGGGTCATGGGCTCGTCAGTCTCGCTCAGGCCTTTGACAGGCGGCACTTCCTCAGGCGACGGCATGTACTCAATCACCGCATCGAGGACCGCCTGCACACCTTTGTTTTTAAATGCTGAGCCACAAGTGACCAAACAAATCTCGTTCCTTAAGGCGCGCTCACGCAATCCCTGTTTGATCTCAGCAATGGACAGCTCGCCACTCTCTAGATACTTATTTAACAGGGTTTCGTTCGCCTCGGCGGCCGCTTCCACAAGCTTACTGCGCCACTGCTCACATTCGGCCAACATGTGGTCAGGAACCTCGCGGTACTCAAATCGAGTGCCCTGTGTGGCGTCATCCCAGCAGATCTCTTTCATCCGAATGAGATCCACCACACCAGCAAAGCGCTCTTCCGCTCCAATCGGGAGCTGGATCGGCACAGGTACGCCTTTAAGACGCGTCCCGATTTGCTCAACACAGCGTAGAAAATTAGCCCCAGCTCGATCCATCTTATTGACGAAGGCGATGCGCGGAACGCCGTATTTATTCATCTGGCGCCAGACTGTTTCAGACTGAGGCTGTACACCAGAAACGGCGCAATACACAGCAACCGCAGAGTCAAGCACGCGCAGTGAGCGCTCAACCTCGATTGTGAAATCAACGTGTCCGGGCGTATCAATAATGTTGATACGATGCTCGGGAAAATTCGATTCCATCCCTTTCCAGAAACAGGTGGTTGCAGCAGCGGTAATAGTGATTCCGCGCTCTTGTTCCTGCTCCATGTAATCCATGACAGCGGCGCCATCATGAACCTCACCAATCTTGTGAGACACACCGGTGTAAAAGAGGATACGCTCGGTGGTGGTCGTCTTACCGGCGTCGATATGGGCCGAGATGCCGATGTTTCGATAGCGATCAATCGGGGTCGTACGAGCCACTTGAGGCGAACTCCAAAAAAGCCCCGGCGGACCAAAGGTCCGCCGGATTAAAACCTCAACGTAAAAAGCGCCGCGTTCCTACCAGCGGTAGTGCGCAAACGCCTTGTTGGCCTCAGCCATACGATGTGTGTCTTCGCGCTTACGAACAGCGGCGCCACGATTTTCAGAAGCCTCGAGCAATTCATGAGCAAGACGCATCGCCATCGATTTCTCACTGCGCGAACGCGCCGCATCAATAACCCAGCGCATTGCGAGGGTTTGACGACGCGTGGAACGCACTTCCACGGGCACCTGGTAGGTTGCGCCACCAACACGACGAGATTTGACCTCGACGGCAGGCTTGACGTTATCAAGCGCTGTTTGGAGCAGCTGTAGAGCTTGATCAGCAGGGCGGCTGGTACGCTCAGCGATGCGATCAATGGCTCCGTAAATGATGGTCTCAGCGACTGATTTCTTACCACGTTCCATGATCATGTTCATGAATTTGGCAAGCATCTCGCTTCCGAACTTAGGATCGGGGAGTACGATGCGGACTGGGGCTTGGGCACGACGCGACATAACTAATTCCTACTTACTTCTTCGCGCGCTTGGCGCCGTACTTCGAGCGGCTCTGCTTACGATCAGCAACGCCGGCACAATCCAAGGTGCCGCGTACCGTGTGGTAGCGCACGCCTGGCAAATCTTTTACACGACCACCACGAATCAGGACCACAGAGTGCTCCTGCAGGTTATGGCCTTCGCCGCCAATATACGAGGTCACTTCGTAACCGTTGGTAAGACGAACACGACACACCTTACGTAGCGCTGAGTTCGGCTTCTTCGGCGTGGTGGTATAAACGCGCGTGCAAACACCGCGTTTTTGCGGGCTTGCGCCTAGCGCTGGTACCTTGGACTTGAACGCCGGGTCGTTACGCCCGTCGCGAATCAATTGGTTGGTCGTTGACATGCACACTCACTGCTAAACCGGCTTCCAGCGCCGGAGAAAAATGAGCCGCCTCAAGGCGGCCGAGTATTAACCGAGTTTCTCACCGAGCTTTCTTGGAAATTCCAAGAATTCTCGGGAAAGACCGACAATTTTAAAGGTTTAAGCACTCAGGTGTCAATGCACAGGGGTTACCCCCTCGCACTCGCCACCCGCGTACCTTTACCGCCTAGCGGCGAACCCACGTCCGCCCCACGCCTCTGCCAAGTCGCATCCAGCGCCGAATCGCCTATTCGGCGGCTGGCGCTGGTGTTGCTTCTGCGCCACTATCCTCTGTCTCTGCAGGCGTTGAACTCATGTCCATGAAGCTATCGTGGGCTGCAGCCGCCTCAGGGCGACGCCGACGCGCTGCATGGTACGCAAAGCCCGTTCCCGCCGGGATTAGGCGTCCAACAATGACGTTTTCCTTAAGTCCACGTAGGTCGTCTTTTAGCCCGCGAACCGCGGCTTCCGTCAGCACGCGTGTGGTCTCCTGGAACGACGCTGCTGAAATGAACGACTCGGTCGCCAACGAAGCCTTGGTAATACCAAGCAGCATCGTCTCGTATTTAGCCGGAGTCTTCCCATCAGCCTCGACTTTAATATTTGCATCCAACACGCGGGCCCGATCCAATTGCTCGCCACGGAGCAAGCTGGTTTCGCCGGCTTCCGTCACTTCGGCCTTGCGCAGCATCTGGCGGATAATCACCTCAATGTGCTTATCGTTGATGCGCACACCCTGCAGGCGATACACGTCTTGAATTTCACGGACCAAGTAATTGGCCAAGGCCTCAGCACCTTGCAATCTCAGGATGTCGTGTGGGTTAGGCTCACCATCAGCGATCACCTCGCCCTTGGAAACCTGCTCGCCCTCAAATACGTTCAGATGGCGCCACTTCGGAATCAGCTCCTCATACTTATCGCCAGCCTCTGGAGTGATGATCAGACGCCGCTTGCCCTTGGTTTCTTTACCGAACGATACGGTTCCTGAGCGCTCCGCCAGAATTGCTGGATCTTTAGGCTTTCTCGCCTCAAACAGATCGGCAACTCGCGGCAGACCACCCGTGATATCGCGCGTCTTTGACGACTCTTGCGGAATACGTGCGATCACGTCGCCCACAGACACCTTTGCACCGTCCTCGAGGCTCACCAGCGCGCCAGCCGGCAAGGCATAGACTGCTGGGATATCGGTGTTGGCAAAGGTGATTTCCTTACCCTTGGCATTCACGAGCTTCACCACTGGTCGCAAATCGCGGCCACTGGCGCTGCGCTGCTTAGGATCAAGCACCACGGTGGAGCTCAGACCAGTAATGTCGTCTAGCTGTGTCGTCACCGTGACGCCATCAACAAAGTCCTGGAACTTGATGAAACCCGCAACTTCGGTCACAACCGGATGCGTATGCGGATCCCACTGAGCAATAACCTGACCGGCAGTAACTACTGCCGACTCTGCAACGTTGACCACCGCGCCATAAGGCACCTTGTAACGCTCGCGCTCGCGACCGAAGTCATCGATCACACCAAGCTCACCTGAGCGAGACGTCATGACTAAATGACCCTTTTCATGACGCACGGCTTTCACGTTATGGAAACGAATGACGCCCTTGCTCTTCACTTCCACGCTACTTGCTGCAGCCGCTCGTGACGCCGCACCACCAATGTGGAAGGTACGCATCGTCAACTGCGTTCCTGGCTCACCAATTGACTGAGCAGCGATAACGCCAACCGCCTCGCCAATGCTGATCCGTCGGCCACGCGCCAAGTCGCGTCCGTAGCACTGCGCGCACACGCCATAGCGTGTTCCGCAAGTGATTGGCGAACGCACCAAAATCGTATCGACACCAGCCTGCTCAATCATCCGCACCAGCTTCTCATCAAGCAATGTGCCTGAGGCAACCAACACCTCATCTTCAGAACCAGGCTTCAACAAGTCCGCAGCTACCACACGTCCAAGAACACGCTCACCAAGACCCTCAACAACATCACCGCCTTCAACAATCGGCGTCATGGTCAAGCCGTTCTCGGTCCCGCAATCCACTTCAGTGATGACCAGGTCCTGCGAAACGTCAACTAAGCGACGGGTGAGGTAACCAGAGTTTGCAGTCTTCAGCGCGGTATCGGCTAGACCCTTACGAGCGCCATGTGTCGAGATGAAGTACTGCAGAACGTTCAGGCCTTCACGGAAATTCGCCGTAATAGGCGTTTCGATGATCGACCCGTCCGGCTTTGCCATGAGTCCGCGCATACCTGCCAGCTGCCGAATCTGCGCCGCGCTACCGCGCGCGCCTGAATCGGCCATCATGAAGATCGAGTTGAACGACTTCTGGCGTTGCTTTTGGCCCTTCGCGTCGACAGCCTCTTCGGTACCAAGCTTCTCCATCATCGCCTTAGCGACCTGATCGTTGGTCCGCGACCAGATATCAACAACCTTGTTGTAGCGCTCGCCATCGGTCACAAGTCCAGAGGAATACTGCCCCTGGATCTCTTTAACTTCAATTTCAGCACCAGCTAAAATCTTCACTTTCTGCTCAGGCACAACCATGTCATCGATACCAATCGAGACACCCGCACGCGTTGCATAGGCAAAACCGGTGTACATCAACTGGTCAGCGAACACGACGGTATGCTTCAAGCCGAGCGCACGGTAGCACTCGTTGATCGTCGCTGAAATCATCTTCTTCGTCATGTCGCGGTTAAGCGACTCGAACGGTAAGCCCTTCGGCAGAATCTCGCTGAGCAACGCACGGCCGACAGTCGTCTGCACGATGCGGCACCGTTCAATGTCAGTTCCATCGAGTTCACGGACCCAGTCCGTGATACGCACCTTGATGCGCGCCTGCAATGCTGCATGGCGGCCTTCATAGGCGCGATGCACCTCGGCTATGTCAGAGAACACCATGCCCTCGCCAACCGCACCAACGCGCTCGCGAGTCATATAATAAAGACCAAGCACAACGTCCTGCGACGGCACGATGATCGGTTCACCGTTAGCAGGCGACAGAATGTTATTGGTCGAGAGCATCAATGCTCGCGCCTCCAACTGCGCCTCGATAGATAATGGTACGTGCACAGCCATCTGGTCGCCGTCAAAGTCAGCGTTAAACGCGGTACAAACCAATGGGTGCAACTGAATCGCTTTACCCTCGATCAGCACAGGCTCAAAGGCCTGGATACCAAGACGATGCAGCGTGGGTGCGCGATTTAAGAGCACAGGATGCTCACGAATCACCTCTTCCAAAATATCCCAGACCTCAGGGCCCTCGCGCTCAACCATGCGCTTAGCGGCCTTGATCGTGGTGGCCTCACCACGCAGTTGGAGCTTCGAGAAGATGAATGGCTTAAACAGCTCAAGCGCCATCTTCTTTGGCAAGCCACACTGGTGCAGCCGCAAAGTCGGGCCCACGACGATTACCGAACGACCAGAGTAATCAACGCGCTTACCAAGTAAGTTCTGGCGGAAACGGCCCTGCTTACCCTTAATCATGTCCGCAAGCGACTTCAGCGGCCGCTTGTTGGTGCCGGTAATAGCGCGACCACGACGGCCATTGTCGAGCAGCGCATCGACCGCCTCTTGCAGCATGCGCTTTTCGTTGCGCACGATGATATCTGGGGCGTTTAGCTCCAGCAGGCGACGCAACCGGTTGTTGCGATTGATGACACGACGATATAAATCGTTCAAATCTGACGTCGCGAAGCGCCCACCATCGAGCGGCACTAGCGGTCGCAGATCTGGTGGCAGCACCGGCAGCACTGTCAGCACCATCCACTCTGGCTTGTTGCCAGACTCGATGAAACTCTCGATTAGTTTTAGACGCTTTGACAGACGCTTTAGCTTCGTCTCAGAACTGGTGTTACCCATGTCCTCACGAACTTTGATGATCTCAGCGGGCAGATCGAGCGACTGCAGCAACTCATGGACCGCTTCGGCACCCATGCGTGCGTCGAACTCATCACCATGCTCTTCGATCGCCTCGAGATAGGATTCGTCCGTCAGCAACTGCCCGCGTGTCAGCGGGGTCATGCCAGGCTCAATCACAACGAATGCTTCAAAATACAGCACTCGCTCGATTTCACGCAGCGTCATGTCTAACAATAGACCGATGCGCGAGGGCAATGATTTCAGGAACCAGATATGCGCAGTTGGGCTCGCCAACTCGATGTGGCCCATACGCTCACGACGCACTTTGCTCTGTGTGACTTCAACGCCGCACTTCTCGCAGATCACTCCGCGGTGCTTGAGGCGCTTGTACTTACCGCAAAGACACTCGTAGTCCTTTACTGGACCAAATATCTTGGCGCAGAACAGCCCATCCCGCTCCGGCTTGAAGGTGCGGTAGTTAATGGTTTCTGGCTTCTTCACCTCGCCGAAAGACCATGACTTGATCATTTCGGGAGATGCAAGGCCAATACGTATCGAGTCGAAATTCTCGACTGGAACCTGCTGCTTAAAAAGCTTGAGAAGATCTTTCATGTCCACTCCTGCCGTGTCGTCGGTTACCGTTTACTTAAATCAACTGGCTCGCGCCAATACAAGAGGGCTGTTAACCCTCCTCTTCAAGCTCCATGTTGATTCCGAGTGACCGGATTTCCTTCACGAGCACGTTGAAGGACTCGGGCATACCCGCGTCCATCTGGTGATTACTATCCACAATGTTCTTGTACATCTTGGTTCGACCGTTCACATCGTCTGACTTCACAGTCAGCATTTCTTGCAATGTGTAAGCCGCACCGTAAGCTTCAAGCGCCCACACTTCCATCTCTCCGAAGCGCTGACCACCGAACTGCGCCTTGCCGCCCAGCGGTTGCTGAGTGACAAGAGAGTAAGGACCGGTCGAACGCGCATGCATCTTGTCGTCCACAAGGTGGTTCAGCTTCAGCATGTACATATAGCCGACCGTGACTTGACGCTCGAACCGCTCACCGGTACGACCATCGAGTAGCGTGGTTTGACCACTCGTCGGCAAGTCGGCCAACGCCAGTAGATGCTTAATCTCAGCTTCAGTCGCGCCGTCAAACACTGGCGTCGCCATAGGCACGCCCTTGGTGAGATTGCGACTCAACTCAAGCACTTCTGGGTCAGTCAGCGACTTGATATCTGCCTTCTGGCCGCCTGTCTTGTTATAGATCTCGTCCAAAAATCCTCTCAGCTCAACCATCGAGCTTTGCTGCTCCAGCATTCGGCCAATTTTGTGACCAAGTCCACGCGCAGCCCAACCAAGGTGAGTCTCAAGAACCTGTCCGATATTCATACGACTCGGAACGCCCAGTGGGTTCAAGACGATATCCACGGGTGTACCGTCTTCCATATATGGCATGTCCTCAACGGGGACAATGCTGGAAATAACACCCTTGTTACCGTGACGTCCGGCCATCTTGTCGCCAGGCTGAATGCGACGCTTAACTGCTAGGTAGACTTTGACCATCTTGAGCACGCCAGGCGCCAAATCATCACCAGCAGTAATCTTCGACTTTTTGTCTTCAAAGCGCTTCTCAAAGTCACGCTGCTGTGCCTTCAACCGCTCAGCCACCTGCTCAAGTTGAGAATTTGCGTCATCATCCTCGAGTCGAATTTCAAACCACTGATCACGGCTGAGCTCATCGAGATACTCGGTCGTTACCGTGCTTCCTGATTTGAGCTTCTTCGGCCCACCAGCTGCCTTCTTACCGATCAAGGTCTGACGCACGCGTGAGAACAAATCGTCCTCGAGAATACGTCGCTGATCATTTAAGTCCTTGCGAACGCGCTCGATTTCAGACTTCTCGATTGACAGTGCGCGCGCGTCCTTATCGACGCCGTCACGGGTGAACACGCGAACATCGATAACAGTTCCATCCATGCCAGGCGGCACGCGCAGACCTGTATCCTTCACGTCACTGGCTTTCTCGCCAAAGATTGCGCGTAACAACTTCTCTTCTGGAGTCAGCTGCGTCTCGCCTTTAGGCGTAACTTTACCGACCAGGATGTCACCTGACTTAACTTCAGCACCGATGAACACGATGCCAGCTTCATCAAGTTTTGCTAGCGCGCTGTCACCAACGTTTGGAATATCGGCTGTAATTTCCTCAGGCCCAAGCTTGGTGTCGCGTGCAACGCACGCCAGCTCTTCAATATGAATGGTCGTAAAGCGGTCCTCTTGAACGACACGCTCTGAGATCAAAATCGAATCTTCGAAGTTGTAACCATTCCATGGCATGAATGCCACCAAGAGGTTCTGACCAAGAGCTAGCTCACCAAGATCCGTTGATGGACCATCAGCCAACACATCGCCGCGCGTAAGCAAATCGCCCACATTGACCAGTGGCCGTTGGTTGATACACGTATTCTGGTTTGAACGCTGGTACTTAGTCAGGTTATAGATGTCAACGCCAGGCTCACCCGCACTGGTTTCGTTGTCATTAACCCGCACCACGATGCGCGATGCGTCGACTGAGTCAACCACACCACCACGACGCGCGATAACAGTCACGCCTGAGTCAACGGCTACGGACCGTTCGATACCTGTTCCGACCAGCGGGGTATCCGCACGCAACGTTGGCACAGCTTGACGCTGCATGTTCGATCCCATGAGCGCGCGGTTGGCATCGTCATGCTCGAGGAACGGAATCAACGAAGCCGCGACAGATACGATCTGCTTTGGCGACACATCCATATAGTCGATGCGATCGCTCGTCATCAGCGTGAATTCATTCTGATAGCGGCACGACACCAGCTCATCCGTGAACCGACCCTTCGGGTTCAATTCAGCGTTAGCCTGTGCGATGACATACTGACTTTCTTCGATCGCCGAGAGGTAATCGATTGTGTCAGTCACCTTGCCATCACTGACCTTTCGATACGGCGTCTCAAGAAAGCCAAAATCATTCGTACGCGCATACACCGATAGCGAATTGATCAATCCGATGTTCGGGCCTTCAGGCGTTTCGATAGGGCATACGCGCCCGTAGTGCGTCGGATGGACGTCACGAACCTCAAAGCCCGCACGCTCACGCGTCAAGCCGCCAGGGCCGAGAGCCGAAACGCGACGCTTGTGGGTCACTTCCGACAGTGGGTTATTTTGGTCCATGAATTGACTGAGCTGCGAGGAGCCAAAGAACTCCTTGACGGCCGCCGCAACAGGCTTCGCGTTAATCATTTCCTGCGGCATGAGCGGCTCGCTTTCTGCAAGCGTCAACCGTTCTTTGACAGCTCGCTCAACCCGCACCAAGCCGATACGGAATGCATTTTCCGCCATCTCACCGACCGAGCGCACGCGACGATTGCCCAGGTGATCAATGTCATCGACGATGCCATTGCCGTTACGGATATCGATCAACGTCTTCAATACATCGATGACGTCTGACTGCTCACCATGCTCAGCCACTACGCGCTTACCAAACTCGTCGGTACGACGCGAAAAATAGACGCCGTCATACAAAATACCGGAGCCCGTGCCTGCCTCGCGGCCCACACGTCGATTAAACTTCATCCGCCCGACAGGCGATAAGTCGTAACGCTCAGGATTGAAGAACAAGTTGTGAAACAGGTTTTCAGCAGCGTCCTTAGTAGGTGGCTCGCCTGGGCGCATCATTCGATAAATTTCAACGAGCGCCTCTAAGCGCGTACGCGTTGGGTCAATACGGATCGTATCCGAGATATAAGGCCCACGATCTAAATCATTAACGTACAAGGTTCGAATTTCTTCGATACCAGCATCAACCAATTTAGCGACCGTAGCGACGGTCAGAATCTCGTTGACCTTAGCAAGTACTTCGCCGGTGTCTTTCGAAAACACATCGTGCGCAAGAACTTTACCAGCCAGATATTCAGTGGGCACCGGCAGTCGCTTGATGTCAGCTTCTTCAAGCTGACGCACATGACGCGCAGTGATGCGACGGCCCTCTTCAACAACGACAGCGTTACCGATGCGAATTTCAAACGCCGATGTCTCACCGCGCAGCCGCGCAGGAATCAATTCAAATGACACCCCATGCGGCGACAGATAGAACGTATTTTTCTCAAAGAACAGATCGAGCATCTGCTCTTCGGTATAGCCGAGCGCTCGCAGAACGATCGTTACTGGAAGCTTGCGGCGACGATCGATACGCGCATAAACACAGTCTTTCGGATCAAATTCGAAGTCAAGCCAGCTGCCACGGTACGGAATGACTCGCGCCTGAAAAAGCAGTTTGCCGGACGAGTGGGTCTTGCCCTTGTCATGGTCAAAAAATACGCCTGGGCTGCGATGCAACTGCGAAACAATAACGCGCTCAGTGCCGTTCACAATGAACGTGCCGTTATCGGTCATCAGCGGCAGCTCGCCGAGATAAACCTCTTGCTCGGCGATATCACGCTTTAGTTTGCGCGCACCGGAGGCATCCTTCTCATAAACCTTCAACTGAACCTTCACGCGCAATGGCGCAGCGTAGGTCAGTCCCCGCATCTGACATTCTTTGACGTCGAATACTGGTTCGCCGAGGCGGTAGCTCAAGTATTCGAGAGTGGCATTGCCACTGTAGCTTGATATAGGAAACACGCTCTTGAACGCAGCGTGCAGACCAACGTCGGTGCGATTCGCTTCGATCGCATCGGTTTGCAAGAATTTGCGATAAGAATCCAGCTGAATCGCAAGCAAATAAGGTACGTCAAGAATGCTCTGACGTTTACCGAAATCCTTACGGATACGCTTCTTCTCGGTGAAGGAATAGGCCATGGGCTCACCCTCTCAAGTTCATGCAATCAAACTGATTGCGTGTTGCGAATCCCATTCTCATGGGCTTCGCGCAAAAACAAATAGACCAAACCAGCAGCGCCACCTGCCCGACACATTCGTATCGGGCAGACGGTGCTTGCGAGTCAGTCTCGCGGGCTCGAAGCGCGGTAAATACGCCGCGCATAAAGCCTTACTTAACCTCAACCTTCGCGCCAGCGTCTTCAAGCGACTTCTTGATCTTCTCGGCATCCGCCTTGCTGACGGCATCCTTGACGACCGAAGGAGCGCCTTCGACGAGGTCTTTGGCTTCTTTCAAGCCAAGGCCAGTCGCTTCACGCACGACCTTAATGACGGTCACTTTCTTATCAGCTGGATATTCCTTCAGCGTCACAGTGAACTCCGTCTGCTCCTCAGCGGGAGCCGCGGCAGCTGCACCCGGTGCCGCTGCGGCAGCAGCCACAGGGGCCGCAGCCGTCACGCCAAACTTATCTTCCATCATCTTCACAAGATCAACGACCTCGAGAAGTGTCATGTTTGAGATCGCGTCAAGGATCTCTTCTTTGTTAGCAGCCATTGCAGTGCTCTCCAATAAATCTATTTAGAAACGACGTTTGAAACCCGAAATAAAAACACGCAGTACCATCAACCAGCAGCCGCAGCCTTCTGGTCCTTCACCGCAGCAACGGTGCGAACCAATTTGGTGTGCGGTGCAGCCAACGTGCCCACGAACTTGGTGATTGGTGCCTTCAGCACACCAAGCAGCATCGACAGCGCCTGCTCACGAGTCGGTAGGCTCGCCACCTGATCAAGTGACTTGGGAGACAGTAACTGCCCACCAAGCGAGATCAGCGTTGCGACCAACTTATCGTTGTCTTTGGAGAAGGTCTTGACCACGCGCGCCGCAGCGCCTGGGTCATCCTTCGAAAAGGCCAAAATCAACGGTCCCTTGAGTTGCGGGGCGATGCATTCGAAGGACGTACCAGTTACCGCTTTACGAGCAAGCGTGTTCTTAACAACGCGCACGTAGACTCCGGCCTTGCGAGCTTTTGCTCGTAAGTCAGTAATCTGCGTGACCGAAAGACCACGATACTCGGCGGCCACCACAGACTGCGCGGTACGCGCAACCTCGTTGACCTCGGTAACCAGCGCCTTCTTCTGCTCAAGATTGAGTGACATTTTTTGCCTCGCAGAAGATCAGCACACACAAAGACACTCGTTCGTTTACCAAACTCGCGTCTTCACCCTTGTTGCACGCGCCGCTTACGCAGCACGTACATCGCCGCCCTGCCCGCAAGACGCATTAGCGCCCCTCGTGCAAAACGGTCGACGGTGACCTTCAGCTAGCCCTTACGGGCCTTGCGTGGCGACAGGTCTGCAAAACGCATTCCCACCGTCACTCGCTTCGGGTGACACCATCTGCGCAGGCTGCCCACAAGATTTCTCCTGTCGGCGCTTCATTGAGTGGTCTCAGGAATTCTTTACGAATCCCCAACCACGCCTGCGGTCTTAGACGGCTGCCGGGGTTCTTAGCCCCGACGGTCATCTCTGCGGCTTACGCCGCAAACCATCCAAGCGCGCGCCCACTGGCACGCGCCATCAATTAAAATCTTCAGGCGCCGACTGTTGAACGATCGACCGGGATTCCCGGACCCATCGTTGAGGACACAGCGACCTTCTGTATATAAATGCCTTTTGAGGACGCTGGCTTTGCCTTGTTTAAATCAGCAATCAACGCCATCAAATTCTCTTTGAGCTTCAAAACCTCAAAGCTCGCACGGCCGATCTGGCAGTGCAAAATCCCGCCCTTGTCACAGCGGTAGCGCACCTGCCCTGACTTAGCGTTCTTCACGGCTCCGGCGACGTCTGTCGTCACGGTGCCAACTTTTGGGTTCGGCATCAGTCCACGTGGACCAAGGATTTGGCCGAGTGCACCGACAACACGCATGGCGTCTGGGCTTGCGATGACAACATCAAAGTTCATCTCGCCAGCTTTAACTTTCTCGGCCAAGTCTTCTAGTCCAACGATGTCAGCTCCAGCTTCCCGGGCCACATCTTGGTTCTTGCCGCTGGTGAACACAGCGACCCGCACCGTCTTACCAGTACCATGAGGCATAACGGTTGAGCCGCGAACCTGCTGGTCGGACTTGCTCGCATCTATACCTAAATTCACGGCCACATCGACCGATTCATCGAACTTAGCTGTGGCTAGTTGCTTTACCAGCGTTAACGCAGCCTCAAGGTCATAGTACTTGCCAGCCTGTATTGCTGAGGACCAAGTCTTCATGCGCTTCGGGAGATTGGTTTTTTGTTGCGTGCTCATGATCAGGCCACCACATCCACGCCCATGCTGCGGGCACTACCGGCGATTGTATTCACTGCAGCCTCAAGACCTGACGCAGTCAAGTCGGGCATTTTCATCTTGGCGATATCTTCGAGCTGAGAGCGCTTGATCTTACCCACCTTGCTGGTGTTCGGCCGCGCACTGCCCTTGGTAATGCCAATCGCTTTACAAATCAGCACGGACGCGGGTGGCGTCTTCATGATGAACGTAAAGCTGCGATCGCTGTACACAGTGATTACGACAGGAGTCGGCAGACCCTTTTCCAGCGTTTGAGTCTGCGCGTTGAACTGCTTGCAGAACTCCATGATATTGACGCCCTGCTGACCGAGCGCGGGGCCCACTGGCGGACTAGGATTCGCCTGTCCAGCGGGGATCTGGAGCTTGATATAGCCCGTAACCTTCTTAGCCATTCACTACCTCAGTGGGTTCAAACGCCTTGCGGCTCCCCGGTTAAATCCGACCACGCAACGCGTGGTCAAACAAATTACGCCTTCTCGACCTGACCAAACTCGAGCTCGACTGGCGTCGAGCGACCTAGAATCTGTACTGCTACATGCAGACGACTCTTCTCATAATTCACTGATTCCACAACGCCATTGAAGTCGTTGAATGGACCGTTAATCACGCGCACCACCTCACCCGGCTCAAAGAGCACCTTCGGCTTCGGCTTCTCAGCACCCTCTTCGACCCGGCGCAGGATGGCATTTGCCTCCTTTGCGGTGATCGCTGCAGGCTTATCAGGCGTACCGCCAATAAACCCGAGTACTTTCGGGACATTCTTGACCAAATGCCAAGTGTCCTCATCCATGTCCATCTCAACCAGCACATAGCCTGGGAAGAACTTGCGGTCGCTGCGACGCTTCTGCCCTTCGCGCATCTCAACCACTTCTTCAGTGGGCACAAGTACCTCACCAAATTTGTGCTCAAGCCCCAGCATCTTCACGCGCTCTTTAAGAGCCTCCGCAACTTTGTGCTCAAAGTTCGAATAGGCGTGTACTACATACCAGCGCAGTGCCATATCAGGCTCCGGTACCGAGCAAGTGACGAGTGCCCCACGCCAGCACCCAGTCAATGATCCAGAAAAACGCTCCCAGCACGACGACGAACACGAATACGACCAAGGTGGTCGTACGCGTTTCTGGAATCGTCGGCCAGACCATCTTGCGCAATTCAACGCGCGAGCCGATTGCAAACTGCCAAAGCCCACGTCCGTAGGATGTGACGGCAAAAATCGCCGCTGACACGATCAAGCTACCAACTACACCAGCCGTGCGCAGCGCCATTGGCGCCGCACCAAACATGTAGTACGCGACGAGCCCGCCAATCAGGATCGCTACGGACAGCAGCGCAAGTGCTGTGTTCCGCGCGCTCCCGCCGCTTGCCATCATGTCAGCTTGATCAGTCATTACGTCCTTCATCAGCTCGCAGGCGAGTGGCAGGCCAGGAGGGAATCGAACCCCCAACCTGCGGTTTTGGAGACCGCCGCTCTGCCAATTGAGCTACTGGCCTAATTCGCTCGCGACCTCGATAACCTCGCCTGAGGGCTGTTAGTGAGTAGTTACTTTGCAGCAAAAACCGTTACAGCACGACCTTCGAGACGACGCCGGCGCCG
>CAIKZZ010000045.1 GCA_903832085.1 uncultured Pseudomonadota bacterium | reverse complement strand
TAAAAAGAGCGCGCGAGCTGCTATTACAGACTGCCATGCCGATCATGGATATCACGACGGCCTGTGGCTTTCAGTCACCCCCGCATTTTTCTAAGTGCTACCGGGGTCAGTTTGGCTATCCCCCGAGCGCCGAACGCCAGATTCGGGCCCGCAGCGCGCAGCCGCCGGTGCCCACGGCAGCGGGGCTGGTGAAGGCATAAGTCACTAATTGTCCGAATGCGACATAGGTGGCGGCAGAATGGGCACTTTATGGGCCTGATCGGGTCGATTGAGGCAGGGCAGATCAATCACCCGAAGTGCTTGCATAGGCCTAGCGAAAAAAGGAATTTACGTATTGGTTACCGATCGCCGTGCCCCCGGTCGGCCTTAGCGAGGGCGGCGCGATGAAATGTCGCTTCTTGGCAAGTGACCGTCGCGTAGTCGCACACGTCGGGTGGGGCGAGGCCGTACCATCGCGCGGTGCCAAATCCGACTCTAAGTCAAGGATGCGGCTAGAAAAACTCCTAGGGGTGCAGCGATGTCAGACGGCCAGTCGCAGGAATTCGATCTTAACTCTCTCGAGGACGGCGAACTCGTCGAGCAGGTCCACGATGATCTTTATAACGGTCTCAAGGAAGAAGTAGAGACCGCTACCCACATCTTTTTAAAGCGTGGTTGGTCGCCCGAGAAGGTGCTCAACGATGCTTTGGTCGAAGGCATGCGCATCGTGGGAGTTGATTTCCGCGATGGCATTTTGTTCGTCCCTGAAGTGTTATTGGCAGCGAATGCGATGAAAGGCGGCATGGAAATTCTCCGGCCACTGCTCGCTGAGACGGGTGTCGAGCCTATCGGCAAGATTGTGATCGGCACTGTGAAGGGCGATATCCACGACATCGGCAAGAACCTCGTTGGCATGATGATGGAAGGCGCCGGTTTCGAAGTGGTTGATCTTGGGATCAACAATCCTGTCGAGAAGTACTTGGCCGCACTCGAAGAGCACAAGCCAGACTTCCTTGGTATGTCGGCATTGCTGACAACCACCATGCCATACATGAAGGTGGTCATCGATACCCTGAAGCAAAAGGGTCTGCGCGATAAGTTCATCGTGTTGGTCGGTGGCGCACCGCTGAATGAAGAGTTCGCCAAGGCCGTGGGTGCCGATGCGTATTGCCGCGATGCCGCGATCGCGGTCGAGACTGCGAAGACCTTGATCGCTGCACGTCGCGCAGCGGCGCACTGAGAAGCGCCATACGATGGACAGTGGCACTCGCACACTGGCCATCGCCTGCGGCGCGCTAGCGCGTGAGATCGTCGCTCTTAAGCGCTTAAACGGCTGGGAGACACTCGACATTGAGTGTCTGCCGCCGGAGCTGCATAACTACCCTGACAAAATTCCTGATGCTGTGGCATCGGCCATTGCAAGTGCGCGTGCGCGCTACAGCAAGATCTTCGTGGCCTACGCTGATTGCGGTACCGGCGGACTATTGGATGCTGTGTTAGTCAAAGAAGGCGTTGAGCGTCTGCCTGGCGCGCACTGCTATGAATTTTTTGCCACCAGCGCCATCTTTGCCGCTATGCATGACGCCGAGCCGGGTACGTTTTATCTCACGGATTTTCTGGTCAGGCATTTCGAGCGTTTAGTGGTCGAGGGCTTGGGGCTCAGTCAGCATCCTGAGCTCACAGAACAGTATTTTCGTAACTACCGGCGCATTGTCTATCTCGCTCAGACAAAAAATGATGAGTTGCTTGCCGAGGCCAAATCCATCGCAACACGTTTTGGGTTTGAGTTTGTGTACCGGCTTACTGAGTACGGTGACCTAGGCGCTACTTTAGAGCGCGTTGTGCACGTGCCCGTCAGCGCAGTGCGACGTCTGCCTGGGCTGCCGTCGGGTCTTTTAAAGAATCAACCAAAGGAATCAGCCACGTGGGTTCGCTAATTATTATTTCGTGGCGCGATATCCCAGCACAGGTGATCGCAAAGCAGGGACGTGAGACTGCCAAAGTACAGTTGTCGCATCGCTTCCAGGAAGCGGTCGATCGCGCAGCCATGCGCGCGGGTAAGGGTAGCTCGGATGCATACTTAGCCGATTGGAAGCGCAGTCCGCCAACGCCGTGTGGCGATGACCTAAAGGCCGTCGCTGCAGCGGAGGCGGCCATTTTGGAGGCGCGCTACAGTGATGCGGATCTTGAGCGGATGATCCGAGCCAAGGGCTTGGATGAGACTGCACCGAAACCCGCTGCGCCCGAGGGGGACGCGTAATGTATAGCGTGCGTTTATGGTCGGTGCGGCACTCCAAAGGATTGGCGCGCTTCTATGCGGGCTTTGAATCTTGTTTGGTTAAGCTCGCGCCGCTGTGGCGTGCGATTGGCTATGAGCGTGCTGAGCGCCCCGTGGCTGCCGTGGAGCGCATGGTTAAAAAGGTGCTCTTTGACTGCAAGATGTGTGGGCAGTGCGTTTTAAGCTCCACCGGTATGTCTTGTCCGATGAACTGCCCGAAGCAACTGCGTAACGGGCCCTGCGGTGGTGTCCGTGCAAATGGTCACTGCGAAGTGAAGCCTGAGATGCGCTGCGTGTGGGTGGAAGGGTTTCGTGGAGCGGAGCGCATTCCGGATGGGCTTGCCAAAATTCGGGTGGTGCAGCATGCGGTTGATCGTCGCCTTGAGGGGACTTCCTCGTGGCTGCGCGTGGTGCGTGAAAAAACGGTGAAGCCATCATGATGTTCACTGATGAGCCTGTAGCGGGCGCGCCTCTGCCCATCTTGCCGGGTCACAGCTCGCCAGGGCGGCTCGAGCGAGTGTTGCGAACAGGTGCCTTTGCGGTCACTAGCGAACTTGCGCCACCTGATTCAGCAGACCCAGAGGATGTGTATAAGCGCGCCCGAATTTTTGATGGCATTGCGGATGCAATCAATGCAACTGACGGTAGTGGTGCAAATTGTCACATGTCGAGCGTTGCCGTGTGTGCGTTACTCGCCCGCGTTGGCTACGCCCCTGTCATGCAGATTTCCTGTCGGGATAAAAACCGCATCGCCATTCAGGGCGATATTCTGGGTGCCGCCGCAATGGGTGTGACCAACATGCTGTGCCTGACAGGTGATGGCGTGCAGGCGGGCGATCATCCACAGGCCAAGCCCGTGTTTGATTTGGATGCTATGTCGCTGCTCGAAATTGCTGTGGGTTTGCGCGATAAACTCACCTTTCAAAGCGGCCGTAAGATCACAACGGCTCCAAAGGTGTTTTTCGGGGCGGCAGAAAATCCCAATGCCTTGCCACTCGAGCATCGTGCATTGCGTTTAGCCAAGAAAGTCGAAGCAGGTGCGCAATTTATTCAGACGCAGTACTGCTATGACATCCCGTTACTCAAGCGCTTCATGGGGCTCGTTGATGATCTAGGCTTGCTCGGCAAAGTGCACATCTTGATTGGTGTGGGTCCAGTGCGCTCAGCCAAGGCAGGTGATTGGATGCGCACCAACGTGCCTGGCATTCACATTCCAGATTCTGTGATCGCGCGCCTTGCTGGCGCCAAAGATCAGGCTCTTGAGGGCCGCAATCTGTGCGTGGACCTCATACAAGAGATTAAAACCATTAAGGGCGTCAGTGGTGTGCATGTGATGGCGTTCAAGCAGGAAGAGTCGGTGGCTGAAATCATCGATCGCTCCGGTGTGCTTGGCGGCCGCATTCCCTGGTACCCAACACGCGATACACATACTTCAGATAGGAATCCATCATGACCGATACGATCATTAGTTCAGCAACCCGTGAAGTGGTAATTGGCTTTAACCGTCCATTCGTCATCATTGGCGAGCGGATTAACCCCACTGGGCGCAAGATTTTGGCGGCAGAAATGGCTGCTGGCGATTTTTCGCGTGTGGAAGCTGATGCGCTAGCTCAGGTAGCTGCCGGCGCGCACATGCTGGATGTGAATGCCGGTATTCCGCTCGCCGATGAGCCGGCGATTCTCGCCAAAGCCATTCAGTTGGTGCAGTCCATCACCGATGTGCCGCTGTCAATCGACTCATCGATTGTGGAAGCGCTTGCAGCGGGACTTGCGGTTTACAAGGGTAAGGCGCTGGTGAATTCCGTGACAGGCGAGGAGGAGCGTCTTGAGATCGTGCTGCCACTCGTGAAGAAATATGGTGCCGCGGTGATTGCGATTTCAAACGATGAGACCGGCATTTCAGAGGATCCGAATGTGCGTTTTGAGGTGGCCAAAAAGATTGTCCACCGCGCAATGGACTACGGCATTCCAGCAAGCGATGTGATTGTCGATCCGCTGGTCATGCCCATTGGCGCGATCAACAAGGCGGGCGTGCAGGTGATGCAGCTGGTGCGTCGTTTGCGTGATGAGCTCAAAGTGAACACGAGCTGCGGGGCCTCTAACGTGAGCTTCGGTCTGCCAGCGCGTGACGGTATTAATAGCGCGTTTTTAACCATGGCGATTGCCGCTGGTATGACATCCGCAATTACGAACCCCTTACATGGCGACATAGTGCGTGCCTGCATGGGAGCCGACGTGATGATGGGCAACGATCCGGATTGCGCGCGCTGGATACGTAAGTTCCGCGACGTGCCCGCAGCCCCGGCCCCTGGCGCCGCGCCTGGGGATTCGCCTCGCGGTCGTCGTGAGGGCGGTCACCGCCGCCGACCAAGCTGAGGCTTGCCATTGACTCAATTAGATCCACTGGTTGTATTTACTCCTTCAGGAAAGCGTGGTCGTTTTCCTGTAGGCACGCCCTTACTGAGTGCGGCGCGTGCTCTCGGTGTTGATATTGACTCCGTGTGCGGTGGTCGGGCCATCTGTGGCCGCTGTCAGGTCTTGGTGGGTGAAGGGGAGTATGCCAAACACGGCGTGCGCTCTAGCGCCGAAAGTCTGACGCCACCATCCGCTCCCGAGCAACGCTTTGGTGTTCGTAAGGTGCTAGCTGAGGGGCGGCGCCTGTCGTGTCAGGCGAAGGTACAAGCGGATGTGGTGGTGGATGTGCCATCGAGCAGCCAAGTGCACCGTCAGGTTGTGCGTAAAGCTGCTGAAGTACGTGATATTGAGTTGCACCCGATTGTCACGCTGCACTATGTGGAAGTGGCCGAACCGGATATGCACGACCCTTCAGGTGATTTAACTCGCCTCAAAGATGCGCTGGCTCGTGAATGGCAGTTGCCGAATCTTAAGTGTGAATTATCAGTTGTACGTAGCTTGCAGCCGGTGCTGCGCGCCGGTGGCTGGCAGGTTACGGTCGCGGTGTATGACCGCGCTGAGATTATTGCCGTGTGGCCAGGTTTGCACGAGGCAGCCTTTGGGCTTGCCATCGATGTGGGCTCAACGACTATTGCTGCGCATTTGTGCGACTTGACCAATGGCGAGGTGGTCGCATCGTCTGGCCTCATGAATCCGCAGATCCGCTTCGGTGAGGATCTGATGAGTCGCGTCTCGTATTCCATGATGAATCCGGGTGGCGCTGAGCAAATGACGGCGGCTGTGCGCGAAGCCTTAAGTCAACTTGCAGCGGACGTCGCGAAATCTGCCGGTATTGAAGTGGATGCGATTTTGGAAGCAACCCTCGTGGGTAACCCCATCATGCATCACTTGGTGCTGGGCATTGATCCTGTGGAGCTTGGTGGCGCGCCCTTTGCGTTGGCGCTCGATCGTGCCGTCACGGTGCGAGCATCAGAAATCGATTTCACTTTGCATCCGAATGCGCGCGTGTATGTGCTGCCGTGTGTCGCAGGTCACGTGGGCGCAGATACAGCGGGCGTGATGCTCGCAGAGCGTCCTGATCTACTTGATGAAATCACGTTGCTGGTGGATGTGGGTACCAATGCCGAGATCGTCCTTGGCAGTCGCGCACGCTTAGTGGCGTGCTCAAGCCCCACGGGCCCGGCCTTTGAGGGTGCTCAGATTAGTTGCGGTCAGCGTGCAGCACCCGGTGCGATTGAGCGAGTGCGTATTGACCCTGTGACTTTTGAGCCGCGTTTTCGAGTGATCGGCTCTGAGTTGTGGTCGGATGATCCTGGATTTGCAGCCGCGACGGCACAGATTGGTGTAACCGGCGTGTGCGGTTCAGGAATCATTGAGGTACTGGCGGAACTCTATCTTGCGGGCGTCATTAATCAAGACGGCGTGATTGATGGCCGCTTAGGTGCGGCGACGCCGCGTGTGGTCGCAAACGGACGTACCTTTGCATATGTACTGCACGAAGGGGCGCAGGCGCTCACCATCACGCAAAACGATGTGCGAGCCATCCAGTTAGCCAAAGCGGCTCTCTATGCCGGAATTCGCTTGTTAATGGATCGCTTAGGCGTGGAGCAGGTCGATCGCATTCGCTTGGCAGGCGCCTTTGGCAGTCATATTGATGTCAAATATGCGACCGTCCTTGGCATGATTCCTGATTGCGATCTTGCCAAGGTCAGTTCCGCAGGAAATGCCGCGGGGACAGGTGCGCGTATCGCATTGCTTGATATGACATCGCGTGCAGCGATTGAGCAATTAGTGCAAAAAGTTGAAAAAATAGAGACAGCACTTGAACCGAAGTTTCAAGCGCATTTCGTTGAGGCCATGGCGATCCCGCACAAAACAGCGCCGTATCCCAACTTATCCAAGGTGGTGACCTTGCCGCCTGTCAAAGACGTGGGCACCACCGATGGTGAGGGCGCTGAGAGACAACGCCGCAGCCGACGACCTGTACGTACCAGCTAATTGACGCCACTGTCGTTGGTCGGGAGCTGCGCGTTTGACGCTTGAACTGTGCGCATGGTACTCATGCGCTCAGTCTTTAGGGGATTGAGCGTGGCTATTTCGGCAACGGTTAGTGCTGAGGCAATCAGCGCATTTCGCCGCGATGGTGCTGTGGTGTTGCGTGGTGTGATTTCCGCGCCAGAAATCGCGTTGCTGCGGACAGGTATAGACGCGAATCTCGCGCAGCCAAGCCCACGCTCAAAAGTGGCCAGTCGTGCGGCCGATCCCGGGCTTTTTATTGAGGATTTCCGGTGCTGGCAGGAAAATCCAGCGTATGCACGCTTTATCTTTGAGTCTGCGTTAGGTGCAATTGCAGGCGAACTGACCAGCAGTCAGCAGATCCGACTGCACCATGATCACATGCTGACAAAAGAACCGGGCACGGTGCAGCGAACGCTTTGGCATCAAGATCAGCCGTATTACAACCTTGAGGGCATGCAAAGCTGCAGTTTCTGGGTACCCGTGGATCCTGTCAGTCGGCCATCGACGCTGGAGTTTTTGGCAGGCTCGCATTTGGGCCCGTGGTTAATGCCGCGGACATTTTTGACGCGTGAAGCACGCTGGTTCCCAGAAGGGGCGTTAGCAGAGATGCCTGATATCGATGCGAATCGTGAGCAGTTTCCGATCATCGGGTGGCCGATGGAGCCAGGCGATGTGGTGGCATTTCACATGCTCACCTTGCACGCTGCAGCCGGAGTGGAGTCTGGGCGTCGCCGGCGCGTGTTTTCCGTGCGCGTTATTGGGGATGATATCCGCCATGCCCCTCGCTCGTGGCCTACCTCACCGGATTTTCCGGGGCTGGTAGAGGAGTTGCCCGCAGGCGCGCCCTTTGACCACCCCTTGTTTCCTGTGCTCTGGACGCGGCAGACGTCTTAGACGTTTGAGTCTGGGAACGCGTTCTTGCCCTTGTGTATATAGGCGAGCAGTTCTTCATCAATCGCCGGATCAAGGTCCGGCGCTTCGTATTCCGCTAGCTGTTTCTTCCACGCCAAATTCGCGCGCTGCGTCATATCGAGCGCACCATCCGCTTCCCACTGCTCAACACTGTTGTTGTCAGCCAGTGGTGAACGATAAAACGCGTTTTCAAAGTTCGCTTGGGTGTGCGCGCAGCCCAAGAAGTGCTTGCCAGGGCCCACTTCGCGAATCGCGTCCATCGCTTGGCCATTGGGGCTTAAGTCAACGCCCGCGAGTAGCGTATGCATCATGCCGGCCTGATCAGCATCCATCATGAATTTCTCATACCCCATCGAGAGCCCACCTTCGAGCCAGCCGGCGACGTGCAATACGAAATTGACGCCTGCAAGGCAGGTGGGTAACAAGGTTTGGGCCGACTCGAAGGCGGCTTGGGCATCGGATATTTTCGAGGCGCATAAGCTGCCACCCGAGCGAAACGGTACTCCGAGGCGACGCGCGAGCGCGGCCATCGTGTAGAGCACGAGTGCAGGCTCGGGCGTGCCAAAGGTCGGCGCTCCGGACTGCATGGAAATGGATGACGCAAAACTGCCAAGTACGACTGGGGCGCCGGGATTCACCAATTGCGCTAGCGTCATGCCAGCAAGTGCTTCGGCGAGTGTCTGTGCGGCGGTCCCGGCCACGGTGACCGGTGACATGGCGCCTGCAAGAATAAAGGGCGTGACGATGGTTGCTTGGTTGGCGCGCGCATACACTTTGAGTGCCCCCAACATGGTGGCATCGAAGGTCATGGGTGAGTTGGCATTGATCAGGCTGATCAGCATCGTCTTCGGGCGACCTGTTTCAGGATCGAGTGTGTCGTGCCCTAAGGCGATTTTTGCCATGGCAACGCTGTCTTCAGCGCGCTCAGGCGCGGTGACCGAGCCCATGAACGGTTTGTCGCTGTACTTAATATGGCTGTACAGCATGTCGAAATGCCGTTTGTTCACTGGCAAATCCACCGGCTCACAGATCGTGCCACCTGAGTGGTGTAGCGAATTCGCGCTATAGGCCAGTTTCACAAAATTGCGAAAGTCCTCAATGGTGGCATAGCGTCGGCCTTCATCGAGGTTGCGGATGAATGGCGACCCATAGGCTGGGGCAAATACAGTGTTTTTGCCACCGATGCGGACATTGCGTGCTGGATTGCGGGCGTGCTGGGTGAATTCTTTGGGCGCGCTTTTTTGAATAATGCTGCGACACATACCGCGCGGGAACCGTACCCGTTCACCGTCTATCTCAGCGCCGCCTTGGCGCAAAATTGCAAGAGATTCAGGGTCTTCACGAAACTCGATGCCGACCTCGCAAAGAATGGTCTCGGCGTTCGTTTCAATCGTGACGAGGCCGTCTTCGGTTAGTACCTCAAAGAGCGGGATCTGACGCGTGATGTAAGGGACCGAGGAAGCCGCGCGTGCGGCGCGTGCCGTGCGTTTTGCGTCGCGACCGCTCGGCCGAGCTCGACGTCCGGTGTAGGCCTGTTGCTCATCCGCCATGGTGCTATCTCCTGGATCTTTGGTGACCAGTATGGTCACACCTCGAACGGTGGGCTAATCAGTTTGCGCCATCGACTTGCCCCTGCGCGTCATGTCGTGGCTTAAGTCCCGTGATTGACTCCCTCCGCCCACATAGCCCGCAAATCCGTGTACTCGAGGTTAATTCTCAGCAGCGCCTACGGGTATCCGATTTGTACGTAAATCATCAACTTCTAAACCAAAACCTGCCGCGACCCGTTGCGGTTCCTTAAGTTCCCAATGACACCCAACCACCATTTCTTGGCGAGTTCCGGGCGGCTCATTAGGATTAAATCAGCGCAACCTAGAAGGGGTGGACGCGCCTAGTCGAGTAACGCGTCATTTCGCTGCCCGGCACGTTCGAGGTGAATTGGAAGTACACGCCCATACAGTTGGCGGGTCCGTTCAGGGCTTCCGACCATATCGGGGCTGTCTGTAAAACTGAAAATTGCAACATAGCGTGTGCGTTCCCCGCTTAAAGGAGTGACACGGTGTAGAGAATAACGGCCTTTAAAGATTTGCAGGTCACCAGGCTCTAAAGCGAGGCTGCGGATAAGGCTGCGATCATCGTTAAGAACGGCGGTGACACCAGGGTAATTCTCGTCGGTAGCTGATCTTAGATGTGGACTATATTCAAAGATCCCGCCACTTTGTGCATTCTGTAGTGCGAGCGTGACGGTGTAGTTGTTCGTATCGAAGTGCCATGGAAATCCGCCGCCTGCCTCGGCGAGATTGACTATGACATCCGCTAATGGGTCGGCATACCGGTAGAACTTCTTCTCACGAAGTACCTCCTGAATAAATGGTGCGAACGCGCTCCATTCATAAATTTGACGGAGCAGGCTGCTTTTTCCGAGATTGTCCGCTGGAACGAACGCATTCGATCGCGGATAGAAACGTCGCCGCGGGTGGCTCTCATCAAGCTCGGCGGCATCCTTTGTAAAATAAACATTGGTGTGCCCAAAGTTACGGTGGGCAAAACGTGCCACACGATCGCACTCAGCAACGAGTGCCGACACCTTTGAATGCCGGACAAACCCTTTGAGTACCGCGCAACCGTCCTTGGAAATAGATTGAGCGGTTTCTCGAATAAGCCTTTGCCGAGCGTCACCTGCGACATGAATAGGGTATCGCTCTAAGTCGATGCATTCTGCTGCATGCATGGTGGCCAGATCTCCTCATCAGCATGTACATACTATCCGGTCCCGCAGCTTTCGGGCATCACGCTTAGACGTTTACCGATCAGGTTTAACGGGACCCGTCTTTCAGGGGCTGACCTGCTGGGTGTTTCCCGGACTTACTGCAGCTTGAGAGGAATGGCGTCCTTTGGCATGCGATGGACCATGAAGAGGCCAAGGGTTACGCAAGAGCCGAGAGTGCGCTGCGCGCGCAGTCGGCGGCCGCCTTGCGGCAGCCGTGCTCAGCATGTGGGCCTTATGCTAGCGACTAAAAAAACGTAGCTATTTGATTTATATAGATAAAACTCACGAGTAGTGAGCTTCTGAGACGGTGACAAAGTACTCGGGAGTTCTAGATCGGTAATCAGCTTGGGGCCGTGCTTCTGGGAACTACCCTTTAGGACACGCGCGGCGCGCGAAGGTCAGCGGCTTGCATGGAGGCGGTGATAAAAGACCGTTACCATGCGTGTCGTCTCATATACACCTGCTGAGTGGCCATGACCCAACATCTACTGACCTCGATCAACCCTGCCACCGGTGAGATGCTGGGCCACGTGCCTATAGCGGGTCGCGCTGAGGTAGATGCGGCCGTGGCAACGGCATCTGTCGCACAGCGCGAGTGGGCGGCCCTCAGTGGGACAGAGCGCGGGCGCGTTTTGCGACGCGCAGCGGATCTACTTCGAGCGCGCAACGATGAGCTTGCCAGACTTGAGACCCAAGACACCGGCAAGCCCTTGCAGGAAACGCTCGTTGTTGATGTGGCCTCGGGTGCCGATTGTTTGGAGTACTACGCGGGGCTTGCAGCCACCATCAGTGGCGAGCACATCGACCTTGGTCCATCGGCCTTTGGGTACACGCGCCGCGAGCCACTCGGCGTGGTGGCAGGGATTGGTGCGTGGAATTATCCCCTGCAAATTGCGTGTTGGAAGTCAGCTCCCGCACTTGCCTGCGGCAACGCGATGATCTTTAAGCCTGCTGAGCTCACGCCGTTAACGGCCGTGCAGCTCGCAAAAGTCTATGAAGATGCAGGTTTGCCAAAGGGTATTTTTCAAGTTGTGCAGGGGCGCGCTGAGACGGGTAGCTTACTGAGCAAGCATCCTGGGATTCGCAAGATTTCACTGACAGGATCCGTAGGCACGGGTCGTGCCGTGATGGCTGATGCGGCTGACACACTGAAGTACGTCACGCTGGAGTTGGGCGGTAAATCTCCACTGATTGTGTTTGAGGATGCTGGGATTGAAAACGCTGTATCCGGCGCTTTGCTTGCAAATTTTTATTCGGCGGGCGAGGTGTGTTCTAACGGCACGCGCGTTTTTGTGCATCGCTCAATTCGGGAGGCGTTTTTAAAGCGTCTTTGTGAGCGAGTGAGTGCTATGCGTATCGGTGATCCGATGGACCCCGCGACACAGGTCGGTGCGCTCATTTCTGAAGAGCATATGCACAAGGTCTTGGCATACATCGAGCAAGGTCGCCGCGAAGGCGCTCGGGTTGTAATCGGTGGCGAGCGGGCTACTCGCGGGGAACTCGCTAAGGGATTTTTTGTAGAGCCTACTGTGTTTGATGGCTGTCGTGACGATATGCGTATCGTGAGCGAGGAAATTTTTGGTCCGGTCATGACCGTGCTTGAGTTTGACACGGAAGCAGAAGTGATTGAGCGGGCCAACGCCACGGAGTTTGGGTTAGCAGCTGGTGTGTTCACCAAGGATCTGGTGCGTGGTCACCGCGTCATTGCGAACCTACAAGCGGGTACCTGTTGGATCAATCATTACAATGTCACCCCGATCGAGCTGCCGTTCGGTGGCTACAAGCGATCGGGCCTCGGTCGCGAGAATGGTCGTGCCGCCATTGAACACTACACCCAGCTTAAAAGCGTTTATGTCGCATTACGCGACATTGATTCACCGTACTGAGTATTTATATGATCACATCTGAAACATTTGATTACGTCATTGTCGGTGCAGGCTCTGCCGGCTGTGTGCTTGCCAATCGCTTGACCGAAGACAAGGACGTATCAGTCCTGCTGCTGGAAAACGGCGGCTCCGACAAATCCATTTTTATACAAATGCCATCGGCACTCGCGATTCCCATGAATCGTGAAAAATACAATTGGTTTTATCACTCGGAACCTGAAGAGGGTCT
Organism: uncultured Pseudomonadota bacterium; assembly: GCA_903832085.1. Taxonomy (GTDB): domain Bacteria; phylum Pseudomonadota; class Gammaproteobacteria; order Steroidobacterales; family Steroidobacteraceae; genus CAIKZZ01. The sequence continues at coordinate 70,165 of CAIKZZ010000045.1, read as the reverse complement.
GGGTGGTCGCCGCTTACACACGCCGCGCGGCAAGGTTCTCGGCGGCTCCTCGTCCATTAATGGGCTCGTGTACATCCGCGGTAATGCACGTGACTTTGATCGCTGGGAGGCAGCGGGTGCGCAAGGCTGGAGCTACCAGAATGTGTTGCCCTACTTTCGGCGCGCCGAGGGTCGCGAGGAAGGAGGGGACACCTACCGTGGTGCCGACGGGCCACTGGCTACGAGCTACGGCACATTAAAGAATCCTTTGAATGCAGCTTGGCTCACAGCCGGTGAGCAGGCAGGTTACCCCGCCACGCGTGATGTGAATGGCTTTCAACAAGAAGGCTTCGGGCGCATGGACATGACGGTTGGTCATGGCATACGTGCGAGTGCATCAAATGTGTATCTACGACCTGCGATGCGGCGGAGCAACTCAACGGTGCGCACCCAATGCTTGGCGACACAGATCGTCACCGAAGGTCGTCGTGCGACAGGTGTACGGTATCTACAAGGAAATAAAGAGCATGTGGTGCATGCGCGTCGCGAGGTAATCGTGAGCGGTGGTCCAATCAACTCTCCGCAATTATTAAAGCTCTCAGGTATCGGTCCACAAGCAGAGCTGACATCGCTTGGCATACCAGTGGTGCATCATTTGCCGGGAGTAGGAGAGAACCTCCAAGATCATTTGGAGTTTTATTTCCAGGTTTCTTGTACACAGCCGATCACCTTGTACTCGGCCATGAATCCGCTGGCGAAAGCGCTAATTGGTGCACGATGGTTGCTATTTAAAAGCGGTCTGGGGGCCACTAATCATTTTGAGAGCTGCGCCTTTATACGGAGTCGTGCTGGCATTGAGTATCCAGACATCCAGTACCATTTTCTGCCGATGGCCGTGAGTTACGACGGCTCGTCACTTGCGAATGAGCATGGTTTCCAAGCGCACGTGGGTCCGATGCGCTCTAAAAGTCGCGGTTGGGTGCGGTTGAAATCCACCGACCCACGTACGAAACCAACGATAAAGTTTAATTACCTGACGCATCCTGACGATATGACCGAGATGCGCGCGTGTGTGCGCTTAACGCGAGAGATCTTTGCGCAACCGGCTTTTGCGCCATTTCGCGGCCGAGAGCTTCAGCCGAGCGAGGCGGTGCAGACTGATGAGCAGATCGATGAGTTTGTGCGTCAAAAGGTGGAGAGCGCATATCATCCATCCTGCTCTTGCAAAATGGGTAGCTCGGATGATCCGTTGGCAGTGGTTGACTCTCAGGGTCGTGTGTTTGGAATGGAGCACCTACGTGTAGTGGATTCCTCAGTGATGCCGCTGATCACCAACGGTAATCTGAATGCGCCCACGATCATGCTGGCAGAGAAAATGGCAGATCATATTCGTGGGCGAACGCCATTGCCTGCCGCGGATGTACCCGTGTACAGCGCGACACATTGGCGAGAGCGTCAGCGCTAATGAAACTCCACCCATATAGGTTGATCTAGATATGTCGCAGCAACCACTAACAGGTATTTTGCGCGCAGCGCGACGGGTATTGGGCGCGAGTTTGGTGGGTACGGCCGTTGAGTTTTATGATTTTTACATCTACGCGACGGCGGCATCGCTCGTCTTTGGCGCACTCTTTTTTCCATCGAAGTCGGCTTCCGTGCAACAGCTTTCAGCCTATGCCAGTTTTGGTGTCGCTTTCGTAGCGCGCCCCTTGGGCGCGATTGTTTTTGGCCATTTTGGTGATCGCTTGGGCCGTAAATCCACGCTCGTGGCGTCCTTGCTCTGTATGGGTATCTCGACCTTACTGATCGCGTTTTTACCGACCTACCAAACGGCGGGCTGGATCGCGCCGCTACTTCTTTGCATGCTACGTTTTGGGCAGGGATTTGGTTTAGGAGGCGAGTGGGGTGGTGCGGCTTTGCTGGCGGTCGAAAATGCACCCCCAGGTTGGCGGGGCCGCTTTGGCATGTTTCCACAGCTCGGTGCGCCGGTGGGCTTTATAGCGGCCAATGGATTTTTTCTAATACTGGGATTGCATCTTACGCCTGAAGACTTTTTAGAGTGGGGTTGGCGAGTGCCGTTTCTGGCAAGCGCAGTCCTGGTTTTGGTGGGGCTGTGGGTGCGTTTGCAGCTCACTGAAACGCCAAGTTTTAAGTCGCTATTAGCGACAGAGCGGCCCGCCGCCGTCCCGGTCGCGGAGCTCTTACGCACTCACCGTCACGAAACGATTAGCGGCACATTCGCGGTCATTGCTTGTTTCGCACTTTTTTATCTCGCGACTGCGTTTGCATTGGGCTATGGCACGACAGTGCTGCAGTTTAACCGTGTGCATTTTCTCGGTGCACAGTTGGGGGCGATTGTGTTCTTGGCGCTTGGTATTCTGCTGGCGGGTTGGGCGTCGGATCGCGTGGGACCGCGCCGCGTATTGATGGCAGGATGCTTAGGCACTATTGCTGTGGGTGCATTGCTCGGTACGCTTTGGGCAGGTGGTTTATTCAGCATCTGGCTGTGGCTGTCGCTCGCACTTTTTATGATGGGTTTTGTTTACGGGCCGCTGGGCGCTTGGCTACCTGGCTTGTTTTCGTCACGCGTGCGCTATACCGGTACGTCGCTTGCGTTTACGGCCGGCGGTATTCTGGGAGGCGGACTGGTGCCCTTTGTTGCACAGGAACTTGCCACTCGAGGCGGTTTGAATGCGGTAGGCGCTTATTTGGCGCTGGCAGGCATCGCGAGCTTTATTGCTCTTTGGACCATGCCAAAGGCAGCAACAACCATTTAGGGTGGATGGCTTGCGTCTGGCGCACACAATCCACAGACTGGGTGTGCGGGGTTTCACAACGGGAGTAATGGCCGTGTCAGCACACGAATCGCACGAACTACAGCGCTCAATAAACTCCCGACAGCTGAGTATGATTGCTATTGGTGGGGCGATTGGTACTGGGCTGTTTCTAGCCAGTGGCAGTGCAATTGCACAGGCAGGACCTGGCGGCGCGCTGCTCGGCTACGCGATTATGGGTATTGCCGTGTATTTCATGATGCAGTCCCTGGGTGAGATGGCCACGCAGCTACCGATTCGTGGATCATTCGAGGCTTATGCCGAGCGCTTTGTAGACCCCTCGTTGGGCTTCGCCGTTGGTTGGAACTACTGGCTAAGTTGGGCCATCACATTGGCCGCCGAGCTTGTTGCAGGTGCACTGATCGTCAAGTTCTGGTTTCCAGACTCAAGTTCCACGCTATGGGCAATGGGTTTTTTCGCGCTGTTGCTCGGTCTTAATCTACTGTCCGTTAAAGCGTATGCGGAGGCTGAGTATTGGTTTGCGAGCATCAAGGTGGTCACGGTACTTATCTTCGTGATCGTCGGTGGCTTGATGATTACTGGCATGTTGGGCGGTGCGGCGGTTGGCTTTCAAAACTGGACCCTAAGGGATCCTGCTACTCACCTGCACGCGCCATTCGTTGGCGGTTGGTCGGCGGTGTTATTGGTCTTCATGGTGGCAGGTTTTTCATTTCAAGGCACCGAGGGCGTGGGTCTTGCTGCTGCTGAAACCGAGGATCCGGCTACCAATGTGCCTAAGGCGATCAAGAACGTTTTCTGGCGTATCTTGCTGTTTTACATCGGCGCGATTTTTGTAGTCGGGACACTGATTCAATTCACTGACCCGAACTTACTCAATGGCGATGAGGCGCATGTTGCATATTCGCCGTTTACGATGGTGTTTAAGCATCTGCCAAAGATTGGATACTATGCAGCCAACTTGATGAATGCCGTCATTTTAAGCGCGGTTCTTTCCTGCGGAAACTCAGCAATGTACGTATCGTCCCGGATGCTGCATGCGATGTCTTGTAGTGGTAAGGCACCGAAGATATTTGGCACTGTGAGTGCGCGCGGCGTCCCAGTCGCCGCATTATGCGCCACTGGCATATTCAGTATTTTCGCGTTCTTCTCTAGTGTTATTGGTGATCAGAAGATATATCAGCTGCTGTATAACGCCAGTAGCTTGAGTGGCTTCTTGATTTGGCTTGGAATCGCGGTGTGTCACTTGCGTTTCCGCAAAGCGTGGCTTGCACAGGGGCGCACGCTTGAGGAACTGAAGTATAAGTCGCGGTTTTACCCGTATGGGCCGTGGCTTGCGCTCATACTGTTTCTGGTTGTGCTCTTCGGTGCAAATGCAGGTGTGTTTCAGGCCAAGGTGTTCTCGTGGTTTGATTTCATCGCAAGTTACCTGATGATACCAACCTTCCTTGCGCTGTATGTTGGGCATAAGCTTTATGCACGTACCCGTGTGGTGCCCTTGGCTGAGTGCGATTTTACCATTCGGTAAAGAGCGCTTGGTCACGCTAGGGTCCAATAAAAAACGGCGCTATTGTGCAGCTGTCACAGATATATCTCTCCGACGACGATAGTGCGTTGTCGCCATATTGCACTAGTGATCTGATTGGGGATTTGTGATCCAGCCTAATCGTCAAGCCCTTGATCAAGGACAAGTACGCGAGCTTGTTCGCCTACGACATCTAGCGAGCGGCAGGTGAACAGATAAATCGCCGCTGAGACTGGCAGTCCCACTAGCATCGCGACGTCTGCACCGCCCAAGTAAACGGCGATAGGGCCGCGATATAGACCTGTACTGAAAAACGGCACCATCGCGATAAATCCACCGAAATATGCGATGAGTCCGCGCCAGTTCCAGCGTCCGTAGATGCCGTTGGGATTAAAGATTTCCCGGACCGAATAGTGGCCACGTCTCACGATATAGAAGTCCACCAGATTAACGGCAGTCCATGGGGTAAATAAGTAAAGTAGGATGGCCAAGAACTCACCAAAGTCCCGGGCAAAGTCCTTGGACGCGGCGAGTGCGATCCAGCAGGAGATTAGTAGCGCAAAGATCAGTGTCAGTATGCGTTGCGTAGGCGTCGGCTTTAGTGGCTTGATGGAATCACAGACGCTCAGTAGCGTTAGTGACGCGCCATAAAAATTGATGGTCGTTATAGTGACCAAGCCAAGTAGCGACGCGATGAGTAATGGCGCGCCGGATCCTGGCAGAATCTGGTCGGCTGCAGCTTTTAGTGCTGCGGAAAGCTCAAGTTTAGGGAACATGGCCGCCGCCACGTTGCCCACGAGCATCGCCCATGCCCCGCCGATGTAGGCACCCACGTAGGTCCACCAAAATGAGGCTCTGACACCCACATCACGTGGTAGGTAACGTGAGTAATCGGACACATAAATTGACCAAGACACTTGGTAGGCTGCAGCGGCAAACAGCTGTGTCAAAAATGGCACCATCGTAAAATGATGCAGATCTGTTTGCGCCGGGCTTAATTTCAAGCCAAACGCGGCGCACGACATGATTAAGAGACCTGCAATTAACACAAATGCCAAGATGCGCTGCACTTTATGAATCAGGTCATAGCCAATCACCGCAAGTGCGACTGCGAATACACCGGTTATCACGATCGTGACGCGCGACGGCCAGTTAAATAGAGTCACTAAGGTGTCAGCCGCGAGCACTTGGTTGAAAGCGTTGTAGCCGATAAATGTCACTAGCGCCACGCACCACACCAATAAAGCACCTAAGTAGCCAAATTGTGGGCGTGACTGGATCATCTGCGGCAAACCCAGTTGAGGCCCTTGCGTCGAATGGAAGGCCATGAAGAATGTGCCCAGCGCACAGCCGAGTAAAATGGCGATGGTCATCCAAATAAAATTGCCACCAAGTGCCACTCCCACAAAGCCAGTTGCAATGGTCGCAAGGTGCGCATCACCACTGAACCATACGGGCCACAAGTGCCACACTTTGCCGTGACGCTCCTTGAGTGGAATGTAATCGATGGAGCGGCGTTCGATAATTGGGCGCTTATTCAAGGGGTATCTCACGTGGCCTTGGACTTAAGCTTAAGCATACATGGGATCGAGGGGGCCTCTTAAAAACCAGACCGACACGGCCCGTGCGCCTTTTAGTGGGGTAAATTACGTGTGCACAGTTAGGCCTTGGGTGATGCTATTTATGTATACAAAACAATGAGATATATATTTAAACATCAATAATGGACCACCCAATGTCACTCACGATTGGATTTACCTCGGTGTCCCAACCAGTGTCTGGTAGTTCGGTGATGGAACCACGCGGCGTTGCAATTTTATGGCCACAGTGGCCATTGGTGTGTGGCACGAGTGTGATGAAGTTGTAAGTGCCTGGCTAAGTTGTGGAATGTCCGGTCGCGATGCCTGAATTTGGCTACCATTCCGCACCGTAAGTGCGATCAATCAAAAGGCAAATAATGAGCATGACAATAAGCCGCAGTGCGCTCAGAGTGCGCAGGGGCCCGGACCAATCCGTGACGAATTGCGGCAGAGTTATTAGCCACAGAGGTGCTGTATGAGTGACGCGCGTTCATCTGGGCCGGTTCTGCGGCCGCATCACAAGCCGTCAGGTTGGGTTCGCCTTGTACGTTCGTTCAGTCATTCGGCGCGCGGATTGCGTGGCTGTTGGCGTGAGGAAGAAGCCTTTAGGCAAGAGTGTGTGCTTGCACTATTCGTGCTGCCAGCCGGAATTTGGCTCGGCAGTAATGGGCTTGAGCGGGCCGTACTTGTGGCACCGATGTTTTTAATACTCATCGTGGAGCTATTAAACAGCGCGGTTGAAGCTGCGATTGATCGAATTGGCGTTGAGCATCATGCCTTGTCGGGTCTAGCTAAAGACTTAGGTTCTGCTGCCGTGCTAGTAGCATTTGCCTTGCTCGTGCTGGACTGGGTCTTAATATTGTCTGCCCGCTGAGAGAACGCTAAGCGAAGCTCGCTGGTGAGCAACGCGGTGTCGTGACGAATGGCTTTTTTTACTAGGGTGGCTTGGTGCCCTTAATGTTTACGGAGTTTGGTTGCTATGACAACAATGATTTGCGGTTCGCTCGCTTATGACACTGTCATGGTTTTTGATGGCCGTTTTAAAGAGCATATTCTTGCCGACCGTATTCATATGTTGTCGGTTTCGTTTTTAGTGCCAAAGATGCGCCGTAATTTCGGCGGTGTTGCTGGAAACATTGCTTTTAATTTGCGACTACTCGGTATGAAAAGTCATGTGCTTGCGAGCGTGGGAGATGACTTTGATCCTTATGAGAAGTGGCTCCGTCGGCACGATGTGGGCCTTGATTACGTTAAGCGCATTGCTGATACGTATACAGCCCAAGCATTTATTACGACAGATCTTGATGATAATCAGATTACTGCATTTCATCCTGGCGCGATGGATCACGCGGGTACGCTCGCCGTGCCGACGAATGCAGGCATCGCACTTGGGCTCGTCGGGCCTGACAGTCGTGATGCAATGATCCGCCATGCCGATCAATTTGCGGCAGCGCAGATTCCTTTCATATTTGATGTGGGGCAGGGGCTACCGCTATTTGATGGCCCTGCGCTGACTCGATTTATTGATCAGGCCACCTGGGTCATCGTGAATGACTATGAGGGCCAGTTGATTCAAGAGCGTACAGGTCTGAGTGCAGAGGCGATTGCTGCGCGCTGCAGTGCCTACATTGTCACCCGCGGTAGTCAAGGATCAGTGATCTATGCTGATGGGAAAGTGGTTGAGATTCCCGTTGTGGAGCCAACGGCGGTAGTCGATCCCACAGGCTGCGGAGACGCGTATCGTGCTGGTATCGTTTATGGATTGAATAAAAAGCTGCCATGGGCGACGACGGGCCGACTGGCGTCGCTGCTCGGCGCAATCAAGATTGCGTACCACGGTACGCAAGCGCATGGCGATGAATTGCAGGGAATCGGCGCTCGCTATCTCGCAGAATTTGGACACGCACTGTGAGCTATCTTTTTGGTAAGACTGCATTGATCGCTTGGCATTTGCCATTGGTGTGTGCCGCGCTGTTCGCGGCGCCGTGCGCTGAGGCGCAGGCGCCCACAGGTAGGCACTCAAGCGCGGTTTCGGCTGCGAGCATGCGGCCAGTGATGGTCGGCGATGAACGCCCGGAGTGGGCGCGCACCTTGCAGCGCATTACAGATAGTGTGGTGACGATACAAATTGATGCGGCGCGGTCTTTTGACACCGAATGGGGTGAGTCTGCACAGGCCACCGGATTCGTTGTGGATGCTGAGCGGGGCCTGATTCTGACGAATCGACACGTTGTGACCCCAGGCCCCGTGACCGCCCAAGCGGTCTTTCAGAATCGGGAGGAAGTGCAGTTATTCCCTGTGTACCGGGATCCTGTACATGATTTTGGAATTTATCGTTACGATCCGGCGAAACTAAAATTTGCGCATCCTACGGCGATCGTGTTGGCTCCTGATGCGGCTAAAGTCGGCACTGAAATCCGTGTTGTCGGTAATGATGCCGGCGAGCAGCTATCGATTCTATCCGGCACGCTTGCGCGCCTTGACCGCGATGCGCCACTGTACGGAATCGGTAAATACAATGACTTCAACACGTTTTACTATCAAGCTGCCTCGAGCACATCGGGTGGCTCGTCCGGCTCACCAGTCATTAATGTAAGAGGCGAGGCTGTTGCTTTAAATGCTGGTGGCTCGAGCCAATCGGCATCAAGTTTCTATTTGCCACTGGATCGGGTGGTGCGGGCGCTTAAGTTGATTCAAGGCGGTATGCCTATTAGTCGTGGCGCCTTGCAAGTGGTATTCGGTTACACCCCTTACGATGAATTGGAGCGTCTCGGACTGGATGCGGCTACCGAAGCCATCGTGCGTCACGATTTCCCGCATCAGGTCGGTATGCTGGTGGTGCGAGAGGTCCAGCCTGGCTCATCATGCGATGGAGTGCTAGAGCCTGGAGATGTGCTATTACGCATTAACGGTCGTTTCGTGACCGAATTCTTAACGCTGGAATCGATTTTAGATGAGTCCATCGGTGGCAGCATCCAGGTCGAGTTCGAGCGCGGTGGGCAGCTGTTGTCGAAGTCCTTAGTGGTTGATAACTTGCATGCGATCACCCCAGATGAGTATGTAGAGATCGGTGAGGCAGTGGTGCACCGCTTGTCCTACCAGCAGGCACGGCATTTGAATGTGCCGATTAGCGGCATCTATGTTGCCCATCCCGGTTATATGTTTTCTGCTGCGGGAATTGCGCGTGGTGCTGTGATTACAGAATTTAACGGTAAGTCTGTGCAGGGCATCGATGATTTTGAAAAGTCGATCGCGAGTCTTGGGGACGGCGCGCGAGCAACTTTTCATTACTTTACGCTAGAAGACACCCGCAATTCGCAACTCGGTTCAGTCGTGGTCGATCGTCGTTGGTTTCCCGCCCAGCGCTGCAAGCGCGATGACAGTGCGGGGTCTTGGCGCTGCCGTGCGCTCATAGCCGCGCCGGTAGCGGTGGTGCCAATTCTTGCGGGCAGTACGACCTATGCGAAGACACATGATCTACGCGCAGATCGTCTGGCCCCATCCCTAGTCATGATCAACTTTGATATGCCCTACACCATATCGGGTATTACTGAGCACAGTTATCGGGGCACTGGTGTGATCGTGGATACGCACCGCGGATTGATTGTGACGGACCGCAATACAGTGCCCGTTGCGCTCGGCGACGTGCGGCTCACTTTTGCGGGAACCATTGAAGTGCCTGGGCATGTTGAATACATAAACCCTCTGCATAATTTAGCGGTGGTGTCTTACGATCCGACGCTGATTGGCACGACGCCGGTGCAAGCTGCGACTTTTTCAGGGCGCGAACTTGCTCCTGGTGAGTCTGTTTGGGTCGTCGGTCTGCGTGCAGATCAACGGCTTGGGTCACTCGAAAGTCGGGTTGCAGCTATTGCTGCTGCGCAGTTTCCACTCTCGCGGACATTCGCTTTTCGGGATTCAAATCTCGAAGTGGTAACGCTGGTTAATCCGCCAAGTGATTTTGACGGAGTCATCACTGATGAACGGGGTGATGTGCGCGCCCTGTATGCGAGTTTCATGTTCGACACTGGTCGAGAGTTGCAGCAGCAGAGTTTTGGTATCCCTGCGGAAACCGTCATGGAGATGATCGAGCGTGTGAAGACTGGTCAGCCACTCCACTCATTGGAAGCAGAGCTTGCTGTGGTGCCGCTGTCCGCAGCGCGCAAGTTCGGTCTTAATGACGCGTGGATTAAAAAGGTTGAGGCGCACAGCCCAGCACGACGTCAAGTGCTGAGCGTGACTCGGTTAGTGGCGGGTTCCAAGGCCTCTAGCGTACTGCAGACAGGGGATATTATTCTCGCTGTGGATGGAGTGGTCGCTAATCGGTTTCGGGAAGTTGAGAGCTCTATACAAAAAGAGATTGTGCGCGTGACTGTCTGGCGGGCACATGCGGAGCTAAATGTAGAGGTGCCGACGGCAGCATTAACTGGCACTGACGTCGAGCGGATTGTGCGCTGGGCAGGAGCAACTTTGCAGGCGCCGCATCGAGCGCTTGCAAGCCAGCGCGGCATTGTCCCTAACGGCGTGTTCGTTTCATTCTTTTCGTATGGCTCGCCGGCTACGCGCTACGGCTTGTGGTCTGGACGGCGAATTACTGAGGTTGACGGAAAGCCGACTCCGGATCTTGATTCGTTTCTTGCTGTCGTTAAAGGTAAAGAGGATCGCGCCTCGTTGCGCTTAAAAATAGCCTCGTGGAATAACCTGACTGAGGTCATCACCTTAAAGTTAGATAAAGCCTATTGGCCTGCATATGAGTTGGTGCGTGAGCCTTCCGGCTGGCAGCGACATTCCTTGGAATGAGATGCGGCACTCGGCTATACAGGTACCGCTCTTTTATATCTGCCAGTCTGCGCTGGGCTTGGTGGTATTTACATGAGCACTGATCAAACCGCACAGTTCGAACTCTTTGGCGATTCCAGCGCTGCTATGGATCTGATCGGTAGCGTGCCATTGCCGGTGGAGTTAGCCAACCTGCCAGATCAGTTGCCAAAGCGTGTGCGCTTTGGCACGTCGAGTTGGTCGTTCCCCGGATGGGCTGGCATCGTGTATACCAAGCAGGTGGGTGAACAGTTGCTCGCGCGCTCTGGGCTTGCGGCTTACGCAAATCATCCGTTACTGCGTGCAGTTGGCCTTGATCGCACCTTTTATGCGCCTTTGGCGGCCGCGGAGTTCGGTCGGTACGCGGCGGCAGTGCCTGAGGACTTTCGTTTTGTGGTCAAGGCGCATGCGGTTTTGACGACGCCGCCGGCAACGGCGCAGCGAGCCGCTGTACGGGCCGATGTGGACCGGTTTTTGGACAGTGAGTATGCCGTGTCACGCGTCATTGACCCTGCTGTTGAGGGTTTAGGTGAACGGCTCGGAGCTATTTTGTTTCAGTTCCCGCCATTGAGCCACAGTTACCTGCGTGACCCGCGACGATTTGCGGAGGCGCTTGGGGCATTTTTACGGGGACTACCAGCTGGGCCTCGGTATAGCGTTGAGCTGCGTAATAGCGAGCTGCTAACCGCTGAGTATGCGGATGTGCTGGCTTCATGTGCCGTGACCCACTGCTTTAATGTGCATTCACGTATGCCTAATGTGCTTGAGCAAGCTAAGCTGCTGGGTGCCAGTGCGTGGCAGCATGACACGATCGTTATTCGCTGGATGCTGCATCCAACTCAGCAGTATGAAGATGCGCGAGCACGTTACTTTCCATTTGACCGAATTGTTGATTCAGATCCCGCGAATCGCACAGCCATTGCGCGCTTGATTGAGACGCTGCAAACCATGGGTAAACAGGTTGTGGTCATTGCAAACAACAAGGCAGAGGGTTGTGCGCCGTTGACCTTATTTGCGTTAGCGCGTGAACTTGGGCAGCGTGCTGAGTTGGCGTTGCCCTCATGAGTGACAGTGCTGACATCAATTTAGCGGTGGCAGCGCTACGGGCGGGTGAGCTGGTTGCGTTCCCGACTGAGACTGTCTATGGGCTAGGGGCAGATGCGAGCAATGCCGCGGCCATCCGGCGTATTTATGCGGTTAAAGGCAGACCCAGCAGTCACCCGTTAATTGTGCATCTTTCGTCGACTACTGACATTGACGCATGGGCAGCTACGATTCCTAAGAATGCCCGTGCGCTTGCCGAACGATTTTGGCCCGGACCTTTGACGCTTGTGCTGCCGCGCGCATCGCACGTGTTGATGGAGCTGACTGGGGGTCAAGCGAGCGTCGCGCTACGGGTTCCGGAGCATCCTGTTGCGCAGCAGTTGCTGCGCGGGTTTGGTGGTGGCATTGCTGCTCCATCTGCCAATCGGTACGGACGGGTCAGTCCGACAACGGCACAGCATGTCAGAGACGAGTTTGGTGATGAGGTTGCGATCGTGCTTGAGGGCGGTGCGTGCCGTGTAGGCCTTGAGTCAACCATCGTGAGTTGCCTGAGTGAGCAGGCCCTATTGCTGCGACCTGGCGGCATCTCGCAGCAGGATTTAGAAGCCGTTATAGGGCCTGTGAGGCGTGCGGCACAGGGTGAGGGTCCGCGGACTCCTGGAAGTACGCAGGCCCACTATGCTCCATTGACACCGCTCACGCTCGTGACCGACGCTTTATTGGCGCAGTACGCACAGGAGTCCGATGTAGCGGTGCTCGCCATGAGGCCTCAGAGTGCGGCATTTTGTGGGGTGCTATGGCTAAATGGCTCCCCGTCTGCGGAAACCTTTGGCCATCACCTGTACGCAAATTTACGAACTCTAGACCGTGCGGGTGCGCGGCGTATCTTGGTTGAAGCGCCGCCATTAACCCAAGCTTGGGATGCTGTACGAGATCGGTTGACGCGTGCGGCTTGCGGTAGCGCAGAAAGCGCCTAGAATTCGCGCATCGCGTAAATGGAGTGTCGATGTCCACCTTAACAGTTACTAAGTCCTCGTCGGAGGACGCGCTAGCGCCTGCTGCTGCGAATGGGCCGGTTCGGCTCAAAGCGCCTTTCGCGCGTAGTGAGCTCGAAGCTCTGGTGATTCGTTATGGGTCACCGCTTATGGTGATCGATTGCGATCAGGTGCGTGCGCAATACCGTGCGCTGGCGAGCGCATTGCCAGGGGTTGATCTTCATTACGCGTTAAAACCACTGCCTGAACTGACGGTTGTTAAAGTTCTGAAGACGGAAGGCTGTTTTTTTGATCTCGCTAGTGGGGGTGAGGTTGACGTTGTACGCGCGGCCGGTGTTTTGCCGGAGCGTTGTATTCATACCCATCCGATTAAGCGAGACAGTGATATTCGTGAAGCGCTGCGTTTTGGGGTGCGCACCTTTGTTGCAGACAACGCTGACGAGCTCGGTAAATTTATCCGCCATCGTAAGCGCTGCGAGGTTCTCCTACGGGTGGCTTTTCGAGCACCTGATGCCATTGTGGATCTATCGCGTAAGTTTGGCTGCCAGCCTGAATCAGTGCCAGAACTGCTCGCGGTAGCGGCACGGCTCGAGATCAAGGTGACTGGTCTTTCCTTCCACGTAGGTTCTCAGGTGGCGAGTCCCAGCACGTATGTAGATGCGATCAAGGCCTGTGGCCGTTTGATAAAAGAAGCCAATGAGTCTGGGATCGCAAAACTGCATGTGCTAGATATCGGCGGCGGTTTTCCGGTTTCTTATGGGGCTGCTATGCAGCCAATTAATGATTTTTGTGCACCAATACGCGCCGCGCTTAGCGCCCTACCGCCTGACGTTCGTGTTATCGCCGAGCCCGGCCGGTTTATTGCAGCGCCGGCAGGCACCTGTGTAGCAACTGTGATCGGCCGAGCAGTTAAGAATGGTGTGCCATGGTATTACCTAGACGATGGCGTCTACGGGTCTTTTAGTGGGCAGATGTTTGATCACGCCAATTTTCCAATCGACAGTCTGCGTAGCGACGGCGAGCGTATCCCGAGCGTGTTGGCTGGACCCACCTGTGACAGCATCGACATAGTTGCCGAGAATGTATTACTGCCGCCCTTAGAGATTGGCGATTTGATCATTGGACGTGTCATGGGCGCTTATTGTTCGGCGTCAGCGACTGACTTTAATTTTATCCGGCGTGCGCGTGTACTGCCGGTCAATGTGACGGTCGAGATTGGTTAAGCATGTGTCTTCAGTTTGGGTTGGGCGGCTACTTTAGGCTCTTGTCCGCATGTGGGCGGCACCAAGGGCCGCTTCTAGCGCTGTTACTTGGGGTAGGCCTGCTAGCAGGTTGTACACAAGAGCCCGCTCCGCCTGCAACCGTCGGTCGGCGTCTGTATGTAGCGAATTGTGTCGCCTGCCATCAGTCAAGGGGTGAGGGTATCCGTGGAGTGCAACCACCGCTCGCTGGGACGCCAGTGCCTGTGGGGGAGCCGGAGCCACTGCTGGCCTGGGTCATGTTCGGGATACGGCCTAACTCATTGCCGCAGGGCCTATACTCAGGAATGATGCCGCAGTTTGGCTATCTAGACGATACGCAGCTTGCTGAGCTACTGACGTATGTGCGCTCAAGCTTCGGTAATCATGCATCTGCGGTGACGCCTGAGATGGTTGCTACCGCTCGTCGAGTGCACCTTAATCATTAATCACGGCATGTATGGAAGGCGCTTGTATGGCGGCTAGTGCACAGACTGCGATTCACCGGCGCGTTGAGCTGCTGCGCAAGGGGGAGGACCCAGCGTTTATTGCGCGTATGCACAGTGGTTGGGTGGTGCTAGCTGATCCGCAAGTGATCGCTGGGTATTGCCTGTTGTTTCCGGATCCGGTGGTGCCGCATTTGAATGCACTACAGCCTGCGGCGCAGCAGGAATTTCTTGCAGATATGGCAGCGGTAGGCGACGTATTGCTTCATGAGTGTGGGGCAAGTCGTATCAATTATGCGATTTATGGCAACGTTGAGCCTGCGCTACATGCGCATGTGTTCCCACGCCGGGCCGATGAGCCTGATACGTTGCGTATGACTCAGCCGTGGGCTCACGATTGGGTAGGAGCGCCCGGCTTTTCGATGGATTTGCATGGCGCGCTGGTGGCGCGCTTAAGTCGCGCATTCGGGACCATGACGGGCCACTCGAAGTGACAGCGCGCTAATACGGCCTTTAGTTGGTCTACAGGCCTGATACTTGCTGCAGTGGCTTGCGAAGTCCGCAGACTTTGCGTGCGGTCGGATAGAATAGCCCCCTTCGCCCCTGAGTACGCCCCTGAGTACTGATTGCAAAGGGTGTGCCGCTCTGCTGCTACTAGATAGAGATTTATATGAATGACTCCTTGCCGTCTGTTGTTACCAGTCAGACCTATCCTGTGCTGCGTCTAAAGCCGCACGAAGACAGGCGGGTTGGGGCGGGCCATCTATGGATTTTTAGTAACGAGATTGATACCAAGCAAACGCGTATGGCAGATTTGCCGCCGGGTGGTTTTGTGTCAGTTCAGTCAGATCGCGGCAAGTTTTTAGGTTTTGCCTACTGTAACCCGCACTCTTTAATCGCCGCGCGGATCATTTCGCGGCACGCGGCGTTTGCGCCTGGGCCTTCCTTGATTGTTCATCGCCTACGGGTGGCGCTCGCCTTACGTGAGCGCTTTTATGCTGCTCCATACTACCGGTTAGTTCATGGCGAGTCGGATGAATTGCCAGGCTTAGTCGTCGATCGTTTTGGGGACACGCTGGTCGTACAAATCGGTGCGCTGGGGATGGAGGTTCAAAAAGAGGCGATCGTTGCGGGTCTTGAGAAAGTGATCAAACCTAAGAACATTGTCTTTAAGAATGATTCGGGCGCACGCGATTTAGAAGGGCTGCCAAAGTATGTTGAGGCAGCTATCGGCGACGTGCCGGAGGAACTCGAAATCATCGAGGATGGCGCGACTTTTCGAGCGCCGTTGGCTACGGGGCAGAAAACGGGCTGGTTCTATGACCAGGCGGCAAATCGCCGCTCGTTCCTTGGGCTCGCTAAAGGCGCGGGCCGGGTGCTCGATGTATTTAGCTATGTAGGGGGCTGGGGTGTGCAGGCTGCGCGCGCAGGGGCTGAGGTCGTCTGTGTCGATTCGTCGGCGCCTGCGCTCGAAGCGGCTACCCGCAACGGTGAACGAAACGGGGTGACTGTACAGACACGCAAAGGTGATGCCTTTGACGTGCTTGAACAGCTGCACGCAGAGCGTGAGAAATTTGATGTGGTGATCGTCGACCCACCGGCATTTATCAAGCGCCGCAAGGACGCCCCTAAGGGAGAAGCTGCTTACAAACGCATCAATCAGTTAGCGATGCAGTTATTGCCACGTGATGGATTGTTGGTATCGTGCTCCTGTTCATATCACTTGGAGCCCAGCGCATTGATCGACGGAATTCAGAAGGCGGGGCGTCATCTGGGGCGGTTTGTGCAAGTCATTGCCAATGGCGGTCAGTCACCTGATCATCCGACACATCCAGCAATTCCTGAGACGCGTTATTTGAAGGCTTTCCTGTGTCGAGTCACGCATGACTGAGCGCGACTGATGGATTCTGTTTTGCTGATACGCGCGCTCTGTCGGGCGCTTGTGTTGCCGCCTGGTGGCCTGTTGCTCTTGGCGCTGCTCGGCTGGGCCGTGCGCGTACGCTGGCCGCGTCTGGGGCAGAGTCTTATTGGCGCGAGTTTGGTGTTGCTGCTGCTGCTGTCAACACCAGTCGTGAGTAATGTGCTGGGTCGTTTATCCGATCAGTATCCGCCACTTGATTTGAGTGCGTCGCCGCATGGTGACGTGATTGTCGTGCTGGCAGGTGGCGTACGTCGAAATGCGCCTGGCAATGAAGGTCCGGTACTTTCCTTAGATACCCTGCAGCGCCTTGCTTATGGTGCACGCCTTGCGCGTCTGACAGGGTTACCGCTGTTATTGTCTGGCGGATCGGTGGAGCCTGGAGAGCCGGAATCAGTCGTTATGGAGCGCGTACTTGGAGCTGATTTTGGCTTGCATGCGCGCTGGTTGGAGCAACTGTCTCGGACCACGCGCGAAAATGCCCGTGAGACTGCGCAGGTGCTGAAGGGGGAGCATCTAACGCGGGTCATTCTCGTGACGTCCGCAGCTCATATGCGCCGAGCCTTGGCCGAATTCAAGGCAGTGGGTCTGGACGTGCTGCCCGCGCCGGTCGGGGGAGCGGGGGTGGATCACGGGTTGCTCGCCTGGTTTCCTAAGATGAGTGCATTAGAGCGTAGCTATGAGGCCTTATATGAATTCTCGGGCGAGCTGGTTGCCCGTCTCGATAGGGGTCGTTAGCTATGGGTAGTCTCGTCAGTTTTCGCTACACTCTCGCCTCATGTTGACCTACCCCGGCTTCGATCCTGTTGCGCTCGCCCTTGGGCCATTAAAAGTCCGATGGTATGGGCTTATGTATGTCATCGGCTTTCTTGCCGCCTGGTGGCTTGCTCGGCGACGCGCAAGCGAGCCTATGTCTACGTGGAAGCTGCTCGAAGTCGACGATTTGGTTTTCTACGCTGTCTTTGGCGTCATTCTAGGTGGCCGCATTGGCTGGCTACTTTTTTATGGCCAGCAGGCTCTGGCGGAAGATCCTCATTATTGGTACAAAATTTGGCTGGGTGGTATGAGTTTCCACGGTGGCCTAATCGGTGTACTGACGGCGCTGGTTGTCTTGGCTTTGCGCCATAAACGAGCGATCGGGGATATATTTGATTTTACGGCACCGATACCGTTGATTGGTTTGTTTACTGGCAGAGTCGGTAACTTCATTAATGGCGAGTTGTGGGGCAAGCCGACGACGGTCCCATGGGGTTTCGCTGTGCAGGACCCTGCTGGAGTGACCCAAGTTCTGCATCCGTCTCAGTTGTATGAAGCATGCCTTGAGGGCCTGCTCCTCTTTGCCATACTTTGGATTTACAGTATGAAGCCTCGGCCACGGTGGGCTGTATCTGGAGTGTTTCTGTTGGGTTATGGTTTATGTCGCGTCGCCGTCGAGTTCGTGCGCTTACCTGATGTGCAGCTGGGTTATCTTGCTGGTGGGTGGTTGACGATGGGCATGCTGTTATCAGCGCCCATGTTGCTCATCGGTATTGGCATGATCGTTTTTGCCTATCAACGTCCGCGCCGCTCCGGAAACTATCGCTATGAGCCCATCGGGTCGTTGGAGTCCGTATGAAGCAGTATCTTGAACTACTGCGGCATGTGCGCGATCACGGCGCTAAGAAGGCTGACCGCACGGGAACCGGTACGTTGTCGATTTTTGGTTGGCAAATGCGTTTTGATTTGCAGGTTGGGTTCCCCCTGATTACCACGAAGAAGGTGCACGTTAAAAGCGTTATTCATGAGCTATTGTGGTTCCTCAAAGGTGATACGAATACCCGCTATTTGACTGATAACGGAGTGTCAATTTGGGATGAGTGGGCCGATGCTGACGGCAATCTTGGCCCCGTATACGGTAAGCAATGGCGTGATTGGGTTGCACCTGACGGACGGCATATTGATCAGATGACGAACGTTATCGAGCAGATCAAGACAAATCCGGATTCCCGTCGGCTGATCGTAAGTTCTTGGAATGTAGGTGAGTTGGACTCTATGGCGTTACTGCCATGCCATGCGTTTTTTCAGTTTTATGTTGCCAACGGCAAGCTGTCTTGTCAGCTCTATCAGCGCAGCGCTGATCTGTTTATTGGTGTGCCCTTTAACATTGCAAGCTATGCCTTACTCATGCATCTGATTGCTGCGCAGTGCGAACTTGCCCTTGGTGATTTTGTTTGGACGGGTGGGGATTGCCATCTTTATACAAATCACTTGCAGCAAGTCGAATTGCAGTTACAAAGAGCGCCAAAGCCACTACCGAGGCTTCACCTTAAAAAGAAACCTGCTACTGTGTTCGACTATTCATTTGCGGATATTGAAATAGTCGACTATGTACATCATGACGCCATCCGAGCGCCGGTTGCCGTCTAACCCACCCATTGTTTTTGTTCTGCTTAGAGGATTTTCATGACCAGCTCTACTGGCCCTTCATTGTTTCGTGTGCGACGTTCCCCGGTTCATGGCACAGGTGTTTTTGCGGTACGGCCCATCGCCAAAGGCAAGAGAATTGCCGAGTATTATGGCGAGCGGATTTCGCATGCTGAAGCGGATCGGCGTTATGCGCATAAAGCCGAGGATGACAACCACACCTTCTTATTTACGGTCAGTTCTCGAGTCGTGATCGATGGCGGAGTTGGCGATTGTCCAGCGCGGTTTATCAATCATGGCTGTGATCCGAACTGCGAGACATTAATTGAAAAGGGTAAGGTTTATATTGAGGCCGTGCGTCCCATCAAGGTCGGCGAGGAGCTGTGTTACGACTATATGATTGAGCGTGATGTCAGCGATGCGCCCAATATTGATGTGATCTATGCCTGCCGCTGTGGTGCTGCGAAGTGCCGTGGCAGCATGCTTTTGCCGAAGAAAAAGCCGAAAAAGAAGGCTCTTAAAAAGACGCAGAGCAAAGCCAAAGCAAAGACAAAAACCAAGACCAAGACCAAGACCAAGACCAAGACCAAGACCAAGAAAACAGCGGCAACGACCAGTCGGCGTAGTGGCGCCAGCGTGGTTGCCAGTGCTGCAAGAAAAACGACCCAAGCGCAGCGATCTAAAGCCAAGAAGCGCAGATAAAGGCGTATTGAGATAACCCACCCGCAGCTCTTAACGGCTAAACAAACGGTCGATCTGGAGGCAGCAGAACAGTTAGTAGCGACGCTGCTGACGCAGGGCTGGGCGGTGGGACCTGACTTTTTGGACGCCGCAGAGTGGGGTGGCTTGCGTGAGCGGCTGTTACACCTAGATGCCGCGGGGCAAATGCGCCCTGCTGCGACCGGAGCGGGTCGTGACGCGCAGGTACGCGCCGCGATTCGGGGCGATCAACTGGCATGGCTTGAGCGCCCCTACACCAGCATCGAGGAGCAGCTACTTGAGCGCCTTGAGCAGCTGCGGCGCTCGCTAAATCAGGGGTTGCAGCTAGGGCTATTTGACTTGGAATGCCAGTATGCGTTGTACCGGACAGGCGCTCGTTATGCGCGGCATTCAGATATTGCACGAGCCGGTGCCGAGCGTGTGGTATCGGTGGTATTGTATTTGAACGATGATTGGCAGGTGGGTGATGGGGGTGAGCTGTGCCTTTATACTGAGGCAGGTCCCATCCACGTGCAGCCGCGTGGTGGCTCACTCGTCCTGTTTTTAAGCGCACGGTTCGAGCACGAAGTGCTGATTAGTCAGCGGCCACGCTGCAGCATGGCAGGCTGGTTTCGTCGGCGGGCGCGTGTATCAGCGCACTGACCGTGGCTTGCGGAGTGCCTAGGCTCTTCCGTAATTCCCAGATTGTGCCCTTTGGGGCGTTAATGATTGGTGCGGCATAAACCTTACCTGACTGGTTAAATGCGCTAACCGGTCGCGACAGCGTGCGGTCGGCTGGGCTAGCCGAGTGCTGATATAATGGCGTCTCGAATTCGCTTAAAGCGGCATTTGACGCCGCCAGCAATATCGCCAATCTCCCGGCAGTAGTCCGGGTCGGAGTACCAGATGAATGCCGTGCCCCAGTCTCATGCGGATACCAGTGAACAGGCTCTCAAGGCTTGGTGGATGCCGTTTACCCACAACCGTTACTTTAAGGCGAAGCCACGTCTGATCGACAGTGGTAAGGGCGCGTACTATCAGTTGGCTGATGGGCGACGTGTGTTCGATTGTTTGTCAGGTTTGTGGTGTTCACCCATAGGACATTCGCACCCACGCATTGTGGAGGCCGTGAAGGCGCAAATTGATAAGCTTGATTTTGCGCCGAGCTTTCAAATGGGCCATGAGCCCGCCTTTCGCTTGGCTACGCGCATCGCAGAGCTAGCAGGTCGGCCAAACGATCATGTGTTTTTTACCAATTCAGGTTCAGAGGCGGTCGACACCGCACTGAAGATCGCGATTGCGTATCATCGTTTGCGAGGCGATGCATCACGGACACGCATCATCGGACGTGAGCGTGGCTATCATGGTGTGGGGATGGGCGGTATTTCTGTGGGCGGCATGGTCGCGAACCGCAAGATGTTTGCGCCACTGATGTTAAACGGTGTTGATCATTTGCCTCACACCTGGAATCCAGCGCACATGGCTTTCAGCAAGGGTCAGCCGACTTGGGGTGCGCATTTTGCCGATGAGCTCGAGCGGATTGTCGCATTGCATGATGCATCGACTATCGCCGCGGTCATCGTGGAGCCCATGCAAGGCTCAGGCGGCGTACTGGTGCCGCCGGTAGGTTATCTCGAGCGCCTGCGCGAGATATGCACAAAACATGGCATTTTATTGATTTTTGACGAAGTGATCACTGGATTTGGTCGCCTCGGTAAGCCATTCGGGGCCGATTACTTCAATGTGAAGCCGGATATGGCCACATTTGCTAAGGCGGTTAATAACGCCACCATTCCGCTTGGTGGCGTCCTTGCGGCGGACGAGATTTATCAAACGTTCATGACCGGTCCTGCGCACATGATTGAATTTTTTCATGGCTACACTTACTCGGCGCATCCGATGGCAGTGGCTGCAGCGCATGCAACACTTGATGTGCTGCGTGATGAGAAGCTTATTGAGCGTGCGGCTGAGTTGGCCCCTGTGCTTGAGAAAGCTGTGCACTCGTTAAAGGGTGAGCCGCATGTCACTGACATTCGTAACATTGGCCTTGCCGCTGCGGTTGAGCTTAGCCCTATCGCGGGTCAACCTGGATTACGCGCTATTCGTGTTTTTGAAAAGGCACTGGATGAAGGCTATATGGTGCGCTTTTCAGCCGATATCCTGGCTATGGCGCCACCGTTTGTTAGTACGCCTGCTGAAATCGAAGGCATGATTGAAGGTATCCGTCGAGCGCTGCGCGCCGTACCGGTTTGAGGAGTTAGCTATCGTGAGTGTGGTTTCAACCAAAAATGCAGCACCGACAGTTGTCGGACACTATATCGGTGGTCAAGTCATCGAGGGCGTAGGCGTGCGCCGAGCGCCAGTGTTTAACCCCGCGCTCGGGCGCGTCGTACGCCAAGTAGTGCTTGCGGATATTGCTGATGTGGATGCGGCAGTAAAGACTGCGGTTGCAGCCCAGGTAGCCTGGGGCCGTACGCCTGCATTACAGCGCGCGCGTGTGCTGTTCCGGTTTAAAGAGCTCATTACCCAGAACCTGAAAGTGCTCGCTCGGGCGCTGTCTGAAGAGCACGGTAAAACGGTTGCTGATGCCGAAGGCGAAGTGACGCGTGGTATGGAAGTGGTCGAGTTTGCGTGTGGTGCGCCGCATCTACTCAAGGGCGAGTTCAGTGAAAGCGTCGGCACTGGTGTCGATAGCTATGGCATTCGTCAACCCTTAGGCGTCGTTGCTGGCATCACCCCATTTAATTTTCCGGCGATGGTGCCCATGTGGATGTTCCCGGTAGCACTCGCCTGCGGCAATGCGTTTATCTTAAAACCATCAGAGCGCGATCCATCGGTATCGCTGCTACTGGCGGATTTGTTGAAACAGGCAGGGTTGCCTGATGGCGTCTTTAATGTGGTGCAGGGCGATAAAGTGGCGGTTGATGCCTTGCTTGAGCATCCGCAGATTGCCGCTATCAGTTTTGTCGGATCCACGCCCATTGCGCGCTATATCCAGGCGCAGGCGGTGGCGCATGGGAAGCGTGTACAGGCGCTCGGTGGCGCTAAAAATCATGCGGTGATTATGCAAGATGCCGATCTTGATGCTGCAACGGAGGCGCTGGTTGGTGCGGCTTATGGCTCAGCGGGTGAGCGCTGCATGGCGATTTCGGTTGCCGTTGCCGTTGGTGATGAGACCGCTAATGCACTAGTGGCACGACTCAAACAGCGTATTGGCAGCCTTAAGGTGGGCGCGCCCGATGCGCCGGGTATCGACATGGGTCCTTTGGTGACCGAGGTAGCACAAGCGCGAGTAACGGGCTATATCGAGGCAGGCACCAAGGCGGGCGCATCTTTAGTAGTCGATGGCCGCGGCGTGAAAGTAGCAGGTCTTGAACAGGGATTTTTCGTGGGTCCCACGCTGTTTGATCACGTGACTGCCGACATGACGATTTATCGCGAAGAAATCTTTGGACCAGTGCTGTCGGTCGTCCGAGTCGCGGATTATGCCGCGGCATTGCGGCTGATTAACGGTCATGAGTTCGCAAATGGCACGACGATCTTTACCCGTAGTGGCGCCATCGCGCATGCCTTCTCGCGTGATGTGGAAGTGGGTATGGTGGGAGTGAACGTGCCTATCCCTGTGCCAATGGCGTTTCATAGCTTCGGTGGCTGGCGGGCTTCCTTGTTCGGTGACCACCATATGCATGGACCGGAAGGTATACGCTTTAATACGCGCTTAAAGACGGTCACACAGCGATGGCCGGAGCCTGAGGCTGTGCGCGCTGATTTTTCGATGCCGACTATGAAGTGATGAATGCGCCGTGCCTCAGGGTTGACTCCTAGGTGGCGCGGCAGACGGCACAGCAGTTGTATGCTGAAGATTACGCGCCGACCAGCGTTTGGGCGGTGGATGCGACGCTGCCAGCTGGATGTGCGCTGCCCTTGCCCGACGTGGCTGATATTGTCATTGTAGGTGCAGGTTACACGGGGCTTAGCGCTGCGCACGAGACGGCTGCTGCTGGTCGTTTGACGGTGGTGCTCGACGCCGGGCCCATTGGTGGCGGTTGCTCCTCGCGTAATGGCGGCCAAGTTGCCTTCAGCATAAAACCCGACTATCAGAAGCTTGAACGCCGCTACGGTGCGGCGCGCGCGAGTGCGCTGTACGAGGAGGGTGCTGCTGCAGTTGTCGCACTTGATGAGTTAGTGCGTCGTGAGCGGCTCGCATGCGACTGGCGCGATAATGGATGTTTCATTGGTGCGCACACGCCTGCTCATTATGAGGCGTTGCAGCGCTTGGCTGATGAACATAGGCGGCGATTATCGACACCCATTGAGCTCGTGCCTCGATCTCGCCAGCGCGACGAGATCGACACCGATTTTTATCATGGTGGCTTGGTCTTTCCAGCCGATTACTCGGTGCACCCTATTAAGCTATTAAATGCGCTGCATGCACGCGCCGTGAGTGTGGGTGCCCAAGTGCATGATCATTGTGAGGTGCTGCGCTTTAGTCGAGAGTCCTATGGTATTAGTGTGTACACCACACAGGGCTTCATTAAAGCGCGGCAGGTGTTGCTCGCAACCAACGGCTACACCGGCGCGCTTTCTCCATGGCATCGTCGACGCGTCATTCCTGTTGGCAGCTATCAGATTGCGACCGAAATACTCGACCCGTCGTTTGTGAAATCAATGGTACCTAAGGCGCGTAACCTTGGTGATACGCGTCACGTTGTGATGTATGCGCGGCCTACGCCAGATGGCCGTCGCATTATTTTTGGTGGACGGGCATCTGCCGCAGAACAGAATCTGACGCGGGTTGTGCCACGACTGGTGCGCATGATGCAGCAAGTATTTCCGCAGTTGACGGGTGTGCGGATTAGTCGTGCATGGATGGGTTTTGTCGGATTTACCTTCGATTCGCTGCCCCATATGGGCGGTGTGGACGATCTTTTCTACTGTATGGGCTATTGCGGTCAGGGTATACCGCTCAGTATCTATTACGGCCGCAAAGCAGGCCTAAAAATGCTCAAGCGCGCGGAGTCGGCTACCGCCCTTGACGGGCTTACCTTTCCAACGCGGCCTTTTTATGATGGATTTCCATGGTTTTTACCTGCGGCCATCCATATTTATCGGCTGCGTGACCGGTTTGGCTGGTGATTTGGCCTTATTTTCTTAAGATGCTCAGCGATTCCCGAATGCCTGCCAGCAAGCTACACTGGCGACCGCAGTTGGTTGGGAACTATTGGTTATGAATGAACGCCATCGTATGACGCTGCATCGCCTTAAGCAGATGCACGCGACTGGTGAGAAGATCGCCATGCTGACCTGCTATGACGCTGTGTTCGCTCGTCTGCTGGACGAGGCGGGCGTTGATGTGCTGCTGGTCGGCGACTCTCTCGGTATGGTGATACAGGGCAACTCGACGACCCTGCCAGTGTCAATTGACCAGATGGTGTACCACACGGAGTGCGTTGCTCGCGGTAATCGTCATGCATGGATTATTGGTGACCTGCCATTTGGCAGTTACCAGCAGTCGGTTGAGTTAGGCCTAGCCAGTGCGGTGCGCTTGATGCAGGCTGGTGCGCACATGGTGAAGTTGGAAGGTGGTGGCTGGACTGTTCCATTAGTGCGCGCGCTGGCAGAGCGTGGCATTCCTGTGTGTGCGCATTTGGGCTTTACGCCGCAGTCGGTATTCGCTCTCGGGGGTTATCGTATTCAGGGTCGTGCCGAAGAGGCTGCGAGTGAATTGCGTATTAATGCGCAGCAGCTTGCTGCGGCCGGCGCTGCAATGTTGGTGCTTGAGTTGGTCCCTACAGTACTCGCCGGTGAGCTGACCAAAGAACTGGCTATTCCAGTTATCGGCATTGGCGCAGGTTCGCGTTGCGGTGGTCAGGTGCTTGTCTTGCATGACTTGCTGAACTTAACCGGTAGTCGTCAGCCACGCTTCGTACGCAATTTTCTAGAAGGTGGCCTGAGTGTGCAAGACGCTGTGCGACGCTTCGTCACTGAGGTGAAGAGTGGCCAATTCCCCAACGATGCGTTGCACGGGTACTGACGAGCTCGCGTGCGCGTTTATCACACGATTGCCGAACTCAGGTCAGCACTTGCAGGTGCTTCGCGACCGGTACTCGTACCTACTATGGGCGGGTTGCATGAAGGGCACCTGTCCCTTGTGCGTGTCGCTGCTGCCGCAGGCAGGCCGGTAGTCACGAGTATTTTCGTTAATCGACTGCAGTTTGCCCCGAGTGAGGACTTTGCACGCTATCCGCGCACCTTGGATCGCGACGTTGAGTTGCTTGAGGGTGCTGGTTGTGATGTGGTGTTTGCTCCTACCGAGGTTGAGCTGTATCCGGAACCACAGCTATTTAAAGTGCTGCCATCCGCGCAGTTGTCTGCTGTACTAGAAGGCGCAGTAAGACCAGATTTTTTCACCGGTGTGTGTACGGTAGTGCTGAAGTTGCTGCACATTGTTCAGCCCCATGCGGCAATCTTTGGGAAAAAAGATTATCAGCAGCTACTTGTGTTGCGAGCAATGGCGCGCCAGCTAACGCTGCCGGTAGCGATTAGTGCTGCCGAAACAGTGCGGGCCTCAGATGGACTTGCCTTGTCCTCACGCAATACCTATTTGACCGATGAGCAGCGACGTCAGGCGCCCGAGTTGTATGCCACGTTGTGCCAGATGGCAGGTCGCCTACGCGAGGGCGTGAGCGCGCAGCAGGTTGAGGCTGATGCGCTGCGAATCTTAACTGCTCGCGGTTGGCGGCCTGACTACGTTGCTGTGCGGCGACAGGCGGATCTTGGATCTGCCGATGGTCAGGAGCCGCAGGTCATACTGGCCGCAGCGACGCTTGGTAGTACACGGCTGATCGACAATGTTGAGGTCTGATACCACAGCTGTTTAGGTCTGGGTGGTGTCTTGACCGCGCGTCGCCACAATAGCGAGGCCCGTGAGTACCAGATCAGGTACCTGCTCGGCTTCTTGATTCAGTAAGTACGGGAGCACCTGATGAGCGTCTCCCCCCGTCAGTAGTAGGCGCGTGGTCGTGCCACATAACGCCCGCGTCTCCTCCCAAACCCGATCGATTAATGCGCCAATGGTGTGCAAGGCAGGGTCACTTGGTGTGGGTATCAGCGGAAAACCGCTCGGATTTATGGCAGGTTGTGCCTTCTCTGCAAGGTTCAGCAGCGGGCCTCGCGCATCGCGCATCATGGTGGTGCCCGGGACGATCAGCCCGCCACCATGGTGGCCTGTGGCGTTGAGGGTATCTAAGGTGACGGCGGTCCCGCAGTTGACGATGACGGCCGGGAGACTCTCGCGACGCCATGCCGCGATCAGACCAAGCCAACGATCGACCCCTAAGGCGGTGGGGCGGGTGTAGGCATTGGTGACACCGCACAGACTCGCTGCGGATTGGATAAATTCAGGCTCTAAGCGGTACCGGTCACGCGACCACAGCGTCAGGGCCGCGGCGAAGGACGGTCCGGCGACACTTGCCACCACGATGCGCCTAGGGACGTTGCCCGCAGCCTCGATGTCACGTTGCCAGCTACGGTGACTGGCATCGTGCGCAGCCGCGCCCACTGGGGCTAGCTCAAGATAATCGAGCCAGGCCCACTTTACGCGCGTGTTGCCGACGTCGAGCAATAAGATCATGGGCGGGCAGTCTATGGGATCTTGCGCGCTGATGCGGCACAGTTATCCTTCAGTGTGAGGCGCCTAATGGCGCTTTAGTGCAGCGAATTTTCGCTTAATTATCGTGTAAGATATTGATATGAATAATGAATTAGTCGTTGCGGCTGCCAGAAATGGAACAATTGGGCGAGATAACTCGCTGCCATGGCATTTGCCCCAGGACCTCAAGTATTTTAAGAGCATCACGCTTGGTAAACCGATTCTGATGGGTCGGCGTACTTGGGACAGTATTGGCCGCCCTTTGCCGGGCCGATTAAATTTAGTGCTGACTCGCGATGTTACCTTTGCACCCGAGGGCGCGCGAGCAGTGCGCAGTTTGGCTGAGGCGCGCTCGATCGCAGGTGATGCGCCATCGCTAATGATTATTGGCGGCGCGCAGCTGTACGAACTGTGCTTGCCAGACGCGCATGTACTGCATTTGACTGAAGTTGATGCGGATGTGTCAGGGGATGCGTACTTTCCGCAGTGGAGGCGCGAACAGTGGCAGGAAGTCTGGCGTGAAGCGCATCCGGCCGATGAAAAACATGCTTTGCCATTTGCTTTTGTGCGCTTTGAGCGGCGCCAATTCTAGGCTACGTATCGATCCTTGCAGGTCTTACAAAGCGAACTAGCCAACCGTCAATTTGTGTAAATACAGTAGCGAAAATGCATGGTTGGTTTATGATTACTATAAGGGGTCATTCGCGTTGTGAGTCGGTTCGTGATGTTGGCGTCTGATGCAAGATATTTTTCTAGAAGGTGTCCTATGAATCGCATGATCAATATGTTCTCGCTGATTATGGGTATTACGCTGACTTGCGCTGCTGTTGCTGCAGAAGATGCCCCAGTGCCTGGTATTTGGCAGGCGCGCACCGTGCAAATTACCTACATGGGCATGACCTCCCATTACTCATGTGATGGGCTAGAGGGTAAGTTGCAGCTGCTACTCGGGCTTGCTGGGGTCGGTCCACATGCGCAGGTTAGAGCCAGCTGCAGTAACCCAATGGGCGGGCCGTCGCGCATCACAACGGCGCGCTTGAATTTTCATGTGTTAGTACCTGCCGATGTGGTTAAGAATGCACCCAGCGCTCCTGCCGATGGTGTGGCTGCCGCGGAGGTCGTGAGTATTCCTGGTGTCTGGAAACTCGTGACGGTGTCGGAGCGTGCCCCGTTTGGAATTCAAGGGGGTGATTGTGAGCTTGTCGAGCAGTTTATACGCGAGATTCTGCCGCTGTTGACGGTGCGCAACGTCGATAGTGACATGCGCTGCATTCCTCATCAGGAGACCATCGGCGGCATCCGCTTACGTTTTGAGGTCTTTACCACACCGCCGATACCGAAAATCGTGAAGCCAGGGCATGTGCTGCGCACTACTCCTGATCGGCCGTCTCAGAAGGTCCTAGACGGCGGTAACCCTCGCAGCTGACTTGTACAGGTGACATCTCCTGATCGAGTCGTAGGGCGGTTAAGTGCCCGCCCCAGACGCAGCCGGTGTCCAATGCCACAACGTTATCTGCGTTGTGATACCCCAGCGCAGACCAATGACCAAAGACGATGCGTTGGCCTGAAGTGCGTCGGTTCGGCGCCCGAAACCACGGGAATGCACCTGCCGGCATGTGAGTTGCCGGCCCTTTGAACTTCAGTAACAGCTTTCCCTCGCTATTGCAGGCGCGCAGACGGGTCAGGCAATTCACTGAGAAGCGCAGCCGTTCCTGTTCGGCGAGTTCTGGTGTCCAAAGATCGGGCGTGTCGCCATACATCTGAGCGAAGAACTCTAGCGGCGAGTTGATCAACGCCATTTCCACGTCGCGCGCGCAGCGCGTGCTCATGGCGAGATCCCACTGTGGGGGAACGCCCGCGTGAACCATGGTCGTTTTGAGGGCAGCATCCGTGTGTAGTAGAGGTCTCTTTAGCAGCCACGCTAAGAGTTCTTCACGATCTGGAGCCGCAAGTACCGCCTGCAGCGTGTCATCGCGCTTATGTTTAAGGTGGGGTTGATAGGCCAGCGCGAGTAGGTGTAAGTCGTGGTTGCCGAGCACGACAGTTGCAACAGGCCCCAATGCTGCGACGAAGCGTAGAACGTCGAGTGACTGTGGGCCGCGATTGACCAGGTCGCCAGTCAACCAGAGCTGGTCCTGTGTCTCGTCGAAACGGACCTTATCCAGTAGTCTGCGTAACTCGTCGTAACATCCCTGCAGATCGCCGATTGCGTAGACTGCCATGCGTAATAATCAGTGAACGACGCCTGGTACCGCCAACGAAAAAGGTGAAATCGGCGCATCAAACAGTGAGCCATCATCAGCGATCATCTGGTAGCTGCCTTGCATAGAGCCGACGGGCGTCTCTAAAACTGCACCACTTGAATAGCGGAATCCCTGCCCAGGCTGTAAGTAGGGCTGTTCGCCTACGACGCCGTCACCACGCACTTCCTGCACCTTGCCATTCGCATCTGTGATTAGCCAGTGGCGTGTTAGCAATTTGGCCGGGACTTGGCCGGAGTTCTTAATGGTGATTGTGTAGGCAAATACAAACCGCTTATCGTTGGGATCTGACTGCTCTTGTATATAGGCTGTTACGACATCGATATTGATGTGGTGTGCTGCTGTGTTCATAAAGCTACCCGACCCTCACTGCGAGTACATCGCATGGGGATGTATGCAGCACAGTGTCTTCTGTGAGGTTAAAAAATATAGAAGGCCCATGACGTTCATGGCTGCCAATGACGATCAGATCGCTACCTATTGCGGTGGCGACGCGGACGATCTCACTCTTTTTGTTACCAGACGCTACGAGCATTTGGGAATCCGCCATGCCGATTTTGACAATAATTTCATGCAGCCGAACCTCGGATTTGTTTATTAGATCTTGCTCCACTTCACCTGTGGGTAGCAAGATCTCTCCAAGCGGCTCGATTGGTACGTAATCAACCACGTGTAGAAACGACACTGCTGCACCGGTTGCACTCGCTACTGCCCGAGCGCGCATACCGACATGGAGGCTGTCTGGTCCTAGATCAAGGACCACTAGGATTTTTTTATACAGCGGCTGTGCGTCTATTGATGTAGTCACCGCTAAAGAGTAGCAAATCTATGGCAATTCGGGCGGTTTTGTGTTGCTCAGACGAGCAAAGTCAGCTGGCGATAGCGTCTCTGCACGGCGGCTAGGATCAATGAGCGTGGCCTCAAAGCCAGCATTGTCTACAACGCCACGTAAAGAGTTCCTCAATGTTTTACGGCGCTGGCCGAACGCGGCGGCGACTACCTGAGCGAACCGTGCCGTATCGTCTATCTGAAACGGGGGAGCCGCATGCGGCAGCAGGCGCACCACTGATGAATTGACTTTAGGCGGTGGTCTAAACGCTTCTGGCCCTACGTTAAAAAGGTGCTCGACGTGACAATGTACAGCGAGCATCACCGTGAGCCTGCCGTAATCACTTGTGTCTGGACTCGCAGCCATGCGCATCACGACTTCTTTTTGTAGCATGAAGTGCATGTCTTTAATGAAGGCTGCTGCGCTAAGCACATGAAATAGTAATGGTGTTGATATGTTGTAGGGTAGGTTGCCGCACAGGCGCAGTTGCCGCGAATCCATAGACAGCGATTTGAAGTCCACCTTCAGTACATCGGCTGCGTGCACCGTGAGTTTCCCCAGAGGGGCAGCGCGGGCTTCTAAAATTGGGATCACGTCGCGATCAAGTTCGACCACCTCGAGTGTTTGGCAGCGAGTGAGTAGGGGTAGCGTTAATGCGCCGAGTCCCGGACCGATCTCTATCAGTCGGTCACCCACTTGTGGGTCGATGGCGCTGATGATGTCGCTGATAACCCCCTGGTCATGTAAAAAGTGCTGGCCAAACCGTTTCCGGGCGCGGATGCGCGAATCAGGAGCGGGGCTGTATTGCGTCACAGGCGTGCCGCAGTCATGGCAAGTTGTAATGCTGCGATTAAGCTACCTGGGTCAGCGCGTCCTGTTCCAGCAAGGTCAAGCGCTGTTCCATGATCAACGGACGTGCGAATGATCGGCAGTCCTAGAGTGATATTTACGGCATTACCAAAGCCCGCATACTTTAGGACCGGAAGTCCCTGATCGTGGTACATGGCGAGGACTGCATCGGCATCGTTTAGCTGTCTTGGTGTAAAGGCTGTATCAGCAGGCACTGGCCCGCGTGCACAGATACCTGCTTGCATGGCGCGGCGGATCGCGGGTGCAATGACTTCAATATCCTCGCGCCCTAGATGACCAGACTCACCTGCATGTGGATTTAAACCGCATACCACGATGCGGGGTCTGACCAAGCCGAACCGCTCTTTTAGACCCGCGTTAAGTATTGTGAGCAACTCAACAAGACTCTCTTCGGTCAATGCATCGGGCACCGCGCGCAGGGGTAAGTGTGTTGTTGCAAGTGCCACTCGTAAGTTGCCAGCAACCAGCAGCATGAGTGGCCGCGGCGAGTGGGTGAGTTCTGCTAGATATTCAGTATGCCCGCTGAATGCAGCGCCTGACTCGATCAATGTGCTTTTTTGGACTGGGGCTGTGACCATTGCTGCGTAGTGGCCTGACAGGCATCCTCGAGCGCTTTCTCTAATCAATTCGAGTACATAACCGGCATTGCCAACATCGAGGCGCCCTGCCACCGCCGGGTGAGGGGCTGTATAAGGAACGACCTGTAGTAGACCTGGGATATGAGGCGTGACGGTGTCGTGTGTGACCGTCATGATGCGCACTGATTTACCAAGTTCCTGGCAACGATGAGCGAGGATCTCTGGGTCTCCCGCAATAGCCAGGCGGCAGCGAAACTCATTGTCGGCGAGCGCAAGGCACAGGTCAGGCCCCACGCCTGCAGGTTCCCCGGAGGTCACGATGACTGGTTTAAGAGCTCCGCAGGAACGATCAGACGGCATTCGGGGTGTCAGGTGCGAATATCTACAAAAGCCTCGTCGCGCAGGCGCCGCAGCCACAGTTCCGTTTCTTCATCCACTTTGCTTGCACGGATTTGCTCAAACGCTTTGCGGCGGCGCTCGTCGGTGCTCATATCTTGTGTCCGCTTACCAAGGAGCTGTGCAATGTGCCACCCATACTGTGTGTGAAATGGTTGGCTCAGCTCGTTCTCGTTTAGTGTCTCTAGTTGTTGTTGGAACTCAGGCACAAAGGCGCCATCGCTCGTCCAACCAAGATCGCCGCCTTCGGTTGCCGATCCGGTGTCTTCGGAGATCGCTTTCGCTATTGCTGTAAAGTCATCAGCGCCACTCGCAATTCGGTCACGGATGATCTGCAATCGGCCACGAATCGTTTCATCATCCTGTAGTTCGTTCGTTTTGAGCAAGATGTGCCGGCCATGAATCTGCGACACGAGCAGCGCATCGGTGTCGCTGCGGCTCTCGTTAAGGCGAATGATGTGAAAGCCTGAGGGCGTGCGTACGGGTCTGGAGATTTCGCCTGGCTTCATGTGACTGACGACGTCAGCCATGAAGGAAGGTAATTCGCTGCCTTTGCGCCAGCCCAGTTGGCCTCGCTCTAACGCGGTCTGTGCTTGCGAGTTCGCCACTGCAAGTTGGCCAAAGTCCTCGCCATGTTGCGCGCGGCTGTAAATTTCCTCAGTACGCTTTTCAACTTGATCAAGCTGGCCAGGTGATGCGGCCTCCGGCAGCGCAATCAAAATATGCGAGACGTTGTACTCTGCTCGTCCGGTTTTATCCGCTGATTGTTTCGTTAGGAATTGATCAAGCTCACGCGGGCTCACATAGATGTGCGCGTACACGTCCCGCTGCCGCAGCATTGACAAGGTCATTTCGCGTCGTACCTGCTCACGGTATTCAGCATAGTTGATGTCTTCTTTAGCCAGCGCATCCGGCAGATCGCTGAAGTCGATTTTGTTTTGTTTTGCGACTTCGCGCAGTGCATTGTTGAGCGCCTCATCAGCAACTTTGAGGCCAAGTTTTTGCGCCCGCTGCATCTGCACTTCTTGGATTACCAAGCGCTCGGTAATTTGTTGCCGTAGTACTGACGGGGGTGGCAGCGGAGTGCCTTGATCGCGGAGCCGGTGAGTAATGGTCGTGACTTGTTGATCGACTTGGCTTTGTAGTACAACGCCGTCATTGACGACCACCGTGATGCGATCAAGGAGTTCTCCCTGACCGCCGATGTCACGAGTTTGTGCGGACACGCTCGCTGCCGCCAAGGAGGCGCACAGCAGCAAGATTTTCATGAATCGACCCATAAACTGCTCACTCTGTACTATTTTCGGATGCGGTTGAGGAGTATCCCCGAATAGACCGCGCGAGGAAAGCATCGGACTGCTCTCCGACACTGGAAAGCCCATTGAGTTCAAATTGTAAGGTAATCGCCGTATCTTGGGTGCCTGTTTGATTACTGACGTAATGCCGCATCAGAACCCCTAGGCGCCAGCAACAGGAGCGGTACTGGAATCCAGCCAAAGATTCGATATTTTGCTTGTCTTTAATAGAAAATACCTCGCGGGCATAGACGTTCCAGGAGTCTTTGATTGGCCAAACGAAGGATGTATCAAGCTGCTCCAGCAGGCTGCGGCGGAATCGGTAACCCAGATTAATGACCCTATCGCCCTTAGGCTGATACTGGAGCTGTACTTCGCTTAGATCAGAATGCTGGTTGTGCGGATCCCATTCCTCGCCCAAACGCACATTCCAGTGTGCATAGGCGCTGATGCCAAGATCAGCCACCAGATTTGAGGTATGCTCGGTGACCGTGGGGGTATTCGGTAACTGCACTTTGGGTGGTGTGAAGTAATAGATTTCACCCACTGTAAAGTCTAGCAATTGCTTGCCGGACGATGCGTCCACCAGACGACTGGTTTCGCCTATAGCCAATTGATTAGCGTCTCCTAGTCTGTCGCCACCAGCAAAACGCTCGCTGCGAAATAGTTGGATCATGTTCAAATCAGGGAGTGACGTATCAAAACTTGGTAGCTTGGATTGATCACGATAGGGGATATAGGTGTACAGCATGCGAGGTTCAATGGTCTGAATATCCTTGCCTGTATCGCGTTCAAATATAAGACCGCTATCAACCGTGGCGATCGGCATAGAAACGGACGGGCTTGAATCCATGCCTGGGTCGTTGCGTAACGCGTAGCGAGTGCTGCGCCAGCCAATCGTTGGTTTGATAAATTCTCCTGGCTGCCCAATCAACCAGCTCGCGCTTGGCTCAATCGAAAAACGACCGCCTTGCAAGCCTGTGTCACGCGTAAAGTTGACGGCTTCGCCTCGGATCTCAAGTCCCAGACCTTTGGCATTGTTCCAGCGGCCATCAACGGCAACTTCGGGCGCGCGGGTGTAGGGCCTTGCGCTATTTGCTAGCGTCTGGTCAATGGTCTGGAACTGCTCAACAAGTGCGATCGCATGCCAGTAATTATCCAAGTACGTCAGCTTGGCTGAGCGTGTCAGGAATGGGATGCTGGTACCTTCGGGTCCTTGGGCAAAGTCTTGAAAGTAACTGCTGTCACTCGCGTAGGCGATGTTCGTGTCAAAGCGTAAACTGCCGAACAAATCTGACTTATCGAAAAAACGCAGCAAACTACGGTCGCGTCCAGCAATCGTGTCGTGCGGCAGCCAGTCGCTATGAAATTCACCGCTTGACGTGCTTGTTAGGTAGCGAAATTCACTACCAATGGTTGCACCGCGTTTCGCCATAAAACCAGGCATCAACGTCGCATCCATGTTTGCCGCTATATTTAAGTAATACGGTGTAACTAATGTCAGTCCTTTGCGGCTGGAGTCGCCCAATACGGGGAATAAAAATCCTGATTTGCGCTCTTCGCCAACTGGGAACGAGATGATAGGCAAATACAGAATGGGTAGACCCATAAAATCCAGACGCACATTACGCGCAACGCCTTCATGATCGTGCTGATTGATGGCAATGCTATTAGCGCGTAACTGCCAGTCAGGATGATCTGCCGGGCAGGCCGAGTACTCAGCTTTTTGTAGGCGCAGATTGCCATCAGCAGCCAGTGTGATGGAGTCTGCATGGCCCCTCACCGACAAGCTTGGCAATTCAAAGGACGCGTTATCAAACTGCCCGCTGTTGGCTTCCGTTTGCCAACGCGCTGCCGTACCCGATACCGTTAGTTTTGGGTCTTTGAACTGCACTGTGCCAGACGCGCTAAAGGCATGGGTGGTGGCGTTATAGATCGCCTGTTCAGAGGTCAGCGTACGGGTGCCTTGGTGTAACTCGACCGGGCCTTTCAGGTTGGCATCGCCCAGATCGGTGACATCGGCGCCTGCGCTGCTAATCTCAATACTGCTTGGGTCGGCGGCAGCGATACTCCCCGTGCTGATCGCCGGGGAGGTGACTACGCTGGCTTGTGGTTCTGTCGCACAGGGCGGCGCAGCCTGACAGAGTCCGGTGGTGAGCAGCAGACCCGCAAGTAGGCCGTGGCAGCGGGCGCGCAGACAAGGATGGTGGGGGGAGGTCGGTGGCAACGGGTCAGCCTGGTCAGTTAGGTCAAAAAAATGGCACCGGTGTAACGGTGGCCTCGGCATTATAATCTCTGGCCTATGGTCTCCGTCACAGATACTGCAGTCGATCCTCGCCGCGCGCTTGTTCAGCACTGGCTGACGCACGAGTTGCGGCTGCCCATAAC
Source organism: uncultured Pseudomonadota bacterium (assembly GCA_903832085.1). GTDB lineage: Bacteria > Pseudomonadota > Gammaproteobacteria > Steroidobacterales > Steroidobacteraceae > CAIKZZ01. Next base: position 34,460 of record CAIKZZ010000045.1, on the reverse strand, counting down.
TCGCTTGGAGCCGGCCTCCGCTGATGCGAGCTTTCGGCGCTATTTCCGTGCCACTCGTGCCGATTCCAGTCTAATTGTCATGGACGCACCCCCCGATCGGGAAGATTTGGGTCCATTTATGGCAATTGCGGGTGCTTTGGGGCGGCTGGGGCTCAATGTCCCGAGCATTCTCGCGGTGGATGTCCAGCAAGGGTTCCTCCTACTGACGGATTTAGGCTCCACTCACTATCTGGCTGCCCTCAATGCTGGAGGTGACCCTGAGGCTTTATACGCAGATGCTGTCACGGCGCTCATCAAAATGCAGGTGGGTGGGTCGGGCCTCAATGTCGAGCTACCGATGTATAGCCATGAGTTGCTGGATCGCGAGGTGCAACTGTTCCCCGAGTGGTTTTTGCAGTCTCATCTGCAGATCAATTTACTGCCAGAGCTGCTGTCGACTGTGAGCCGGATATCGACTGTGCTTGCGCGTGCGGCACTTTGCCAGACGCAGGTCATCGTGCATCGTGATTTTCATTCTCGTAATCTCATGCTGACCTCAGATGCCAATCCTGGCATTTTAGATTTTCAGGATGCTGTGCGTGGTGCTATCACGTACGATCTGGTCTCTCTCTATAAAGATTGTTATGTCGTCTGGCCGCGCGAGCGCGTGTTAGGTTGGCTACGGGATTATCGGGCACGCGCACTGGATGCGGGCCTTGCGGTTGGCGCCGATGAGAATGAATTTTTGCGCTGGTTCGATTTGATGGGAGTACAGCGCCACTTGAAGGTGCTCGGAATATTCGCACGGCTATGGTACCGCGATGGAAAAGCAGGCTACCTACGCGATTTGCCGGTTGTCTTACAATATGTACTGGATGCTGCCGCAATGTATCCTGAGTTAAACGAGCTGCACACTTTAATGACGGATGTCGTTGTGCCGCGGTTTGCTGCGGCCCAAGCACGAGTCGTGCGATGAGCGTGATTAAACGCGCGATGGTCCTGGCGGCCGGAAGAGGTGAGCGTATGCGGCCGCTCACGGATAAGACTCCAAAGCCATTGCTCCGTGTTGGTAGTCAAACATTGATTGAGCGTCATTTGGTGAAGCTCGCGCGTGCCGGGATTCATGAAGTGGCCGTCAATGTCTCGTGGTTAGGGTCTGTGCTGCAAGCTGCGCTGGGAAATGGCAGTCGATATGAAGTGCGCATTCATTGGTTTGATGAGGGACCAGAGCCTTTGGAAACTGCAGGTGGTATTGTCAACGCGCTTAAGTTTTTTGCTGACGAACCCTTCGTGGTCGTCAATGCCGATGTCTATACCGATCATTCACTGCAGCTTGCAGAGCCAGCCGCAGGCAGGCTCGCGTCATTAGTCTTAGTGCCGAATCCTCCGCAGCATCCGCGAGGAGATTTTGGTCTCGAATGCGACGAATTACGAATTGGCGCATCGAGTCGTTATACCTTTGCCGGTATAGCCTGTTACCACCCAAAATTCTTTGCGGGACTTGCATCAGGAAAACGCCCTTTGAAGCCGTTACTGGATTTAGCAGCGGGTGCCGGTTTGGTGAGCGCTGCGGTTTATGCAGGTGTATGGGAAGATGTCGGAACGCCAGAGCGCCTAGCAGCGCTGGATGCCAAAGTACGCAAGATATAAAGCGCGCACTGGGCGCTTAAAGAGCAGATTGTATATGTCCGAATTCAAAGGAATCCCAGTAGTCACAACAGCTAGCGGGAAAAAATATGTAACTCCCCAGGGATTTACTGCGATTCGTGATGGTATCAAGGCTTCAACGTCAGCGACGCCGATGACGGTCGGTGGTAAGCCCGCTTGGTTGCGCGCCCCGATGCCGGCGGGCGTTGGTTTTGAAGCGGTGCAACGTACTGTACGCGAGCATCGTCTTGCGACAGTGTGTGAGGAAGCAAAGTGCCCAAACATTGGTGAGTGTTGGAATGCTGGTACGGCGACCATTATGCTCATGGGGGCGGTTTGTACGCGCGCCTGTCGCTTCTGCTCAGTGGATACGGGTAATCCTCAAGGCTGGTTGGATGCAGATGAGCCAGCTAATGTAGCGCGTACGGTTGAGTTGATGGGTTTGCGCTATGTGGTCCTTACGTCAGTGAATCGTGATGATTTAGCCGATGGCGGTGCTGAGCATTATGCCGCGTGTATTCGAGCCATTAAGTTGGCAATGCCGACAACTGCAGTTGAGGCATTGACGCCTGACTTTCAGGGCTCAGTGGCCGCGATTCATACTGTGGTTGACACGGGTCTTGAGGTATTTGCTCAGAACATTGAAACGGTCGAGCGTCTAACTCATCCCGTGCGCGATCCGCGTGCCGGTTATAAACAAACCTTGGATGTGCTGGCGATGGCAAAAGCTCGTCGCTCTGATGTGCTTGTCAAGTCAAGTCTTATGCTCGGACTTGGAGAAACGACTGCCGAAGTGTTGCAGTGTATGCGCGATCTGGCAGCGGCCGGTACCGACGTGCTGACTCTAGGGCAGTACTTGCGACCAACTCCCAACCATCTTTCAGTGAATCGCTATGTTTCGCCGGAGGAGTTTCAGAGTTTGCGCCACCAAGCGCTCGAGCTCGGGTTTCTTGAGTGTGTCGCAGGTCCGCTCGTGCGTTCAAGTTATCGAGCCGAGCGTGTTCTTGAGCGCAACAACGCCGGCTTGCCGTGAAGACTATTGCGCGTTGGTTGGGGTGCGTTGAGTACGAGCCGACCTGGCGTGCGATGCAAAGATTTAACGAAGAACGCACGCCTGAAACAGCTGACGAGGTTTGGTTTTTAGAGCATCCTCCTGTTTATACCCTTGGCATGAATGCTGATCGGCGCCATGTGCTGGAGGCTGGCTCGATTCCACAGGTTGCGATTGACCGAGGCGGTCAGGTGACCTATCACGGACCTGGACAGCTCGTGGCTTACGTCTTGTTGGATTTACGGCGCTTGAGTCTTGGTGTGCGGCCCCTCGTCACGGCACTTGAGCAAGCGCTGGTCGCGCTATCGATGGAGCTTGGCATCACAGCAGTGCCGCGACGCGATGCTCCTGGTGTTTACGTCGATGGCGCGAAGCTTGCAAGTCTTGGTTTGCGTATAAGACGCGGCTGCTGCTACCACGGCATCGCACTAAACGTTGCTATGGATCTTGAGCCATTTAGTCGCATCAATCCGTGCGGTCTTGAGGGATTGTCAGTCGTGGATTTTGCACGGCTCGGTGTGTTTCAACAGCCAAGACTACTAGCGCCAAGGTTGCTGGCGCATTTGGTAGATACATTAAATCTCAAAGGTGCGACGGACCTTATTGATTCAAATAGCTAGAGCGCAAAAAGCACAAGCCCGGTTGCGTGCAGGCTCTTGTAGATGGTGTCGAGTTGCACTCGATCTGTAACCGGTACTGTGCAGGTTAGTGAAATGTATGTGCCGTCTCGGCTATGACGCTCGGTCACTGGTATGTCTTGTAGCCCTGTGTGTTGCGTTAATACATAGAGCATCGCACTACGAAACTCTGATGTTTTGCGACCCATTACCTTGATTGGATAGTCGCAGGGAAACTCAATCAGGGAGTCCGCTGCAGGGGGTGTCAGCGGTTCCAAGGTATTAGGCCTCTTTTTTGTCCGCAACGGTCTGTCGATACTCGCGGAACGCGCTGTATATCTTTTTCCATAGTGGACCTGGTTCGCCTGTGCCCACGGGCTTGCCGTCTAATTGGGTGACGGGAATGACACCTCGAGTGGCGAAGCCCAGCATCAGTTCGTCAGCTCGCAGCAGCATTGCCTCAGTAATAGTCTCTATGCAGACCTCAATTCCAGCCGCCGCCGCGAGTTTTAGGCATAAGTCACGCGTGGTTCCAGGAAGGATCTCCGGTCCATAGGGTGGGGCGTACACTGTGGCGCCAAGGCCGACCAATACCGAGGATGATGCGCCTTCGCGTAGCTCGCCATCAGCAATCAGGATTGCCTCAAGTGCGTCTGCCTTAACCGCGGCCGTTTTGGCAAACACATTGCCCAACAACGCAGTGCTTTTAATATCGCAGCGCTTCCAGCGAGGATCGGCGATAGTGATCGCGCGGACACCTTTGGCGATTACCGCAGGGTCTTCGCTGATTGCTGGCGTCGCCATCATAAAAATAGTCGGTGTGAGTCCATCTGGCATGGCATGGTTGCGAGTGTCTTCCGCACCACGACTCACTTGGATATAAACATTCTGGTCGACTGCGCCATTTTGTGCGATCAGATCAGCAATGATTCGGCGCCAACCATCACGACCGTGCGGATTTGGAATGCTCATTTCACGTAAGCTACGTTCTAAGCGCATAAGGTGTTCCGGTTCAAGAAATGGCCTACCGTTGTAGACGGGAATCACTTCATATACCGCGTCACCAAATAGAAAACCACGATCTAAGGGCGATATTCGTGCTTCAGCAAGTGGCAGTAGCTGTCCGTTCAGGAATGCAAAGGGGAGTGGAGTAGCCATTATTGGAACCACAGTTTGATGGTGTCGATTAGCTGCCTAAAAATATTACCCTTAGGAACGTCAGCCGACGGAAATACCGGTAAGTCTGCAATAGTGGTATCACCAACGCTGACGCGCAAGTGGCCTACCGTTGTGTTGGCAGTCAGCGGTGCGATCAGCCGTGGGGTAAGGTATAGCTGCGCTTTAGCAAGACCTAGCTGACCACGTGGCGCTGTTGCATAGGCATCTTCGTGCACGGTGACGGCCACAGGATCTCCGGTCTTAAAGACGTGTGCGCTACCGATCATTTGACCATGGCTGTAAAGACGACGGCTCTCATAAAAACTAAAACCGTACCCGAGCAATGCGGCACTGGCATCTTCGCGTGCTTTGGGGCTTGCTGTGCCTAGAACTACTGATACTAAACGCATGCCGCCACGTAGTGCTGATGTCGCAAGACAATAGCCAGCCGCGTCGGTATGTCCTGTTTTAATTCCGTCAACCGTAGGGTCCCGTTCCAGCAAGCCATTGCGGTTTTGCTGAGTGATGTTGTTATAAGTAAATTCGCGCTGTGAGTACCACTTATAGTATTCAGGGAACTCGCGCACGATTGCAGCGCCAAGAATTCCAATGTCGCGAGCTGTGGTGTAGTGCTGCGGGTCTGGGAGTCCGGTGCTGTTAGTCCAGTGCGAACCCTTAAGTCCAAGCCGTTGAGCGTATTGGTTCATGAGGATCGCAAAAGTTTCCTCTGATCCTGCAACTGCTTCGGCAAGCGCAATGGTTGCGTCATTGCCGGATTGAACGATCATTCCTTGAATCAATAAATCAACTCTGACCTGGCTGCCTACATCCACAAAAGTGCGTGAGCCTTCCGCTTTCCAAGCGTGTGTTGAGATCGGTATTGCTTGATCGAGTTTTAGTTTTCCATCACGCAGGGCATGAAACACCGCATAGGCAGTCATTAACTTTGTGAGGCTTGCTGGCTCCATGCGGTCGTTGTCGTTTTGGCCAACCAAGATGTGGCCGCTGAATGCATCCAGCAGTACATATCCTTTAGCGGCAATCGCAGGCGGTGATGGGATCGGCGCTGTGGGTGCTGCCACACTTGCTTGGGTTGTCGCCACGCTTAGTGAAAGATACAAGGTGCAGCTGACTGCGAACAGTGAGCGTAGGAGGTGTTTGTTTTGCATACGGCTCGGCAACTATGTAAATAAAGTGGGCCCAGTTTACCGCGTGCCGAGCTTGCCGTCCTCACAAGGGCGAACTTTCTGACACGCGTGGGATTACATCCCGAGAGTCACCTGATTGATGGACAGTGCGTGCAGCTGATTTACTAACGCATCGTATGCCGATACAGACTCGATTGGCCCAATGCGCACGCGATGCAGTGGTTTTCCGCGGGTTGTTTCGCTTTTGACAAAGACGCCCGATAGACCAGCTGCCACGAGCCGGTCTTTTAATTTCAAAGCGTTTGTCTCAAGAGAGAAGGCCCCTACTTGGGCATATATCTCGCTGGGCTTTGGTATCCCTGGTGCGGGTCCGTCGGGTTGTAGGGTGGCTACTTCAACTAGGGTTGTGCCGGAACGTACCATGTCGAGTCGCAAGGCTGCAGCGTAGGACAGGTCAATGATCCGGTTTGCCTTAAAAGGACCTCGATCGTTGAGCCGCACGACGATGGAGCGTCCATTTGTGAGGTTGGTCACGCGCGCATAGGCGGGCAGCGGAAGCGTTTTATGGGCCGCAGTCATCGTGTACATGTCGTACGGTTCACCAATACTGGTTTGTTGGCCATGAAAATCAGGCCCATACCAAGACGCAACGCCACGCTCGACGTAGCCTGCAGGGTCATTGAGAACGGTGTAGCGCTGCCCCATGACTTCATAAAAGGGGGGATTGCCGAGTGCCGAGCGGGGCTCCGGCTTAGGGATTGCGTCAGATAACTTGAGTAGCTCGCTATCACTCGGTCGGGTACGTGCTACGGCTGGAGGGGTGAGCGCTGGCAGTGATCGGTCGGCCGGTGGCGACACAGGTGGTCGTCGTGGAGGCGTACTGCAGGCAGCGATGGTAAGCAGTAGTAGAGCGGCAAGGCTGCCGCGTATGGCTGTGTTGTGAGGATGCGCCGGGTTCATGGGTGGGTGGTTTGGGCAGCGATTGCTGTGGCTGGAAGTGGCCCTGCTGCAATTGCTTCTGCAAGCTCGCTGACGGCTAGTGCATACATATTGCTGTGGTTATAGCGTGTAATCACCCAAAAATTATGAAAGCCCACTCGGTAGGTTGGTCCATCAGTATCGCGTAAGGCCAAAAAAACCGCAGGGGTCTCATTTCTGATGGGGACGTCAAATAGGACCCCCTTGTTGCGCAGCGAGCCCGCACTCTCCGTCAAATCAATGCGACCCGCTGGTAAATCAGACACGTCTGGATACCACAGGTCGGCTTTCGCTACTACAGGTTCGCCGGTCTTCCAGCCGTGGATCACAAAGTAGCGTGCAACGCTTTGAATGATATCGGGCCAGCTATTCCACAGGTCGATTCGACCATCTTTGTCACCATCAGCAGCAAACTCGCGGTAGCTACGTGGCATGAATTGAGGTGCGCCCATTGCTCCGCCATAGGAGCCCGTCACTTTTAGCGGATCAAATTTTGCTTCCCTGGAAAGGAGCAAAAATTGTTCGAGTTCACCCCGAAAATAGCTAGCGCGTGGTGGGTAATCAAAAGCAAGTGTCGCAAGCGCGTCAAGGACCCGATACGAGCCGGTAATTTTCCCATAGGACGTCTCAACGCCCACAATCGCACAGATGATCTCTGGCGGCACACCGGTTTTGCGGCTTGCGTCTTCAAGTTGATCACGGTGCTCGACAAAAAACTCACGGCCCTCGCGAATACGCCGCTCGGTGATAAAAATTGCCCGGTATTCGTGCCAAGCACGTACATGCTCGGCGGGTTTTGACATTGTATCGACAATAGACTGCTTAAAATCAGCATGCGAAAGTACGTTTGTTACCCACTGACGATCAAGATGATCGCGTATAACCACCTCATTAATGAATGCCTGTACGTCAGGTTTCTCCAAGCTCAATGTAGCCGCAAACGATGGTAGCGTCCACATCAGTAGGAGAGCTAAGGCATAGTGCATCAGGCCTCGTGTTGATCTCATTAGGCGCCCACTAGTTTACGGTGTCTGTGCAATGACATGAGGACTCCAAAACTTGCCATCAGCGTCACCATCGCGGTACCGCCGTAGCTCACTAGCGGTAACGGGACGCCGACCACAGGGAGAATGCCGCTAACCATCCCCATATTGACGAACACATAAACAAAAACCGTGAGCGCGATACTGCCACAGACTAATCGCGCATAGGTATCTTGGGCTTCAGACGCCAGATATAGCGCTCGGCCGATGACCGCGGCGTACAGTCCTATGAGTAAGAGTTGCCCAAAAAAACCCAACTCTTCGCCGACCACCGCAAAAATAAAGTCAGTTGAACGTTCTGGAAGAAACTCGAGTTGAGCCTGGCTGCCATTCATCCAGCCTTTACCAAAAAGACCGCCAGAGCCTATCGCGATTTGCGATTGAATGCTGTGATAGCCGGCCCCGAGCGGGTCTTGAGAGGGGTCAAGGAAGGTCAGCAGGCGTTGCTTTTGATAGTCATGCATGAAGTGCCAAGCTACGGGTAAGGCGCTCCCAAAGGCAATAATGCCGGTTGCAATCACGCCGCGCGAAAGGCCCGCTAAAAAGATCACCAGGATCCCTGAAGCCGCAACCAGTAGCGCAGTGCCAAGGTCCGGCTGCTTTGCAATGATAAGGCTCGGCACGAGAATAATCAGGAGCAGCACTAGTACTTCATGTAGCCGTGGCGGTAGTGGTCGAGTATGCAAAAACCACGCGCACATCATTGGCACTCCAATTTTCATAAGCTCTGAAGGCTGAAATCGTAGTGGTCCTATGATCAGCCAGCGTTGAGCACCTTTGCCAATGTGCCCGTGCAGCATCACAACGATCAAAAGGATGATGCCGATGCCATAAATAAATGGTGACAATCGTCGTAGCCATGCCGGTGGCGTTTGAGCAATAAGTATTAGCGTAACAACAGCCAGTGCGAGTCGTCCGACCTGCCCGACCCACTGGGCTAAGTTTTCACCCAACGCGCTATATAGTACGAATAGACCGAAGCAGGCCACGGCGCCGAGCGAGCCAAGTAACATTCCATCCAGATGCAAGCGGCGCATTGCTACTGCTGCCAGCGACAGCATGTTTCTTGCGGAGGAGCCTGGCGTAAAAATTTTCGACATAGGTTACTTGCGAGCTTTTGTCGATGGTTGGCCGTATTCGCCAAGTAAATAGGCATCAAAGATACGTCGTGCGATAGGCGCCGCAACGGTGCCTCCATGCCCGCCATTTTCGACGAGGATGGCAACGACTATTTTAGGCGCCTCGGCGGGGGCGAACGCGACAAATAGAGCGTGATCTCGTAGTTTTTCATCGACATCATTTGCATTGTACTTTTCATTTTGACCAAGGCTGAAAACCTGCGCCGTGCCAGTTTTCGCCGCAATTCGATAGGCTGTTCCACGACCGAGTCCTGCCGCTGCGGTGCCGCCAGCCTCGGTGGCCATCTCCATGCCCTCAACAATCACTTCCCAGTTACCGGGATCCTTAATAGAAACGGCAGGATCCTCGATTGGCGGCAATTTTTTAATTTCTCGTGTCGTGGCATCGCGTATGGCGGTCACGAGTCGTGGCCGAAAGTTTTTGCCTCGGGCTGCGAGTATCGCGGTAGCGTGTGCAAGCTGCAATGGAGTGGCAAGTAGATATCCTTGGCCAATGCCCACGATCACTGTTTCACCTGGAAACCAGTTTTGTTTGTAGGTTTGACGCTTCCACTCGGCAGATGGCATCAGGCCGGCGCGCTCACCTGTGACGTCGATACCCGTTAGCTTGCCAAAGCCCAGATTGACCATGGCATCATGCATGCGATCAATGCCTAATGTCTCAGCAAGCCCATAGAAATAGACATCGCATGAGGTCGCGATGGCGCGACGCATATCAACGGAACCGTGGCCGTCCTTTTTCCAGTCGTGGTACTCATGGGACGAGCCTGGGAGGGTGTAGTAACCGCGACATAAACGAGTGGTGTTCGGCTCAATCGCGCCGTATTCAAGTCCCGCTAAGGCCATGAGGGGCTTTACCGTTGAGCCCGGTGGGTAGGTGCCACGCAGTGCGCGGTTAAATAGGGGTCTATTTGGATCGTCGCGTAGCTGTGCATACTCGTGCGTTGAAATGCCGCGAGTAAATTTATTTGGATCAAAACTTGGCACCGATGCGAGTGCAATCACATCGCCTGTCATTGGATCGAGTGCAATCAATGCGCCACGATGGCCTGCAAGTGCTTCCTCAGCAATTTGCTGGATGCGCATATCAAGACCGAGGAACAGATCGCTACCGGCGCTTGGCTGTTTGGTACTTAACTTAATAGTAGTGCCACCCAGACGATCTACATGCCTGCCTTGCGCATTGACTAGTATTTGCTGAAATCCAGTAGTGCCATGCAGTTGCTGCTCATAGGTGTTTTCTAGACCGGTTTTACCTATGACTGACGAACCGGCATACTCGTCGGTACTGATGTGACTTAGGTCTTCTTCGGAAATTGCAGCTACATAGCCGAGCATGTGGGCACCCACATTCCCAAATGGGTACCAGCGCGCTAACCGAGTCTGCAGGGCGACTCCCGGGAAGTCGTGCTGGCGCGCAGCGAATTTCGCAATATCAATATCTGATAGCGATAGACGTAGTGGAATGGCCTCAAATTTTCGTCCAGCACGAATCAATCGTCGCAATGCAGGGACCTGGTCTACCTCAATCAGACCGAGTGCCGCGAGACGATTCAGCGTATCTGGCACATTTGGCACTTGTTCAGGCGTGAGCTCGAGTTGGTACGCAGGAGTGTTTTCTGCAATCACAGTGCCTGAGCGGTCATAGATGAGCCCGCGATCAGGGTTTAATGCCTCAAGGCGAACGCGATTTCCCTGTGATAGCTCGGTGTAATAGCTATGGCGCACGCCTTCCAGCCAGAACAAGCGCAAGACAATCCCAAGTAGCATGATGCCTACTGAAATCGCCGTTATGAAAGCGCGGTCCGTATATAGGCGTTTTTCACGCGCATGATCTTTGATGCGAGCGGTACGCCTCATCGAGTTAATCTTTGCTTGCGAGCGTCTTAAGTGCGCTCGCTACTACTGGCCAGACGATTGCTCCGGTCACCATCGGTAGCCAGCGTCTCCAGTCCAGCATTGCGTGTCCGGTGACGCCATCAATCCAGAATAGTAACGCCTCTTGTGCGCCGAGCATTACCATCACGAATAGACATTGTTGACCAAGCGGAAACATGCGAAAGCGTAAATACGTGCGATGAGCAATATAGGCAACCACAACGTAGGTTAGAGCATGTTCTCCTAAAGAGGGTCCGCGCATGGCATCCATGGCAAGTCCCGCGCACCAAGCATACCCAAGCCCCATAGCGCGCGGCTGCATCACCGCAAACCAGATGATGACAAGCGCTAGCAAGTCTGGCCGTAGGATATCAAGGGCATTAGGTAGAGGAATTATTGCCGCCAGCAGTGCTGCTAACGAAATGAGCGAAATGGCCCAGCGCGATGTGTCTTGCTGGATCATCGAGCGGCACTCGTGTGCGGAGCATCATTGCTGTTCGGCGCCGGCAGTACTTGTGCTGCCGCTGCCTCGGCTGCTGACACCCGTTGATGCAACCAGATCAGCATCACTTCTCTGTCGCGATCTAATGCTGCCGTCGGTTCTGCAAGAACGCTGGCGAGTGGTTGGCTTGGGTCACGCTTGACCTCAAGGATGCGCGCAACGGGATAGCCTTCTGGGAAAATGCCGTCGAGGCCTGAGCTTACTAAGTGATCATCAACCTTGATATCTGCGTTACGCGGCAAATACGGCAGAGACAGTCGCAAGGCATCCCCCGTGCCAACCGCAATAGTGCGTAGGCCGTTGCGCTCAATTTGCACAGGAATGGCATGGCTTGGATCCGACAGTAGAATAATCTCAGCGCCGATCGGGCTGACATTGGTGACCTGACCAAAAACGCCGTGTGCATCAATGACGGGCTGGCCGCGAGTGACGCCATCGCGCGCGCCCCGATCGATAAGTACTCTATGTCGCAGAGGGTCAAGATCGACCCTCAAAATCGTTGCGACCTGAGATTTTTCGGCATCGCGTGGCGTCGCATTAAGGAGTTCGAGCAAACGTACATTCTCGCGTTGCACAGCCTCAAGTCGCAGCAGTCTTAGCTGATCGCTACGTGCCGCTAACTTTAGCTCTTCATTTTCTGTCCGTAACTGTGCGCGTGTGGCGCCGGCATCCGTAAACCAGTGCCATGCCGCTGAGGGTAAATGCACAGCAGATTGTAGAGGCCATGCAGCGGACGTTAAGGATGCGCGTATCCAAGCAAGCTCGTGATGTCGATAGTCGACAACCAGCAGGCCGATGGAAGTTGCAATTAATGCTAGCGCGCGCAGGCCGAGCGTTGACACGCGCGGCGGCGCATAGCGCGCGCCAGGCTCTCTTAGGGCTGGCAACCTGGCGCCTCGCCTAAGCGATCACTGTAAGCCAAAGGCGCCCGGATGGTCTTCGGACAATTCCAAAATTCGTCCACCACCACGCGCTACGCAAGTCAGTGGGTCCTCTGAAATGATTACCGGTAATCCGGTTTCTTCCATCAGCAACTTGTCGATGTCCTTCAGTAAGGCGCCGCCACCGGTGAGCACGATGCCGCGGTCAGCCACATCAGCGCCAAGCTCCGGTGGTGTTTGCTCTAATGCTTGTTTTACAGCACCTACGATGCCTTGTAGTGGCTCCTGCAGTGCTTCAAGAATCTCATTTGAGTTGAGCGTAAAGCTTCTAGGTACGCCTTCAGAGAGATTGCGTCCTTTGACAGACATCTCGCGCACATGTTGCCCAGGGTAGGCGGAGCCTATTTCTATTTTGATTCGTTCAGCGGTAGCCTCACCAATCAAAATTCCATAGTTGCGACGCACGTAATTGATAATGGCATCATCAAAGCGATCGCCACCGATGCGAGCGGATGCTGCGTATACAATTCCGTTCAGTGAAATCACTGCGACTTCCGAAGTGCCACCACCAATATCGAGCACCATCGAGCCACGTGGCTCGTGGACGGGTAGTCCTGCGCCAACTGCTGCGGCCATTGGCTCATCAATCAGATAGACAGCGCGCGCACCGGCACCCTCAGCGGACTCTTTAATTGCGCGCCGCTCAACTTGAGTTGAACCATACGGCACACATACGAGTACTCGTGGGCTTGGCCGTAGAAAACGGTTGCCATGTACCTTGTTGATAAAATATTGCAGCATCTTTTCTGTGTAGGTGAAGTCAGCGATCACGCCATCCTTCATCGGTCGCACCGCCGTGATGTGGCCTGGCGTGCGGCCGAGCATGTTTTTTGCTTCAGCGCCTACAGCGACGATTGTTTTACCGCCGCGTGAGGGCTCGTCGCGTACGGCAACGACAGAGGGTTCGTTTAAAACGATACCGCTGCCGCGGACATAAATCAGTGTATTGGCTGTTCCAAGGTCTATGGAGACGTCGTTGGAAAAATAGCCACGCAGGCTCTTAAACATAGGTGCTCGATAGTCAAAAAGGTGACAGGGTAGGGGATGAGCGGCACTCCCCTGGCAGGCGAGTGTCGCAATGTGTGTAATCTAACAACGGACACGACAATTCACAAGCCAACGTGTATGATTGCTAAGGTTTTTTAGCGCCCGCTGTGGCCCCCCTAAATCAATGAGCCTGACCAGAAAAGACGTTGAGGGCATTGCCCACCTCGCGCGCTTGGAAATATCCGAGGCGCAGCTGCCGGTCTATGTCGAGAGCCTGTCCAAAATTCTGTCATTTGTGGAGCAATTAAATGCCGCCCAAACGACGGGGGTGGAGCCTATGGCCCATCCATTGGCGGGCGAGGCGCAGCGTTTAAGGCCGGATGAGGTGACGGAACAGGATCAACACGTCAAATATCAAGCAAATGCGGTCTCAGTCGCGGCTGGTCTTTATGTCGTTCCAAAGGTGATCGAGTGAGTCTGCATACGCTGAGTGTTGCCGAACTTGTGACCGGGCTTGCCGCTAAAAAATTCTCAGCGGTCGAGTTGACTGAGCACTTTTTGGCCCGTATAGGCCTGATGAATGAAGCACTTAACGCCTATATCACCGTGACGCCGGAGCGTGCATTGGCTGACGCACGTCGGGCCGATGCCGCGCGGTCGGCGGGTCAGGCAGTGCTGTTAACTGGGCTGCCGCTGGCCCATAAAGACATTTTTTGTACTGATGGGGTCCGTACGACCTGTGGCTCCAAGATGCTGGGCGAGTTTGTGGCGCCTTACGATGCGACGATCGTTGAGCGCCTGCAGGCGGCGGGTACGGTAACCCTTGGTAAGACCAACATGGACGAATTTGCCATGGGTTCGTCGAATGAGACGAGCTATTTTGGGCCCGTCCGCAATCCTTGGGACCTCGCGAAGGTGCCTGGCGGCTCTTCAGGTGGATCGGCCGCCGCTGTGGCGGCACGCTTAGCGCCGGTAGCGACTGGTACTGATACGGGCGGTTCTATCCGCCAGCCTGCTGCTTTAGTTGGTATTTCCGGCATCAAGCCCACCTACGGTCGGGTGTCTCGGTACGGCATGATTGCGTTTGCCTCAAGCTTAGATCAGGCGGGTGTCATGGCCGCTTCGGCTGCGGACTGCGCCTATTTGCTGCAGGCGATGGCCGGATTTGATCCTCGGGATTCAACGAGCGTGAATGCGCCTGTTCCGAATTATGTCGCCGAGCTCACCACCCCGTTGCAGGGGCTGCGCATTGGAGTTGTGCGCGAGTTTTTTGGCCCGGGCCTTGAGACTGCGACTGGGGCATTGGTTCAGGCTGCGATCGAGCAGTACCGCGCATTGGGCGCCACGATCGTGGATGTCAGTTGCCCTAATTTACCCCTGTCGGTGCCTACGTATTACGTCGTGGCCCCTGCAGAGTGCTCATCAAACCTATCGCGCTTTGATGGCGTGCGCTTTGGTTATCGCTGTCAGGAGCCGCGTGATTTGATGGATCTTTACAAAAGGTCGCGGGGCGAGGGTTTTGGTGACGAAGTAAAGCGTCGCATCATGACAGGCACCTATGTGCTGTCTGCGGGATATTATGATGCGTACTACCTGCAAGCACAGAAAGTTCGCAACCTAATCAGTGCCGAGTTTAAACACGCTTTTACGCAGGCTGATTTGCTTATTGGCCCTACGAGCCCCACGACCGCATTCGATATCGGGTCCAAGGTTGATGATCCGATTACGATGTATTTGAACGATATTTATACGATCGGCGCCAATCTCGCAGGGTTGCCGGCGATGTCAATCCCATGTGGATTTAGTCAGAACCTGCCAGTTGGCTTGCAACTGCTCGGCCCGCATTTTAGCGAGAGCCGTATTTTATCAGCGGCACATGGATATCAGTCCGTTACTGATTTTCATCAGCGTGTGCCCGCAGCTTACGTCTGAGTAATTCAATGACCGATACCGCTACTCCAATGAATGCTGCTGCCACGGGCGATTGGGAAGTCGTGATTGGGCTCGAGATTCACGCCCAGTTGGCCACCCGTTCAAAGATTTTTTCGGGTTCTGCAACCGAATATGGCGCATCCCCGAATAGCCAGGCGAACCTAGTTGACCTAGGCTATCCAGGCGTCTTGCCGGTATTGAATGCAGAAGCCGTGCGCATGGCGGTTAAGTTTGGACTCGCAACGGGCGCCACCATTGCGTCGACGTCTGTTTTCGCTCGAAAAAACTATTTTTATCCTGATTTGCCAAAAGGCTATCAGATTAGTCAGTACGAGCGCCCAATCGTTGAGCGTGGTTCACTTGAGATCTTGCTCGAGGACGGTACCCATAAAGTCGTTGGTATTACGCGCGCTCATCTTGAAGAAGATGCAGGCAAGTCGATGCACGAGGGTCTATTAAACTCTAGTGGCATTGACCTTAATCGTGCTGGTACACCGCTGCTTGAAATCGTATCTGAGCCTGACATGCGCTCCGCAAAAGAGGCGGTCTCATACCTTAAGAAAATGCACACTCTGGTGCGTTACCTTGAGATTTGTGATGGCAACATGCAGGAAGGCTCATTCCGCTGCGACGCCAACGTATCGGTTCGTCGCCGTGGCGCTGAGAAGTTTGGAACTCGCTGTGAGATCAAGAACGTCAACTCGTTTCGATATGTCGAAAAAGCGATTAATTACGAAGTGCTGCGGCAGATAGACGTCCTTGAAGGTGGCGGCACTATTCGTCAGGAAACGCGTCTTTATGACTCCGCCAAAGATGAGACGCGCCCCATGCGCTCGAAGGAAGAGGCGAACGATTACCGATATTTCCCTGATCCTGATCTACTGCCTGTAGTGATTGCTGCGGACTTTATTGATAGCGTACGCGCGACTCTTCCAGAGCTTCCAGACCAGAAAGCTGCGCGCTTTGCCGCACAGTATGGTTTGCAGATTTATGATGCAGGCGTGCTCACGGCAAGCCGCGAATTAGCGAATTACTATGAAGCGGTTGTGCAAAAACTTGCAGGCGATGCTCTTGGTGCCAAGCTTGCTGCCAATTGGGTGATGGGTGATTTCTCCGGATTTCTAAACCGTGACGGTCTTGAGTTGGCTGCGGCGAAAGTGTCCGCTGAGTCACTTGCGGGACTATTAATCCGAATCATTGATCAGACCATTTCTGGCAAGATTGCTAAAGACGTATTCGAGCAGATGTGGGCTGATGGCTCTGATGCCGATGTGGTTATTGAGGCAAAGGGGCTCCGTCAAATCACGGACACCACAGAGATTGAGCAGGCGATTGATAATGTCATGGCGGCAAATTCCAATCAGCTAAATGACTACCGCAGCGGTAAAGATAAGCTGTTCGGCTTTTTCGTCGGTCAGGTTATGAAAGCCACTGGTGGCAAGGCAAATCCGGCGCAACTCAACGAGCTTTTGAAGAAAAAGCTTAGCGCTTAAGTTCACTGTGCGAGACGGTGACACACTGCAGCGCTTCATCTTTGAGAAATTTCCTGTGCGCGGGTATCTAGTGCATTTAGATGCATCGTGGCGCGCATTGATTGAGCATCATCCGTATCCAGAAGTTGTACGTAATGCGCTCGGTGAGGCTGTTGCAGCGACTATGCTGCTAAGTGCCACTGTCAAATATGAGGGTACGCTCACGTTGCAGGTTCAAGGTCCTGGCCCTATGCACTTACTTGTCGTTCAGGCAACTGAGCGGCGCGCGGTACGTGGGGTTGCTCGCTGGCGCGGTGAGGTCAAAGCCGGTTCGCTGCTCGAGTTGAGCGGCGAAGGGAAAATGACCGTCACGGTTGAAAATTCAGACCACACCTCACGTTACCAAGGGATTATCCCCATTACCGGCGCTACGCTTGCTGAGTCATTTGAGGAGTATTTTCGAAGTTCCGAGCAGTTACCAACAAAACTCTGGGTTGCAACAAATGGCGAGGGTGCTGCTGGTCTTTTGCTGCAGCGGCTGCCGAGTGGTGCGCGAGCCTCAGCAGAAGAAAATGAAGATATCGCTGCCGAGGGTGATGAGGATTGGAATCGTGTGGTGCAGTTAGCCGCCACACTCACGTCGGCTGAGTTAATGAGCCTTACCTCTATCGAATTCTTGCATCGCTTGTTTCACGAGGAAGATGTGCGTCTGCACGAGCCTGATCCGGTGTTCTTCCAATGCACGTGTTCGCGGGAGCGGGTGACTAATATTGTCCGCTCATTAGGTAACGATGAGGCGACTGAAATCTTAGCTGAACGTGACTGTGTCGAGATTACGTGTGAGTTTTGTAATCGGGCATGGCGCTTCGATGCCGTCGATGTCGCAAGTATTTTTTTGCGCGCTGATATGGCCGCAGTGCCAAAAATTATTCAATAGCAACAGACCGTCAGTAGGGTCTAGATTCTCAGCGCTGGCTCGCGCGCTCAACTTCGAGTATGTAGCTCTTTCCACCGAGCGCATTCATTTGTTGAATGATCCAGTCAGCGCGACGGTACATGTATGGGCCTGGGCGGTCTGCGTGCAGGTGTTTTGGGCTTGGTAGCACGGTGGTCAGTAAGGCCGCATCACGTTGGCTTAAGTGCAGCGCGTCAGTGTGGAAGAAGCGCGGGGCGGCCGCGCCAACGCCATAAATTCCATTGCCGAATTCAGCGATATTTAGATACATTTCCAGAATCCGCTGTTTGGGCCACAGCAGTTCAATGAGTACTGTGAAGTATGCCTCCAACGCTTTGCGGGTCAGATTTTGCCCTGGCCAAAGGAATAGATTTTTGGCGACCTGCTGGCTAATGGTGCTGGCGCCGCGGAGCTTTTTGCCCCTCTCACGCTCTTTAATAGCGCTATCGATCGCATCGAAGTCAAAACCTGGATGAAACGCAAATTTCTGGTCTTCGGATGCAATAACTGCAAGCTTCATATGACTAGAGATCGCGCTGTAAGGCGTCCACTCGTAGTGCGTGCTGTAGTTATTGTCGCCGCTTACGCGAGCCGCGACCTGAGCCTCCAGCATGAAGGCGCTGCTGATAGGTGCGCACCAGCGCAACGCGAGCACGGCTGTGGCAGTAAGTCCGAAAAATACTGCCACGCACCACAAAATAAGGCGGCATAGCGAGCGCATCAACGTACGCGGTGCCGCCATCGCTGTAGCCGTTAGCCTTGCACGACGGTTACAGACTCAATGGTCACGGCTTCTACAGGCACGTCCTGATGATGGCCGTTGTTGCCTGTTTTGACCGCGGCGATTAAATCAACGACTTCCATGCCTGAGGAGACGTGTCCGAACACCGCGTAACCCGCGTTACCTCGGCTCGCATTCAGGAAATCGTTGTCTTTTAGATTGATAAAGAACTGCGCCGTCGCGCTATCCGGGTCGTTGGTGCGCGCCATTGCCAGAGTGCCGCGTTGGTTCTTAAGGCCATTGCTTGCTTCGTTCTTGATCGCTGGCAGCGTTTTTTTCTGGTTCAAGTCAGCCGTCATACCGCCGCCTTGAATCATGAAGCCTGGGATCACGCGATGAAAAACGGTGTTGGCGAAATGGCCCGACTCTACATAGGCCACAAAGTTGGCACAGCTGATCGGCGCTTCCGCCGTGTGTAGTTCGACTGTAAAGCTGCCCTTGGATGTTTGAAACTTAAGCACGTGTTGAATCTCCGTTGAGGTAAGCAATGATGACTGTATTCTAACCGGGCTTGTGGGCGCGCGTCGCGCGCTCGTGACCCGCAAGGTCGCGGATGATGGTCGTTCGGGCGTAACCGCACTCGTCGAGAATCGTGCGAAGGGCACTGGCCTGGGTATTGCCATGTTCTAGCAGTAAGATGCCACCCGTCCGCAGGTGTCCTAGCGCCTGTGGCGCTATCAATTTGTATGCTTCGAGGCCCGTTTTGCCAGAGACCAGCGCAAGTTGGGGTTCGGCGGCGAGGTGGCCGGTGGCTAGATGGGGGTCGTCGTCCGCGAGGTACGGCGGGTTACTGACGATTAGATCGTAGGTTTCGTCACGGATGGCATCAAACCAGTTGCCAAGAACCGTGCGTACATTACTAAGACCAAGTTCGCGCCGATTGTCTTCAGCGACAGCCAGTGCTGCAGGGCTGATATCCACTGCATCAACTGTTGCATGGGGTAAAGAATAGGCAAGGCTGAGGCCGATTGCGCCGCTGCCAGTGCCAAGATCAAGGATGCGTGGCTGCATGATGCCTGTCAGAGCATCAAGTCCAAATTGAACTAGTAATTCGCTTTCGGGGCGCGGTACGAGTACCGCGGGCGTCACTTTAAATGAAAGTGACCAGAACTCACGATGACCTAAGATATAGGCGAGGGGCTCGCCTTGGCGACGTCGCGAAATCAGATGATGAAAATGCTGAGTGTCAGCTGTTGAGATGCTTTGATCGTATCTAGCTCGTAGATTTCCGCGATCTATGCGCAAGGTATGAGCGAGTAAAACTTCCGCGTCCAGTGGCGCGCTGTCCGATATCGCGTTCAGATCGCGGATAGCCGTTTCGAGTACGAGTCCTATCATTCCAGTTCTGCGAGTTGCTCTGCTTCGTATTCGCGCGCCAGTGGCAATAGAACGACATCAAGATTTCCGTTAACAATATCTTCAAGCTGATAGAGCGTCAGATCAACTCGGTGGTCCGTCAGGCGGCCTTGGGGAAAATTGTAGGTTCTAATGCGCTCGGAACGATCGCCAGTGCCAACCTGGAGTTTTCGGCTAGCTGCTTGCTGAGATGCTTGTTTGTCACGTTCTGCTTGCAGAAGCTTGGCTTTGAGCAAGGACATGGCGCGTGAGCGATTTTTATGCTGTGAGCGTTCGTCTTGGCATTCGACAACGATGCCTGTCGGGATGTGCGTCATGCGCACAGCGGAATCTGTCTTGTTGACGTGTTGGCCGCCAGCACCGGAGGCGCGATATGTGTCAACGCGTAGATCGCCGTCTGCAATTGGAATGTCATCTACTGCCGCGAGTTCTGGCAGAATTGCGACGGTGCAGGTAGATGTATGTATTCTTCCTTGCGCTTCTGTTGCGGGTACGCGTTGCACGCGGTGAGCACCAGACTCAAATTTAAGACGCGAGTAGGCAGCTTGACCAACCACGCGGCTGATGACTTCTTTGTAGCCACCATGTTCGCCGCGGCTATCCGATAAAATCTCGATTTTCCACCCTTGTGCGTCTGCATATCGGCTGTACATTCGGAATAAATCACCGGCAAAAATGGCAGCTTCATCGCCGCCTGCTCCAGCACGAATTTCAAGATAAATATTGCCCTCGTCGTGCGGGTCTTTTGGTATCAGTAGTTTTTGTAGCTGTTCTTCTTCGGTGGAGATGCGCTGGCTGAGTTCGCGTACTTCCTCGGCAGCGAGCTCGCGCATGGACGGATCGGTGTCGGACGCGAGCGCGTTTGCAGCTGTAGCATCTCGCTCAAGAGCCAGGAAGGCTTGAAAGCGTTGGGCAACAGGTTCGATGCGAGCATATTCCATCGATAGCTCACGAAACCGGTCGCTGCGACCTTGCAAGTCCGAATCCGATAGCAGTCTCGCCACTTCCTCGTAGCGATCGGCCAATCGTTCAAGGCGTCGGCGTATTCCGTCCCTCATTCTGTCTCTGTGTCTAGATCAAATAGGCGTCGAGCAGAATCAATAAGCGTCTCATCACCGTTTTCGCCAGCGTGCCGTAGTTGGTGCGTCGGGGCATGAATCAGTCGGTGCGTGAGGGTGTCGGCAAGATAAGCCAAAGCATCTTCCGGACTGCGGCCACCGTGCAGGGCGCGGATTGCCTGCTCAAGACTCAATGCGCGCAGCTCTTCAGCGCTTGCGCGCAGCTCGCGGATGGTCGGCACCGCTTGTTGTCCTCTTAAGTCTGACATGAAGCGCGCCACCTCTTCGGTGATCATGTCTCGCGCTTGATGCGATTCGTCATGACGCGCTTGCATGTTTTGATTCACTACGCTGTGGATGTCATCGACAGTATAAAGGTAGACATCCTCAAATGCGGAAACTTCAGGTTCAATATCGCGGGGTACTGCAATATCTACCATGAACATGGGTCGACGGCGTCGTACAGCGAGGGCGGCCTTGACATCGCTCGAAGTGATCACGCAGGTTGGACTTGCGGTGCTGCTAAATACGATATCTGCCTCTGGTAAATGGTGCTTTATTGAGTCCAGTGTAATGGCAGAAGCATTGAATTCGGCAGCGAGAGCTTGCGCGCGCTCGAGGTTTCGATTAGCGATGATCATGCGTTTCAAACCGTGTGCGTGCAGATGTCGTGCGGTCAAAGCGATCGTATTCCCCGCGCCGACTAGTAAGGCGGTGTGTTGCTCAAAACCCGCGAATATTTGTCGGGCCAAGCTGACTGCTGCGGAGGCAACTGATACGGCATTCGCGCCGATTTGAGTCTCGGTACGTACGCGCTTAGCGACTGAAAAACTTGCTTGGAATAATCGATTGAGCGCTGTTCCAACGGTGCCAGCTTGCTGGGCACTGCGATACGCGTCTTTCAGTTGTCCAAGAATCTGGGTTTCGCCGAGTACCATTGAGTCAAGACCCGAGGCGACGTTAAACGCATGTTCCACTGCCTGAGTCTCACGGAACTCATATAAATTATCGCCAAGATCGTCGGTGAGCGAATGGTAACGTGCTAAAAAGCTACCAAGCGCGATTGGCGTATCGGTAACGCAGTACAGCTCAGTGCGATTGCAAGTTGACAGGATGACGCCCTCGCGGGCGCCGTCGCGTATCAACGCAAGCAAAGCAGTCTGCAGATGAGCGGGGTCGAAGACCACCTTCTCACGGACCTCGACGGGTGCCGTGCGATGGTTGATCCCAACGACAACAAGCGGCATGCGGGGCCTAGGCGGGTCGGGAAGGGCCTGAATTGTCAGGTACGCGGGCTGGTAGGGCAAGCGGATCGCTTAAATCACGGGGGATCAGCCCCTGCCTGTGGGCTATAGTGCGCACATGCAACTATTTAATAAACCAAGCGCTTGGCTCGTGTTTTTGCCCTTGTTGGCCTGTGCCGGCGGCTGTGTGAGCCCGCGGGGCCAGTCTGAGGTCGAGGCGCGGCTGCGGGTGGCCGACACCGCGGTGGAGCGAGGGCAGTATCCATGGGCGGCGCGCCAATACCGCCTTGCAGCTCAAAGTGGGAGCAATGAACTGGCAGAGCGCGCGGCACGGATGGCGTTTGATAACGCACAAGACGGAGAATTGCTTGCTATCGCGTCCGAGTGGCTTGTGCGTGATCCTAAAAGTGAGGTAGCACGGCGCTTTAGGGCACTGGCCTTGCTGCAGCTTGATCGGCGCAGTGAAGCGGCACGCGAGTTTGCCATCTTGGTGAAAACTGCGTACGCAAGTCCGGCCGAGGCGTTTTTGGCGTTGCGGGAGACGTTGGTCGAGACGAGCAATGAGGCGGGTGCTGCCGCTATTGTTGGTCTATTGGCCAATCAGTATCCGACCGTTGCCGAAGCGGCGTATGCCCATGCAACGCTCGCCCTGAACGCCGGAGATTCCACCACAGCGCTGCGGGCGATTCAGACGGCACTTGCGTTAAAGCCACATTGGCGCGAGGCACGCTGGGTTCAAGCGCGTGCACATGTTGCTGCAGGTGATTGTGATTCAGGCTTAAGTGCTGCACGAGGTCTTGCGGCGGAGTCCGGTGATACGGAGCAATTAAACTATGCGTGGCTACTGACCGCTTGTGGGCGCGCTGTGGAGGCGCGGCCTTTGTTTGAGAGTCTAGCGCGTGGCCGGTTACATATAGAGGCGTTGGGCGGGCTTGCTAGCACTGATGTCGAAAGTCATCGTTACGATGAGGCGTTGAAGGAGTACTCAGAGCTTGCTGGAACCGGCCACAACACGGAGCAGGCATTATTTGGACTTGCCGTCATTGCGGATCGTCGTCACGAGGTCGAGCGTGCGGCGCACTTGTATATGCGAGTGACGACAGGGCCCCGGGCGGTAGCGGCGCAATTACGTGCCTATCGACTGCTTCTAGAGACCGGTGATCGTGACGGCGCAACGCGGATGTTAGATCAGGCCGTTATTAACGAACCGACTATTCGTGTGCCTTTGACGGCAGGGCGTGCGCAGTTACTCGCCGAGGTTGGTCGATCTGTAGAAGCGCTTAGCCTGTTGCAGCGCGCACGGGCGATGTATCCCGATCGCGAAGAATTAGCTTATGCAAACGCTGTTGTGCTCGAAAAAATGGGTGATTTGAGTGGCGCACTGAATACCCTGCGAGCAATTCTGCGCACTAGACCAAATGATCCTGCGGCGCAAAACGCGCTTGGATTTACGCTTGCTGAACATGGGCAGCATTTAGATGTCGCCGAGCGTCTAATTAAGGCAGCCTATGCGCAGGTACCTGATAGTGCCGCGATTCGCGATAGCCTTGGTTGGGTCCTGTTTCGTCGAGGGGACGGTGTGGGCGCCTTGCGATGGTTGCAAAGTGCATATGCAAAAGAGTTGGATGCTGAAATCGCGGTGCACCTCGCCACTGTTGAGTGGGCGCAAGGCGATACGAGCGCAGCGAAGGCGCTAGTCTTGCAGGCGTTAGAGCGAACGCCCGGTGATCAGCGTCTCGATGCGCTGCGCGTGCGTTTCGGGATCCTTTTGCCATGAGTGTGTTCGGTCGATGGCTGCTTGTGCTCGTCTTGTTATTGCAAGCCGCCTGCAGCATCCCGGTACGCCCCGTTGCGCCGATGGAGTGGGTGCTCAGTGCGCCGCCCCAAGTTTGGACGGCGCAGGGCCGTGTTGCGGTCCGCTCAATCAATGAGGGATTTTCGGCAAGCTTCCGTTGGCACGAAACGCCAGCCGAGGGACAAATCGAGGTGCGCGGTGCTTTTGGCGCGGGCGCGACGCGAATCGTACGTCATGATGATTTGATCGTGCTCGAGAATGCCAGTGGACAGCCGCTGGAAGTGGCGCCGCCATATGCATCGCTAGATGCCGCTCTTGAAGCGCGCCTTGGGTTTGCGCTGCCGGTTGCATCATTACGATACTGGGTAATGGGCGTACCTGCTCCGGGCCGTCAGGTTGAGGGCACGGCAAGCGAGTTCCAGCAGGATGGCTGGCATGTGACGAGTTCGCTGTACTCGGTGGTACCAGGTGCCTCTGGGTCTTTACCGACTCGTATTGAATTGACCCGCGCAGGCACCCGCGTGCGCCTTTTGATCGACTCGTGGCAGGTGGGGGTGCCCTGATGGACGCCTATTGGCCGGCTCCTGCCAAGCTCAACCTGTTTTTGCACGTGATCGGACGGCGGGCCGACGGCTATCACGAGTTGCAGACCCTGTTTCAGCCTATTTCCCTCCATGACGAACTGCGATTTTGGGTGAGCCAGAATGGGGTAATTGAGCGCACTGCCCAGCAAACGGCCATCCCCGAGAGCGAGGATTTGGTCATCCGGGCAGCGCGCGCGCTGCGTGAGCGGGCGGCGATCCCGGATCTCGGGGTTAGAATTGAGGTAGTGAAGCGGATACCCGTGGGGGGTGGGCTTGGAGGCGGCAGTTCGGACGCTGCGACCACCCTTGTTGCGTTGAATGCACTGTGGGGCTTAGAGTTTTCCACGGCGACGCTTGCCGGCTTAGGGCGGGATCTGGGGGCCGATGTGCCGTTTTTTATCTACGGCTCAGCGGCGATCGGGCGGGGTATCGGTGAGCTTTTAGAGCCGGTGGACCTGCCGCCGGCGAGCTTTGCGGTCATCTTTCCCAATAGTCCGGTCGCCACCGCCAGCGCTTTCCAGGCGCCTGAATTGACAAGAAATTCTCCGGTGATCAAAATAGAGGGCTTTCTTTCGCGGGACTGGCCTTTGGAGGCGCTACCGGGCCGGAACGATCTGCAGCCTGTGGTGGTCGCGCGACATCCGGCGGTCATGGCGGCGCTTAGCTGGTTAGGGGAGCGCGGCCACGCGCGTTTGACAGGATCTGGTGGCTGCGTGTTTGCGGCGTTTATGGATACGGCAAGTGCGGCAGCGGCGCTCGTGGGGTTGCCGGCGCAGTGGCAGGGTTTCGTGGCGACGTCGCTGAATGTATCACCGCTGGAGCTGCGGTTGGCGCATGAAGGTGCGCGTTGATCGGTACAATGGGTCGAGTGTGCAGGTGGGGCGTAGCCAAGTGGTACGGCAGCGGATTTTGATTCCGCCATGCGAAGGTTCGAATCCTTCCGCCCCAGCCATATCGATCGGTATCCGAATTTAATGATTGTGGAGCGTGGGCAGTGTCCGACTCGCAAATGGCAGTTTTTACTGGGGGAGCAAATCCCGGTCTTGCGCTTGCGGTTGCCCATCATCTCAAGCAACCACTTGGTCGGGCATTGGTTGGCCGCTTCAGTGACGGCGAAATTTCAGTCGAATTGATGGACAACGTCCGCGGTCGCGATGTGTTCATCGTGCAATCGACCTCTCCACCGGCGAACGACAATCTGATGGAGTTGCTGATCATGGCGGATGCCTGTCGGCGTGCCAGTGCCGGCCGTATTACCGCTGTCATCCCGTATTTTGGCTACGCGCGCCAGGATCGGCGTCCACGCGCCACGCGCGTGGCGATCACTGCAAAACTCGTGGCCAATATGATTGCCAGTGCTGGCGTGAGTCGTGTGCTGACGATTGATTTGCACGCCGATCAGATACAAGGTTTTTTCGATATCCCAGTGGATAATGTATACGCATCCCCCGTACTGCTTGGTGATGCGTGGAAGCAAAAACACGAGCGCATGATTGTCGTGTCTCCCGATGTTGGCGGAGTTGTGCGTGCTCGCGCCCTAGCAAAGCGGCTGGATGACGCGGATCTTGCCATTATCGATAAGCGCCGTCCGCGAGCGAATGAGTCGCGCGTCATGAATATCATCGGTGATGTGGAAGGCAAGAGTTGCATCATGATCGATGACATGGTCGACACTGCTGGCACGCTGTGTCTTGCCGCTCAGGCCCTTAAGGAGCAGGGCGCTGCCAAGGTCGTTGCCTACATCACGCATCCCGTGTTGTCGGGGCAGGCGATTGAGCGAATTACAAACTCGGTGCTCGATGAATTGGTCGTCACCGATACGATCGCACTGGGTGACAGCGCGCTTAAGTGCAAAAAAATCAGGCAGCTATCGGTGGCTGGCTTGCTGGCGGAGACAATGCGTCGCATTCGCGACGAAGAGTCGGTAAGTTCACTTTATATCGACTGATTATGTCATTTTGAAATTGCGCCAGGGCATGGTGTCCTGGGGTGACGCATCGACAACGTTCTGGTCGCGGACGTGGTCTGGTGCCTTTGTAAGGAGAGATGGATGAAGACTTCATTTGAATTGACCGCGGAACTCCGCAATGACCAGGGGAAGGGTGCGAGCCGCCGCCTGCGTCATGCGGGTCGTGTTCCTGCGATCCTTTATGGTGGCAAGACAGAACCTACTGCCTTGTCGTTTGAGCATTCCAAGTTGCAGTTGGTGATGGAGAACGAGAAGTTCTATTCATCAATCGTGCAAATCAAGGTGGGTTCCGCAATGCATGCTGCCATTTTGCGTGATGTGCAGCGGCATCCTTGGAAGACGCAGATCGTGCATATCGATCTGCAGCGCGTCAGTGAAACAGAAACGATTCGCCTGTCAGTGCAATTGCACTTTGTTGGTGAGGCTATTTCGCCGGGCGTCAAGACCGAAGGCGGCATGATGTCGCACTTACGTAATGAGCTCGTGGTTGAGTGTCTGCCGAAGGATCTGCCAGAGTTCCTCGAAGTGGATGTGTCGGGTTTGCACTTGAATCAGTCGCTGCATTTATCTGATATCAAACTGCCACAGGGCGTGGTTTCCATCGAGCTTGCCGGTGGCAAGGATCCGTCGATCGTGGCGGTGCATGGGTTGCGCGCTGAAGAGGCCGAGGCACCAGCTGCGGCGGTCGAGGCGGCGCCTGCAGCAGCCGATAAGAAGGCCGATGCTGCGAAGAAAGAAGAGCCTAAGAAAGACGCCAAGAAGGACGCCAAGAAGTAAGCGGCGTTTTTTGATGTATTGCTGCGGATCGCGCCGATTGGCGCGATCCGTTTGCAATGCACGGCTGAGGTACGGTGATGGCGGGACTCCCACTCAAGTTGATCGTTGGCCTTGGGAATCCGGGGCCGGAGCACGCAGATACGCGGCATAACGCGGGATTTTGGTGTGTGGATCGGCTGGCTGCAAAATATGGCGCAAGCTTAAGACCGCATGCGCGATACCACGGGGAGGTGGGTCGGGTAGCGGTCGACGGTGTGGAACTGTGGTTGCTTAAGCCCACTGTTTATATGAATCGTAGCGGTATGGCTGTCCGGGCTGTCACGGACTACATGCGGTTCCTGCCAGGCGAGACACTGGTGATTCATGATGAACTGGATCTCGGTATTGGCGTCACTCGACTGAAACTCGGCGGTGGCTCGGGCGGGCACAACGGACTTAAAGATATCATCACTCAGGTGGGTGACCTTTTTTGGCGACTGCGTGTCGGCATTGGACGCCCGGCAAGTAGCGATCAGGTGATTGACTATGTCTTGCGACGTGCTCCAAAAGCTGAGCAGGAGCTACTGGATCAGGCTGTCGCTACGGCGATTGATGCAGTTCCGAGGCTCCTGACAGATGGCGCTGAGAAAGTCATGAACGCATTGCATCGGCGCGATGCATAAAGTTTTTTAAGGAGCGGATGTGGGAATTAAATGTGGGATTGTCGGGCTACCCAACGTTGGCAAGTCAACGTTGTTTAATGCTTTGACCAAAGCCCAGATTGCGGCTGAAAATTATCCTTTTTGCACGATTGATCCCAATGTTGGCGTAGTTCCTGTGCCAGATCCGCGGATGGACGCACTCGCGGCAATCGCTAAGCCTGAAAAAACAATTCCAACGACAGTCGAGTTCGTTGATATCGCCGGCATCGTGAAGGGCGCGTCTGAGGGCGAGGGACTTGGTAACAAATTTTTGGCCAACATCCGTGAGGTGGACGCGATCGCACACGTCGTGCGCTGTTTTGAAGACGATGACGTGGTGCATGTTGCTGGCAAAGTCGATCCGATCGCCGATATCGATATTATTAATACTGAGCTTGCGCTGGCAGACCTAGATACGGCGGAGAAGGGGTTGCAGCGTGCTGAGAAGGCGGCTCGTGCCCAGGACAAGGAAGCGATTAAGACGCGTGATTTATACAAGCGCGTCCGCGACGCGCTGAACAGTGGGCAACCGGCTCGTGCAGTCGAGCTTGATGAGCACGAGCGCCTGTTAGTCCGCGAACTACAGTTGCTGACCATGAAGCCAGTGCTGTACATCGCGAATGTGAGTGAGGGTGGGTTTAAGAACAACGCACTACTTGCAGCAGTCGAGCAGCGGGCCGCCGCTGAAGGATCCCAAGTGGTGCCGGTCTGTGCGGCGATCGAGGCGGAGATTTCGCAACTTGAGGATGCAGACCGCGCCGACTTTTTACAAGAACTCGGGTTGGATGAGCCGGGTTTAAATCGCGTGATTCGTGGCGCCTACCAATTATTGGGCCTGCAGACCTATTTTACCGTCGGCCCTAAAGAGGTGCGGGCCTGGACGGTCCGTGCGGGGAGCACCGCGCCACAGGCGGCTGGCGTGATTCATACAGACTTTGAGCGCGGTTTTATACGGGCTGAGGTCATAGGTTACGACGACTATATTGCGTGTCGCGGCGAATCGGGGGCTAAGGACGCGGGCAAGCTGCGCCTTGAGGGTAAAGAGTATCTCGTCCGCGAGGGTGACGTTATGCACTTTCGGTTCAACGTCTAAGCACGAATAGTTGTTTTCTGGTGTTCGCAGGCGTTTTGTGTAGTACGCAACGCACTGAAAATAATAGACTTGATGGCCGATGTTGTTCTTGGGTGTTCATTGACATTCGCAAAACCTGGGGGCATGGCGATAGCTTGCCCCTAGAAGGCGGAGAAAATATGCCCGAAAAACCCATGAAAACCTTGTAGGTGCTGGGATTGAAGGGAGTTTGTATGCCCCAATCACGTTGCAAACCAAGGCCGCAAGCGGGCCATAAGCGATGCTGCCCTGCGGGCTGCCAAGCCCGAACGTAAGACCTACAAAATTGCAGCAGGTGGGGGGCTTTACCTGGAGGTCGCACCCGGAGGCTCCCAGCGTTGGCGCTGGAAGTATCGGATAGACGGCAAGGAGAATCGCTATGCGATGGGCGCCTATCCCGAGCTATCTCTGAAGGGCGCCAGGGACGTGACTGAGAACGCTCGCAAGCTCGTCAAAAAAGGGATTCATCCAGCGCAGCAAAAGAAAATTGATCGGATCAAGTCCGTTCATGAGCAGGCCAACGCTTTTGAGGCCATCGCCAAGCAAGGAATGGCTAGCTCTCTAGGACTGGGAAGAGGTCACCAAGAAGCACCTTTTCCCGCATCGAGACGACTGGAAGAAACCTATGGTCACGGCTTCATTCAGGCAGATGGTCAATGTTTTGGGATGGTCAGGCAAGTACAGTCCGCATGCGACGCGCACGACCGGCAGCACTCGCCTTAATGAATTGGGCTTCTCGTCAGACTGTATCGCGCGCCAGCTTGCCCACACCGAGCAGAACTCTGTTCGTCGCACGTATAACCATGCCGACTACCTGAAGGATCGAGCCAAGATGATGCAGCAATGGCCAGACTTACTCGATCAATGGAAAGGTGGGACAAGCAATATCGTGCCGATCAAGCCGGAAGCTGTTGCTTCATCAGATGGTGGCGAATGGTTGATTGAATATGTTGCGATTTAAGAGAAATCGCAACATATTCTATTGACCTGTTGTCGCCAGCGACATAAACTGGGCATGTGTCGCAAAATCAAAGAAATTAAATCATGGCCAGTTGGCGCCCAGACCAGCCCTACAACGACTTGCCACCCCTGCCGCCAGCCGCGGAGGTGGAAACACGCCCGGTACTCAAGCAGTGCATTGCCGCGCGCGCAGCGCTGGCAGAACTGAAACAAGCAGCGGAGCTACTTCCAAATCAGGGCGTCCTGATCAATGCGCTGCCGCTCCTGGAAGCACAAGCCAGCTCGGAAATCGAGAACATCGTCACCACGACAGACCGACTTTTTCAGTACCAAAGAGCTGGGGAAAAAGCCGATCCGGCTACCCGCGAAGCTTTGCGTCACAGCAGCGCACTACTGGAAGGGTACCAGGTACTCAAGCAAACCCCCTTGAACACCCGCACGGCGGAACAGGTTTGCTCTCGCATCAAGGGCATCGAGATGCAGGTTAGGCGCGTACCTGGAACGGCACTCGCCAACCAAGCGACGGGAGAAGTGATCTATACGCCGCCTGTCGGTGAAGATTTGTTGAGGTCGAAACTCGCCAACTGGGAGCGTTATCTTAATGAACAACGCGATGTCGATCCCTTGATCCGCATGGCAATTGGGCATTACCAGTTCGAGGCAATCCACCCCTTCACCGATGGCAACGGCCGCACTGGACGCATTCTGAACAGTTTGTACCTGATTCAGGAAGACTTGCTGACGCTACCGATTCTTTATCTCAGTCGCCACATCATCAAGAACAAGGCCGAGTACTACCGACTGCTGCTCGATATCACGCGCAGCCAGGCATGGGAGCCGTGGATTATCTATTTACTCTTAGGCATTGAGGAAACGGCCCGTTGGACGACCGCCAAGATATCAGCGATCCGCTCACTCTCGGTGCTGACCATCACGCATGTAAAACAGGCGGCCCCTAAAATCTACAGCCGGGAGCTGGTCGATTTGATCTTCAACCTGCCCTACTGCCGAATCCAGAATCTCGTCGAGAGAGACATCGCCGGTCGCCAAGCTTCCTCGCGCTATCTCAAGCAGCTCGTAGAAATTGGAGTCTTGGAAGAAAGAGCTGTCGGGCGCGACAAGCTATTCATTCATCCTAAGCTGATGCACCTATTGACCCGCGATGACAACACGGTCGTCGGTTATGGATATATGGCATGAAAATATTTTCCGTATCGAAGCAGGGGCAGGCATGCTCTAAAACTACCAAAAAGCTATCGTCTAAAGCTTTTTGCCCATGAGCCTCGTCCCTACGGACATTTTGAAAGCCTACAAAGTTAATGAAGCCAGCGACAGTCGCTTTATGGCGGCAGCTCGCTTACTGCAAGCGCTATGGAGGGAAGAACGAGGACTGCCGATTGGCGTTCATCGTAATGCCAAAGGGAAACGGCGCTAGCTGGGGAGCCGACTCGATGGTGCGAGAGCCCCAAACAGGGGAGTAACTTCCTCTCACCTGACATTGCCAAGGTGGCCCGTCGTGAATCGGTCTATCGGGAAATTGGGGCGATGCTTGACCAAGAACGCCTTTGGACCAATATGCTCTCCAGTCAGCCGCTTTGCTTCAACCTGTGTGGCGGTATGAAGTTGGATGCAGCAAAGGCCACGCTGTGCTTCCCGCACCTGTTCCCGGAATACGTAGCGACCGTGGAAGGCATTTACTTTGAGCACTCACCTGGCCGAGGCAATCTGCATTCACGGAAGACTATACGGCATTCGATGTTTTCGTGACCTGCACCACCACCAGTGGGCACAACGGGTTCATTGCAATTGAGGTCAAGT
Organism: uncultured Pseudomonadota bacterium; assembly: GCA_903832085.1. Taxonomy (GTDB): domain Bacteria; phylum Pseudomonadota; class Gammaproteobacteria; order Steroidobacterales; family Steroidobacteraceae; genus CAIKZZ01. The sequence goes on along the minus strand of CAIKZZ010000045.1, from coordinate 2,900 downwards.
ATTCGGAAACGATGGCGGAGCCACCGGCAACGTTACGCCCGCGTTATGAAAAACTGACCGGTAACGCGGGCGTTTGCTGCCAAAGGCTTGCGCGGGAATCCCTTGCAGCAACTCTGGCGCGAGCATAGGCTGAGTCAAGTCATGATCGAAAGTGGCCTTTACAGCAAAGGCCGATTCATTGTGATCTACCCGGTACAGAACAACAATTACGACGCTGCGGTGAATGCCTACAGAACACACCTGATTTCCGACGACCCCACTCTGTCAGGATTTCAGTCAGTGACGCATAAGGCTTGTTTGGATTCTCTCCGAGCAATTGGCGAAGAGGAAACCGCGTCTGCGCTGTACGGACCTTACTTGGATTTTAGTCGAGTAGAGAAGGCGATTTTTGGGTAATATGACTTGGGCGAGGCGGTTCCCTCGCCCTAATCTTGAAACCGGAAAGTTGCCCTCCTGTTCGCCAATGTTCGCCTCTATTCGTTGGCACCCGACCTGTTTGGGGGCATAACTGGGGGCATAACTGGGGGCATGTGATGAACGTTCCGAACGTGATGCCTAGTAAACACAAGCCTCTTAGAGGGCAACTGCTGTTTAACGTCTAAGGTCGATTGGCGGTATGCTGTCGACCGTGCTACTGAGGAATACATGATGCGAGCGATGCAAAAATCGGGTTCGGCGCTAGGTCGCGGGGTGATCGCATTACTCGTGCTCTTGTCGTTCGCAGCGCTTGCTGGTTGTGGTAGTAAAAAGGCATCCACAACGGTGGTCGGTGTTAGCGTTGGCGTGGGCCTCACGACCGCCACGGGTAGTACGCTGATCTATCAAGGCGCGACACTTGAGATTGATGCGAGTGTGGTCAATGATTCGAGTAATTCAGGGGTAACCTGGCAGCTCTCGGGACCTGGGACTCTGACGAGCATTACGAAGACTACAGTGGTGTACGTCGGCCCTACCACGGTGACCGGTTCAGTGGCGGCAACCTTAACGGCGGTTGCGGTCGCAGATACAACGCAAACGGCCTCGGTGACGATCACTGTGAACGGCACCCCGACGATCACGCCAATCACGCTGTTCCCAGGGAACCAAAATATTGCCTATGGCGCTGGGGTGACTGTTACTGGGGGACTTGGGCCTTACACGTGGGCGGTGACCAGTGGCACCTTGCCAGCTGGGTTATCTCTTAACGGCAGCACGACCCAAACGATTGGAATCACCGGAACGCCGACTGCAATTGGCAGCTCCACGTTTACGTTGACTGTGACGGATGCTAACAGCGGCACAGCCTCGATTGTGTTGACGCTCCTAGTCAACCAAAAGACTGCGTGTCTGCTGCAGGGGCGCTATTCATATCTGTTTATTGGGTATAAAAGTCAGCTGCCCGTTGTGCGTGCGGGCGCTTTTAATGTGGGTGCTGATGGCACGATGAGTGGTGTTACCGATTACAAAGACGCCAACGGGGCTCGCGTTGCTGATGCTGGGAGTCAGGGGCTCTGTCAGACGACTACGCAGAACTACGGCACATTGAAAATTGTTTCCACAAATACGACAGAGACCTTTGACTTCGGTGTTGCAGCGACTCTCTCCAGGGGTCATATGCAGGAAAACGATGGCTCGGCAGTCGTCGGTAGCGCTCAGTTTTTCCAGCAAGACACAAGCGCCTTCTCGCAGACCGTGCTTGCGGGTGATTACAGTTTTGGATTAGTGGGTAGCGATGGCGCCAGTGGTCGGCTCGGTGTCGTGGGACGACTGACCTTCAGTCCATCTGGGTCGATCGTTAACGGCCAAGCTGACACCAATAGCACGAGCAGTGTCGCAGCAACTCCATTGAGTGGCAGTTGGAGTGCGCCTGACGCCAATGGTCGTGGTACAGCAACGCTGGCGGTGAATGGTTTATCGCTACCAATTGCATACTACGTTGTCGATGCAAATACGTTGTTTGTCGTGAGCAATGACACTGCGAAGACGACGCCGCGCTTAGCTGGACGCATGAGCCGTCAACTGAGCCCAAATAGCTTTGATGCCTCCGCGTTGTCTGGTCCTTCCATATTGACTCTGCTAGGTAGCTCGCTTGTGCAGGGATTGCCGGCAGGGACCTTTGCAACGGGTCGGCTGTCGGGCGCTTTGGCTGGCAGCGTGTCGTTGTTGCTCGACACGGCTGATCGCGGCGCTGCACTGGTGACGAATTCTTATACAAGTGTGCCGTATGCAGTTGCCGCGAATGGTCGGGGTACGTTGGCCGTCAATGCAGTGACGCCAGCGCGCAACTTTGTGTTTTATTTATCCAGCCCTGGCAATGGCTATATTTTGGAATCTGGCAGTGCCCTCGGTAACTTTGGGTTCCTGGACGCGCAGATTGGGGTGCCGTTTACCAGTTACAGTGGATCTGATTACCTGGGCGGCACTGTGTTTCCAGTGGATGACTCGCCGATTACGTTAACCTCGCAAATCGTACTGCAAGACGGGTTACTGTCGGGAAATCTGTCGGGCAACTATGCGCTTGATACATCAACCGGTCGGATGGAAGCGTCAGTGAGCCAGAATATTTTTGGTGGTACGGGTCTTGTGATGTATCTCGTCTCGCCCACGAAACTTGTGGTCATGGGTAACAGCGTCAACTCCGTGAACAGTCAGGTGGCGTGGCTGCAGACTTTTTGACCCAGGGGGTTGGATCGGTGCTCGATCTGACTTTTTGGGTAGTGCGAGCAGTCGGGTGCTTGCTCTGCCCATGGCAGTGCTAGGCAGGTTTGGTTACACTGCGCGCCCAAGTGCGTGATGGGATATGTGTTGGCTTGTGAGTGCGCAGACCCTCACGATGGCTGACGATAAAAAAATCATAAAAATCAATTGGCTAGGTAGCTCAGACGGTTAGAGCACGGGATTCATAACCCCGGGGTCGGGGG
>CAIKZZ010000044.1 GCA_903832085.1 uncultured Pseudomonadota bacterium | reverse complement strand
ATCCAGTGACTGTGGTGCCGATAGACTCATTTTTCTGCCCACACCGGACGCCGGGAGAACAAATTGGCCAGACCAGGATTATCAGACTCCGGTCGATCCAGCATTTCCAGGAGCGCTTGGTACTGACTGCCGGACACCATAAACAATCTTTGATCGAGCAAGGTGTGCTCGGCCGCCTGGTAAGCGGCATCAAGAATGAAATCAGTCAACGATTTGTGTGCGACCTCGGCGGCCCGACGCAGAACGGTTTCCTGTTCAGGTGTCGCGCGCAGGCCGAGCCGGGCCGAACGAGCGGTAGTCGTGGCAGTCATGGCAAATCCCTTTCAGATGTACAGTAGGCTCAATGTTAGTACAAGTGACGCATTTTGCCTAGAAGGTGCTTTTCCAGCCTGCGCAACGCCCGAACCTCGGAAGGCAACCGGTTAGCAGTCGGCAGCATCAAACCGGGCGAAAATGGCGGCCATTTCAGACCGAAAATTGTTCGCAAAACCGGCCGTTTGTTCTAAATCTGGGACTACAAGCTTGGCTACGGACTTAGGGTTAAGCGCGGACGCGGGTTCGGTTTCGTGTTCCTTCAGCAAACGCCAATCGAACAGATGCCGCTTGCGGACAGCGTACTGGTTGAGTGAAACCGTGTGGGCCATCCTCTCACCTTGGGCATCCACCCCGCCGCGCGCCCGACGGCAGCACCCGACACACGGGATCCTGCGCGCCCGTAAACCACTACGTTTTCCGGCAATGATGCTTTACACGACACAGCACCCAAAATCGGGACCTGATCCTGAGCGTTGTACCGAGTCGCTCGATATTTTATGAGTGCATGCCAGACGACTCCTCGGCGGCAGTGCCAATTGACAAAGGCGTCGGAGCACCTTGCATGCCATTGTCCTAAATGGCATGCAAGGTACGATTGGAGACCCAGATCCAGTCCGCGATTCTCTCGACCCGTACGTGTCGAGTTATTTGTCTGACACCGGCGGAAGTATCGACGCGGTGCCCGGAAAAGTCTTCATGATGATTTCATCGGTAGCCCTATCGATCATTTTTTGGATCGCTTGTCCAATTGGCGCCGCCTTGAAACCGGACAAATTGCCGACCCCACCGATGGAAATCCCAACTTTTGATGTGCTTGCCGTCCCCTCGACTGGGGCCGAATAGACAACCTGACCGTTAGTTGCGTCGATGATTCGCATATGGATCATCAACGACGCGACGGATTTCCCGGCTGAAAGTTTGACTCCACCAAAACCGACGCCACCTTCCGCGCCAGTACTTCCATCATCAAAAGCAGTGAGGGAGCCCAAAACGAAATACTTTATTCCTGGAACTTTCGGTAAGGCAGTTCCGCCTACCAACTTGTTTGCTGTGTCGGTGCTATAAAGCTCAAATACTTTTCGTGAGATTTTTTTGTCGATGATAGTAAATCGATTGGTGGATACCAGCGTGCTCACGAGGATATTCGATAATCCGTCGCCCACTCCGTATTGTGTCTGTACACCGCTATCGGCATTGATCCAGTTTGGCGAAGGTTTCCCTGACACTCCATCCTCAAACGTAAGAACTCCTATCGATATTTTTGCGCCATCGTAGCTAGGCCACTGGACTGCGGTGTAAGTCGGGTCGATGACTTTGTCTTTGATGTTTTCTGCGGAAGCATTCGCGGCGCAAATAAAGCAGCTAGCAACAAGGAGAAAAGCGGGCAATCTGTTAGATAATTTCATCAATATCCTCCCTAAAAAAGACGTAGCCCACCAACACGCTCAGGACTAAAATCATTGAACCCTACTGAAAATTGTGCGGGAGCGTGCGTGAGTAATGCGAGTGATCAAGGTCGACAGCCCCCGTGGCGTCCTTGCCATGATGCAATCCGTCTCGCATCCGGAGGCTGTCGACCAAATCATGGTACTGCTTAACCGTATCATCTTTTGATCTAATCGCGCAGTCAGCGACTTTATACTTTTTTGAGGATCATAAATTGATCCAGACAGCACCCTAGTCGATCAAAAAAGACACGGATTCAACTCGCAGAGTACAATCAGGTATTCGCAGTGCTCTGTTGCACTGCGGCACCACAAGGACTGAGGTGTTATGGCGCGATATGAACGTGTGACGCAAATTTACAATATTTTGATTTCGACGCGGGAGGCCATACCGCTTGTCAGCCTGTGCGCATCATTGAACGCCTCGAGTGCGACGGTGAAGCGCTTGCTCCGCTTCCTACGTGATGAACTGGATACACCCGTCGCATTTTGTCGCAGGCGAGGTGGGTATTTACTTGAACGTGACAGTCACCCGACACCACCGTCAACACTCCAGAAATACGACACGAAGGAACTCTCGTCACTACTTGCGGCTTATGAGATATTGCAAAACATTCCACCCGGCCTCATTCGCAACAAAACAGCATCACTTCGTAGACACCTAGAGCGATTGCTTTACCAGCGCCCCAACGGTCGCGCCGACGCGTAAAACAAGCTTAAGCTGCTTGATGCTTTAAAAATTTGCGATGAATGAACTTCTCACAATAAGGTTCAGTTACGGCGCGACCAAAACGCTGCAAGTCATTGCGCAGACAGTAGAGGCGCCGTCGGCTAGACCGTGAGGCGTCCTAACAAGCCCTCATGCTGTTTTTTCAAACTGCCATATCCAGTGCACCGCCTAAACCAATGAGCAGTACCTCAGCCGGTCCATCCACTGCCAGCATAGCTCCTGTCACCGACTTCGCTCGACCAAAGCGCAAGTCACCACTTAAGTAGCGCAACTCACTATCAACCTCAACTACCCCACGCTTGACATATGCAAGCGTATCGCTAACAACAGCATGGGCAGGTAAGCAGGCGCCTGCATCAAGCTCAATTCGCAGCACATGAGGATGACTGTTGCTGAGCACTTCCACGCGCACGCCCGCGAGCGGCGTGTCGCTCGGCCAAACCTTGGCAGTCGCACCGGGTGTTAGCCGCCCATGCAACGCATCAAACGTTTTTAGGCGCTCAGCCAACGCCTCTGGCACCTCGTAGAGGTCCGCCCAATGCAGTCCCACGGGCCCACCGAGGCTGATCAGATAAAAGCGCACCCCCTCGGGACCTGCGGTCTCAGGGCCATACGCATGACCACCCCTGACCCAACGCACCTCACCCTCTGTAAACACACCTTCATCACCAAAGCGCATGGAGCCGGCGGTAATGAGATAAATCGTGTCATGCGGATGCCAATGTAGACCCGCATAAAAGTGGGGCGGAAAATCCGCTTCGAGTATGTAAGGGTCGTTCATTCTCAGAACGCGCACAGGCGTCGTGGGACGCCCGTGCGGATCGTCGAACAATTCCCACGCAAACTCGTCCGGACAAATGCGCAGGTGGTTCTGGGTGTTCATGTCCATTGGACCCTTGGTGGGTGCAGCACGCACGCCGCACCTTTATCTTAAAATGCCAGTCGAGCAAAAAGACCCATCCGCGAACAGCGCGTCCGACCGTGCGTCAGTCATTTCCGCCCATGAGTACGGCTCTACCTATGACAATGCGCTCGTCGTAATGAATTGTGGGTTATCAGCAAACGTTTGAAACTCTGCAGCGACCCGCTTTACGGTCTCGCTGCTGATGTCCGTCACGAGCGCATCGAAGGACTCAAACCGCAGCAACTCAATATAGGCGTAAGGCGCCGCCACGCCGCCACCTAAAAGTCCGGTTGTTTTTAAGATCTCGAATCGATTAACAGATGCGAGCGCATTCACAATCGGCAAGTCCGTCGTCCGAGCCCAGCGCTCGTAGGCCTCAACCGACACGCCCGCCTTGAGATTAAAAAGCACCACAATCGTCTGCACTGTCACGCTCCTTAAATTGTCGCCTAGAGATACAGTCTAGAGGTGCGCACCTGCCAACTGCAACCCGCATGACGAACTCCCCTTTTGCAGTGCTCCCCGATCCTGCTAAGGTGCGCATACACCATGCTTCAGGTTAGAGACGATGCGATGACGAACCAAACGCTAGGCCGCTTATCCGCCGCTACCATCGTCTGTCCCAACTACGCAGTGTCCTGCCGCGCGTATCAAGATGACTTGGGTTATCAACTTGTTGAGGAAGGCACGATTGATGCCACCCTTGCCACGGTCTGGGGTGCGCCACGAACCGCGGGTGCGCGCTACCAATGGCTAGTACCCGCCAGTGGAGCGAGCGTGGGTATTCGACTAATTGAAGGCTCAGGCGGCACACCCTTTGCTCCCTATTCGGCATGGGGATGGAATGCACTTGAGATCGCAGTGGCAGATTGCGATGCGGCGGTAGCGCAAGTGAGCAAAGGACCGTTTCAAGTGGTGGGACCGCCCTTCGATCTTGCCTTTGCCGAGGGCGCACTGCGCGCCGGGCAACTCGTGGGCCCTGCAGGTGAAGTGCTGTACTTAACCGAAATCCGTCGTGCGATACCGGGCTTTGAGTTACCGTTGGCGCGCAGTTTCATTGATCAGCCCTTCATCGCCATTTTACACAGCGCGGATGCAGCCCTTGCCATCGATGCCTATCGTCAGCAGTTTGGCAATCAAGGCTCACCGACCTTTGAGTTACCGGTCGATTTTATGGCGCGATTTCAAGGGCTACCCGTGGAGCATGCCTATACACTCGGGACGGTTGCACTAAAGGGTGGTGGCTACTTTGAGATCGATAGTGCACCTGCACACATTGGTCTGCGCACACATACGGATGGTTTTCTGCCACCGGGTATTGCCATGGTAAGCGTTGAGTCAGCAGTGGTCAGTGGCGCCTTTAGGCCTCTCGGCGCACTGTACCAAGGCGCATGCGTTGATCGAATCACGGGCGTGGCTGGCGAATGGATCGAGCGCATCGCGCGTCCGGTCTAAGCTGAATTTAGCCTACAGCACGGCACATGATTCCTAACGATCGCTACCCACTCCTCTTTAACCGGTACGACGGGCCGCGCCTAAAATTGCGCAACCGTATTTTACATGCCTCCATGACGACACGGCGCATCACCACGAGTCTTGTGACGGACTCGATGATTCAGTACTACGCCAACCGCGCCGCGGGTGGTGCTGGCTGCGTGGTCACTGAGCCATTGAATATGGCGCGTGTGCAAACAGCTTTGCACAAAGTGAGCGTATGGGATGCGCGTAATGCCGATGGACTCGCCCGCTGGGCGGCAGCGATTGAAAGGCACGACTGTCGGTTATTGGGGCAAGTGCAGGACTCAGGACGCGGCCGACACGAACGTGGCCGCAATCCGGCCGCAATTGGCGTTTCGGCACTACCAGATGATTTGTCCTGGACCGTGCCACGCGTCATGCGCGAGAGTGAAATTGAAACGTTTGTTGCAGACGTGGCCGCCTCGGCGCACACACTGGAACGCGCGGGTTTTTCTGGCGTTGAAATCTCCTCAGGCCATGGACATCTGTTCCACCAGTTTCTTTCGCCCTGGAGCAATCAACGCGTAGACCGCTTTGGGGGCGATTTTGAGAATCGCTTGCGCTTTTTATCAGAAACAGTGGGCGCTATCCGCGCAGTGTGCGGACCACACTTCGTGATTGGACTTAAGCTTCCAGGTGATGATGGGCTACCGGATAGCATTGACCCAATTCTTGCAGCGCAAATCGCTGATGCCATGACGTCTCGGCACAGCGTGGATTATGTCGCGTTTTGCCAGGGCACCCACGGACGCACGCTGGATTGGCATATCCCTGATATGCACTGGGCGCGCTCAACATGGATGCCGCTCATCGAGCAACTCAAACATGCTGTTAACGGCACGCCACTGGTGGGACTTGGGCTCATCACGGACCCAGCAGAAGCGGAAGGCCATCTTGCCCGCGGCACTGTGGACTTTGTGGCACTCGGACGCTCGCTGGTCACGGATCCGGCCTGGCCTTTAAAAAGTGCACAAGGACGCGAGGCTGAGATTCGCTACTGCGTCTCGTGCAACACCTGCTGGGGCCAAATCGTGGACGGCCATCCACTGAGTTGTGATAACAATCCCCGTGTCGCGGAGCCTGACGAGGTCGACTTTCAGCCAAAGCGGGCAACGACAAAACGCCGCGTGACGGTGGTAGGCGCTGGCATCGCGGGGCTCGAGGCGGCGTGGATTGCTGCAGCACGCGGACATGCGGTCACCGTGTTCGGAAGCAGCCCTGAGGTCGGCGGAAAAACACGTCTACACGCAGCGCTGCCGGGCGGCGAGTCGCTATCGTCTATCTATGACTATCAGTACACGCAGGCACGTCGCCATGGCGTGCGCTTTGAGTTAGGCCTTGAGGCCACGGCGCACATGATCAACGAGACCCACCCAGATGCGCTGGTCCTTGCCACCGGCTCCTCCATGCTCTGGCCGCGCAGCCTGCCACTTGCTTGGCGTGATGAGGGATTGATTCCCGATGCACGACGTTTGGCACTAGAGTTAACCGGCGTCAGCGCATCGCAAGGTGGGACGGCCGTGGTGTTTGACATGGACCATACGGAAGGCACCTACGCGCTCGCGGTGCTGCTACGCCGCCTGTTCGATCGCGTCGTACTGGTTACGCCACGCGATCGGATCGCTGCCGACGTGCCGCTCGTCTCAGCGCTAGGGATCCAACGCCGACTGCAGCGATTGGCGATCGAGGTGGTGCCTTTTGCAGAAGTTGCCGCCGAGTCTGCCCTTGAAGAGGGCCTGGTGCACGTCACCAACATTCACACCGGTCAGGTGAGTGCGATTACGGATGTCGCCGTGCTCAGCTACGCCACACCACGCGTGCCCAATGATGCGCTATACGATGCGTTGCGTGCCCGCTACCCTGACATCCATCGCATTGGCGATTGCCGCCAGCCGCGCACGGTACTCCTCGCCACTAGCGAGGGCCACTCTCTGGGCAATCGTCTTTAAGAGCCGGAATTCCGTGCGCCCCCCTCCACGTGGGCGCCAACCTGCGCTAGCATGCGACGTGGCCCTTTTAAGTCATCTTTAATTACCTGACTCACCTTGCGAGGACACCCCCATGGCAGTGGAACTACAGCACGCAATGAAGCCCACCCCCACCGGTGAGGATCTGGCGCGCCAACGCTTTGTCAGTGGACTGAGGATGTTTGTCCTCAACGATCTGGCAGGCGATCTGCGCCGCGCTTATGATCAGCGTGTGGTGCCCGATTTTCAGCGCGACCATGGTCGCGCGCCGGCCAACGGCTCAGAAGTCCATGCAGCACTCAGGCAGGATCCGACCTTCAAGACCTACAGTGCGTTACGGGTCAATGCCCAAAAGATGGTCTGGGACTCTGTCACCCCAATGGTCGCCCGTGAGCACGACCGCTTAAGTGCCGTTGCCGACACCGCAAGCCAGGGTCGGGTACAGACCCGCGCCGATTTTAAAGTCCCTCGCAGCGTGTCAGCCATTGATGTGCACTTTATGCCCGGCTCGTACACAGGCAGCGGAGCACCGGACGATGTGACGCCCGGCGCCGTTTATGATCAGGGATTGGCCGTGTTCTCCATGGGCCTCATGGGTAAGAACCTCGACGACATAGGGCTCTCAATGGCGCGCTACGTGAGCCGCAAGTTCCCCGATTTTCGCCCCCTGCGTATCCTTGATGTGGGTTGCACCATTGGGCACAACACGCTGCCGTGGAAACAAAGCTATCCGAACGCCGAAGTGGTTGGTATTGATGTCGCGGCGGGTGGCCTTAAGTATGGCGCAGCCCGTGCGTCATTGCAGGGCGTTGATGTCACGTTTCAGCAAATGAATGCCGAAGCGCTTGAGTTTGCGGACGGCTCCTTTGATCTGGTGTTCTCGTCCATGTTTTTGCATGAACTTGCGCTCAAAACCACTGGCAAAGTGTTCAAGGAAATTCGCCGCGTGCTACGGCCAGGTGGACTCATGTTGCACATGGAGTTGCCACCGAATACGCAGATGGGCGCCTTTGAGGGCTTTTATCTGGACTGGGACTGTTATTACAACGTCGAGCCATTTTACAAAGCCTTCCGTGATCAAGAGCCGGCAGACCTGTGCCGCAAGGCAGGCTTTGCAGCGGATCGTTATTTCCAATTTGTGGTGCCCAGTATCGGCAGTTACGGCACCGCTGCGGTTGACGAGGCCATCGCAAGCGAGGCACACGCTGTGAACTGCGAGACCACGGGGCGCCTCGCCAACGGCATCCAGTGGTTTGGCTTTGGAGCCTGGAAGGAGTCGGCGCAATGACGACCGATGCGCTGTCCGCCATTCCTGAGCCCTCGGCCCGCGGTTACTACGGGCCCGATGGCCAACCGCAGTTCTTTGCGGACCCTGCTATGGACCGCTTTGCCTCGGTCCTTATCAAACTGACCCAGGAACTGTGGGTCGTCACAGAACGCCTCGATGGACTTGAGCGTGCCGTGCTCAGTCAAGGCGTCCTGACGCGCGCGCACTTAGACGCCATCGCCACGGATAGCACGGTGTGTGCCGAGCGCGACAGCGCGCTCCTCGCCTACGTCCATCGCACGCTCGCCGCCTTACGTGAGCCCGCATGACCGCGGTGACACTGCCGCGAATGGCTTGGTCGATCCTGTGTTTTAGTCTGCTCGCATGGACGGTCAGTAATTTAGATCAATCCTTGTTTGGCTACGCAATTCCGGGCATCGCGACTGAATTTCACGTGGGCCTTGAGACGATTGGGCTCATCCTCGCGGTGTCATTCGCCTCCGCCGCGGTGCTGGTGATTTTTGCGGGCCTTGCGGCTGACCGCTATGGCAGGCGTTACACCTTGGCCGTTGTGCTTGCCGCCTCGGCTCTCTTTGTCGGCTTACATGGCTTTGCCACCACGCCTATGCGGTTGCTGGTGCTACGCTCGCTCGCGTTTGGAATCGCGGCAGGCGTGGCGCCTATCACCTCCGTGTATGTGGCTGAGGCGGCCCCTGCTCGGCACCGCGGATTGTGGATGGGCATCTTGCAGTGCGGTTATCCGCTGGGTTGGTTTATCGCTTCTTTGATCGCGGCGCCCTTACTCGCGAGCTACAGTTGGCGCTCGATTTTTATGATTGGCTTCGCCGTCATTCCGCTAGCCCTCCTCATTGCATGGCAACTACCCGAGAGCGGTCGTTTTGCACGCGTCGCGGCGACACGTGCGCCCACGCGGTCCAGCGGCCTTGATTACTCTATTTTGCGCAGCCTGTATCAGGGCCAATACCGGCGCCGATCAATCGCGTGCACTGTGCTCTTTTTTGCATTTGGCTGCGCCTATGCGGGCACCGCATTTTATTTTCCGGCCTATTTTGTGGCCGCGCGCGGCTACACGCCCGCAGAGGCGGCCGCCTTAGTCGGCAGTTCAAATGGCATTGCTGTTTTTGGGTATCTACTCGCTGCTATTGTCGGTGAGTATCTTTGGAATCGACGCAACACCTACGCACTATGGTGCGTGATCGGCGCTATCGCCTTACTCGGATTGATGTGGGTCCCGAGTACCCATACAGCCGATTTGGTGTTCTTCGCGCTGACAGCTGCATTTTTCTATGGCAGCAATGCAGTGGTCGGCACCTTACTCACGGAACTGTATCCGACGTCCATGCGGGCCACGGCATTCGCCGTCTGCGGTTCGGCCCCACTCAGCATCGGCTTTGCGTTTTTTCCGACCGTCGTTCCGTTGGTGGTCGCCTCAATCGGATGGCAACGCGCCTTCTCGATTGCGATCGTGCCACTGCTACTCCTATCAGCACTCGCCGCGCTGTGGCTCCCCAAAGTGCAGTCGGGTGACGACGTGCCGGATCGATAACGCTCGCCCGAGGCACTGACGCGACTCGTGATTTGGGCACACAGTTCAGCACAGAAGGACGACACCATGACGCTTGCAGGGAAAGTGGCACTCGTAACCGGCGCTGGGCGCCACCAAGGACTCGGTAAAGCCATCTGCGCGCGCCTGCTAAGCGCAGGCTGCGCGGTGGCATTAACAGATCTCGCCTCCCCTCAACCGCTCATGGACACTGCGAACATTGGCACGCTGAGCGAGATGGACACCGTGGCTGCGGATCTTGCGACGATTGGACCAAAAGTCATTGCGCTGCCCATGGACGTGCGTGACGAGGCCCAAGTGGAGGCCAGTATTGCAGCCGTAGTCGCCGAGTTTGGTCGCCTCGATATACTGATTAATAATGCCGGTATCGGCTATTTATTCTCGCCGATCATCGATACGCCAGCCGAGTTTTGGAAAGCGGTCATGGACGTCAATCTGATGGGAGCGTTCCTGTGCACCAAGCACGCCGCACAACAAATGATCAAGCAAGGCACAGGCGGGCGTATTGTGAATATCGCAAGCCAAGCCGCCAAATCCGGGCATCCCCATTTATCGGCGTACATTGCCTCAAAGCACGGCTTGGTGGGACTGACCCGCACCGCGGCACTCGAGTTAGGCGCCCATGGCATTACGGTGAATGCCGTGTGCCCAAACCACGTGACCACGGGCTTGGGCGCCGTACAAAACGCCTACTACGCCAAACTCCGCGGGGTGTCGGTTGAACAATATTTAGCTGATATGCGCGCCGGTATCCCGCTCGGTCGTGTGGGCATCCCGGAGGACACGGCGAACGCCTGCGCTTTTTTATGCTCCGATCAAGCCGCCTACATCACGGGCGAGGCAATGAACGTCAGTGGCGGCGCTGAGATGCACTAACGCCCGCACCCAGGCTAGGTCAGCGTGTACACCCCGAGAGTAATGACATCGATTCGGTATACAGCCAGACGTCCGTGTGGCGTTAAACGCACACGGTGATGACCTGCACACCCTACTGAGGTGATTGATTGATTTATTTATTAATACCTTAGGCGCTACTGGCGCCTATATCTGGGTACAGGTCTGTGGTGCGTGAGCCGCATGCCGCGCTTGCACTCAGCCACGTGTTGTATACACTTAAGGAAGCTGCACTTCGGAGAAGCACGCACGCGGGCCGCTTTAGTCAGCTGCAGCCAGAAACAATCACTTGCCGAGGGGATCCATCGAATGAGCGTTACGTCTATTTCAATGCGTTTGAGCGTCGCCATCGCGACTGCTTTGTCCACTGGCCTTGCCTACGCGGACACCAGCACCGATACCAGCGGACTTGAGAGTGTTGTCGTCACGGCCCAGCGCCGCAGCGAAAACCTGCAAGACGTGCCCCTCTCGGTGTCGAGCTTCTCCGCCCAGGCGCTCGAAGCCCAACAGATCACCTCGACACTTGATGTCACCCGCGCCGTACCGAATATGGTCGCGACGAACAACGTCGGCCAAGCATCGGCAAACGTCTACTACATCCGCGGCCTCGGCCAGACGCAGTCCTTCCCCACCTTCGAGCCGCAGGTCGGCACATACGTGGATGACATCTACATTGGTCGTCAGAACGCCAACAACCTGTCGCTCTTCGGCGTTGAACAGCTGCAAGTGTTGCGTGGACCGCAAGGTACGCTCTTCGGGCGTAACTCAACTGGTGGCGCCATTGTGGTGAACCTCGCCAAACCTGCCGACACAGCACACGGCGACATTGAAGTCGGCTATGGAAATTACAACCGTAAGACCTTGCGCGCCGGCATTGATACGCCGCTCAGTGACACCGTCAAGACGCGCCTGGCCTTCTTCACAGTCGAAGATGACGGCTACGTCCGTGACGTCACTACTCGCCAAACGCTGAACAAGACCAAAAACTACGGTATTCGTGAAGCCATTACCTATAAGCCGTCAGATAAGGTCGAGTGGAACGTGGCGGGCGACTATATCGACAACGATGCTGCCAACGTGCTGAACTTCCCCTCAGGGTCTAGCCGTATCTCATACAGCGGCTTTAGCACCGACGGTGGCGCCCTATCGGGCCCACTGTTTGGTATCCCCGGCTACCCACCCCTACTTGCTGGTCGTAAAGCAGGCTTAGGGCAAGGGGTCGAGGTCATTACGTGGAGCCTCACATCAAACCTCAAGGTCGCGTATGACAGCGGCACCTTGAACGTCATCACCGGTTACCGCGGCCTAAACCAGCTGACGGCTGTTGATTTTCCGTTCTCGGGTTTCGGTCCTCTGCAGCCCTTCGATCAAAGCCCCATTGGCCAGTTCGCGCTCGCGCAAGACCTGCACACCAATCAATTCTCTCAAGAGATCAAGTGGACGGGTGAAGCCGGCCGCCTCAAATACACCACCGGCGTGTTCTATCTGCACGAGAAGAGCAACAACGACTTCGGCGCTGCTGGTAACTTCGGTGCACTGGCATTCCTCTTTGGTCTGCCAACACTGCCATCGCTACCTGGTACCTTGGGCGATGAGACGGCGATTAACGAGACCAAATCAACGGCTGCCTATTTCCAGGGCGATCTTGCACTGGCAGATGCGTGGACTCTCACCTTCGGTGGCCGCTACACCCACGAGCAGAAAAACCTAAGCGCGCGTAGCAATGTCCCGGGCGCTGGGTTTGATACAGCCGCGATTCAGGCCGCAGGCTTTAAGACTGACTTGTCGGTCAATGAGTTCACGCCGCGGCTTGCGTTGAACTACAAGGTGGATCCAAACGTCATGGTGTATGCATCCGTGACGCGCGGCTTCCAAGGTGGCGGTTGGAACGGGCTCGCCTTCAAGGCAGCCGATTACAACAACTTTGATCCAGAAACCGTCTGGTCGTATGAGGCAGGTCTACGCTCAGAGTCAAGCGATCACAAACTCCGTTTCAACGTGAACGTGTTCCAAGAGAACGTGAGCTCGTATCAATTGCTCTCTGATAACGGCAGCTCCTTCGTGACCCGTAACGCTGCAGACTTTGAAGCGCACGGCATTGAAGCTGAACTCGCCTGGAAGCCTGTCGATCGCTTGACCTTCGATGTCAATCTCGGCTTGATGAATGCGAAGTATAAAAATCCATCAGCGGCGGTCGCCGAGCAGCAAGCCGGATGCAAAGCGGGTACCGCCTCGCTATGTCTCAACGGCATCGTGGATGCCTCGGGTAACCTTGCAACGCCATCTGAAACGCCGCGCTCGACCGGTTCGGTGCATGCCATGTACGACTGGACGGCGAGTCACTACACAATCACGGCAAACGCGGGTCTGCAGTACGTTGGTGACCAGAACGTCGGCACGGAAGGCAGCCCAAATGGGCAACAAGACGCCTACACCACCTATGATTTAGGTCTCACCGCGAAGGATAATGACTCGGGACTGTCGGTCACAGCCGAATGCCGCAACTGCGGCGGCAAGAACTGGGGTACGGCGTACCTGTTCGGCTACAAGTACTGGAACGTACCAGGCACCTACGGGCTGCGCGTCAACTACAAGTGGTAATGACCGCTCGGTAGACCTAGGCATTCCCGTCATGGGAGGCCGATCAACAATGGGGCCCACCAGGGCCCCATTTTTTTATGCCGGCGCTGCGAATGAGCACAGCAACTCATTCGTACACCCGCAATTAGCGCACCACCGGGAAACAAGCATCTCCCCACAGGGTGTTTGGATTATCCAGCATCACCTCGATAATCAATGGAACGAGCTGACCCAAGAACTGCACACAGTCGCGCATTTGATCGCGGTTGACGCTGCCGTTCCAGGTCGCCCCACCATGCATCAACTGATTGCGCAGCACGTAGATCCGACTTAATACCACGCCCAAGGTGGTCTCGGTGTCGCGCCGACCCAAGGCTTTCTTTGCTGCCACATTCGCGGCACTAAAGCGCGATTCCCACTCAGCCGCGCTGATCTCGCCTTTTTGGTGCATCCAAAAATCAAAAAACACAAACCGGTTCTCAAGCAAAGTGCGGATACTGCTGGAAAACTCTGTCCACACCAACGCCTCAAATCGACCCTTGCCATCGAGCTCGAGCAGCTTGGCGATAAACTCTCGAAAGGTCGCTTGCTCTGATAAACGATAACGCTCATCGATTTCACTTGCATAGGCGGCATTAAACGCGATCCACAAAAAAATAAATCGCCCGTCCGCATCATCAGATAGCTGCTCGGCACGATACAGCCAGCTCAGAGCACGATGTACTCGCAATGACAGATTCTCGTGATGCGCGGCGCGCTCAGCACGGTGGCGCGCTTTTAAAGAGGCGTAGTTCATCGTGTGGATGCCATGCGTCTCGACTGCAAGCGCCTGTGCGCACAGACTTTCCCTGTGCTCGCAGGTACGCTCAGGGACGAAAGACTCAACCACCCGTCCAGTGTCGCGCATCCCAGCCATCGGGCTTGAATGCAACGATCTTGAAATCAGATGTATGCATCTTTACCGCTGGAACGAAGTCCCAGCTCTTCAGCAGTGCCCCATAAAACGAGTCTGCACTATGAATCTCCAGCGTATCGGTCGAAGAATCCCATGGCGCGAGATGAAGATTCGCACAAAACGCTTGCCCGTAGCGCGTTTGCTTCGGAATAAATCCTGCTATCAATGGATTTTGGCTGGGCGTGACGCAACCATCGACTGCAGTGCTTGCATCCACGGGCACGCTCACGCACCCAGCTAATTGCTCTGGTAGCGCGACTTTCGCCGTGATCGCTTTCTGACCCAGCAGCGCGCCTGTGAAGCTCATGGTACTTGGGTCTGGATACTGAAAACTTAAGTCAGCAACTGCCGGGTGCTTCGGAAAGCCCCACACCTCACGCCCACCGGCAATCGCTGCACGCGCACCAATATCATTGCCATTTTTATCCGGGCCACACAGCACGCGATGCACCCAGATGAGTGCATCCGGATGCGTCGCGTTATATGAAAATGGGTGCTCGTACGGCAGGTCCACGGACTGGGCTTTCACGGTGACGGGGAACGAGTACCACGTCTCCACATAGGCGTTGATGCGATCGAAGGGCCCACAGTCGGTATCGACAAAGTTATTGAACCAAATCTGTACTGGCACCTTACCGCCCACCGTTAAGGGCCGAAAATCCTCGTGGGCAAATTCCTTTTGCACTTCAGCCAAAGTGGCTGCTCCGTAAATCACCAGGTTCGTACTGGTCAAGCGCAGCGGCAATCGATTGATTTGCCCATCAGACGCGCGATAACTGCCCGTCATTGGCCATCGATCAAACCACTCATTTGAGAATCTGCGATTGGCTGTTGGCATGCGAAATCCCATAGTCATTGCTAAAGATGAATGTGCGGCGACCGCCGCTCGGTAGGCCAGTGGCGCGCCACCCATTGTTTCATGATCGAGTGTATCCTACCATCGGCTGCAGGGCTGTTTTTACAGCCACACTAAAGTCGCGCAAAGGGGGATGTGATGGCCACTGAGTACAACGCGGAATACGACCCTACCGGCGTCGAGGGCGCGATCGATACCAACCGGATGCGCTGGCTGCCAGCACCTCATTTGCCCGGCGTGTCCCTAAAGCCGCTACGCACCAGCATCGAGACTGGCTTTTTTACCGCCATGGTGCGCATTGAAGCGGGGGCTGCACTTCCCCCTGCGGTGTATCTCGGGGGCATGGACCTCTGGGTACTCTCCGGTGCGCTGAGCTATCGCCAAGACGGGATGACCAGCCGACTGGATCCAGGCGTATGGGGCTACATCTGCGCCAACTCCAAAGTGGACACACTGCGCGCGCAGGAGGATGCCGAGCTGCTGATAAACTTTTACAGCGGCGTCGCTTTCCTTGACGATTCCGGCAGTGTTGCATCGGTGTTGACCAGCGTGGACCTACTGGCTCTGGCGAAGGCCCACCACTCACCGCTCGTGCCCAACACGCTAGCCTACTGTGCTAACGATGGCATCAACCGTCTGGCGGGTGATGGCGATGCAATGGCGATCGCGTCCAAGGACGCACGCCGCTTGGTCGTCGCAACGGCGACCGAACTTCGTGCTGTCGCCAATGTGGTGCATCCGCATTTTGTCGACACACGCTCAGTTCCCTGGGCCTATAACCCAGACATGCCACAGATTGGACTTAAGGTCTTGCGCATCAGCGAGGAGACTGGGCATGTCACGCTGGTCGTACGCCACAACGGGGAGGCGCCACCCCACCGGCACCTCAGCCCCGCCGACTTTTTAATTTTGCATGGCACCATGGGCTATCGCGCCGGCCCCCCACAGGGTACGGGCGCCGGCGTCTGGGTGTTTGAGCCTGCCGGTGCGCGCCATGATGCGACTCAGAGCCTGACCGATGAAGATCTGATTTATACCGCCAATCTATACGGGCCACTTGCCTTTGACTCCGGCAAGGGAACGCCACTGACAGCAGTATTGTCTTGGATGGAATACAAGGCATTTGCGGAGGCTGCAGGCGCTAAGCTCGTGCCGAATGCGAAGTCCGAAGATACCACCCTACTCGCATGGTCACCCTTAGCTCAAAGCGCTGCGTAAACACTCCACTCGTCCACACCTGCTGCTATGCAAAGCGCAAAACATGGCTAAATTCATACACACGATGATTCGCGTCCTGGACGAAGCCCGCTCAGTACGCTTCTATGGCGAGGCTTTTGGCTTAGCTCTCGCTGATCGCTATGCATTTGACGGCTTTACGCTCGTTTATTTGCGCAATGCTGAGAATGATTTTGAAGTGGAATTAACCATCAACAATGGTCAGAGCGAGCCCTACTCGCATGGCGCGGGGTATGGCCATCTGGCCGTGTGCGTTGACGATATCGAGGCTGAGCATGACCGCTTAAGCAAGCTTGGACTTGCGCCTACACCCGTCAAGTCGATGCAGCACGCGGAGCGCAACCTCGCCACCTTCTTTTTTATCACCGACCCCGATGGCTACAAGATTGAAGTACTCAAGCGCGCTGGTCGCTACACCTAGCGTCCACTGTGAGTGCAGTGCAACACGTCTTTTACTGTGTACACTGAAGCGCGTTTTGCGTCGACCGTCTTTAACCTAATAAGGATTTAGCACAATGAGCATCGGTATCACCTTGAAACCCTCGCGCGCCCGTGTGCTGCTTTACACGATGGTACTGGGCACTGCTATGACTGCCTGCGGCAAGACCTCAGCACCCAGTGTGGATCCCTCCGCAAAGATGGCGCATAACGCTTACGTGACGGCGATCAATGCGAATGATCTTGAGGCCTTTATGGGCATGGTCACCGACGATGTCGTGATGTTACCGCCCAACGAGAAAGCGATCATCGGCCATAAAGCTGTTAGAGAATGGGCGGATGAGTATTTCAAAGCCTACAAGTCTCATTGGGACAAGACGCAGACCGAATTTGTACAAGCGGGTGACTGGGCGTTTGAACAATACGCCTACAAGCAACTCGATAAGCCAACCGCGGGCGGCGCCGATGTGACAGACACCGGCAAGGCTTTGCTGGTATTTCATCATGACGCTGACGGAAAATGGCGTGTGGCACGCGATGCGTGGAATTCTGATTTAGCAGCCAAGCCCTAATCCTGTGGTATTTGATACGGCGCGAAAACCACGACCTTGCGGCACATTGCACACCGTAGCGTCGCGGCTTTTACGCTGAGCCGGCCGTGCGCCGAGACGTAAAAATAGAGCGTCAATAGGCGCTCAGCAGATTCTATGGTGGAGCATCGCCTCGCTCAGTCCAAAGCATTCCGATTCTGCTAGAGTCAGGAATGCGAGTTACTGATGTGGTGTATTTGACCCAAATACACCACGCGAACTTTGCAGTCACTGGGGATAGCAAATGCGTACTCGACCGTCACTGTCAGTCTCCATAGCGGCAATCCTTACCGAGGCAAGTTTGTGCGCGTATGGCGCCACTCCCACCAGTGGAGAACTGCAGGACGTCCTTGTGACGGCGAATCGACGCAGCGAAAGCATGCAAGATGTGCCCATTACCATGCAGGCGCTAACTGGCGAGGCACTCGCCCAACTGAACGTGCAGACCTTTGATGATTACATTAAGTTCTTGCCCAACGTCACCACAGCAGGTCAGGGCCCCGGACAAAACCAAATCTATATGCGTGGCCTATCCGCTGTCACGGATGCGAACCAAGTGTCTGGAGGCACCGGTCCCTTCCCTAACGTCGCCGTGTATCTAGACGATCAGTCGGTGCAACTACCAGGCCGCAACTTAGACGTGTACGCCGCAGATCTTGAGCGCATCGAGGTACTTGAGGGGCCTCAAGGTACGCTCTACGGCGCGGGCGCCCAAGCCGGCGCCATTCGGTATATCACTAAAAAACCCCTACTCAATACGATGGAGTTTGGCGCTGAGACGGGCTATGCCATCACGGCGCACGGCGAGCCAAGCGTTAAGATCGAGGCGCATGCAAACATCTCACTGATTCCAAACACGCTCGCTGTCCGCGCCGTGGTCTATGACGATCGTCGCGGCGGCTATATCCATAATATTCCTTCGACCCTAGAACGCACTGCCGCAGGCTCCGGCGTGCAGTATTATTTCGGCGGCGTACTACCACCCGGCGATAACAGCGTGTCGAACACAGCGCTCGTTAATCACGCTTACAACCCGGTCACTTATAAAGGAGGTCGGCTCGGTGCGCTGTATCAATTTAATGACACTTGGAGCCTGCTGGTACAGGAGAGTTATCAAACACTCAATGTCGATGGCGTCTTTGCCTACGACCCAACACTCGGCGATTTAAACGTCGCGCAGTACAACCAAACACAGTTAAGCGACACTTACACAGACACAGCGTGGACGGTCAGCGCTCGGCTCGCGGCCTTGAGTATGGTCTATACGGGCGGCTATTTAGATCGCAACGTGGATGGTACGACTGACTACACGGCCTATGCAAACGGGTTTTTAGCCCCCTACTACCAATGTGTCGGTGGCAACTACTTTGCGAGCAAAACTCCGGGCGTTCCTGATGCACCGCATTGCTACTCACCGAGCGCTGCTTGGCATGATGTCCAGCGCAACATCCATCAAAGCCATGAACTGCGCTTAAGCACTCCAGATGATTTACGCGCACGAGCCATCGGCGGACTCTTCTATGAGGATTTTGCGATTAAGGACTCCGCAAACTTCCTGTACGGACGGCAAGAGGCGGGCTTCTATGGACAGGTACCCGTCCCTGGAACGACTCAGTTTGACCCCACACGGCGCCCGAATGGTGATGCTTTTTTTAATGACATCACACGTGGTTATACCCAAAAAGCGGCATTTGGTGAGTTCGCCTACGAGTTGCTTCCCAAAGCACTCACTCTGACATTGGGCGTGCGGTTTTACTCGATGGACACCTACGAGAAAGGCTCAGCGAACTCAGGCTACGGCTGCCGCTACGTGGTCGATTGCAGCAATGGCCCGTTTAATAAAAACTTGGATGCCTTGCATCTACAAAAAACTTTTACGGGCAACACAAAAAAAATCAACTTAAGCTTCAAACCCATGGATGAGGTGCTCTTATATGCCACCTACTCTGAAGGGTTCAGGCCTGGCGGCTTTAACCGTGGCCAGGGCGTGATACCACAGAGCTCGCCACTGTATGGAAAATTTGAGGTGCCTCAGTTCTTTGACACGGATGGACTAAAAAATAAAGAGCTCGGCTGGAAAACTACTTGGCTCAACCGGCACCTAGAATTCAACGGCGCTGTGTATCAAGAGGACTGGTCACATGTCCTGTTTACACAGTTTGATCCACGCATCTATGGCAACCTTGTGTTTACTAGCAATGGGCCGTCCTATCGCGTGCGCGGCCTCGAGCAAGAACTCACTGCTCGCATCGGTGCGCATCTGACCATTACCGAGTCAGCCTCGTGGAACAGTAGCTCACAGGTCAATAGCCCATTTTTGATCGGCAATGATGGCTTGCCAGTGATTCTGTATCCAACCACTGGACTTGGTAGTCGATTAGCGCAGTCCCCACCATTTCAAGGCAACATTCGCGCGCGCTACGCGTTCCCCTGGCAGCGACACGATGCCTATGTCCAATTGGCAGCTCAACATGCCGCGCACTCGTTGGCCTCTGTCACCGTTCCCTTAAATTATGACCTGAAGGGTTACAACACACTGGATGCCGCGCTCGGTTACAACACCGACCACTGGAGCCTTGAGCTATATGGCGAGAACCTTCAGGACACACGGGCTGAGCTCTACAAAGATCCCGACAACGGTCCACTGGTCACAACCACAAATCGACCGCGTACGATTGGGCTGCGTGTGTCGTATACCTACAAGGACCGCTAAGCGGTAGCCAGCATGATCCAGCGCCGTGTACGTCATTCAATTTTTTTCCTATTCGCCGTCTGGACGGGTGCAACGCTCGCCGCAGTACCGGCTGATCTGGTGCTCCTCAATGGCCACGTCTATCCGCTCACCTCCCACCAGGCCAAGGCAACGGCAACGGCGATTGCCGTCACCGGCAGCGTCGTACGCTTCGTGGGTAGCGATAAAGACGCGCGCGCCCTAATTGGTGAGGCGACCCGCGTCATCGACCTGCACGGTGGCATGGTGCTGCCGGGGTTTCAGGACTCACACGTGCACCCCGCCTACGTGCCAAACCCCGCGACACAAGTGGATTTGCACGACATCCGCGAAAAGAGTGGTTTATTTGAGCGCATCCACCAGTTCGCACTCGCTCACCCGGAGTTGCCGTGGATTGCTGGGGATGGCTGGGATGAAGTGGCATTTTTACCCAGCGGTCAGCCTGACCGCGCCATGCTCGATGCACTAGTCCCAGATCGGCCCGCATTTTTTACCAATAATTCCGGCCACGAAGCGTGGGTCAATACACAAGCGCTTGCACTGGCACACATCACCGCCGCAACACCCGATCCTGCCAATGGTCGCATCGAGCGCGATAAGGCAGGAATTCCCACCGGTGCGCTGCAGGAAGATAGCGCCATGGATCTGGTGCTGAAGATCATCCCACCACCCACAGCTGCTGAGAACCTTGCCACTTTAAGCGCGGCACTTACAACCATGGCGAGCCTCGGCTTCACCGCTCTTGAAGATGCCATGGTGACCCCGGAGCTCGTCAGCGCATACCGCACGCTCGCGGACACAAGCAAGCTGCCGGTACGCGCGAGCCTGTGCCTACCGTTTCGACCAGAACTTGATGATGAAGCACAAATTGAGAGCTTCATCGTCACCCGCGCGAGCCTCACGGGCGCAGATCTCACCGCAACGTGTGTCAAGCTGTTCCTAGATGGTGCCTACGCGTCGCACACGCTAGCCCTCCTTGCGCCCTACAGCGACGAACCAGAAAAGTACGGTGCAGGATATTTATTTATTGAGGCGCAACGCCTCAATCGTCTAGTGACACGTCTTGATGCCCTCGGCTTTCGCGTCCACGTGCACGCGCAGGGCGATGGTGCTGTGCACGCAGCGCTCGATGCCTTCGAGGCAGCCAAGCGTAGTAACGGTGCTCGCGATAACCGCCACACGATTGCCCACTTGTGCCTCATCGCACCTGCTGATCTTGCGCGTTTCAAAGCTCTGAATGTGATCGCGAACTTCTCGCCTCTATGGAGCCTAGGCGATACGTGGGAGACTGTGTTTGCGCCCAAGCTATTTGGAGCCACGCGCAGCGCACATATTTTCCAAATGCGCTCGCTGCTCGCCCATAACGCCACTTTGGTCTACGGGTCGGACTGGCCGGTCACGGGCGTGGCAGCTCTTGATGGACTTGAAACGGCGATCACGCACCGTTATCCAGGCGGAAAGCACCCGGATGGCTATGATGACACCACCTGGAATCCCAGCGAACGCATCACGCTGCCGGAGGCTATACGCGCCTACACCATCAACGGGGCATACTTGTTGCATGACGAGGATCGCCGTGGCACGTTGGCTGTCGGAAAACAGGCAGATCTTGTGGTTTTGCATCAAGATTTGTATCACACGTTACCATTGGCGATACACGCCGTCCCTGTGGATCTCACCGTGCATGCAGGCACCGTTACCTACAGGCGTACTGATTTGTGATTTGTTGCGTTCGTGCCTAGTGCCTCACTGACAAGCCCTCGCTCCGCTATTGAGCAGCGCCTAATTGATGCACGCGCTCGCTTAAATGCGAGCGATATAGCCGGCGCGTGCGCCCTTGCCAATGGCGTCGTCGCTGACGTTCCTGAAAATCGTGACGCGCTGTACCTACTTGCCGTGTGTCAACGCTACCTTGCCCAGTATGATGAGGCTTTTGCGACTCTCTCCCAGTTAGAGGCACTTGCCCCTACACTGGGCCGACTCCATCAAGAACGAGGGCATTGTCATCGCGACCGCGGTGCCCACGCACAATCGCGTACTTCTTACGAGCGCGCAGTCGCACTTGATGCCGCCCTGCCAGCAAGCTGGCTGGCATTACAGACCCTATATGAAGCAACTGGTGATGCCACCCAACTCCAAAGAGCGCGTGAGCACATTGCGTACCTAAATTCCCTGCCAGCGGTACTCGTCAATGCCAAGAGCTTACTTACCGAAGGTGATCTGTATCACGCCGAACAGCTGTGCCGTCATTACTTGCAACAGCACGGCTCGCATTTGGAAGGCATGCGCCTACTTGCTGACATCGCCAGCCGTCTGGACGTCTTAGATGAAGCTGAGTTTCTGCTGGAAAGCGTGCTGAGCTTCGCTCCTCTGCACCACGACGCACGTTACGAATACGCACTGGTGCTCGCAAAAAGACAAAAGTTCTCCCAAGCGCTTGAGCAATCGCGTCTGTTGCTAACAGCGCAGCCAGGCAATCTACGCTATGAAGCCCTGTACGCTGCACAGTGTGCGGGGCTTGGAGATCATGCCAGCGCTATTGCCGCCTATACGCGACTGATGGGCGCGTTTCCGGAAGATCCAGGCATCGCACTGTCGCTGGGGCACGCAGAGCGTGCGCATGGTGCGCAGACCAAGGCGATCGAGGCCTACAAGCACGCCGCCGAGCGCCGCCCAGACTTTGGCGATGCCTACTGGAGCCTTGCGAACTTAAAAACCTATCGATTTAAGACAAGCGAGCTTGAGCACATGCAAGCGCTGCTCGATACACCCACCACGGGTCTTGCTGATCGCTACCATCTAGCCTTCGCACTCGGTAAAGCACTCGAGGACCATCAAGCGTTTGATCAGTCCTTTGCCTGCTACGCGCTTGGAAATGCACTCAAGCAGTCCGAGGTTCAATATCGGGCAGATTTGATGGAGCGCGACTTAACGCTACAAGCGCAAATACTCACGGCAGATTTTTTTAAGTCGCGACCCGCCTCAGGCGCCTCCGCTCCTGATCCAATATTTATCGTCGGCCTTCCAAGGGCTGGCTCAACTCTACTTGAGCAGATCCTCGCCTCGCACTCAGCAGTCGAGGGCACGATGGAACTGCCAAACATTCGTGTCTTTGCTCACCAACTGGATGGCCGACGTACGCGCGAGACCACGCCACGCTATCCCCAATGCCTACACGAACTACCTGCCGAGCGGCTGCGTACGATGGGCGAGCGCTATCTGACGGATACACGGGTTTACCGCACACAGAAGCCTTTTTTTATTGATAAGATGCCAAATAATTTCCGGCACATCGGCTTAATTCACTTAATCCTACCGAATGCCAAGATCATCGATGCACGACGTGATGCACTCGACTGCTGCTTTTCCAACTACAAACAACTCTATGCTGCAGGACAGGATTTCAGCTATGGGCTCGATACGGTGGGCGCCTACTACCGGCACTATGTGCAACTCATGTCACATTGGGACGCCGTCTTGCCAGGCAAAGTCTTGCGCGTACAGTATGAAGACGTGGTCAATGACCTTGAGCGCAGCGTACGGCGCCTACTCGAACACTGTGGCTTGCCATTTGAGCAAGCATGTGTCGATTTTTATACCACGCAGCGTAGTGTGCGTACCGCAAGCTCAGAGCAAGTACGTCAGCCACTGTACCGCTCAGGCATAGGACAGTGGCGCCCCTATGAGAAACATCTAGGCGTCCTACGCGCGGCCCTAGACCCTGTTGGGTAAATCAAGCGCGGCGAATGCATCGAAGGAACTAAACCGCTGCTTTCAGGCTCGCGAGTCACCATATGTTAGACGGACTACAGCAGGAGCTCTTTTTGATCCGGTGACCAGTGTTTGAGATCCAGACGCATATCGGCGATGCCCACACCTTTTAGCCACTTAGCGGTAGACAGTAGACTCGGCCAGAGGCGTAAGCCTCCTTTGGCGGTCGCGATCGTATAGGTGTTACCAGGTGCGTCAACTTCGACACGAAACCGTGCCCCCTGCGCAACCACCCGCACGCGTTTAACGGCCGCGGCGTCTAACAGTGTCCGTAGACCCTTTTCGTTCATCGTCTTTCGCCTCAAGTGCAAGAGCGCCCTGCTCAGGGATACGGATACCCACCCGTTGGCAATGATCGAGCACGAGCCACTCAACCATGTTAGCCACCGACCGGTGCTCACGCGTGGCAGCGGCCTCCAGCGCCCACTTAATACGGGGCTCAAGGCGCAATCCCAGCGGCGCTGATTTAACGGTCGACATCAGCGAATGTTAGCATAATGCTAGCATTGTGCAAATATTCAATACGCAACGGCTCGCAGCGATCACACCAATCACAGGTGAACGCAGGTTAGCGGTGATAAAACGATAGATGAACAGGATTTAAGCTAAGCGATTCAATCGAAGCTACTCGCACGCTCGGCTTGACGCGCGGTATTGCGCACAAGTCCGGTATTCTAGAGGCATGCGTATACCACTGGGTCGCCAACGTTCACTCGCTGTCCTGATCCTTGCGGCCGGTGGCAGTCGTCGCCTTGGCCGACCTAAACAGTTCGTGCAACTGATGGGAGCGACCCTACTCGCTCACAGCGTAGATCTTGCCATCTCTACCGGCGCGCCATGGATCGGTGTCGTGACCGGCCATCAGGCGAGTCGCGCCAAATGTGCACTACGGGGACGACCAGTGCATTGCATACGCTGCCCCGAGTGGGGCTCGGGACTGTCGGCCTCACTGCGCGCAGGGGCACGTCGCCTGCCCCGCAATGCCACACACGTCCTGGTACTGACAGTTGATCAATGGCGCGTAACGCCGGCAGATTTAGTCATTCTATGTAAGGCTGCAACAAGGCGCTCAGCCGTCGGCACCGTGCATGGCGAGCATTTAGGCATACCGGCGGTATTTCCGCGGCGCTACTGGCCTGCGCTACTGACCCTCACTGGCGATCGTGGCGCACAGCCACTCTTGCGTGCGACCAAGGCGCACGGCGTGCAGCTCCCTCGCGCCTCACACGATCTGGACACGCCGCTTGCCTTACGTACATTACAGAACGAGCGCTACAGCACGGTGCGTAAAATCGTTACACTCCGCGCATGAGCTACTTAAAATGTCTGCGTGGTATCGGTTCAGGAGTCGAGTATCCGCGCGATGCCATCATGAACCTCGATCCGATCGATGGTCGTCCAGTGGAAATGATCATCGACTTGGAGCGCCTGAAGGCAGAACAACCCAACGCTGCTTGGTATAATCCAAGTGTCGCCTCGCTCTGGCGCTTTGGTGGCCTCCTCGCTCTTGATCTCAACGATCCGGTTGATGCCGCCCACATCGGCGCGCTCACCGCCGGACACACCCCGCTCCTCGATTACAGCGCCTACCCACCGGCACACAACGCGCGCATCGAGCTGCAGATTAAAGATGAAGGCAAGGCCCATACTGGCTTTGGGTATAACCCGACCTTAAGTTTTAAAGACCGTGGCATGGTCATGGTTGTTGCCAACGCGCGGAGGCTCGGATTGCAGCGCCTCGCTGTTCCCACTCAAGGCAACGCCGGTGACTCGCTCGTGCACTTTGCACTCAGCGCCGGCATCAAGGTGGTCGTGGCAATGCCAGACACCACCCCCATGCCGATACAGGGGCGCGTGGCAGCCGCGGCACTGCGCTACCCTGAGCAAATTACCCTGACCTTACAAGGCCCCACGATTCGTGAGGCAGGCGCCTATCTCAAAGAGCACTACGTACCACAAGGCTATTTCTCAGTCGCCACATTTCAAGAGCCGGGCTGGCGCATTGAAGGCAAAAAAACGCTCGGACTTGAAATCGCAGAACCACGCCCTGGCACGCGTACGTGGCAGCTACCGGATGTAGTGATCTATCCCACAGGCGGTGGCACGGGCGTGCTCGGCATGTGGAAAGCCTGGAATGAGCTGGAGGCCCTAGGTCTCATTGACTCCCATCGGCCACGTCTTTATTGCGTGCAAAGCGACGTCACTCA
Organism: uncultured Pseudomonadota bacterium; assembly: GCA_903832085.1. GTDB lineage: Bacteria > Pseudomonadota > Gammaproteobacteria > Steroidobacterales > Steroidobacteraceae > CAIKZZ01. The sequence goes on along the minus strand of CAIKZZ010000044.1, from coordinate 4,059 downwards.
GCCACTCGTCGCGGCCTACCAAAGCAATGCCCGCGACACGATTCCAGTGACCGCAGGCTCTACCACTGCAACCGGTCTTAACGTGCCAGGTGGCGTCGGACATGCACGCGTTCTTGAGATCGTGCGCCAAAGCGGTGGAGCCGCGATTGCAGTGTCCGAACGAGACATCGCTGATCAATTAACCGCCACGTGGAATTTTCGTCACGACTGGCTAAGCCCCGAGGGGGCAGCCTGCCTTGCAGCGCTGCCGCAGCTGTGTGACCTAAAGTGCTTAAGCCCTGGCGAGCGCGTGGTGGTGGTGAACACCGGTTCATTGGAAAAATATCTACCCGATATTCGCCATCTACTAGGCTGAGCCAGTCGCAAACATCAAAGGCTTCACAGCGACAGCACACTCCCCTCGTATACTGTTTTATGCCACGGGGATACTTGGCAGTGGGTGGTCTTGCAAAAAGGCGAGTACCGCGCGCGCGGACTCATCGCTAAATTCATGGAAGAACGAATGCCGTCCACCGGCAATGTAGTGCGCTTGCGCGTTGGGTATTTGACCTTGCAACAGCGCTGCATTCTCGACGCGGTTAATCTGATCGAACTGTCCGTGCAAAATCAACGTGGGATTACTGATCGTCGATAAAGAATCCCACGCATCGTGACCTTCGCTCGCTTGATAATGCTGCGCTGTGCGATGGTGCTTTGCACTGTACTGAAGCGCTCGCGTCAGGTTCAGGACATAGTCTGGGTGCGTCTTTGCGAAGCGCTCCGACACGAGATACGGCAGCAGCGTATCCACCCGACCCTTCACTAAAGCGGCGTTCACTACAGGATCACGCGCAACGCCGTGCGCATTACCGGGCGTGGTCGCCGCAAGCACGAGTGCGCCCACGCGTGCCCCATAGGTCACACCCAGCCACTGCGCGACACGTCCGCCCATGGAATGCCCCACCACATGGGCACGAGTAATACCCGCATGATCAAGCACAGCCACCGCATCGGCCGCAAACAGTGGCGTGGTGTACGGCGTCACGGGCTTGCCACTCGCGCCTGTACCGCGATGATCAAAGGTGATGACGCGGTGGTTTACGGCGTAGTGTGCCCTGAGTGGGCTCCACCACTGTCCACCACAGGCCTGTCCGGCCACGAGCAGCAAAGGCTCCCCGTCACCCAAGGACTCATAAGCGATGGACGTACCGTCAACACTGTGTGCAGTTGGCATCGAAACTCCAGCAAAACAACACTCAAGCACGCAGGCGCTTGCACTTGCAGCGAACTCTGGCAGGCTATGGGCACTCCTTAGCCTTCATGCGAGAGTTTGCCATGACCACGCTGACGCCACCTGCCACACCCGGTATTGATGACACCTTTGAACTTTACGATCTACGCGTCGAGGTGGTCGCACCCGACGGCGCGCGCCTGTACTGCGGCGCGCGTATTGGCGATCACTTTGTGGTGGAAGGCGAACTCTTACGCATGCCCGCAAATCAAGGCTTTTCACTGTACTCACTCGCCGCCATTTTGCCGCTGCTACCCGCTAAACAGCGCGTGACTCACCCAAACGACTGGTTGAGTACCGACACCGATATCGCCTGCCCTGATCCGAACTGCCCGAGCCGCTTTCGCATCACGCGCCTCGGCAAGCGCCGCTTTAGGCACGGCGATACAACCGCCGTGCCACTCGCTTAATCCGTCCGCAAGCACTCCTTAGTGCTTGAGGTGCGTGTCGAGCCAGTCAAGCACTGTGCTGTGCCAAATCAGCGAGTTTTGTGGCTTCAAGACCCAGTGGTTCTCATCCGGGAATACGAGAAGTTTCGAGTCAATGCCACGGCGCTGTAACGCTGTGAAGGTCGACAATCCTTGCTCCAAAGGTACACGAAAGTCCTGCTCGCCATGAATCACGAGCATCGGTGTCTGCCAGGAATTCACGAGTCGTGACGGATTGAAGCGCTCATACAATTCAGGTGCTGAGTACTGTGGGCCACCCTGCTCCCACTCCTCAAACCAGAGTTCCTCTGTACTGTAGTACATGGACCTCGCATCAAAGATGCCATCGTGATTCACCAGACACTTGAAGCGATCGCTCCAGTTGCCAGCAATCCAGTTGATCATGAAGCCGCCATAACTTGCGCCCAGCGCACAGGCGTGGCTGCCATCAATCCACGGGTAATGCACCTCGGCCGCTGCCAAGCCTTTTTGCAGATCCTCCAGCGGCTTGCCACCCCAGTCATGACTGATCGAGTCCGTAAATGCCTGCCCGTAACCGGTCGATCCATGAAAATCGATGAACACAACCGCGTAGCCGGCGCCCGCGAACACCTCAGGGTTCCAGCGATAACTCCAGCTATTGCCGAAGCTGCCCTGCGGACCGCCATGAATGAGATAAGCGACGGGGTAACGCACGCCAGCAACCGCATTCCAAGGCTTCATCACATAGCCGTGGACTGACTCACCCAGCGCGCCTTTAAACGTGAACGCTTCAAAGTCCCCAAACTTCACATCCGCCAGACGTGCGTCATTGACGTGCGTGAGTTGCTTCAAGCCCGTCCCTGCAAGACTCATGGTGTACAGATCAGCAGGAGCATTGAGTGCCGTACGCGTAAAGACAATGCGATCGCTTGCCAGGTCAAAGCCCTCGACCGAGCCTGCGCCTGCCGCGGTCAGGCGCGTCACGGCGCCACTTTTCGCGTCGATCCGAAACAGCGCATGTTCGCCGCCCTCATTCGCAAGTGCGATCAGCGCACGCCCGTCGCGCGTCCAGCGATAGCTATCGACCGAGCGGTCCCAAGTGCCTGCCAGCACCCGCGTGTCGCTATTGCTGACATTACGTAACACAAAATGAAAGCGATCCGCCTCAAATCCCGCCCTATCCATCGCGCGATAGGCGAGCGTGCGACCATCGGGTGAAAACCGTGGCTCTGCATCCCAAGCCGGATTTGACTCCGTCAGGTTCCGTGGATTGCCGCCCGAACTCGGCACCAGATACACATCAAAATTGGTGGACCACGCCTCAGCGCGCCCCGCGACACGCATCGCATAGACAACTGCCTTGCCATCAGGGCTAAACGCATACTCCGAGGCGTCCCCAAATGGCTTGCTCGGCACATCGCCCTCCAGCGTCATGGATAAGGCAACAACCGCACCGGCCGGTTTGGCGGCGGCATCGAGCGATGCTCCAAAGAGCTCCGAGCGGCGCCCGTCTGCCCACGTGTCCCAATGTCGCACCATGAGCTGATCAAAGGTGCGTGCGTGGGTAGCCGATTTTTCTGCGTCGCTTAGGCGCTTTTGCGTACACAGCAAATCACCACAATCCGGGAATACGCCTGCGGAGAACAGCAAGCGATCCTCGTTGGGGGACAGCGTGTAACTCTCAATGTCCACTGGGAACTGCGTCACTGGTGTCGCCTCACCGCCCTTGAGCGAGATGCGCCACACCTGGCTTAAGCCGGAACGTGCACTTAAAAAATACACAGCGGTACTGTCAGCCGACCAGTGCGGTTGGCTGCTGCTTTGCGGTGCATTGGTTAGCCGCTGCGGTGCTGCAGTTGCGCTTTTCAAGTCGAGCACATACAACTCGGTATGCGACTTATTGCCAACCACATCCGTTTCACGCAGCGTGTACACGACCCGTTGCCCATCGGGTGAGACGACCGGCCCGCCAAGACGCGCAAGACCAACCAAGTCCTGCGCCGTTAGCCCTCTAGCTGGCACGGCGGTTGCGCTTACTGCAACCAGACATATCAGACCACAAAAAAATGCGCACAGCGTTCGGTGGTCGTTGAACGGTCTCATAATTGAACTCCTGATTTCAGAAAACGGCCCCGACGACGTCCCCCCTGTTTGAGTCCTGAGGGCATCTAGAGTCTGACGGTTAATATATCTGCTCTTTTGGTCATTTGTCTCGCGTACTCGGCAGAGGTCATACCGCCAAGTGCTTTCTTCGGTCTTTCCTCGTTATTCGCATCGCCACGCCTCAATCGTCCGCTGCGCTTGCTCCAGACTGACGAACCAGTTTTCGTTCAAGCACTCATCTCTCAGTCGCCGATTAAACGATTCGATGTAGGCGTT
>CAIKZZ010000043.1 GCA_903832085.1 uncultured Pseudomonadota bacterium | reverse complement strand
TTGCGCAAGATAGTCAAAATCAACGCCATCAATCACATCGCCATAGTGCACGCCGTGTTCTGTACGCACATCTTGATGTTGACGGGTGTAGTTCTCAGTGGCCTCCGTGACGCGTACTGCCGGATAGCCGGCTGCCAGCATGGGGACCTGATCGCCCCCACGGCTGTAGCGATCAGTGCGATACACCATGTGGGCGCTGAACGGTTTTAAATACTCGGTCGCAACCGTACTCATGTAACGGGCAAGACTACGTGATGGGCTGTCGACCTCCCCGCCACTGTAGCGCCGTTGCTCGCCCTCAGCAGGGGTTTCCACCGCTTTGGTGCCCTCTGAAAACACACGCACGACTTGATTTTCGATGACACCGCTTTGCCCGTGCGTGTTACCGACGATGTCATTATTTAAAACCGCCTCGACCTGCCACTCTTGCTCGCGCGCATACTGGGCCAGTAATTTTCCGCCAAACAACCCCTGTTCCTCGCCCGATAAAACTGCGTACACAATAGTTGCCGCGAAACGATCATGCGAAAGAACACGCGCCGCTTCCATCACCGCAGCTACGCCCGAGGCATCATCGTTCGCACCAGGAGCATCGTCTGTGCTATTCATCGGATCGCTCACCCGACTATCGAGGTGAGCGCTGATCACGACTACACGTTTCGGATCCGTGCTGCCCGGCTGGATCGCAATCACATTCTCGATGTGCGCGCGATTTGGGATGCGTGAGCCTTCCACTTCCATTGACGGCGTGGCTATGATGAGGCACCGATGACACGCCTGACTCAACGTCTCAAAGCGACCCTGCACCCAGCGACGGGCAGCACCAATGCCGCGGGTAGTGGATGTGGTGTCCGACAACGTATGGCGCGTGCCAAAGCCCACTAACTGCGTGATGGTTGCACGTAACTCCCTCGGATCCACAGTTTTTTGTATGGTCACAAGTTCTTTGTGCGTCGGCGCACCTACTGACCATACCCCGGTCGTGAGGAGTATCAGTCCTAACAGCCCAGAATATGCGATACGTGGATGGATCGTCATGGTGGCAGTCCTCGCAAATACCAAAGCCTAGTGTGAGTCCGAAGTCTAGCCGATGCAACGCGAGACAGTGCCATTCGCGCTACACTTAAGACTACTACCCTAATATGGAATGCAGGCTGACAACTGCGTTGGGTCTAGACGAACGAGACACTGTGGATGGATAGATACGCACTCAGTGTTGCGACGGACAGGAGAATATCATGCTGTATATCGGTGAAGGCTTTCATGGGGATGGGCCACACGCGGCGCATATTAATGTGCTGCTAGGTCCCCAGTCCGTTCTTGCGACCGCCTTTGCGACTGCTGCGGCGAGTCCCACCGCAGGGCACGTGCCATTTCAAGTGGTCTTAAAGCCCAACGTTCCGGTCAAACCCGCTACCTTGTTCATCGCGAAAGCAGGATTGAAGCACAGCATGCACGAGCTGATGACCTGGGGGCCCGCGCAGTTAGGTGTTGCAGCCGGGATCACACAGGCGCTGCTCGATGGCACCTTGCCCGAGGACAGCGCGCAGTGGTTAGCAATTGCATTGGTCTGGGTGGACAGTGCCGCCACGGGTAAGGAGCTTGTCTATCACAATAACTTACACGCAATGGGGCTTGCTGTGCGCCGGGCGCTCGATCCGCACTGGCCGAATCGCAACACCCTGACCGAGGCTTTGGCAACGTTGGGGAATCCTTTTTTTACGCCGGCGCGTTAAGTCACGAGACTGCGTGTGCTCACTGACCGGCTAGCGTACTTTGGTAGCAAAATAATGTATTTACAAGGTATTTGTACACTACCGATTGCTGCACGCGAGACGCGTATGGAACTACAGAATGCTGAGCAGCTATCGATTCCGCTGCCGTCTGAAATGGCACGGCTGATTCGCGAGGCATTACGCAGCTGGCTAGAACGAGATCGACGTCTATCGGCCGTGAATTCCGTCATCGTTCGCGGTGTCGCAGATGCGAAGGCCAATCGGGTGCATGCAATCCAAGACGTGCGGGATGAAATGCGCGCACGCCTCGCAGCCAAGGATTAGGCACGAGCATGCAGGTCGTCATCACCGACACTGCCAAGCTCGATTTGCACATTAGTGGTGATTCTGTTCGGCCCCATAACTCGGCGCGTGCAGCCAGTTTTATTGAGAAACGATTGGATCACTGCCTGGCGTTGGCAGATTGTCCGCGTCGGTCTAGCACGGATTGAGGTCGTGCATATTCTGCATGGTGCTCAGGACGATGAGGCCTTATTGTACCCAAGCACTTAAAAAAGCTGCGGCATTAAAGCCAATCAGCGTTCGCTTAAGAGTCCACGTGGACGGCGCACCAGCACCACGCACAACAACACGCCAATCATCACAATGCGTAGCGCGGCTGCACGTGCTTGATCTTCTGCTGCAAATACACTGCCAGTGACAATACCCGTGAGACTCCAAATCCCCCAAACGACTATAGAACCTAGGAGTGCACCTGCATTGCTGCCACTGCCACCGATCACGAGCATCGCCCAAATCTGAAACGTGAGACTCGCCTGGAAATCATCCGGCGCAATAAACCCAATCAAGTGCGCCTGCAAGGCGCCTGCAAGTCCCATCAACGCCCCACCAACGCCAAACGCCTGCAAACGATAGACAGTGGCATTTTTCCCTAAAGAAATCGCTGCAGTCTCATCATCACGTATCGCGCGCAAGACGCGCCCCCAGGGACTGTGTACTAACTGCTCCAGTATTGAGTAAACACCAAAGGCGATGAGCGCAAGCAATACCAACGTCAACACCGCAAATAGCGTCGGTTGATCCGCAATGCTCGCAAAGGGACGCGGGATGAATGCAAACCCGAGCGCACCCCCGGTGTAGCGGGTGGCGTTCAGTAACACGAGCTGAATCATTACCGCCGCGCCAAAGGTGGTGATCGCTAAATAATCTGTGCGCAAACGCAAGGTGAGCGCGCCCACAAGCAGCGAGCCGAGTCCCGCCACCAGCATGGCGCCGAAACAACCCACCACAATGGGTAGTCCCAGACTACTGATGGCACCCGCACTTGCCGGCGTCGTTAAGAGGGCCGAGGTATAGGCACCGATTCCCATAAAACCTGCCACACCCACATTAAAAAGACCCGTCTTGCCCCACTGCATATTAAGACCCATGCAGGCAATGCCGAGCATGAGCGCGGTGCTAAGAAATCCGCTGACATAGGCGATGAGTCCAAGTACATGCATTTAAGAACGCCTGCCAAATAAACCATTTGGACGAATGAGCAGCACCGCGAGCAGAATCACAAAGGCCACCCCTGCACGCCACTCAGCTCCGATGAATTGCACAGTGGCCGCTTGGCTTAGCCCCACGATCAGCCCCCCACACAGCGCCCCCGGCACACTGCCGATACCACCGAGGATAGCCGCCGCAAAGAGTGGCAAGAGCATCTCAAAACCCATCTGAGGACGCACTTGCACCAATAGCCCAAGCATTAACCCCGCCGCTGAGGCGAGCGCGCCACCGATATACCAAGTCACTCGCACGACGCGCGGCACGTCGATGCCACACACTTGGGCAAGCGCGGGATTCTCACTCACAGCCCGCATCGCCCGACCGAGTGCCGTGTGTGCCCACATCACATACAGAAGCCCGACGAGCGTTGCGGTGATCGCCACCAACAGTAGTTGATCGGGAGTGACGAGTATCCCGGCCCCAATAGCGCGCGCGATTTGCAATTCTTGTGTGTAATACAGCGGCCGCGAGGAAAATACCAACTCCAGCATCGCACGCAGTGCCATGGAAGCACCGAAACTTGCCATCACGAGCGTGATCGCCATGCCCTTGGCGCGCAAGCGCGCAAACAAGAGCCAATCCAAGCCCCAGGCAAGGAATCCCGTGAGGGCCATCGCCACACCACCTGCAAGCAGCACATTCCATCCAAACGAAAACACCGCCAAGGCCTCACTACTCCCGATGACAGCGGCACTGATCGCTGCAGCAATGAGATAGGTGATATACGCACCAATCGAAATCAGTTCCCCGTGTGCAAAGTTGGAGAACTGCAGCACCGAGTAGGTCAGCGTCACGCCAATGGCCCCCAGCGCAATCATGGCGCCTGCGAGTGTGCCGTCCATGACAAATTGCAAGTTCAAGGGACACCTGTGGTGGCAGCAGGCCGGTGTGCATGACTTAAGTACAGTGCCGCGAGCGTGCTCTTGTTCCGAAGCGCCGCCGCTGGACCGTCGTACGCTATTTCGCCTTCTACGAACACGTATGCCCGCTCAGCAATGGCAAGTGCAGCCTGCACATGTTGCTCGACCAGCACAATCGCAATACCCTCATCACGAATTTTCACCAACTGCGCGAACACCTGCTCCACCATGCGTGGTGACAAGCCGGCAGAGGGCTCATCCAATAACAGGACAGCAGGTTGCGTGAGGACTGCGCGCGCGATGCTCAGCAGTTGACGTTGACCGCCCGACAGACGCCCTGCAAGTGTTTGGCGCTGGCGCGCGAGGTCTGGAAACAACGTGAGACTCGCATCAATCTGCGCTGTGCGTGCCTCGGGCGGCAGTAAGGCGGCACCGATTTTTAAATGATCCAGTACCGTGAGCGTGGCAAACACATTGTGCAGTTGTGGCACATAAGCAAGTCCTGCACGCGCACGCAGATGGGCAGGCATCTGTGTGATATCGCGACCATTGAGCAGCATGGAGCCATTACTCACGGGCATGAGCCCCGCAGCGGCTTTGATGAACGTGGACTTGCCCGCACCGTTAGGACCGAAGATGGCAACGATTTCACCGCCACTGGCAGTGAAGGACACGCCCCGCACGATCGGTAGGCCTTTCTCATAGCCTGCCACCACGTCGTTCATTTGCAATAGCGCCTTCGTCATGGTGTTGTAGTGCCAAGGTACGCATCAATGACGCGTGGATCGCGTAGCACTGTGTGCGCCTCGCCTTCGCACAGTAGTCGGCCTGTAGCCATCACGAGCACATGACGACACAATTGCATAATCAGATCCATATTGTGTTCGATAATCAAAAAACTCGTGCCCGCTTGGTTAAGCCTTGCAATCCGGTCGATGAGCTTTTCAAGCAGGTGCGGGTTCACGCCGGCTGCCGGCTCATCCAATAAAATAATGCGTGGGTTCGCCATGAGCACGCGCGCAAGTTCGAGCAGTTTGCGTTGTCCACCCGAGAGCACGCCCGCCGGCTGCTCGGCTAGAGGCGCCAGTTCCACAAACTCAAGTAGCTCATGGGCGCGCTCGCGCGCCGCGCCCTCCTCGCGTGCAATGCGCCGGCGTGCCCATAGATTGGCAAGCAAGCGCTCGCCGCGTTGCTGTTGCCGGCCGAGCAGGACATTGTCTAATAGCGTGAGAGTGCTAAAAGGCCTTGGGATCTGAAAGGTGCGCGCAAGACCTTGTGTGGGTCGCGTGTGTGCCGCGCGCTGCTGCTGCTCCTGGCCGTTGAGCACGATGCGCCCGGCCGTGGGCGGCGCGACACCGGCGAGCATGTCAAAGAGCGTGGTTTTGCCCGCGCCATTGGGGCCCACCAAGCCCACAATAGTCCCGGGCATGACGGTGAGCGACACGTGATTGACAGCGATCGTGCCACCAAAGTGCTTTGACAGCCCCAGTGCCTGCAACAGAGGCCCCGCGGGTTGCGTGGGTCGCTGTTGAAGTTGCTGATGGGGTAGTGGTTGTTCTTTCATCTCAGCGTAAATCTGCATAAGCTGGCGGTCAGGCCCGTTATTGTAATCAACAATACCTGTTCTCGATGGTAACTGGACACCTAGTCATGCGCTCAGTGGTCTTTCGGCTGACTTTTTTACTCCTAGTGACGCTCGTGGCGGCGCGTGGTAATGCCTCGCCCTGCGAGGTCCCGGTGGGACTGGTGCTTGAGTTGACAGGCCCCGCGGGCGCCTATGGTCAGGCAGCAGCAAAAGCGGTGGAGTTGGCGTTTCGGGACTTAAATGACGCTGGTGGTGTGCACGGCTGTCGGATCGTAGGTATTACCAAAGACTCGCAGAGTCAAGGCACCCTTGCGGTCGATGCCGCTAATCAACTCGTGGCCTTGAACAAAGTCCCTGTCATTATTGGTGGGATTATTTCCTCCGTCACCATCCCGATGCTGACGTCGGTCACCGCGCCTGCCAAGATTTTGCAAGTGTCGCCGGCCGCATCCTCACCGCGCCTGACAGCTTTGGGGCGCGAAGGCAAAAGTCGTGGATTTTTTTACCGCACCATTACATCCGATGCCCTGCAAGGCACTGCCGCGGCCCGCTATGCGCTGGATCGGGGCTTGCGCGTCCTGTCGGTGATTTATGCCAATAATGATTTTGGCAGCAACCTATATAGCGAGTTCGCCAAAGCCTACACAGCGTTAGGAGGTCGCATTGTAACGGCAGTTCCTTATAACGAGAAGCAATCGAGCTACGCATCTGAGGTGACCAAAGCCCTTGAGGGCAAGCCGCCGGCGCTGTATGTCATTTCAACGCCCGTGGATGGAGCCACCATTGTGCGCACGTGCATTTCTCAAGGCGGCGCGCGCGTCTTTTTATTGAACGATGGCATGAATAGCCAAGACTTTATTGCCGCGGTGGGCGCGAAGTATTTAAACGATGCCTATGGGACGTCGTCCGGCACGAGTCCGAGCGCGTCCACTGCCTATTTCAATGCCGAGTACGCGCGCGTCGCCAAGCGCGACCCGGCAAGCCCCGCGGCGGACCGTGCCTATGATGCGGCTGCCATTGTGGGTCTTGCGATGCAAGCCGCCCCGACGCTCGACTCGGCATCCATTCGCGATGCCATTGCCCGTGTGACCGACCCAAAAGGCGTTGTGGTGCATGCTGGTAAAGACGGCTTTAGTCAGGCTTTTACCGCCCTGCATGCGGGCAAAACAGTACGCTATGAGGGCGTGATTGGACCCGTGCGCTTTGATAGCTTCGGCGATATCACCGGTCCTTTTCGGCTGTGGAGGATCGCTGCAGGCACAGTGACGACCATTGGCCAGATGAGCGCGGATCAAGTGGCTGACATAAAAGCCACACTCACCAAGGCAACACCATGACCATGACACCGGAGCGTTATTCGCTGGCAGCGGATCTCAATATCAGTCGCATCGTGACGGGACTGTGGCAAGTCGCCGATATGGAACGCGGCGGCACGATGCTTGATCGCGGAAATGCAGCCAGTGTCATGTTGGACTATGCACGTGCCGGCTTTTCGACGTTTGATATGGCGGATCACTACGGTAGCGCGGAACTCATTACCGGACGTTTACTTGAACGCATTCGTGACGGCGAATCCGCAGGCGTATCTGCGGTGACGGCCTTCACCAAGTGGTGTCCGGTCCCAGGCCCCATGACTCCCGAGGTGGTGCGTGCAGGCGTCACGCGCAGTTTGGAGCGCCTCGGCGTGTCATGCATTGATTTATTGCAATTTCATTGGTGGAGTTTTGAACACCCGAGTTACCTTGATGCCATGAAAGAACTCGTGGTGTTGCAAAACGAAGGACTCATCCGTCACATTGGCGTGACCAACTTCGACACAGCACATTTACGGGTGCTCGTGAAGCACGGTATTCCTATCTTGACCAATCAAGTGTCGTTTTCGCTTCTTGATCGGCGCGCGCAAGGCGAGATGAGTGCTTTTTGTCTAGAACACGGGATTCGCTTACTCGCCTACGGCACCTTGGCAGGCGGTTTGCTATCCGCTCAGTGGCTGGGAAAACCAGCAACAGCCGCTGAGAGTATTGAGGATTGGAGCAAACTTAAATACAAACGTTTTGTCGATGCAATCGGTGGTTGGGCAGTCTTGCAGCGCTTATTAAGTGCGCTTGATGCCATTGCACGTCGGCATCGGGCCTCCATCCCGAATGTGGCAACGCGTTGGGTGTTAGAGCACCCGGCAGTGGCTGCCACGATTGTGGGTGCGCGTCTTGGTGAGCGTGAGCACCGCACGGATAACGCGGCGTTATTTGATTTTGCCTTAACGCCGGATGATCAGGCCGAGATCGATGCGGCGCTCATGGGTTCGACGATGCTACCGGGCGATTGTGGTGATGAGTATCGCAAACCACCCTTTCTCACGGCATCGGGTGATTTGAGTCATCATTTAAGTACGATGCCCAAAGCCTATGTGGCGGCACCTGTCCCCGGCAAGCGTGGGCGCTTGCGTGTCTCCACGGGAAGCGTGTGGGAGCCTTTGTGTGGCTATAGTCGTGCCGTGCGGGTGGGTGAGCGGATCTTGGTCAGCGGTACGACCGCAACCAACGGGGTGGGTGAAGTGGTCGCTCCTGGGGATGCGGCAGCACAAACCGTGTTTATCTTGGACAAAATTTCTGCAAGCCTTGCTCCCTTAGGGGCAACGCTCGCCGATGTCATTGTCACGCGCGTATATTTACAGGATGCGAACGACTGGGAAGCCGTGTCACGGATCCATGGCCGTTACTTTGGCGAGACCCGACCCGCGAACACCTTGTTAGCGGTGTCGCGGCTCGTGGGTCCTTATGCGGTGGAGATTGAGGCTGAGGCTGTGGTTGATACGACGGATTCTGTCAGTTAAGTCGCCTAAAATATCAACTCACGTCCCGCGCCAAGGCCTGGCGGGTGGCCTCGTTGACGGTGACGGATGCGCTATATGCCGCATGATCTGCACCCAGTGTGAGTGGCGCACCGCCGCGCACCGCCGCGCGTGCGGTGTCGGTGAGTTCGAAGCGCAAAAAATGCACGGCCGATGTTTTGACATCGTTCTCTCTCTCGAGATCCTCATCGGCAATCGCATACACGCGCTCTTCGCCCACTTGTATCCAACACCGTTGCTCCACACCTTTTAACTGCGTGAGTGCCACTTGTCGTTCGCTCACGTCGGTGTACTCAATCAAGAGTGTCACTTTAAAATTTGTGCCATCTGGAATTAGCGGGTTATAAGCGGCGAGCTCCTCCACAATCGAATCAAATTCAAAAATACGCTCGGTGCGCAAGATTTCTTGAATCTGATACTGAATTGTGAGGCGGTCTTCAAACAGCCAGGTCATGTGCGGCCCCACCGCAACGTTGCGGATCGCCTTGTGGCCAAGTACGCGTTCACGAAATGCGCCACGCTCACGTGCATAGCGCTCGAGTGGCATCAGATCGTCAGGTGTTAAGTGGCCGGATGTGGTTGTCGTCGTCATAATCAATATCCTTCAGTCATCTCACAAATCATTATGTTCTGAAGTACGCCGAGCTTCACCCGGCGCACCGCACGTCTTACAGCGACTCAAGTGCCTTAGTGAAGCGATTCGCGTGCGAACGCTCCGCTTTGGCCAAGGTCTCAAACCAATCCGCAATCTCGGTAAAGCCCTCTTCACGAGCAGCCTTTGCCATCCCCGGATACATGTCGGTGTACT
>CAIKZZ010000042.1 GCA_903832085.1 uncultured Pseudomonadota bacterium | reverse complement strand
CGGTGTCTAAATGGTCGGGGCGATAGGATTTGAACCTACGACCCTCTGCTCCCAAAGCAGATGCGCTACCAGACTGCGCTACGCCCCGCCACGGAAACCGTCTTAGCCCCATCGTACAGTATCCGGTGGGGTCGTAAGCCCCCGCATCGGTACTAACGGGGTCGCTGAGTTTACGGGCCCAGACCCCATACGTCAAACCCATAAGACAAAGACCACAGGCGGCGTGCGATACTGGGCGTTTTAGCCATATTGACCGCTTGGAGACCGCTCGTGACTGCAAAAATTCTTGATGGGAAAGCGATTGCCGCCTCGCTGAAATCAGAGGTGCGCGTCCAAACGGATGCACTAGTCGCCAAAGGCAAACGGCGCCCAGGCCTTGCTGTTGTGCTCGTGGGCGAGGATCCAGCGTCAGAAATTTACGTGCGCAATAAAATTCGCTCATGCGAAGAAAGCGGGATTCTATCGACCTCGCACGATCTACCAGCCACCACCTCCGAAAAAGATTTAGTGGCCCTCATTGATCAGTTGAATGCTGACGACTCAATCGATGGCATCTTGGTGCAATCGCCACTACCGAAGCACATTGATCCAAACGCCATCATTGAGCGCATTGATCCTAAGAAAGATGTGGATGGATTTCATGCCTATAACGTCGGACGGCTTGCACTACGCACGCCGCTGATGCGCTCGTGCACACCCTATGGAATCATGATTATGCTTGCAACCACCGGCATCAATCCGCGTGGACAAAATGCTGTCATCGTCGGACAAAGCAATATCGTCGGTAGGCCCATGGCGCTTGAACTCCTCATGGCTGGAGCCACCATTACCGTGTGCCATAGCGCCACACGCGATCTTGAAAGCGAAGTGCGCCGCGCTGACATCCTCGTGGTGGCAACTGGTAAGCCCGAGATGATTCCGGGCGCTTGGGTCAAGAAAGGCGCAATCGTGATTGATGTGGGCATCAATCGGCTACCGTCAGGCAAGCTGGTGGGTGACATCGAATACGGCCCAGCTGCAGAGCGCGCGAGCTATATCACCCCAGTCCCCGGTGGCGTCGGCCCCATGACCATCGCAGCACTAATGAAAAACACTTTGGAAAGTGCGCTCGCTCGTTTGACTTAAAAAACACACTTCTAAAGAAATAAAAGAGCGCTGCCGCACGCGCAGCGCTCGGAGTAGCCTGTCAAGCCCAGCGCCACTGCGTGCCCGCTGGGCCGTCTTCGAGCACCACTTTAAGCGCTGCGAGCTCATCCCGAATCCGATCGGACTCAGCAAAATTACGTGCCACGCGCGCAGCCGTGCGAGCCGCAATGAGCGCATCGATCGCTGCCGCGTCCACACGTGCAGGCGCCACATCTTTGGCCTCTAACTCCGCCACGCTAAGACCCAAAAGTGGCCGGTTCTTAAGCCACGCTTCAGGCTCCCATTGCAGCACACCGAGTACACCACTTAAGCGCACCAACTCGCCTGCTAATGCGCCGGCAAGTGCCGTATCGCCCTCGGCTTTGGCGACGTTCAGATCACGCGCAAGCGACTGCAGCACGGCCAATGCTTCGGGCGTATTAAAATCGTCATCCATCACCGCCTTAAAGCGCTTACGCACCGCAATGATTTCAGGAACTAAAGACTGACTATCAGTCGCGATCACGCCACGCAAAGCCACATAGAGCCGCTCAAGACTCGCATCCGCCTGTCTGAGATTTTCTTCCGAGTAATTAATCGGTCCACGATAGTGACTGGCAAGCACAAACGCGCGCATGACTTCGGGACGCAGTCGCGGCAGCACCTCGCGAAGGGTGAAAAAATTACCCAAGGATTTGGACATTTTCTCAGCATTAACGTTCACAAAACCGTTATGCATCCACGTATTCACAAATGCGCTCTCACATGCGGCGCAGCTTTGCGCTATCTCATTCTCGTGGTGCGGAAACTTTAGATCCATGCCCCCGCCATGAATATCAAAATGGGTACCAAGCAGGGCCACCGACATCGCCGAGCACTCGATATGCCAACCGGGCCGCCCCTCACCCCACGGCGACGGCCAGCATGGCTCACCTGGCTTTGCCATCTTCCACAGCACAAAATCAAGCGGATCGCGCTTCGATTGATCGATTTCAACGCGCGCGCCCGCACGCAAATCGGCGAGACGCTTACCGGACAAGCGACCATAGCCTTCAAAGCCGCTAACCGAATACAGCACATCGCCATCACTGGCGACATACGCATGCCCTTTGGAGATCAGCGTTTGCACCATCGTGATGATCGCGGCGATATATTCGGTCGCACGCGGCTCCAGCTCTGGCGGTTCTACACCGAGAGCCTCACAATCTTCATGCATGGCATCGATGAACCGTTCGGTCAGCGCTGTGATCGATTCGCCGTTCTCGGCGGCACGCGCGATGATTTTGTCATCAATATCGGTGATATTGCGTACATGCGTTAGCCGCAGACCGCTATGGCGCAGATAGCGCCTGACGATATCGAAGACGATTAATGAGCGTGCATGCCCGACATGACAGTAGTCATAGACCGTCATACCACAGACATACATGCGCACGTGGCCCACTTCCAGTGGCCGTAGCGGCTCTTTACGACCACTCAGCGAATTATAAATCTCTATCATGAGCTCGCGTCCGTACCTTTGACAGCAACGGCGGCTGCCACCTGAAACCGCGCAATCAATTGCGCGCGCGGAATTATAAGAAGCAACTGCGCTAACTCCGGCCCGTCAAGGCGCTGCGTCAGCGCGGCTCTGAGCGGATGAAAGAGCGCCTTGCCAACAAGGCCAGTGCGACTTTTAAGGCGCGCGAGCAAGGCCGCGTAGTCCGCACCCTCGCTCACCGCAGTCGCCGCCACCTCAAAAAACGCACTTCCCGCAGCGCGCAGCAGCGCCTCGATAGCACCCTCAGCACACGGCAACTCACCATACACGATCGGCGCCCATACCGCGGCATCCGCCGGCAAAACAAGGTTCTGGCGCACAGCGGCAATAAAAGCGCCTTCCTGACCTGCAGGAACTTTGCCTTTAGCCCAAGACAGTAAGGTCTCAAGTGGTGCGCGGTGCACCTCTTCTTTCTGCCAATGCGTCAACTGCGTTAGATCAAAGTGCGCAGGCGCGCGCCCCAAAGCCTCTAACTCAAAATGCGCAATCAATGCACGCGTATCCGCCCAGCCATCGAGTGCCCCGCTATGCCCAAGTCGCGCCAGCAAGTTCAACACCGCGTTAGGCAAATAACCGGCATCCCGAATATCAGCGACACTCGCACTACCGTGGCGTTTTGATAAGGGCGCGCCGTCAGAGCCCACCAACAATGGCAGATGACCGTAGGCCGGAATCTGAGCGCCTAGCGCCTGCAGTATCAGGTGCTGGCGCGGCGTATTGGCAACATGATCCTCACCACGCAGCACGTGGGTCACGCCCATCGCCGCATCATCGAGCGCATTACAAAATAAGAACGATGCGGTGCCATCGGCTCGCTGGATCACAAAATCACCGAGCTCGTCGCTCATAAAGCGCTGCGGACCACGGACGAGGTCCTCGTAAACCACCGCCTCGCCTAGGGGTACGCGAAACCGAACGGTCGACTCACGCCCTTCGCGACGTCTAGCCTCCTGGGCCGCGTCGTTAAGGTGGCTGCACGTCCCTGGGTAGCGCGGCGGCAACCCACGGCTCAGCGCGGCCTTGCGCGCGAGCTCGAGCTCCAATGGCGTACAAAAGCAGTGGTAAGCACGCTGAGCGCTCATCAAACGCGTTGTTGCCTCGCGATACCGCTCCTCCCGCGCTGACTGCCGGTAGGGGCCCTTTGCATCCTCCAGATCGGGTCCTGCGTCCCAATCGAGCCCCAACCAGCGCAACTCGGCCATTAGAGCGCCAACTTGGCTCTCATCGGACCGCGCACGGTCCGTGTCCTCGATACGTAGCAAAAAGCGTCCGCCCAACTTGCGGGCGTAAAACCAGTTAAAAAGTGCCGTCCGGGCGTTGCCTAAGTGCAGCGCCCCCGTGGGGCTCGGCGCAAATCGAGTAACTATGAGTGATGTCATGGGTGATGAGTATAATGCGAGAGCACTGTTAAGGTCCTCGGAGTTCATCATGGCTAGTACTGGGTCCCCTATTGTCCGCGCAGCCCCCCGCCCGACCGGTTGGCCGCTCGTCGCCTGCCTATGGATGGCACTAGCTGTACTCAGCGCAGGGACTGCCCTGGCCGAGGGCAGTGACGATCGGGTGCGTATCGACACCAATCTGGGGAGCTTCGTCATTCGTCTGGAAGCCGTCCGCGCCCCGTTGACCACACGCAATTTTCTGAGTTACGTCAAAGGCGGTTTTTACGAAGGCACCATCTTCCATCGCGTCATCAATAATTTTGTGGTCCAAGGTGGCGGCTATGACGCGAAGTTCGATCTCAAAAAGACCAATCTGCCCATTGCCAATGAATCCGGTAACGGCCTGTCCAATAAACGCGGCAGCGTGGGTCTGGCACGCGGCGATGCAGCCCACTCCGGCAACTCACAGTTTTATATCAACCTCACGGATAATGATGAACTCGATCCGACGCCATTACGCTGGGGCTACGCGGTCTTTGGCCGCGTCGTTGAGGGGATGGATGTCATCGAAAAAATCGCCCGCGTACCCACCGGCAATACGGGTCCTTGGGATAAGGATGCGCCCCTTGACACGGTCATCATGACGCATGCCACCGTCATCTCAGACAGTGGCGCTATCGCAAGCGCGCCGATCGTCGCAACCACACCGATTGCGACTAACGCCGCTGAGACGCCCGCCACCAGCAAATGACTATTCTTGTCGTCTCGGACGTGCACCTAGCCGCACCGACGCCGGCAATCAGCGCGCAGTTTCATACTTTTTTAGCGACTGAAGCGCAAAACGCCACGGCCCTGTACATACTCGGGGACCTATTTGAGCTGTGGATTGGCGATGACGACATCGCAGCCACCGACCCGCACGATCCGCTATGGCAAACGTTGCATAGTCTGCGCGCCCTCAGCGACGGGGGCACTGAGCTGTATTTCATGCACGGCAATCGCGATTTTCTGCTGGGTGAGCGGTTTTGCACACTGACGGGTGGCAGCATGCTCAGCGATCCCACCGTGGTTGAGTACGCAGGCCGCCGCGCACTCCTGACGCATGGTGATGCACTGTGCGTCGACGATGCCCCTTACCAGCGCTTGCGCGCGCTGGTCCGCGACCCGCAGTGGCAACATAGCTTCCTCGGACTGCCACTCGCCACGCGTGCAGCTCTCGCCCGCGATGCGCGCGCCGATAGCGCATCCCACACGCGCAGTCAGAACACCACGCTCATGGACGTCAATGCCGCCGCCGTCGCTCATGTATTTCGGGAGGCGCAGGTTGATCTACTCATCCATGGCCACACCCATCGACCCGGTATTCATACCGATGTAATCGATGGCCGGACGTGCACGCGCATCGTTACCGGTGACTGGTATCACCAAGGCAGTATTTTGCGCTGGAATGCCGAGGGCCTATTTCTTGAAACCCGCGCTCGCAGCAGCACGGCTTCGCTTAACTTGGACACCCCGAATGAAAGCGAAATGCGGCATCTGGACGCGTAACGAGTTCCGCCTCAACCTCTGCTAGAACCTTAAAACGGGCCACCACATCCAAACCCTGCGCCTCGGCATGTTGCTGAGCCAGATTCAAATACAGGTGCTGATGACGCATCTCGGCCGCGTGTAGATTTTCATAAAATGTGCTTACGGCAACCGGCACTCGGCCCACAAGACCCGCAAACCGCTCACACGAGCGCGCCTCGATCAGCGCGCCTACGATCATCAAATCAAGACGCCGCGCCGGCTCATGATTAATGAGCGCTCGACGCAATTCACCCGCATACCGCGAAGGCGATAGGCGCGTATAGGCCACTCCAAGATCTGCCATCAGCCGCACCACTTGCTCATAGTGACGCAGCTCCTCACGTGCTAGGCGAGCAAGCCCCACGCCCAATGCCGCATCATCTGCATAGGCAAACATAAGCCCAAGCGCGGTAGAGGCCGCCTTTTTCTCACAATTTGCATGGTCAATGAGTAACTGCGGCAGCTGCTTTTGCGCCATGTCATACCAAGATTCTGGCGTCACTGCCAAGAGCCCGACGGTCATTCGAGAGCCTGCGGATCACTGGCTCGAGAGACTGGCAGCGCATCAATTGCCATTAAAAGCTCACTCGCCGATGCATAGCGCTGCAGAGGATCTTTTGCCAACAAACGCGCCAGCAAGGGTTGCAGGTACTGCAAGTGCTCGGGTAGCGATGGCACGGGTGAATTTAAATGCTTGTAGATGATACCCATGGGAGTTGGCGCGAGAAACGGCTTAGCGCGCATCAACATTTCATAGAAAATAACGCCAAGACTGTACAAATCACTGCGCGCGTCCATGGCACGACCATGACCCTGCTCCGGACTCATATAGTACGGAGTCCCGCCGATTTGTAGTCGTGTCGCCTGTGCACCAATGACCCGCGCAAGACCAAAATCAATCAGTGCCGTGGTTCCATCTGCGCGCAAGACCACATTGCTCGGCTTCAAGTCCCGGTGGACCACACCGAGCGCATGGATTGCTGTCAACGCAGATGCTATCTCTCGCAGTATCACGAGCGCTTCACTAACGCCCAGTGGTTGCTCTAACCGACCTCGCAAACTCCCAGCCGAGCAATATTCCATCGTCACAATGCCAAATGCGTCGGCCGCGCCAATCTCAAACACTCGAACGACATTCGGGTGCGTCAGACCGCTAATCTCTGTGTAAGCCGATAGCAACCAGTCAAACTCGTCGCTGCCTTGGGCGGAGTTCGGTGCGCGTAGCAATTTGAGAACAACTGTGCGCGCCGGCTCGTACTGCCGAGCGACATAGACTTCCGTCGCCGCGCTCATGGATAGTCTACGAATCAGCTCAAAGCCCTTGATCGGACCTGGCAAGATCTCACCCGTGAGGCTCCCATCAGGAGTGCTTTGGCTATGATGCGCCGGCGCCTCAACACCCGGACTGAGACGCGGGTTCTCAGTCACAGCAAGCCATCACACCGCATGAACACTGCGTTCCATAGTCGATGAGAGCTTTTCCACAATGCCGGATCCTGCATCGTCCCGCCGCCGCGCCTTTGCGCCATCGGAACGCTCAGCCTGAAGTGCCGACAGGTACGCATCGGTGACATCATCTGTGACATAAATGCCCGAAAAACACGATGTATCAAACGACTCGACCTGCGCCTTATCGTGACGCACGGCGCTAACCAGATCTTCGAGTTCTTGATATACCAACCAATCCGCGCCAATCAGTTGGGCCACTTCGTCGTCCGTGCGACCGGAGGCCACTAATTCTGTGACAGCCGCCATATCGATGCCGTACACATTCGGATAACGCACAGGCGGCGCCGCCGAGGCAAAGTAGACCTTGCTAGCACCCGCTTCCCGCGCAAGCTCAATAATCTGCGCCGATGTCGTACCACGCACGATGGAGTCATCCACCAGCAACACGTTACGGTCACGGAATTCGAAAGGGATGGCGTTTAATTTAGAGCGCACCGATTTTTGGCGCTCCTCTTGGCCCGGCATAATGAACGTCCGCCCTATATAGCGGTTCTTTACAAAACCTTCGCGATACTCGACCCCAAGATCGTGCGCCAACTGCATCGCACTCGTACGGCTGGTATCAGGTATCGGAATTACTACATCAATATCATGGTCGGGACGCAGCCTGCGGATTTTAACCGCCAGCTTTTCACCCATCCGCATGCGCGCTTTATGCACTGAAATACGATCGATGATCGAGTCTGGTCTTGCAAAATACACATACTCGAACACACACGGCGTATGCGGTAAGCGAGGACCACAGCGCTCAGCATGCAAATTGCCCGCCAGATCGATAAACACAGCTTCACCGGGCTCCACATCCCGCACCAACTCAAAATGCGCAAGATCCAAAGCGACCGACTCGGATGCCAGCATCCAATCGGTTCCCTTCGGCGTCACTCGGCGACCAAGTACGAGCGGACGTATCCCATTCGGATCACGAAATCCTACAACGCCCTGCCCCACGACCAAGGCAACGACCGCGTAGCCGCCGCGGATACGCTGGAAGACGCGCGTAAGCGCACCAAAAAGATCACTAGGCGTTAGATCAGCAGCTCCCTGGCGCTGCAATTCGCTGGCCAGAATATTCAGCAAGGCTTCCGAGTCGGAACTCGTGTTCAGATGCCTGCGATCCTCGCTCCAGAGGGCTGCGGCGAGCTCTTTGGTATTCGTTAAGTTGCCGTTATGCGCAAGGCCGATCCCATAGGGAGCATTGACATAAAATGGCTGGGCTTCGGTGGCCGAGTCGCAGCCAGCGGTGGGGTAACGCACGTGGCCGATCCCAATATTGCCGCGCAACTGCAACATATGCCGCTGCTGGAACACATCACGCACCAGACCCGACTCTTTGCGCAGAAACAGCTCTTCTGAATCGCAGGTCATGATTCCGGCCGCATCTTGCCCACGGTGCTGCAATACAGTTAAAGCATCGTAGATTCGTTGATTAACGGGGCTCTGCGCAACGATACCAACGATGCCACACATAGCTATTCCCGAGCCGTTTCAGGGTTCGCGTGCGACCAGAGCGTCTGCCCAAGCTTGCGAGATTCCCCCGTAAAATGGTTAAGCCCTCCCGCTAACTGCTCGGCATACGGCATTAGGTGGGAGCTTTGCCACCAGGGCTGGTGCTGCAGTCGCAATGTTTG
The DNA here is from genome assembly GCA_903832085.1 of uncultured Pseudomonadota bacterium. Lineage (GTDB taxonomy): Bacteria > Pseudomonadota > Gammaproteobacteria > Steroidobacterales > Steroidobacteraceae > CAIKZZ01. The sequence goes on along the minus strand of CAIKZZ010000042.1, from coordinate 23,083 downwards.
ACCCAACAACACCGCAAACCCAACAAGCACAGCGCCACGCACCACACCAAAAACAAATCCAAAAATCCGATCAAACACACTGAGTCCGGCAGCGGTATTTGTCATCCACGACAAAATAGCGCCCACAAGCGCGCCCAGTAGCAATACCAGCAGCAGCATAACGCCACGCGCGACCCACGCTTTTTGCTCAGGGGACTGTAAAATACCACCGAGGTAGGGATGCAAAAATCCAGAAAAGCGCCACGCAACCCAAATCGCAATCAACCACGTGACAAGCGCCACAATCTCGCGCACGAATCCTCGCATGGTGCCCACGAGCGTGGACACGACGAGTAGCGTAATGATGATGTAGTCTGCGCCTTGCATCTTGCCACCGGAAACAACGGGCTTGACGCCCGACGACCTAATTTTATCCCAAACGCGCCGACTGCACATGGCAAAGGGATGCATTTTCGGCGCCGCTCATCGCGTTTGCCAAGAGCGTAGGATCAGGGCTCGCCGCCACCGGCGCAAGACTAAACCCTGCGCCCACAACTTACGGCAGTGAGGTCACCACGCCGCCGTGACCGTCGCGCTTTAATCGTGCATTGAGAGCATCGGCGCGCGCCTTATCCGCCTGCGGACCCACGCGTACCCGATATAGGGGCATATCAGGCGTTGCCAAGACGGTGACCCTAACGGCATATCCCTTGGCTTTGAGGGCCCCTATCAGGCGATCGGCGTTGGCTTTGCTGGCAAAGCTCCCTAACTGCACGAACCAAGCGCCATCTGCTTGCGCTGTAGCCGCAGGTACCGGCTCTGCGTGGCTCACTGGTGCCACTTTAGGGACCGCAGCCTGCACAGGTTTTGCCGGTACCGCAGTCGCTTTCGCAGGCGGTGTCGCCATTTTGGCGACGGCGCTGAGATCGTGAGCAGGCGTTTTAGCAACATCGGTGCCCATGGGGGCGTGATTCGGCGCCTCGAGGACCGCCGACTTGACCGTGGGCTTGACCACACTAGGTGGCACAGCGGCTGCAGGTACCGCAACTGCACCAGCATGCGCCACTACGATGGGGGGTTTTCCGGCGTCCGGCGCTGCACTGGCAGTGGGAGCGACCACCGTCGAGGCTCCTTTACCGGAGACTGACGCTGGAACTGTGACTGCGGCTGGAATTGGCGCCTTTGTGGCGCTACTGGGAGTCACCGGCACTAGCGGTATCGGACTGACCGCTGCTGGCTTCATGGCACTCGATGACATTGGCAGAGCGCCTGATGCCGCCCCGACTGGCGCAACAACTGGCGCAACAACTGGCGCGCTGGCAGCGGCTGCAGGCGATGCAGGAGCGACACTCGCAGCTGGCAAGGGCACAGGGCCCGCAGCCGACAAGACCACCTCGCCAGAACTTGCCAGCGGAGCGGGCGGCTCGGCTCGCGACGCGTCGGCCCCCTCGGCGCGGTAAGGTGCCGCAAGCTCAATACTGACCGTTTGCGTGGGCGCGGCCGTCAGCTGACGCGGCGACTGCGCCACATGACGCGGCCCAGTCAATAGCTCTGGTACGACAATTACGACAATCAGCACAAGTGCTGTTGCCCCAATCAGACGCTCTTTTGTACGAATCTCCATGACGTGGCTCTTTAGTTTCCCAAATCGCAGTATAGACGATGCCAGGCAAGCGCTGCGCCCACCGTCAAGAACGAACCAAACACAACCACCTGATCGCCCGCGCAGGCGAATTCCTTCGCACGGGCGCAGCCCGCATCGACTGATTCAGCCGACCCAATCGCACGTTGCAACTGTGCGCGCATCAATTCAGCCAAAGCGGTTCCCGACCGACCGCGCTCGCCCGACAGCGTCACCGCACAAATATCGTCACCGGCACCGACCACGGGCCCAAGCACCTGCGTCACAGCACTGGCATCTTTATCGCTAAGCAATCCTAGGATAAAAAACCGCCGACCCCGCGCCGGTCTTTCTGTCAACGTGGCCACCAGGGCACTGACACTCGCCGGATTGTGTGCAACATCAAAAATCCAATCAACTGGACCTGGCAGTAGCTGATAGCGCCCCGGCAAGGACACACTACGCAACCCCTGTGCGATCACCGGATGACTTGGCAAAACTCCAAGAGCATCTAATGCTGCAAGCGCGGTACTGGCATTTTCGAACTGCACAGGACCTATCAATGCAGGCTCCGGCAAACCCGCGCACACGGTGTCGCCGTGCGTCCACACAAAGCCTTGGGCCGTCCGCTTAAAGCTAAAATCCACACCCAACGCCATCAGCCGAGCCCCCAATCGCGCCGCCTCGGCAGCGACACTGTCAGGCATTGCGAATGAACCGAAAATTGCGGCACGATTAGGGCGAAAAATTCCGGCCTTCTCTCGACCGATAGCCTCCAATGAGGTCCCCAGATAGTCGCAGTGATCAAGCCCAATGGAGGTGATAACAGCAACATCAGCGTCTAGGACATTGATCGCATCCAACCGGCCACCGAGACCCACTTCAAGCACCCAAACGTCAAGCTCTGCCTCGTTAAATGCAAGACACGCAGCAGCAGTCGCGTATTCGAAAAAGGTCAGGCTGATCTCACCCCGGGCGACTTCGATACGCTCAAATAGCGCAACCAATTCGGTATCGCTGATTTCAGCACCATCAATCCGGATACGTTCGTTATAGCGCAGCAAATGGGGCGAAGTGTAAAGGCCAACCCGTCTGCCAGAGGCGCGAAGTATCGCGTCCAAATAGGCCGTGACTGAACCCTTACCGTTTGTACCACCTACTACTACAAGCTTGGCGGTTGGACGCAACGCACCTAAGCGCTCAAGCACGACGCGTATACGGTCCAGCGTAAAATCCATCGCACGCGGGTGCACGCGCTCTTGATAGCTGAGCCAGTCGGAAAGCGAACGCGGCGTCACTCGTTCACACCACAGCGGGCTGACGCATCAGCAATCGCAACAAGCTACCAATACGCTCACGCTGATCACGCCGATCAAGAATCAGGTCGATGGCACCATGGCTGAGCAAAAACTCGCTGCGCTGAAATCCCTCTGGCAAGGTCTCCCGCACCGTCTGCTCAATCACACGCGGACCGGCAAAGCCGATCAACGCGCGCGGCTCGCCAATATTGACATCGCCAAGCATCGCTAAACTCGCGGAAACACCGCCTGTCGTTGGATCCGTTAGCACTGAGATAAATGGCAGCCCTGCTTGCGAAAGCTGCGCCAGCGCCGCGCTCGTCTTTGCCATCTGCATCAGCGAATACAGACCTTCCTGCATGCGCGCACCACCACTCGACGAAAAACACACGAAGGGCATCTTAAAGCTAATGGCATGAGTCACAGCTCGAGCGAACTTCTCACCCACCACAGATCCCATGGACCCGCCCATAAAGCGGAACTCAAACGCAGCGGTGACCAACTCAAGGCCGAGCAGCGTGCCCATCATCACAATTAGTGCATCTTTTTCGCCAGTCGCCTTTTGCGAGGCAAGTAAGCGATCCTTATAGCGCTTGCTATCACGAAACCGCAGCGGATCCTCGGGCTCAACATTGACCGCTAACTCACTCGCTGAACCCTGATCCAAAAAGCGCTTTAGCCGCTCGCGTGCCCCGATGCGCATGTGATGGGCGCACTTTGGACAGACGCTTAAGTTTCGATCCAATTCGGCACGGTAGAGCACGGCATCGCAGGCCTCGCATTTGACCCATAGGCCTTCCGGGACCGAGCGCGTACGGCGCTCAGTTTTAATGCGCGACGGAATTATTTTCTCAAACCAAGTCAAGGTGGACCTCGTTCGGGGCTCTTACGTGGGACCCATCATAGCGGAAAGTGGTGATGGCTCGCACACGGCACGCCGAACTGCTCAGGATAGGTCACCCCAACGAAATAGAGCCCGTCGGGGGGGGCCGTGGGACCGGCAAGGCGGCGGTCTTTCCCCTTTAGCACTTCAGAAATCCAAGCGATGGGCTGCTTTCCCTCGCCCACCTTGACCGCGCTACCGACAATGTTACGCACCATGTGGTGCAGGAAGGCATTGGCAACCACATCGATCAGTACCAAGTCCCCCTGACGCGTGACACTGATTTGATCCAAGCGCCGCACAGGTCCACGCGATTGGCACTGGGAGGCACGAAATGAGGAGAAGTCATGCAGGCCACACAGCGCCTGCAGCGCCTCATGCATGGCGTCGGCGTCTATAGGACTATAGCGCCACCAGACACGCCCTTCCCTCAAGGGCGAACGGCGTGCGGAGTTGAGCAGCAGGTAGCGATAGCGACGAGTGAGAGCCGAGAAGCGAGCATGAAAATCCTCGCGCACGGGCTGCACAAAGGTCAGCGCAACATCCTCGGGTAATTCGCTATTGGCTCCAAGCACCCAACTGTCGATCTCTCGCTGCTTGCTCGTATCAAAGTGGGCTACCTGCCCAACGGCATGCACTCCTGCATCAGTGCGCCCCGCACAAACTAACGCGATCGCTTCATCAGCAACGCGACTGAGGGCGGACTCCACCGTCGACTGCACAGACGGCAATGCATCTTGCCGTTGCCAACCGGCGTAACGCGCACCAACATACTCAATACCAACTGCGTAGCGCACTCCGGCACATCAGCTGCGCAATGTCTTCAGCAAACGTTCAGCATCCTGCCGCTGCGCAGGAGTCCCTTCGTTCAATACCTCGGCAAGAATACTGCGCGCACCCTCAGGATCTGCCATCTCAATATATGCACGTGCCAAGTCCAATTTAGTACCGACTTCGGACAACGATACCGAGGCATTGGAGGTACGACCCGCATCAATACTTTCAAGGCGCGCACGGTCATTATCGCTCATGGCTGCGATCAAAGTCGCAGCCTCCGCTGCCGGAATTGATCCTGTCTTCGCCAATTCATCGAGGCTAAAATTCAGATCAGAAACAGACATCTCAGCCGTCGCATCGAGGTGCTGACTTGGTCGTGTTGGCGGAATAACAAGCCGCGGCATTTCCATCGTCGGCGAATCGGCAGTGCTCGGGTTGGCCCGGTCTGCAGCAGGTTTCTTCGCTAACGCGCGATCAAGCGCGCCTAGATCCAGCATTTGTTCCGAGGATTCCGCTACCGAGACGGAGCCACTGGCTTTCTTAGCTCCAGCCCCTGCACCACTGACATCCAAATCCGTCGCCCGAGCAGCACCACCCTCCACGCGTTTTGCAGGATTCAGGTCCACCGATGTCTGACCACTCGTCTGCGCACGCAAATCCATATCCAGTGTGGCGCTTAATTTACCACTCGAGACGAACATTGGATCTTCTGCCGCAATCTGTCGTCCCATGATCAGCGCCTGCTCCCAAAGTCCCTCGGCATCTTGTGCTGACTTGCGCGATAACTCATGCGCCAAAGCGACAAACGCCGCCTTATCACCAGCCACAAAGTGAACTTCCAGTAGCTTGTACTTCAGTTCGCGACGCTGCGGCTCGTGTGCAATCGCCCGTACCAGCACGTCTGCCGCCTGCGGATACAATCCGTAGGCAAGATGAAACTCCGCTTCCTTCACAGGATCCGCAGTGTCGAGATTTAGTGGGCCCTCAGCACTCATCGTGTCATCAATGGCGCGCTGCGAACTCGGCGCAGCTTTTGAGGCTTCCACGTGCGGCGCGTGACTTTCCTCGACCAGGATTGTGCTGCGTGGCGGCAAGTTATTCCCAGTTCGCGGAACAGCCGATGCACTGGACGGTGCCGGTTCGATAAAGTCTTCGGGTTCTTCTTGCTCTGGCTCACGGCGCGAGCGCGTGACCAAGACACCCACAAATAAAACCAACACAGCAACGGCGACTAGCACGGACAAGATATTGTTCATTAACCAAGCCCACAGGCCTGAGTCATCTTTCGCCACCGCGGCATCAGGAGCCTTAGTCACAGGCTTCACAGCGGCCGCCGTCGTGGCGCCCGCCTCAGTCGCTACTGGTGTAACGGTCGCTTCCGCAGAACTTGGTGTCGTTTGCGCTTGCAACTGCGCGAGCTCTGCATTTTTCAAATCCAGCAAACGCTTCGCTTCTGCGATCTCGCTTTGCAAAGCGCTCAGCCGCTGCGTCGATTCTGTAGCAACTGCCGCTGCAGCAGCTGCAGCAGCGGCAGCAGAGGCCTGCGCACTACCAGCTGCGACCACAGCCGCGCCAGCAACCCCTTTGGCTCCGGCGGGCGCATCCGCTTTTGCAACCGCCACCGGCTGCGCCGCGGGCACGAGCTTGAGGTGCGCCTCTTCGGGCACAGTACCGTCTCGCCAGGCATTATTCTGTTGACTCACTTCTCGATGAGTCGCATCTAGGTTGAGTGATTCCCACTCTGAGCTCGCTGGTAGGCGCAAATGCGTACCCGCACGCAAACGGTTGATGTTGCCATCGAACGCAGCAGGATTCGCCTTAAAGGTCGCCAGCATCATGCGTTCGACATCAGCGCGATTACTCACGCCAGCGCGCCGCACAATGGCAGACAATGAGTCTCGGCGGCGCACGGTGTACTCGCTTGCATCGACTGCGGTCGTCGATGGTGCGCTAGCCGCTGGCGCCGGTGTACTCGCAGAAGCGACCCGCGCACGGACAGGATTACTGGGCGCCGCTTGTTTTGCTACCACAGGCGCCGGCTGACGCGCGACCGTATTGGCAGATGGCTGCTCAACCGAAGCCGCAGTATTGACAGGCTGCGCACTCGTCGCTACAACGCGGGGCGGCTCTTCGGTGCGCTCAATTTTCCCGGCAACCGCGCCCGTACTCTCGCCCGTCACCGCCGCCACGATCACAGGCGCAGCCGTGGGCTTGGCTTCAAAAACCGGTGGATCTAACAGCACGGTGTATTCGCGCACCAGTCGTCCACTTGCCCAACTCGCCTCAACCAAGAGAGTCACAAAAGGCTCCCGAATAGGCTCGGCAGACCGAACCTGAATCGTGGCACGGTTGGTTGTATTTTTGACCACCTTAAACGTCAGTGACGACAAGTACGCGGGTCGATCAATGCCGTAGCGAGTAAACAACTCACGGCCCGCAAGCGCCACGTTCAAACTCGCGAGCTCGTCGTTGGCGGCACCCGTCACTTCGATATCAGCGATTAGCGGTTGATTGAGCGCTGACACCAAATGAATCTCGCCGAGGCCTAGAGCACTTGCAATGCAAGGCACTAGCATCGCAAGCAAGAGTAGAGCGCGTCGTTTGATAGTCATCATGAACCCCAATTGTCAGCCCCGCTAAAGAACCACGTCGTGCTTAAAGAACGCATCTCAAAGCCTTCACAAGTCTCTGATTTAAATCGAAGACACAGGTGTCGCAGCAGCCAGATTGTACCCTAAGAATAACGCCCGTACCATCACGCTCAGGCCTCAGAGTGAGACGCAGCAAACACAAATCACTTATCCCGCGGCCCCTACAGAGTCGCTCGCCACTCCCCGCAAGCCGATGGCCGCTAGCAGCCATGCAATCCCGGCAAAGACTGCACTGACGGCAAACACCGATCGGTGCCCATAGCGATCCCAGCACAGGCCCGCCAGCACGCTCCCAGCAATCCCGCCCGCGCCCCACCCCACACTTGATACGAGTGCCTGCGCGCGGGCTGCCGCCGTTGATGGCAGCAGTCGCGGCCCTAACAGCACCGTCACCATATGAAAAAGACCAAAGCCAGCGAGGTGCAACACCTGGGCGGCCAGCATCACAGAGGGCCGCTGTGGAACCGCAGCGACAATGATCCAGCGTAAACAGCTCAGCCCTAAAGCAAGTTCCAGTAGCAGGCTCAGCGAGAATCGCTGCAAGATGCGCGCAGCCAGGGCAAACAGAGCAATCTCAGCACACACCCCAGCGGCCCAATACAAACCAATCACACTGGGGCTGTAACCAAAACCGGTCAGGTACAAGGTATAAAAACCGTAATAGGCACCAAAACCAGCCAAGTGAAAGAAACACACGCCCAAGAAAACGAGCACTCGCGGCGTCAATAAAGCGCGCGCGAAGCTCTCACCTGCAGCATCAAGACGCCGCTGTCGGTCCGGCAGCGCAGGCAGACCCATCAGGATGCCTGCCGTACACACGACCAGCATAACGGCGGCGGGCAATACGATCTGCACACCGTAACGGCCACTTAAGACGCCAAAACTTGCGGACGTCGCAATAAAACCGATCGATCCCCATAACCGCAGTCGGCCATAGCCGTGACTTTGCTGACCCAGCCGATCGAGTACGTAGGTGTCGTAGACGGGCACTAAGCCGTTGAAGAAAAAGCTGGCAATGCTTAAGGCCGCGGCCATCGCCCACAGACTGCCTACCAGCATCAGTAGCGCCATAAAAAGCACGCTACCAACCCCAAACAGACGCAAAGCGACACGTCGATCATTTAAAGCATCGGCTAACCAAGCAGCGCCCAATGGACCAAGGATCCGCATCGCACTCCATAGAGCGAGCAGCATGCCAATGCCGGCACCAGAGACGCCAAGGGCCGCAAGGTGCAAGGGAAAATAGGGCTGAAAGACTCCGACCGCACCAAAATACACAAGGTAGCCGGCACCGATCCATACCAGTGATCGAGTCACCCTAACGATCCACCGTACCTACTGTGGCCGGCAGCACCGGCGTACGGCTAGACACGTCCTGATTTTGAGCACGGTGACGCAAATAATGATCCATGAGCACGATGGCCAGCATGGCCTCGGCAATGGGTGTGGCACGCAAGCCCACGCACGGATCGTGACGACCGGTCGTGATGAGTTCCACCGGCTCCCCCTCCACATCAATACTCCGCCCTGGAACTTGGATGCTAGAGGTGGGCTTAAGCGCCACACTGACTAAAAGGTCTTGACCAGTAGAGATGCCACCAAGCACCCCTCCAGCATGATTAGCTGTAAATCCATCCGGCGTGATCTCATCGCGATGCGTGGCTCCGTGCTGGGAGACAGCGGCAAAACCCGCACCAACCTCCACACCTTTCACCGCATTAATGCCCATCATTGCATGCGCAATGTCCGCATCAAGGCGATCAAAAACCGGCTCACCAAGTCCAGGCGGAACACCCTTAGCAACGATATTGATCCGCGCTCCAACCGAATCCCCAGCCTCGCGCAGCTTCCACATGTAGGCTTCTAACTCGGGCACACGACTCGGTTCCGGACAAAAAAATGGATTTTGATTGACTGCCTGTAGGTCCACGGGCGCAAAACTAAAAGGACCTAAACCCGCAAGGTAGCCATCAATCGCAATATGGAGACGCTCGGCCAAATACTTACGGGCAATAGCACCCGCTGCTACGCGCATCACGGTTTCACGTGCCGATGAGCGACCACCGCCGCGATAGTCACGGATGCCGTATTTTTGCTGGTAAGTGTAGTCAGCGTGTCCCGGTCGAAACGTGTCTTTAATTTTTTCGTAATCTCGCGAACGCTGGTCGGTATTCTCGACCACAAGACCAATAGGCGCACCCGTCGTGCGGCCCTCGAACACGCCAGACAAAATACGCACACGATCAGGTTCTTTGCGCTGACTAGTGAAGTGCGATGTCCCTGAGCGCCGACGCTCTACATCACGTTGCAGGTCCTCTTCACAAATCGCAAGGCCCGGCGGGCAACCATCGACAATAGCGCCCAGCGCAGGCCCATGACTCTCGCCAAAGGTGGTTACAACAAACAAGCGACCAATACTGTTACCTGACATGGGTCTACCTCGGGCTCGCGCCCACCGCCAGCAACTGCGAACGCGTTAGCAAAAACACTCCACCACCGCCATTAGCAAAACCGAGCCATAAAAATGGCAGCTTTGGCCACGCTGCCGCCACGGCTGCTGCGCTGTCACCCACCTCAACCACGAGTATGCCTCGTGGCGTTAAGTGTTTGGCCGCTCCGCGCAAAATTGCCCGCACAACCCGCAGACCGTCTGCCCCAGCCTCAAGGCCCACACGGGGCTCATGCACATACTCAGCCGGCAAAGCATTCACATCGACCGTTGGCACATAAGGCGGATTACTGACAATAATATCGTATCGGCGCTCACCAATGCTGCGATAGACGCTGCCGCGACTTAAGCGCACGCGTGATTTTAAGCGATGAAGAAGCACATTTTCACTCGCAACTTGCAACGCACCTGCCGACACATCGACCGCATCAACCCGCGCATTCTTGAACGCATGTGCGCAAGCAATAGCAATGCATCCGGAACCTGTACCAATATCGAGTATGCGCTTCACGGAGCGCGGCGATGCAAAGGGCATAAACTGCTGCGTGATCACTTCGGCGAGCGGTGATCTTGGCACTAGCACGCGTGGGTCGAGCCTAATTTCATGCCCAGCAAACCAAACAACCCCTGTTAAGTAGGCCGCTGGCACACGCTCGTCGATGCGGCGTGTCACCAATGCGGCAAGCGCCTCACGGACCACTCGTGACAACTGACGCTGGTAGGCCCGGGCCGCATCCTCATGGCGGAAACCCGCGACATGAAATACAAGCGCTGCCGCCTCATCACGCGGGTTATCCGTCCCATGTCCGTACACCAGTCGCGCCCGTCGCAGGCGCCCCTCGGCCCAACGGATCGCAGCGGATGTTTTTGCAGGCGGTAGCAACGCGACAGGCATGATTTTGTCTAAGGAGGCGGGCCACAAGCGGCAGTCATGGGATACTACAGGGATGACAGCCCAGCAGACCACCATCACCCGCTTTGCCCGCCTAAAGCGCTTAGCGCTGCCAGGGGGGATTGGTCTTTTTGCCGCCATTGCAGGTCTTTGGATCGCCCAACACCTGCACGATCCCAACGGCCCAAAGGTGACCACTCAAACGGCGGCCGTCTACCGCACGCCGCGCAAAATAGCTCAATTTATCCTTGAAACGGACCAGCACGTCCCCTTCGATCATGGCTATCTGCAAGGCCACATGACACTGCTGTTTTTTGGGTACATCAATTGTCCGGACGCCTGCCCCACCACACTACTTGAGCTTAGCGCCGCACGACGCCTGTTGCGCGACATGCCGCCGGCCAAGCAATTACGGGTCGCAATGGTCACTGTGGACCCCGCCCGAGACAGCGCTGAGCGCCTCGACGCCTACGTGCATCATTTCGATCCATCCTTCACCGGTATCACCGGAGATCAAGCCAACCTCGATACACTGGCAAAGTCACTCGGGGTGGCGATCCTGCACGGACAGGTCGTGGATGGCACCTACAGCATGGACCATACTGCCGCTGCATTTCTTATCAACAGCGCCGCAGAAGTTGTCGCCGTTTTTCCCGCGCCGCATGCGGCAAAGACGATTGCAGCAGACTATCGACGCATCATGGCCGCACAAGGAAACTGACAGGAAATGCGCCTTCAAGACCGAGCATTTATTCTGCTGCAGTACCTGCTACCACAACATGCGTTAACTGCGTTGATCTATGCGCTTGCCAGAATCCAGACACGCTGGATAAAAAATGCACTTATCCGCGGCTTTATGCGCTTATTCACTGTTGATCTCAGCGAAGCGCTGATTACACAGATCGATGACTACAAAACATTCAACGACTTTTTTACCCGCGCCCTAAAACCGACGGCACGACCCATACCAAATGACGCACACAGCATTGCGAGCCCAGCCGATGGCACGGTCAGTGAGTGCGGTGCGATTCATGGCCAGACTATCCTGCAAGCCCAATTGACTGCGAAAAAGCGCACTTACACTCTCAGTGAATTACTCGGTGATGATGCGAAAGCACTTCACTTTATTGATGGGTCATTCGCAACGATCTACCTGGCACCGCATAACTATCATCGCGTGCATATGCCATTTGCAGGAACACTAACCGGGATAAAGCACATACCGGGTCGGTTATTCAGCGTGAATCGCGTAACGGCGATGACAGTCCCACAACTTTTTGCGCGCAATGAACGCATTATCTGTCATTTCACAACAACAGCGGGTGCCTGCGCTATCGTCTTTGTTGGGGCTCTCAACGTCGGCAGCATCAGCATTGACGGCTGCGGTCAAATCACACCCACGCGCCACCGTAAGCCGCGCGCAATTGATCTGCCGACAAACCGCTCGCTCAGCTTTGCACTCGGGGAGCAGTTGGGACACTTTAATATGGGATCTACTGTGATTGTGCTCATGCCCCACGGCCAGAGTCGCTTTGACCCTCACGTTGTTGCCGGCACAAACGTGCGAATGGGTGAGCGCATTGGCACGCTACCCCAGACCACGGCCAGTGATGCTAGTGGGGCGTTTTTTATGCGGAGCTAACAGTGACTGAACTGAACTGGAGACCGAGCGCAAGTCGCGACATGCTGCTGCTACGCGCCGACTTTCTTAAGAAAATTCGCGATTTTTTCTGTGAGCGCAACGTAAGTGAGGTTGAAACTCCGATACTTAGCCAGGCAGCAGTGACCGATATTCAACTGAAATCACTCCGCACTCGCATCACCGGTCAATCCATCGACGCCTATCTACAGACATCACCAGAGTACCCCATGAAGCGGTTACTAGCGGCACATCAGCTAGACATTTATCAGATCTGTAAAGCATTCCGCGACGATGAGGTCAGTCGATTTCATAACCCCGAATTTACGATTATCGAATGGTATCGCTTAGGTTTTGATCACCACGCGCTGATGGACGAGGTGGAGGAGTTATTGACGCTGCTACTAGCCCATAAGCTCGGCGAGACTGCTGAGCGCATCACCTACAGCCAAGCTTTTCAGCGGACGCTTCACGTTGACCCGCTGCAGGCACCGTTAAGCGCTCTACATACCATTGCCATTGAACGGCTTGGCGCGAACAGCAGCAGCTTAGGTACGGAACGCGATACCGTTTTGGATCTCCTAATGGGCGCGTTAGTGGGCCCCACTCTTGGCAATAGGCGCATTACATTCGTCCACTCATATCCCGCGTCTCAGGCCGCCCTTGCCCGCTTATTGCCAACCGACACGCGATTCGCTGCACGATTTGAAGCTTACTTTTGCGGCGTTGAACTATGTAATGGCTTTCATGAACTGAGCGATCCTAAGGAACAAGCGGCGCGCTTTGAGCAAGACCTGGTAGAGCGCCGTCGGTACGGCTTACATGAGCCCCCACTCGATGCGCGCATGCTCAACGCTTTACAGGCAGGACTCCCGGATACCGCCGGTGTTGCTGTAGGTCTTGATCGTATCCTGATGTTGGCGGCTGGCAAGGAACATATTTCTGAAGTGTTAAACTTTGCCATCGACAATGCTTAAGCGCACGAATACCGACTATAGATGTAGGCATCTAAACGGCTAATGCCAGACAATATGAGCGACGTATGCAGCCAAACTTTAACGAGATCGACACTCTTCTTAACTCTGACCCTATAGCCGGCTATCAGCAGGTGCAGACTGCCCTTGCGGCACTGTGGCAGGGCGAGCGCAACCATATTGCTAATTTAGCCAATACGTCCGCCCTCCTGTTCTGCCATCTAGGCAAGCTCAACTGGGCTGGTTTTTATCTCTACGACGGGCATGAGCTGGTCGTTGGCCCTTTTCAAGGCAAGCCGGCTTGTGTACGGATCGCCCTTGGCCGTGGCGTCTGTGGACATGCAGCAGTGACAGGCCAAACACAGATAGTTCCTGACGTACATGCGTTTGCGGATCACATCGCCTGCGACGCTGCATCTCAGTCCGAAATTGTCATACCACTGTACAAGGACAAGCGCTTACTGGGCGTACTTGACTTGGACAGCCCTGTGCTCGGGCGGTTTACCACAGCTGATGCCACTGGGCTTGGAGCAATTACCACTGCGTTGATCAGCGCCTGTGACTGGCCCGTATAAATTGCAGCAGGCCATTACCCTGTGCCTTGCCCACGGATCCCCCAACTTCTAGCGCACGATGGCCGGTTAGCCACTGGTTAGACGGGCTCTTTATGACTGCGTCAAATTACTTGGCTCGCGAAATGTAGTCGCCAGTGCGTGTATCTACACGAATGACCTCACCCTCGTTCAAAAACAGCGGGACGCGAACCACAGCGCCTGTTTCAAGTTTGGCCGGCTTTTGCCCGCCAGTCACCGTATCGCCGCGTGCACCAGGATCTGTTGAAACAATCTTCAGTTCCACATGCGAAGGAGCGGTCACTGTTAACGGTTGCCCGTTCCACAGCGTCACGATGCACTGGGTGCCATCCTTCAGCCATTGTGCAGCATCACCCATAGCGGCTTTGCCAGCGGTGTATTGCTCAAAGGTATCCGGCGCCATAAAGGTGTAAAAATCACCCTCGCTATACAAATACTGCATGTCGGCATCGACCACATCGGCCGACTCTACCGTGTCACCTGATTTCCAGGTCTTCTCAACGACACGACCCGTCTTTAGATTGCGCACTTTGACTCGGTTAAAGGCTTGCCCTTTACCCGGTTTCACCATTTCGTTTTCTACAATCGAGAACGGATCACCATCAATGAGGATCTTGAGGCCGGTTTTGAATTCGTTGGTGCTGTAGTTAGACATTGTTTTTCCTCGAAAAAGCGCCTCAGTATACCGTCAGGCTGCGCTTTCGGCCAGCCGTAATACCATGCATGCGGATGCTATCATGGAGCGCACTTTGCCACGCTGATGAACCGTCGTTGCACAATCTCGTATGACATCAACCGTAACCCAGCCGGGGGAGCCTATCCCTATCCTCGTCCTCAGCCGCACTCAGGAGCAGGTCGAGGCGATTAACAGCATTTTGCGTCGAGCTGGCCACGCATCACACTGCACGTGGTTAATGAGCGCAGATGACCTCCCAGAGACGCTGACCACGGTCAATCCGGAGCTTCTGATCATCTTTACCGCAGATGACTTACTGCCGCTTGAGAGCCTCCGCAGTCTGCGGACGCTCAGTCAACCGGCCGTACCCATCTTGCTGGCCTGGGACCGGCTGGACGAAGCACACCTCACCACGACGCTCACCAATGGCGCGCAAGATGCGATTGCCTTAAGAGCACCTGCACATTTATCAATGGTCTGTGCCCGCGAACTACATGCATTTCGACTCGAGCGCGGTCTAATCACCACCTTAAGCACCACTCTCACCTATCAAAAGGCATTGGCTGAATTCATGGCAGGATCAGCCGATGCGATCGCCATGGCTCAAGACGGTATTCTTGTCAATGCGAATGCAGCATGGCTACACCTATTTGGCGCTAGCGACGTCAACGTACTACACGCTCAATTATTGATGGATTGGTTCGAACCAGAATCCCATACGGCGCTTAAAGGCGCGATGGCCGCCACTGCGAATGGCCAGTGGCCCGACTATGAGCTGCAGGTGACAGCGAGAAAGCTTGATGGCACACCGATACGCCTCGACCTCATATTGGGCCACGCGAGCTTTGAGGGTGAACCGGCAATTCGCTTGATGATCCTTACGCGTCGTCACGATGAAGCAGCGATGCAAAACCGGCTCTCTGCAGCAGTTCGCACCGACAACTCGACCGGACTGCTTCATCGCAGCCACTTCCTAGACGCTGTAGCTGCACGTCTCGAAGAGCCGATTGCGGGTGGTATGCGCTTTATCGCATTCATCCGCCCGGACCGTACGCAGGAACTTGGCTTGCAACTAGCACCTACGCTGATCGAAGCTCTCACAGGGCACTATGCGCAACTTGCTCTCGAGCAGTCACCCGATGCAATCGCAGGCCGCTTCACCACTACTGGCCTCATGTTTCTGTTGGAACTTGGCAACCTCGCCGATGCTGAAGCGTGGGCGAACGAACTTGTACGAAAAATTCATGGTCGTGTTTTTCAACTTGGTTCGCGCTCAATCAGCATCACCGCTAGTGTAGGTATTAGCGCAATACCTCCAGGCAGCAAAGAGTTCGAAGACACGATGACCGACGCTATCACCGCGAATCATCGCGGCGCCGCAGACGGCGGCAACCGCGTCCAGATAATTAATCGATCGGTAGCCAAAAACAAACTCATAGATCATGATGCCGACTGGGTGCGACAGCTTGAAGTGGCGCTTACTTCTGATCGCTTCCGCTTAGCGCAGCAACCAATTGCTAGTTTACAGGGCACGCATCAGGGGATGTATGATCTGCTTGTACGCCTTGTGGATGAAAACGGCGTAGAGATTCTCCCGTCAGAGTTTATCCCCGCTGCAGAACGCAACCAGATCATGGCCCGCATTGATCGCTGGGTTGTTAGCGCTGCAATTGATTTTTGTCGCGTCAAAAATCCTACCATCGTTTTTGTGCGTTTATGCGGCGCTAGCGTGGTCGACAACACGTTCGTCGAGTGGCTCCAATCTGAAGTCCTGCAAAGTGGTATCAGTCCCGATATCTTATGCTTCCAAACTTCATCTACAGTGGCTGATCAACACATTAGTGAGCTCAGCACATTACGCCAAAAACTTAAGAACCTAGGCTGTCGCTTTGCAGTTGAGAATTTCGGTGTGGGCACAGATCCACTACAGATTCTTACCCACTTAAGCCCAGATGTAGTCAAGCTTGCCGGCTCACTGATGCAGGGAATCACAGATAATACGGCGACTCAAAATCATGTGAAGCGATTATTCCAAATGGCAACTGATATCAACGCAATCACGATCGCAGAACGGGTCGACAGTGCCAATGCAATGGCAGTGTTATGTCAGCTGGGTATCGAATTTATCCAAGGGAATTTCGTGCACGAACCTGAGGCAATTACTCTGGAGTAAACGCCTTGCACCTAAGCCTACCGGCTAGGAGCGCGGCAGATCGACCTCAAGCGCTGTCGCGCGACGGTAGTTTTTTGGCAATAGCGCACCACGCTGCGCTCGCTCACCACGGTAAGCATCAAGCTCAGACCAACTCAACGTCATCGAGCGCTCACCACAAATCACTTTCAGCTTGGCATTCGGCGGCAGTACAGCAACCGCAACCAGCAACTCCTGCCGCGCAGAGGCCTTCGCTGTCGGAATGTTAAAGAGCTTATTGCCGCGACCTTTAGCCAACTCAGGAACGTCCTTCACTGGGAACACCAGCAAACGACCATCCGCACCCTCGGCGGTTGCGACCACCGCAATAACAGCCCCAGGCACGTTAGACACTAGCGCCGCGGGAATCGCCTTGCCGTTGTCACCAACCGTCAAGATTCCCTTGCCACCACGATTACGCGCATACAATTCTTCAAAGCGCACAACAAATCCGTAGCCTGAGTCGCTAGCCAATACCCATCGATCCTCTGACTCACCCATCAGCACGCTGACGAAATTCGCGCCATCAGGCGGATCGACGCGCCCCGACAAAGGCTCACCCTGACCACGCGCCGACGGCAAGCTGTGGGCAAGTAGCGAGTACGTTCGACCAGTAGAATCCAAGAACACTGCTTGTTGAGTATTTTTACCGCGCGCAGCCGCCTGAAAACCATCACCAGCTCGGTACGACAGGCCTATAGGGTCAATTTCGTGGCCCTTCGCCTGGCGCACCCAGCCAGCCGTCGATAGCACCACCGTCACAGGCTCTGTAACCACCAGATCCGTCTCATCAATCGCCTTCGCCGCCTCTCGCTCAACCAATTTCGTGCGGCGTTTATCCCCATGCTTCTCAGCATCTTGAACCAACTCCTCGCGCATCATCTTTTTAAGCTTTGCTGGGGACTTCAACGTGCCCTCAATACCATCTCGCTCGGTCGCAAGCTCCGCTTGCTCGCCACGGATTTTCATTTCTTCCAATTTAGCGAGTTGCCGCAGCTTGGTCTCGAGTATGGCCTCGGCCTGTAACTCCGAAATTTTGAAGCGTTTGATGAGCACCGGCTTTGGCTCATCTTCGGCACGCACAATACGGATGACTTCATCTAGATTTAAAAACGCGATCAGCAGCCCGTCGAGAATATGCAGACGCGCATTAACTTTAGCTAAGCGGTATTCGAGGCGGCGTGTAATCGTACGCACACGATAACTTAACCACTCCACCAAAATATCTTTAAGACCCATCACACGCGGCCGACCATCAAGCGCGATCATATTCAGATTTACGCGATAGGTGCGCTCAAGATCAGTGGTCGCAAACAGGTGGGCCATGAGCTGAGCTACATCAACCTTGTTAGACTTTAGCTCGAGAACAATACGCACCGGCTCTTCGTGATCCGACTCATCACGAATATTCTCGACCATCGGCAGTTTTTTCGCCCTAATCTGCTGAGCTACCTGCTCCTGGATCTTTGCTCCAGACACTTGAAACGGCAGCGTCGTGATGATGACTTCGCCATCTCCCGCCTCGTAGAGCGCGCGCGCACGGAACGTGCCGTTACCGGTTTCGTAGATGGCGCGTAACTCGGCTCGAGATGTGATGATCTCGCCACCTGTCGGAAAGTCTGGCGCTGGCACTAACTTCAGCAAGTCTTTCAACGTAACATCAGGATCATCAATAATCTTAAGACAAGCACTGACGATTTCACGCAAATTATGTGGGGGTATATCGGTCGCCATGCCGACGGCAATGCCACTAGCGCCGTTTAACAGAACATTCGGAAGACGTGCGGGCAGCAGCGATGGCTCATCCATGGTGCCGTCAAAATTAGGCACCCAATCCACAGTTCCCTGACCAAGCTCAGCGAGCAACGTTTCAGCATATGCGCGTAACTTGGATTCGGTATAGCGCATCGCCGCAAACGATTTTGGATCGTCAGTCGATCCCCAGTTTCCTTGACCATCTACGATTGGATAACGATAAGAAAACTCTTGCGCCATGTGCACCATGGCCTCGTAGCAAGCAGAATCACCGTGTGGATGAAACTTACCAATAACGTCGCCCACCGTTCGAGCGCTCTTTTTATGCTTAGAGCCCGCAGCTAACCCGAGTTCGCTCATCGCGTAAATGATACGGCGCTGCACCGGCTTTAAGCCGTCCGCGAGCTGCGGCAAGGCGCGATCCAAGATCACATACATTGAGTAGTCGAGGTATGCCTTCTCAGTAAACACCTTCAAGGCCCGCTGTTCCACGCCCTCAAAGTTCAGCTCAGCGGTTTTCATACGATGACCTCAGCCATGTTCCCCTTGGCTTCAAGCCACTCACGGCGGTCTGACGCGCGTTTTTTAGCAAGCAGCATGTCAAATAACTGATCGGTGTCATCATTCGCCGTAATGGTCAATTGCAGCAGTCGCCGTGTAGCTGATGCCATGGTCGTTTCGCGCAGCTGCAGGGGATTCATCTCACCCAAACCTTTAAACCGCGTGACGGACACCTTACCTCGCAGGCCTTCAGCAGCAATTCGATCAAGCACACCTGCTCGCTCAGCATCATCTAAAGCGTAATAGACATTACGGCCTACATCGATACGGTATAAGGGCGGCATTGCCACGTACACGTGGCCTGCAAGGACCAGGGGGCGAAAATGACGCAGGAATAACGCGCACAACAGCGTCGCTATGTGCTGTCCGTCCGAGTCGGCATCCGCCAGAATGCATATTTTGTGGTAACGGAGGTCTTCAAGCCGCGGCGATCCTGGCTCTACACCGATCGCAACCGAAATATCGTGCACTTCCTGTGAGGCCAGCACCCCACCAGCATCGACTTCCCAAGCATTAAGTATTTTGCCACGCAGCGGCATGACTGCTTGCACGTCGCGCTCACGCGCCTGCTTGGCACTGCCACCGGCTGAATCGCCTTCCACCAGAAAAAGCTCTGTACGCGCAGGGTCCTGCGAAGTGCAGTCAGCAAGTTTTCCTGGTAGCGCAGGTCCCGACACCACCCGTTTACGAATAATTTTCTGTGCAGCTTTAATGCGCGCTTGCGCATTAAAAATCGCTAACTGGCTAATCTTCTCACCGGCATCGGGATGTTGATTTAGCCAAAGAGCAAAAGCGTCTTTTACCAAGCCAGACACAAATGCCGCTGACTCACGCGAGGAGAGGCGCTCCTTCGTTTGACCAGCAAACTGGGGCTCCGTCATCTTTACCGAAAGCACGTAGCAGAAGCGATCCCACACATCCTCTGGAGCAATTTTCACGCCACGAGGCACTAGGTTCCGAAAATCACAGAACTCCCGGATTGCGTCGGTGATGCCTGAGCGCAAGCCATTGACATGGGTGCCTCCCTCAGGAGTCGGAATAAGATTTACGTAGCTCTCACCGACCACTTCGACATCTTCGTCCAGCAACCAGCCGAACGCCCACTCCGCGGTCTCATTACCGCCTTTTAGGCTTGCGCAAAATGGCTCTTCTGGCACTAACGGGGACTTATTGGTTCTTTCAATCAGATAGCTTGCAAGGCCGCCGGTGTAGAACCATTCGTCACGCTCACCTGAGGCCTCAACGAGCAGCGTCACCTTAAGCCCCGCACAGAGCACAGCTTTGGCGCGTAACACGTGACGCAGGCGCGTAACAGATACTTTCTCGGAATCAAAATACTGCGGATCCGGCCAGAACCGCACGGTGGTACCTGTATTCCGTGCCCCGACCTTGCCGATGACCGCTAGCTTATCGTCGAGCCTGCCACCCTTGAAGCTGATCAAATACTCGCTGCCGTCACGGCGAACTCGACACTCCAATCGGGCTGAAAGAGCATTCACGACGGACACGCCTACACCGTGCAAGCCACCGGATTGCTGATAGGTTTTATCAGAAAACTTACCGCCCGCATGCAAGCGCGTCAGGATCAGCTCCACTCCGGAGATCCTCTCCTTGGGGTGCATATCAACCGGCATGCCACGGCCATCATCAACGACCTCAACCGAGCCATCTTTACAAAGAGTTACATTAATTTCACGGCAGTGTCCCGCCAACGCCTCATCGACACTGTTATCAACGACTTCGTGGACCAAGTGATTTGGTCGAGTTGTGTCCGTGTACATACCTGGACGTCGACGGACTGGGTCGAGTCCAGAGAGAACTTCAATGTCGGAGGATGTGTATGACTGACTCATGCTGGGCGCCAAGGATACCGCTATGCGCGACCGCAATCAGGTCGATTGTGTATTTTCTTAAAAAATATTCGGCTCAATGCGCGATATAGGGGGTGATAGCGCGCCGTAAAGCGACGAGCACCGGATCCACCAAGCCTGAGACACCCCTGCTCGCGCCTGATACCTCGCCTCATCAAGACAGGGCACCAAAGCTCGCCACATATAGGCAGCTCGCGGCAAGCAGCGTCAGCAGCAGACGCAAGGCGCTAAACCACTCCGGCAGCACAACGGCGGCCAAGAGCCACGTTCGCTCCAGCAGCAAGACAAGCACAAAGACACCTGCCTGCAAACGCAATCCACTGCCAACTGACATTTGCAGCGATAGCCATCCGAGCAATGCCGGCAGCACACTCAGCCCGTAACGTCGCCATGCCGAGTATCCCGTGGCAAGGTCACGAACTGCATAGGCCCACTGTAATGCGCCTACAAATGACACGATCACGGCTCCATACCCAAGCAACGCCGCCAATGCCATTTGGCGCTCGCCTGCAGACGCTTCAAACGCAAGGAGCGGTAGGCCCATAAACGGAATCAGGCCAGCCAGCCCAAACACCAACGCTGGCAGAGGCGCCGCAGCAAAGCGCTTAAATAGTAATTTCATCCTAGCCGCACGCTGGCAGAACCCGCTCGAAGCTCCGCGACACACAGTGCCGACCAGCTCTTCACGATGCCAGCTGCCACCTACCGCTAACGCCCTGGCAAGCCATACGCCTGACGCAACAGTGTCAGCGGATGCACGGGCGGCCGATGCCCTTCCAAACCATTGCTGATTTGATGACCCGCCATGGGACAATCACTAGAATGCTGAATCGCGTTCGCCGCAGCTACGCGCGAAACCACCGGTCGCCCAATCTTCATCGACTGCTCGTGAAACTCTTGCTTAACGGCATAAGTCCCGTTGTGCCCAGAGCATCGCTCAATGACTTCCAAGGTGGTGTTTGGAACTAACTGCAGCACATCACGGGTTTTCAGCCCTATATTTTGTACTCGCAAATGACACGGTACATGGTATGCAATCTTACCCATCTCGTTTTTAAAATCGGTCTTCAGCAAGCCAGTTTTGTGCCGAAGCATTAAATACTCAAATGGATCAAAAATATGATCCTTCACTTTGCGCACCAGCGGATCATCTGGGAATAGCAGTGGCAATTCCTGCTTGAACATGAGGACGCAGGAAGGAATCGGCGAAACAATATCGCAGCCTTGGTCAATCAGCGCCGCAAGTGCAGGCACATTGACGTTCTTCAGCTTCTCGACGGCCGGCAGATCACCAAGCTCGAGCTTCGGCATGCCGCAGCACTCTTCCTTGCTGGCAAGCTCAACGGCTATCCCATTGTGCTCAAAAATCGCAACTAGATCGCTGTCAATTGCAGGCTCATTACGATTGCAATAACAGGTAACGAAAAGCGCTACCTTGCCACGCGTCTGAGCATTTGCTACGGGGGCCGCGCTTAAAGGCAGGCGTTTTGCATCGCTCGCACGAAAACTCGTGCTGTGATACTCCGGGATGGGGGCATCGCGGTGCACACCAAGCACCTTTTCGAGCACAACGCGCCCTGCGCGAGTCCCATTGACCGCATTCACCACTTCCGCAACCACAGGAATACCAGCTAACTTACCCACAATATCGGTAGAAGAAAGTACCTTGTCGCGGACGGACGTTTTGCCTGCAGCATGCTTTATTGCCTTGCCACGCAACATCAAGTGCGGAAAATCAACATTCCATGCGTGCGGCGGCACGTAAGGGCACTTGGTCATATAGCACATGTCACACAAATAGCAGTGGTCAACAACGTCCCAATAAACCTCTTTAGGAACGCCATCTACCTCACCTGTAGGCGAGGCATCCACTGCATCGAATAGCGTCGGAAACGAATGACATAACGAAAAACATCGCCGACAACCGTGACAAATGTCAAACACGCGCTCCAGCTCCTTAAAGAGCTTAGCCTCATCGTAGAAGTCAGGGTTTTTCCAGTCTATCGGATGCCGGGTCGGCGCCTCGAGGCTACCCTCACGGCCGCCGGTTAGTGCGCTATGGCTCATATCGATGTCGTCCGTACAAAGAAACGCAACCCACGCGGCGGGACACCCCGCCGCGTGTACACTCGCTTACAGCGACTCAAGTGCCTTAGTGAAGCGATTCGCGTGCGAACGCTCCGCTTTGGCCAAGGTCTCAAACCAATCCGCAATCTCGGTAAAGCCCTCTTCACGAGCAGCCTTTGCCATCCCCGGATACATGTCGGTGTACT
>CAIKZZ010000041.1 GCA_903832085.1 uncultured Pseudomonadota bacterium | reverse complement strand
CTCGGCGGTCGAACGAAACACAGCCGATACGTCGTTAAACCCTTCCACATCCGCTTTGGCTGCGAAATACAAATACCGACGGTTCGCCTGCGACTCACCCGCAAACGCGTCCTTTAAGTTCTTTTCCGTCTTGCTGCCTTTTAAACTCATCGTGTACTCCTTGAAAACACACCACTCATGGCTGGTCTTGCACTGCGGGTCTTAGCACTTGCGCCTTGCAATCAGTGGACGCTCATCCCGTACTCACTGGGCCCACCGCCACACGGTAGGCCACTTCTGTCGTAGAAAAAAGTCAATTGTTCCTATCGGTACGATAGATAAAACCAATGAATAAACGCCCCCAGTCATGGGGAAAGCCGCCCTGGGGGGCACCGTTTACACCAACTTGGCGGCTCACCCGATGGACGCGACTGTAGTCGGGCAAACCAATCCGGTCAACGCCGGACTGTCCCTATGTCCCATAATGTCCCATACGGGCGCCGAACCAAGAAAAGACCGCTGCGCGCGTTGACGCTGACCTTCACACACCGTTAGGCTGGATGCCCTACCCCCGAAATCCGCCCGATCGGCGAAGAGCAGTTGCTGACATGGCCCGAACCAAGGCGGCATTACCGCCATCTGCACCCCCCGACGCCCGCTCGCCCTTTGCATTTGAAAGCGCCATGACAGAACTAGAGTCTGTCGTTACACGCCTCGAACAAGGGGATTTACCTTTGGATGCGGCGCTGAAAACTTTTGAGCGCGGCATTGAACTGTCTCGCTTGTGCCAAAGTGCTCTGATGGATGCCGAGCAGACTGTCGAAAAACTAACACTCGTGCCAGACGGTCTTAGCGCCACCGAGCCTTTTGCTGCAGCAGGCTCGGACGATGACGATTCTGAGTGAGCGCTAACACACCAGACCAAAAACTCGCCGCCTATCAGGCGCGCGTGGAAACCGTGCTCATGCAGCGGCTTCCACCGGATGATACTGTCCCGCGACGGCTTCATGCTGCCATGCGCTACAGCGCGCTCGGCGGCGGTAAGCGCATACGTCCAGCCCTGGTCTATGCAACGGGTGAGTTCCTTGGAATACCCTTGGCGACGCTCGACACCGCAGCGGCGGCGATCGAAATGATCCACGTCTACTCACTAGTACACGATGATCTGCCCGCTATGGACGACGATGCATTACGGCGCGGCAGGCCGACCTGCCATGTCGCATTTGACGAAGCCACTGCAATTCTTGCTGGAGATGCCTTGCAAGTGCTGGCCTTTGAAATTTTAACCACTACACCAGCAAGCGCTGAATCCCGCGTAAGGATGCTACAACTTCTTGCCGTCGCCAGCGGCACTAGCGGTATGGCAGGCGGTCAGGCAATTGATCTAGAGGCGACTGGACGGCTGTTATCTGTCACTGAAATTGAAGACATGCACTTACGTAAAACTGGCGCTCTAATTGAGGCAAGCGTCGCCTTACCCATTGCAATATCGTCGCCCGACAGAGTCACCGCAGAACGTCTGGCGCACTATGCACACGCTCTTGGACTCGCCTTCCAAATCGTTGACGACCTCTTGGATGTCGAAGGAGATCCCAGTCTTCTCGGCAAAACTGTGGGTGCGGATGCCGCACGGAACAAACCAACTTATCCGGCCGTAGCAGGACTCGAAGCCGCTCGCCAGCGGGCCTCCTCGTTAACCGATGAGGCGTGCGCTGCTATGGCTCCCTGCAACGAATCAGCGGCCATGCTCCAATGGCTCGCGCGCTTCATTACCACACGCTCAAATTAAACACTGCATGTCACCGCGTGACCGCTTGCAGTTAGACTGACATCTATGACTCCAAACACTGCCTATCAATTTCTGCCCACAATCGACTCGCCGGCAGACCTACGGGCGCTGCCAGAAGCGACACTTCCTGTAGTCGCTGATGAGCTTAGGCACTATCTGATTGAGACTGTCAGCCAAATGGGCGGTCACTTTGCAGCAGGCCTCGGCACCGTCGAACTCACCGTGGCGCTGCACTACGTACTTAACACCCCACGCGACCGACTCGTCTGGGACGTTGGCCATCAAGCCTATCCTCACAAGGTGCTGACCGGACGACGTCAATCGCTGCGTACTATCAAACAGCTAAACGGCCTCGCGCCGTTTCCAAACCGGTCTGAGAGCGAATATGACACGTTTGGAGTCGGCCACTCGAGCACCTCGATTTCAGCTGCACTTGGAATGGCACTAGCCGAACAACTCAAGCCATCAACAGACTCGGGCGAGCGGCGTCGCCATGTTGCGGTGATCGGCGATGGCGCAATGAGTGCGGGCCTTGCCTTTGAAGCACTGAACCATGCCGGCAGCATCAAGACAGATCTGCTTGTCATATTAAATGACAATGACATGTCTATTTCAGAGAATGTCGGCGCTCTATCAAACTACTTCGCACGAGTGCTATCGAGTCGGTTTTATACGGGCTTCAAAGAAGGCTCGAAAAAGATATTAAGCGGCATTCCCGCAGCACGCGAACTCGCACGGCGATCCGAAGAGCACGTGAAAGGCATGGTCTTGCCGGGCACAATATTTGAGGAAATGGGCTTTAATTATATAGGCCCCATCGATGGTCATGATATCCATACCCTGGTACGCACCTTGCGCAACGTCAGCGCATTACGGGGACCACAGTTCCTGCATGTCGTGACCAAGAAAGGCAAGGGCTACCTACCCGCTGAGACAGATCCAATCAAATGGCATGGACCAGGACCATTTGATCGAGATAAAGCCGAAATCTTTCGCGAGAAATCCAGCGGTCCGAGCTACTCCCAAGTGTTCGGCCAATGGCTCTGTGACATGGCAGCCGCAGACCCAAGAATCGTTGGTATCACGCCGGCGATGCGCGAGGGCTCAGGTCTCGTAGAGTTCTCCAAACAATTTCCACAGCGCTACTTTGACGTGGCGATTGCCGAACAACACGCGATCACACTGGCTGCCGGCCTCGCCTGCGAAGGGATGCGTCCGGTCGTTGCAATCTATTCAAGCTTTCTACAGCGTGGCTTTGATCAGTTGGTGCACGATGTTGCCTTGCAGAATTTACCTGTGACCTTTGCGATCGATCGCGCCGGCCTTGTAGGCAGCGATGGCGCCACGCACCAGGGGGCATTTGACGTGTCTTTCTTGCGCTGCGTACCCGGCATGACATTGATGGCGCCTGCCGATGAGAACGAGTGTCGCCAAATGCTGTACACAGCTATCACGCTCCCAGGCCCCGCTGCCGTTCGCTACCCGCGCGGCCAAGGACCTGGCATCACGCCACTTAGACCGATGCAAGCAGTACCGGTAGGCCAAGGCGAAGTCCGGCGAGAGGGCCGCTCAGGGCTTGCAATTCTCGCGTTCGGCACCATGGTTCAGTCTGCCACTCTCGCCGCGGACAAGCTTGATGCAACTTTGATCAACATGCGATTCATTAAGCCTTTAGATGAGCAGTTAGTACTGAGTACCGCCCGCAGTCACAGCGCGCTCGTCACCATCGAAGAAAACGTCATTGCCGGCGGCGCAGGTGATGCTGTACTTGAAACGCTTAGCGCGCACGGGGTCTCAATTCCCGTGCTGCAACTGGGTATCCCAGACCGCTTTATTGAGCACGGCACGCGCGCTGAGAACCTCGCCACCGCCGGACTGGATTCTCAGGGTATCGATTTTGCAATTAGAGCCTGGCGGCAGCTTCCTAAGCGCGTCGTCTGATATGCTGCGACAATATCGCGTGAATTTTAAGACCCAACACGCCGCGCTGCGCGGCAGGACTGACTGGCGATGGACCCAATAATGACTAAACCGGCTGCTGTGGCACTTATCGAAGACGTACAAAGTCGTGCGGACACGCGACAAATTGCGATCGACAAGGTCGGAATCAAAGATATTTTTCACCCCGTGCGAGTTAAGGATCGTTCTGGCGGTGACCAGCATACGATTGCGAACTTCAATATGTATGTGTACCTGCCACATAATTTCAAAGGCACCCACATGTCGCGGTTTGTGGAGATCCTCCACCACCACGACAGCGAGTTATCGGTCGAATCTTTCCGCCTGATGCTACAAGAAATGGTGTCGCGATTAGATGCCGAGACCGGTCACATTGAGATGAATTTTCCCTACTTCATCATGAAGCAGGCCCCCGTATCGGGCGTGAAGAGCCTACTGGATTATCGCGCGAGTCTAATTGGCAAGATTCACAACAATATAACAACCACTTGGCTCAAGGTCGTCGTCCCTGTCACCAGTCTGTGCCCCTGTTCAAAAAAGATCTCCGACTATGGCGCGCACAATCAACGCTCACACGTCACCATCACCGCCAAAATCAACGGTCACGTCTGGCTGGAAGAGCTCATTGACATCGCAGAATCTGAGGCCTCTTGTGAGGTGTTTGGTATTTTGAAGCGACCTGATGAGAAGTACGTGACTGAGCGAGCATACGATAATCCCAAATTCGTCGAGGACATGGTACGCGATGTAGCTGCGCGTCTGAGTGCAGATGAACGTATCCGCTCGTACATCGTCGAATCAGAAAACTTCGAGTCCATTCATAACCACTCTGCCTACGCTCTCATTGAGCGCGATAAAGACCATCCCTAAGAGACGAACGCCTGACAGGCTAGGCAAGCCCCGAAGAGCGTACGTCCTCTCGTCCTTGCAGACGGCTGATGATTGAGGCCAGAAACGCCTTCGTGAAACGAAGCTGCGTAGCAGCAGTTAATTGCTCGAGCAAGGTTGAACTGACCTTCAATACAGTCACTCCGCCCTCGGCACAAATCGAGGCCATTCGTTTTGCGTGACTTAAGTAACTCGTCTCGCCAAAACACTGACCAACCGACAACTTACCGACCAGCGTTCCCAGCCGCTCAACTCGGACCGAACCATCAACGATAATGTAGAACCGATCATCGATCTCACCTTCAGCAACAATCTCTTCATTGCTAATGTAGGTTTTCCATTGACCGGCTCGCAATACCTCCCAGATTTCTTCATGTGAAAAATCATGAAAGAAACTCAACTTGCGTAGCATTGAGAATTGCTCTTGCTGATCAATCCGAATACTTTGCCGGCGCAGATTCTGATGGACTCTGGTTAAAGCGACTGCGAATTCCTCGCCCGTCTGGAAACGTTCCGCAGGGTTTTTATGCATCGCTTTCACCACAAGCGCCTCTAAATCCTCAGCGATATCCGCTCGCAGTGTGTGTATTGGGGGCGCCGTTGCATAAACAATCTGGTGTAGCAGGCGTGCTAAATCTCCTCCCCTAAAAGGTCGATAGCCCGTCAGCAATTCGTACATGACGGTCCCTAGGGAATACAAATCAGCGCGATTCGTCAGTGCGACCGACTGGACCTGCTCCGGCGACATATAAGATGGACTGCCAGCGATTCCCGCAAGATCAGCTTCTTCCCTACCGGCAAGCAAAGCAATACCAAAATCAATGATGCGCACATCATTGTCGACCGTCAGCATAATATTTGACGGCTTAATGTCGCGGTGTATCACGCCGCGACTGTGCGCATAATGCAAAGCCTTGGCGCACTTGTAAATCAGCTTAACAACATCATCTACTGGCAATAGATTGTCAGGCTTACAGTAAGCCGCAAGCGTACGCGCGCCGTGTATAAACTCAGTGACGATGTAGTACCGAGCCTGCTGCTCGCCGGCGTCATATATCGGCATGATGTTTGGATGCTGGAGCATTCCAACCATATGCGCCTCAGATAAGAACATCTTGCGCGCAGCGACTAACTTATCCGCGTCTCCAACCGGCTCCATGTTATACAGCTTGATTGCGACGTCACGTCCATAAAATGAGTCATGCGCCAAGTACACACATCCGGTACTGCCTTTTCCGGCCAGCTTTATAATCTCGTACTTGCCAATAGACACTGGTACTGCGGGCTGCGCGATGTCAGTCGCTGTGGCCACCCGGCTACCAGTCGTACTTAAGACCTGCGTGACAACGACTGTAGGCTCAGCCATTCAACCACTCCATCATCAGCCTGAAGACCGTGAATCGCATGACATTCGAGGCATGCTCAGCAAAAATAGATCCGTTCATTGGCAACCAGTGTACTCATTATTTGGATACCAGTTGGACTGCATCCTACTCAAGGAAGTGATTCCAGCCGCGCGGGACTTTAATCTCGCCAGACTCGGCGATGACGCGCACACCGCGACCTTTGGTAATTTCACCGATGCAGTGGCAGGCGGGGGCACGCCCACTCGCTAGAATCCGCAATAGCTCAGTGCGCGCGGACGGGGGTACGGTGAAGAGCAATTCATAGTCATCACCCCCACCTAGAGCCGCCTCGCGGGCACGCCCCTCCCCAAGCAATGCATACAAGGCGCGCGATAACGGCAGTTCTGCTGCCCGAATCACCGCACCCACCCGACTGGATTCGGTTATCTGCCCTAAGTCTTGCGCTAAACCATCCGAAATATCGATGCAGGCACTCGCAATCCCGCGCAAGCGCCCACCAAACTCCCAACGCGCTTCGGGTCGGCGAAACTGTGTCTCTAGCGCTGAGCGATTAGCCCCCTGCCCGGCCAATCGACCCTCGATCAGGGCAAGCCCTGCGCTGGCATCTCCAGGCCAGCCCGTCACATACACGAGATCTCCAAGCGCAGCCCCCGAACGCCTCAACGCCGTACCCGCAGGCACAGTGCCCATCGCCTGCACAGTGATTGTCAGTGGCCCGCGCGTCGTGTCACCACCGACCAAACGAATACCAGCGCTTAGCGCCAGCGCAGAAAATCCTGTAGCGAATGACTCAAGCCAGTCTTCGTCAACATTAGGAAGCGTCAGTGACAGCAATGCCCAAGCGGGCTGCGCACCCATCGCCGCGAGGTCTGACAAATTCACGGCCAACGAGCGCCAGCCTATATCGGCTGCATCAAATTCCAAGGGAAAATGCCGTCCCGCCACCAAGGTGTCAGTACATGCCGCTAACTCGTAGCCTGCTGGCACAGAAAGTAGCGCAGCATCGTCACCGACGCCCAAAATGACATCAGATCGGCTTGGGCCGATCGCCGCGAAATAACGCTCGATCAGCTCAAATTCACCCATGGTATAACTCAGGCGCTCCGCTCGACCGGGCGCAATACACTTGCCGCACGGTCCAGAACACCATTAACGAATTTATACCCATCAGTTGCACCAAAACGCTTGGCAAGCTCCACCGCCTCGCTGATAGCGACCCGGAATGGCACATCAGGGTGATCTCGTAACTCGACGATCGCAACCCACAAAATAGCATGCTCCACTGGATCAAGCCGCTCGGGCGCAATATCCGTAAAGCCACCCAACAACTCATCCAACGCTTCACGATGACCGGCGATAGACATCAGCAAATGCCTAAAGTACTCCGCATCTGCACCATCCGACTCCGGATCATTCATGAACTGCGCATGAATATCCTGCCACGGCTGATCGCCCAACTGCAGCTGATAAAGCGCCTGAGCTAACAACTTGCGGGCCGCGCGCCGACCACGCGCGAGGACCCTAAGCTCGCTCTCGCGACCCACGCTAGCCCTCCAACCGTTTGAGGAGATTGGCTACTTCAAGAGCCGCGAGGGCAGCTTCCGCGCCCTTGTTGCCTGCCTTGCCGCCAGCGCGATCAATAGCCTGCTCCATGGTATCCGTGGTCAACACGCCAAAGGCCACCGGCACACCAGAATCAAGAGCGGCTCGACTGATACCGCCTGCACACTCACCTGCGACCAAATCAAAATGGGCTGTATCGCCCTTGATGACCGCACCCAGCGCAACGACAAGGTCGTACCGCTTTGACTGAGCCACGCGACGCACCACAAGCGGCATCTCAAACGCACCAGGCACTCGCACGAGGTCGATATTTTTTTCAGCAGCCCCATGGCGCATCAGCGCATCCACAGCACCACTGACCAGTCGCTCGACCACAAATTCATTGAATCGCGCAGCCACAATCGCCACGCGCAAATCACGGGCCAGAAGGTCACCCTCAAACGTTTTTAAGTTCATCATCCTTGCGCCTCCAGGCCAAGCTCGGGCTCAACGCCAGCATCAACATATTCTGTGATTGATAAATCAAACGCGCTCAGCCCTTGCAACTGCCGTGGTGCCGACAATACCCGCATTTTTCGGATACCAAGATCGTGCAAAATTTGTGCACCGATACCATAGGTACGTAACACCCTCACCGCCGGCTTTGACATCGACGAAGGGCCTAGCGCGCGTACTGATTCAATTAGTTCACGCGGCGACTCTTCTGCGCGCAGCAATACAACGACACCGTTGCCATCAGCGGCAATGCGCTCGAGAGCTGCCCGCAATGGCCAACCGTGAGATGTTCCATGTACACCAACCACGTCTCGCAAGGTCTCACCGACCTGCACGCGCACCAATGGCGGACTAGCAACATTCAGAGCACCCTTCACGAGGGCTATATGGACGCTGCGATTCACATGATCTTCATAGCAAACAAGCCGAAATGCGCCGTAGTCGGTCTCAACCATACGCTCTTCGATACGCTCGACAGACCGCTCAGTACTCAGACGGTAGCGGATTAAGTCAGCAATGGTGCCAATCTTGAGTCCATGCAGACGAGCAAAGCGTTCAAGGTCAGGCCGTCGCGCCATTGTTCCGTCGTCATTGAGAATCTCGACGATAACCGCAGACGAATCAAAACCGGCAAGTCGGGCAAGGTCACAGCCCGCCTCGGTATGACCCGCGCGTGTCAGCACTCCACCAGGCTGCGCCATGAGCGGAAATATGTGCCCGGGCTGACGCAGATCTTCAGGTCGCGCTCCGGCTTTAACCGCAGTACGTATCGTATGCGCTCGATCGTGCGCCGAGATGCCCGTGGTTACACCCTCAGCCGCCTCTATCGACACAGTAAAGTTCGTGGTGTGTTGCACATCGGTACCACTAACCATCAACGGCAAACGGAGCTCCCGACAGCGTTCACGCGTCAGGGTGAGACAAATCAGGCCACGACCGTATCGCGCCATAAAATTGATGTCTTCAGCCCGCACACAGGCGGCCGCCATCACAAGGTCGCCCTCGTTCTCACGGTCCTCATCGTCAATAATGACGACCATACGGCCGGCACGCATATCGGCAAGCACATCGTCGATTGGGTCAAAGGTGGGCATTGGGGATCTAATCTGGCTAAGGCAGTGAGGAGAGTTTAGCAGGCGGCTCTGTAAAAGCCCGTACCCCTGCGGCTAATTGTCTGTAAGCCACTGGATTATGGACTATTTAGGCTTTTTCCTAGCGGCCCTTGCCAGGCAACCCGCCGGCGCCTTTGGCATCAAATCCGCGCTTTAAAAGCTCAGCAAGAATCGTCTCACGGTGCTCACCTTGAATTTCAAGCACGCCATCACGGACCGTCCCGCCACTACCGCAGCGCTGTTTGAGCACTTTGGCGAGCTCTAATAACGCGTCAGGCGCAAGGGCAAGACCGGTAATGACAGTCACAGCTTTGCCGCCACGGCCCTTAGTCTCACGCGCAACCCGCACAGGCCCTTGTAACTGCTGCTGAGCGACACGGCCACAGACGCACTCCCGCACGGGGCGCACGCAACCAGGACACATAGAACCGACGCCAGTGGAATAAACGATGCGCGAGCCACTCTTAGTCCCAGAAGGCATAACCACAAGATCTCCTACAAATTACCCCATTCTAACGTCGAGCCAGAATGCGCGCTGGCCATTAATCCTCGCGCCAATGACAATAGGAGTGTGACCACCATGATTTTAACTCCTGCCCGCAAGCACGATGCCGCCCACCTCGCTGCAATGTCTCGCCGTCTGATCGAGGCAGGCCTTGAACCCTGCTGGACCAAAGAGCGCATCGAGCGCAGTCTCAAGCATGAAGATAGCGTGGTGCTTACCGCACGCCTCCATGGCCAAATCGGCGGCTTTGGGATCATGCAGTATGGCGACAGCGCCGCGCATTTGAATCTGCTGGCCGTTGAGCCCATGCATCGTCGGCACGGCATTGGTCTTAAACTTGTTCGATGGCTGGAAGACACAGCACGCGGCGCTGGTATTTTTAAAATTGAGCTCGAAGTACGAGCCATCAATGCTGGTGCCCGCGCTTTTTATCAGACGCTAGGCTATGAAGAAACTAAACTCATCGAAGGCTATTACCAAAACGTCGAAGACGCCATCCGGCTAAGCCGCGATCTAACCTCGGCACACATACAATAAAAAACCACCGCTACTCTAAGCGACAAATGCCACGAAAGAGCATCGTTATCAGAGCGCAGCGCTGACTCTAAGGGAGTCCACGCGGCGCGACTCCCGCGAGCAGCAATCTTTCAACGTAACGCGCGATGATATCGATCTCAATATTCACTTCATCGCCCACTCGAAGTGCACCAAGCGTTGTCACTTCGAGGGTGTGGGGCACTAAATTAACCCCAAAAACCGTGTCCGACATTTCGTTAATCGTCAGGCTTGTGCCTTCAATAGTCACAGAACCCTTGGGCGCCACATAACGCATAAAATGGTCCGGAATCGTAAAACTTAGGCGCCATGAGCGTCCATCAGCGCGCACCTCAATCACCTTGCCCACACCATCAACATGCCCAGTCACATAGTGGCCACCGAGTGCGCCGCCAGCGAGAAGTGCTCGCTCAAGATTCACCTGGCTACCGACCTTTAGCCGTCCAAGCGTGGTCTTTGCCAGAGTCTCATTTGAGACGTCCACGAAAAAGCATCCTGAATCGAAGCGTGTTGCCGTCAAACACACACCTGCCACCGCGATGCTATCGCCCACATGACACGTTGCCAGCGCGAGGCGCCCCGCATCAATACATAACTCCATGTCACCCCCCTTTGGGGAAAGACTCACCACCTTGCCTAACGACTCAATAATGCCAGTAAACATTAACCACCTTCTTTAATCTGGGGCATGAGCGTCACACGCAAATCAGCGCCTACATGCCGAACATCAACAAATCTAAATTCCCATCGCGACTTAAGATCACTCAGTAGCGGCAGGCGCGCGAACGGCAAGGCACTATCACCCAGTAGATGTGGCGCAAGATATACAATTAACTCATCAACAAGACCTGCCGCGATAAAAGCGCCCGCTAACCGCGGCCCCGATTCAACGAGTAGCTCGTTAACATGACGCCGCGCCAGCTCCCCTAAAACCGCCGGTAGCTCGCGCACACTGTGCCCATTAATGCCGCAAACTTCAGCACCCGCGGCGACGAGCCGCTTACATTTATCAGAATCACCGCTGTCGGTCAGAATGAGCGTCGCGCCCGCACTCTTAAGCACCCGCGCAGCGACAGACAACTGCAGCATTGGATCAAGAATGACCTTAAGAGGATGTCGCCCTCGCAGGGCGATTGACTCATCTCGCACACTGAGCCGCGAATCATCGTGCTGCACGCTAGCAAATCCACTCAAAATTGCACTACTACGTGCGCGCAGCTGCTGCACATCGGCGCGCGCCGCATCACCCGTCAACCACCGACTGTGCCCCGACTGAAGCGCGGTGCGCCCATCAACACTCGCTGCCAACTTCAATCGCACATAAGGCCGACCTGTCTCGACGCGTTTGAAAAAACCGACGTTAAGTAGTCGAGCGGCGCTCTGGCAACACCCGACACTCACGGCAATACCGCTGCTCGCGAGGCTTCTCCCGCCACCACCACGAACGCTCACATTAGGATCATTCACCGCATAAACTACGCGCGACACCCTCGCGGAGACTAACGCATCGACACAAGGTGGCGTACGGCCGTGGTGATTACAGGGCTCAAGTGTCACATAAGCCGTGGCGCCTATGGCGAGATCGCCAGCCGCAACGAGCGCAACAACTTCAGCATGCGCTTCTCCAGCGCGGGCATGGAAGCCTTCGCCCACAATTTTACCATCGCGCACAATGACGCAACCGACACATGGATTGGGATCAGCAGAGCAAAGTCCTTCAGCTGCGAGCTGCAAAGCGCGCGCCATAAAACGCTGATCTTCAACCGTCACAGCTGTCATTCAGGCTGCTCAGACGAGGGAATTTTTGACGGCGGCTTGCCGATGTTTTTTTTGGAAGGGACAGCTTTCTGTGCCGGAGTGAATGCTGAGGTGGGCTCTAGAAATGACAGCTGCGTACGCGGTTTTAGGGGTACCGGCTTACGGCGTAAATGAGCAATCTCTTTTTGAAATGCCTCGACGTCCTGAAACTGCCGATACACTGACGCGAAGCGCACATAGGCAACTTCATCAAGGTGCCGAAGCTCTTCCATAACCAGCTCACCTAACATGCGGGATGGAACCTCTCGCTCGCCAAGACTACGTAACTTATGGCCGATATGCGCCACAGCGGCATCGATCGCGTCGTTACTGACCGGGCGCTTCTCGAGGGCCTTTTGCATTCCCATGCGCAACTTAATCTCATCGAAGGGCTCGCGCGTCATGTCGCCCTTTACAACTTGGGGCATGACAAGCTCTGCGCTTTCAAATGTTGTAAAGCGCTCACCACACTTCAGGCATTCGCGGCGCCGACGGATCTGCTGTCCTTCGGCCGCTAACCGCGAATCAGTGACCTTTGTCTCGACGTGGCTGCAAAATGGGCAGTACACGTGACGCGCTCTCGGTCAGATCAGACGGCGCCGTACACGGGGAAGCGCTGGCATATTTTTGCCACTTCACCACGCACACGGGCAATGACAGCATCCTCAGCCTGCACGCCACCTTTGCCATCCGGACTACCAAGATGCGCACGAGAAGCCAGATTATCAAGTAGGTCCGCGATCAGCGTAGCTAATAGCTCCACTTCAGGCTCCTTGAAGCCCCGCGTCGTGATCGCTGGAGTTCCGATGCGCAGACCGCTCGTAATCATTGGAGGCCGGGGGTCATTGGGCACTGCATTTTTGTTCACTGTAATGTGCGCGGAGCCGAGTGCTGCATCAGCATCTTTGCCTGTGATATTTTGCGCAATCAAGTCCAGCAAAAACAGATGATTGTCAGTCCCACCCGAGACGATAGAGTAATTACGGCGCATAAGCGCTGCCGCGAAAACTCGTGCATTCACAACAACCTGACGCTGATAAACCGCGAATTCAGGCTGCAACGCCTCCTTGAATGCAACTGCTTTAGCAGCAATCACGTGCATGAGAGGGCCACCCTGCGTTCCTGGGAATACCATCGACGAGAGTTTTTTGGTTATTTCCTCACCAGCGCTCGACAAAATAATCCCGCCACGCGGACCACGTAAAGTTTTATGGGTTGTCGATGTCACCACGTGCGCATGTGGCACTGGATTTGGGTAAACGCCCGCAGCACATAAGCCCGAGACATGGGCCATGTCGACCATGAGGTAAGCACCGACGGCATCTGCAATACGGCGAAACCGCGCCCAGTCAATCACACGCGAGTACGCTGAGAAGCCGGCGATAATGACTTTCGGCCGGTGCTCGTGAGCTAAGCGCTCGACCTGCTCGTAGTCAATCTCGCACGTATCACTACGGATGCCATATTGCACCGCATTGAACAGCTTCCCTGAAAAATTAACCTTTGCACCATGGGTTAAATGACCACCCTGATCAAGACTCATACCAAGCAGCGTGTCGCCAGGATTGAGCAAAGCAAAAAACACCGCAGCATTTGCCTGACTACCCGAATGCGGCTGAACATTCGCATAAGTAGCGCCATATAATTGCTTGACGCGATCAATTGCTAATTGCTCGGCAATATCAACAAACTCACATCCACCGTAATAGCGCTTACCTGGATAACCTTCGGCATATTTATTTGTCAGCACAGACCCTTGGGCTTCAAGTACCCGTGGGCTTGCATAATTTTCAGAGGCAATCAGCTCAATGTGAGCCTCTTGGCGAGCGCGTTCCGCTTGCATTGCCTGAGCTAGCTCTGGATCAAATTGGCTAATGGTCATTTTCGCGTCAAACATGCCTGCTGGCCCCTACGGTAATAGCTATTGCCCAATGACTGAGATTCTAGCGGAAAGACTGAGCCTCGAAGCTCCAAAAACCACATCGAGCCCCTAAAGTAGCGCGCTCAGGACCCGGGTCCATCCACTTGCTAGGTTCTGGTGGTTGTAACCACCACCACCAAATGCCAATAGCCGACCTTGGCAGTAACGATCGGCTAATTGAGCGAGCCGAGCGGCAGCATGACCGTGGGCAGCCGCGCTGTAGGCAAGATGGGTCAAAGGATCGCCATTGATGCTGTCGGTACCAGCTTGCAGCAGAATAAATTCAGGCTCATTGGCGACTAAATAGGCCTCTATGCGCTCCCACGCAGCCATAAATGCGACGTCATCAGATCCAGCGGGCATCGGGATATTGAGTTTGGTGCCCCGTGCCGGCCCCCGGCCACTCTCGTCGGCACGACCGGTCCCTGGGTACAACGACCGACCATCTTCGTGCATGTCAGCAAATAACACGTCCGGATCATCCTCAAACCCATAAAACACACCGTCACCGTGGTGCGCATCGATATCGACATACGCCACGCGGCGCAGACCATACCGCCGCCGCAGCTGCTCAATAACAACCCCACAGTCATTAAATACGCAAAACCCAGCAGCCCCCTTACGCGCGGCATGATGCAGACCGCCAATTGGAACAAACCCACGCCGCGCGCGGCCGTCCATAATGGCCTCAAGCGCGACCAGACCGGCGCCCACTACATGGCTCGCAACCTCAAAAACGCCAATAAAAGCAGGGGTATCTCCACCATCCAGGTAGCCGCCACCGCTACGCGAACGCTGCATGACGCGCTCAACAAACTCAGGCTCATGAAAACTCTCGAGCTCTGCCCTCGAGGCTGTTCGACTGTCAAGCTGCAGTATCTGCGCGTGTAGCCCTTGCGCGTGTAGTTCGCGCAAAAAGACCGCCTGCCGGTCGGTCCCAAAGGGGTGCCCGCCCCCAAACCCGTAACGGGCCGTCGTCGCGCTCGCAACCAGGCAAGTTTGGAGTGGTTCTTGATTCACGCCGCGAGCCTAGCAGTAAATTAAGCCACAATGCTGGCGGCGAGGCGGCGTGTCCCCGATAATCGCACTAGCGACTGCACCTGATACAAGGCTGATTTCCATGGCGCAATTCATCTATACAATGAACCGGGTATCCAAAGTGATCCCGCCAAAGCGAACGATCCTTCGCGATATTTCCTTATCATTTTTCCCAGGCGCGAAAATTGGCGTACTAGGTCTTAACGGATCTGGCAAAAGTACGCTACTTAAGATCATGGCCGGTCTGGATACTGAAATTGACGGCGAAGCCCGTCCTCAGCCTGGCATTAAAATTGGCTTTCTCAAACAAGAGCCAGAACTCGATCCCGACAGCACCGTGCGTGCTGTAGTTGAAATGGGCGTCCAGCCAATTAAGGACGCGCTGACCAAGCTTGATGCCGTCTACGCCGCCTATTCAGCCGAAAATGCAGATTTTGATAAACTCGCAGCACAGCAGGCAGAACTCGAGGCCTACCTCACCACTGTGGACGGACATAACCTCGAGCGCACACTCGACGTTGCCGCCGACGCCTTAAGACTGCCCGAATGGGATGCGCTCATCGGCAAACTATCCGGCGGTGAAAAACGACGCGTGGCTCTATGCCAATTGCTGCTATCAAAGCCTGACATGCTGCTGTTAGATGAGCCCACCAACCATCTTGATGCCGAATCAGTCGCATGGCTCGAACGCTTTCTAGAAGAATACCCAAGCACAGTGATTGCCGTGACCCACGATCGCTACTTCCTAGACAACGTGGCTGGCTGGATCCTTGAGCTTGATCGCGGTCATGGCATCCCTTGGGAAGGCAATTACTCCACTTGGCTCGAGCAAAAAGATAAACGCCTCGAAATAGAAGAACGCCAACAAGAAGGGTTGCGCAAAATGCTGCAACAAGAGCTTGCTTGGGTAAGACAGAACCCAAAAGCACGGCAAGCCAAGAGCAAAGCACGTCTCGCGCGCTTTGAAGAACTGCAAGGGCAAGAGTTTCAGAAGCGCAACGAAACCAACGAGATATACATCCCGCCTGGCGAGCGCCTTGGCGAGCTAGTCATTGAGGTCACTAACCTTAAGAAAAGCTTTGGGGATCGCGTATTGATCGACGGCCTTAATTTCAACCTGCCGCGCGGCGGGATCGTCGGCATTATCGGACCGAACGGCGCCGGCAAAACGACATTGTTTAAAATGCTCACTGGCACCGACACCGCAGACAGCGGTGAAATACGCATAGGGCCCTCAGTCAAACTTGCCTATGTCGATCAA
Source organism: uncultured Pseudomonadota bacterium (assembly GCA_903832085.1). GTDB lineage: Bacteria > Pseudomonadota > Gammaproteobacteria > Steroidobacterales > Steroidobacteraceae > CAIKZZ01. Next base: position 50,299 of record CAIKZZ010000041.1, on the reverse strand, counting down.
TCGCGCCAAGCGCTGGATGACTCGAAGAGTGTTTTTAACGAGATCTCGGGCGGCCTTGAGATCATTAAAGTTGGTAACTACGAAACGCCAGCACGTGCTTATGTTGGGCGCTTCAATTTTAGCGGAACACAGCAGCAACAACTGATCGGTCAGCTCTCGGGAGGTGAACGTAACCGCGTTCACTTAGCGAAAGTCCTTAAGGAAGGCGGCAATGTGCTGCTATTAGACGAGCCGACCAATGATCTTGACATTGAAACGCTGCGCGCGCTGGAAGAAGCGCTACTCGCCTTCCCTGGTTGTGCGGTCGTTATTTCACATGACCGCTGGTTCTTAGATCGTGTCGCAACGCATATTTTAGCCTTTGAGGGCAACAGCGAAGTGATCTGGTTCGAGGGCAACTATCAGGAATACGTTGCTGATTTGAAACGACGCAAGGGCGATGACGCTGATCAGCCCCACCGGATCCGTTACAAAAGGCTGGGCGCATGACAAAAACAATTTTACTTGATGGCCAAAACCTTAAGCTCGACACGCTCGCCACTCTCAAGCCTTGCGCTCACTTTGAACTCGCGCCTGAGTCACTCAAGCAGATGCAAGTCAGCCGCAAGGCAGTAGAAGATGCTATCGCCCGCGATCAGACGGTCTACGGTATTACGACAGGTTTCGGGATTTTTGCGAATCAGCGAATCCCAGCCGACAAGCTGCGCCAACTGCAAGCTAACCTCGTGCGCAGTCACGCGGCTGGCGTGGGAACGGCTCTCGCACCAGAACATGTGCGGCGGATCTTGTTACTCAAAGCGAATAATCTTGCGGCCGGACTATCCGGCATCCGACCTGAACTTGTACGCGCACTCTTAGGCCTACTGCGAAATGATGTACTGCCACGCATCCCAGGCAAAGGCTCCGTGGGCGCGTCGGGCGATCTGGCACCACTCGCCCACCTGTCGCTGTGCCTCATTGGTGAGGGAACGGCAGATCACAATGGCACCGTGCTCGAAGGACCCGCAGTGTGCCAAGCCGCAGGGTTTGAGCCATTTACTTTAGAAGCAAAAGAAGGGCTCGCACTCCTGAATGGAACTCAAGTGTCGACTGCCTTGGCAATCGATGGCTGGCAGCGTTCTAAGCGCTTGCTCGATAGCACCTGCGTTATCGGTGCGCTCACGGTTGAGGCTCTTGCGGGCAGTCACACGCCCTTTGACGAGCGCATTCATCTGGCTCGTGGCCAACGGGGACAGACCCATATTGCAAGAGCCATGCGCTCAGTTCTTGGCGAGAGCGCTATCCACACGAGTCATGCTCATTGTGACCGGGTTCAAGACCCCTACGCGGTGCGTTGCTTACCGCAAGTCGCGGGAGCCGCTTGGGACACGCTCACCCATGGCGCTCAAGTCCTTGGGTATGAAATCAATGGCGTCACGGATAATCCACTCATATTTGGAGCCGACATCCTCTCGGGAGGAAACTTTCATGCCGCGCCTATCGGTTATATAGCCGATTTTCTGGGTATCGCCATGACCGATCTTGCATCGATTAGTGAGCGACGCATCGATCTACTGGATCGGCGCATCAATCCGAATCTAACGATGTTTTTAACGAACGAGCCTGGCGTTGAGTCTGGCTTCATGCTCGCGCACGTGTCGGCAGCGGCGTTAGCATCTGAGAATAAAACGCTCGCCCATCCAGCCTCTATCGATAGCATACCAACGTCAGCGGGACAGGAAGACCACGTCAGCATGGCGCCATGGGCGGGCCACAAGTTGATTGCCATCTGCAATAACACCACCACTGTGTTAGCGATCGAACTGCTCGTAGCTGCACATGCGCTGGATTGCCAACGACCACTACGCTCAACCGACGCGTTAGAAGCGCTACACACGCTGGTACGAGCAAAGGTCCCGTTCCAGAAGCACGATCACCGCCTAGATGGCGACATTAGTACGCTGAGCGCCCTGATCGACTCAGGGGCAGTTGCGAGTCTGTTACCGACTGAGGTTCGCGCGCTGTCCAATCAGTAGCGCCAGCACCGCGCTGGCTCTTAAGCCAGAGCGACGCGGGCGTTACGGAATAAGCGCATCCACCCGCCATCGTCTACCCAGTCGTGCGGGCGCCACGAGTTTTGGGCAGCACGCGCGACCCGCTCCGGATGCGGCATGGTCAAGGTCACCCGACCGTCAATGCTAGTGATTCCAGCGATTCCGTTGCTAGAGCCATTCGGATTTGCAGGATATCGCTGCGTGGGGCGCCCCTGGGAGTCGACGAAGCGAATAGCAGCTCCGTGCACAGCCTCAAAGGCAACTCGATCGGTTATCGAGCCAAACTCTGCTCTCCCCTCGCCGTGCGCCACGGCAATAGGCAGCACTGACCCTATCATTCCAGCGAACAGCGGTGACGGGTTATCCATGACCTCAACCAATGCTACCCGACCCTCAAACTGCTCAGAACGGTTACGCCGAAACCGTGGCCAATGCTGCGCCCCAGGAATCAATTCAGCGAGCGAGCTCAGCATCTGGCAGCCATTACAGATACCGAGTGTTAAGGAGTCAGCACGTTGAAAGAATTCTGCGAACTGCTCACGCGCCATTGGATGAAACAAGATAGATTTCGCCCAACCTTCGCCCGCTCCAAGTACATCGCCATAACTAAAACCGCCGCATGCCGCGATCATTTGGTAGTCTCGCAAGGTGACACGACCAGACAATATGTCGGTCATATGCACATCGACAGGAGTAAAGCCTGCACGGTCAAAGGCCGCAGCCATCTCTAACTGACTGTTAACGCCCTGCTCGCGTAACACAGCGATCCGTGGCCGCACACCTAGCCCGATCAATGGCGCTGCAACATCCGCATTCACGTCATACGTTAGTTTTGCGAATAAGCCACGATTTTCTGCATCTTGGAGCAAGGCAAACTCTTCACGCGCACATTCGGGATCGTCGCGAAGCTCCCGTAAACGAAATCCCGTTTCTGACCAGGCGCTACGCAAATCGCGCACTGTCTCATCCAAGATTGGTTTCCCATCCAAGGTGACGCACAAACGCGCGGGATCAGGCCCATCGACAATGGTCCCAATCACGTGGGTGGCATGCTCAAGACCATGGCTTGAAAAAATCTTCAACACCGCACCAAGGTTGTCAGCACGCACCTGCAGCACAGCGCCGAGCTCCTCCGAATAAAGTGCTGCGGATCGATCCGAACTGAATGACAGTAAATCCTTAACTTCCACTCGCAGGCCGACACCACCGGCAAATGCCATCTCAGCGAGCGTGACAAACAGGCCACCATCGGAGCGGTCGTGGTACGCAAGCAACAAATTGTCCGCCGCCGCCGCACGTACCGCTCTAAAAAACCCAATCAAGCGCTTTGCATCGTCAAGATCCGCGGGCTCATCACCCAAGACTCCGTACACTTGCGATAAGCAAGAGGCTCCTAGCCGATTACGCCCAAAGCCTAGGTCTATACAGACAAGCGTTGTGGGCCCCACATCGCGCACCAACTCTGGAGTCAATGTACGACGAGCATCTTTAACGGGCGCAAAGGCCGACACGATCAAGGACACCGGTGACCAAACAGAACGATCACCCGTTGCCGCAGACCAGCCAGAGCGCATAGATAAGGAGTCCTTACCCACTGGAATGGCTATGCCAAGCTCAGGGCAGAGCTCTAAGCCAATGGCCCGAACCGTATCAAAGAGCACAGCGTCTTCGTTCGCATCACCAGCGGCAGCCATCCAGTTAGCAGAGAGCTTAATGTCGCTTAAGCGACTGATATCAGCCGCAGCAATATTGGTGATCGCTTCCGCAACCGCCAATCGACCCGAGGCTGGTCCACTTAATAGGGCAACTGGCGTACGCTCACCCACCGCCATGGCCTCGCCCGCATGCGTACGAAACCCTGCTAACGTCACGGCACAATCACTCACCGGCACCTGCCAGCGCCCTACCAACGAATCACGACTGATAAGACCACTCACACTGCGATCACCGATGGTGATCAAAAACGACTTGTCGGCAATCGTCGGCAATCGCAACAGGCGGTAAGCCGCCTCCGTTAAATCAATTTTGCTGGTATCAAAGGGCTCTGTCGGGCGCTGGGTGCGCCGCGCCACACGCGTCATCTTCGGCGGCTTCCCAAGCAGCACATCAATCGGCATAGACACTGGCCGACTATCAGTTGATGGATCACTCACAACGAGCACGCCATCGTCAGTGGTTACTCCAATAACCGCCACCGGACAGCGCTCGCGCTGACACATCGCATGAAACGACTCAAGATGCATAGGCGCGATACAAAGAACATAGCGCTCCTGCGCCTCGTTACACCATATCTCCAACGGTGACAGCCCCGTCTCAGCACTTGGTATCGCGCGCAGATCGAATTGGCCGCCGCGATGACTGTGCGCCACCACCTCGGGCACAGCATTTGAAAGACCGCCAGCCCCGACATCGTGAATTAATAAAATGGGATTTTCATCGCCGAGTGCCCAGCAGCGATCAATCACTTCCTGTGCGCGGCGCTGCATCTCAGGGTTACCGCGCTGCACCGAGGCGAAGTCCAAATTAGCGGCACTTGCACCGCTATCGACGGATGACGCCGCGCCCCCTCCAAGCCCAATGAGCATCGCCGGACCGCCAAGCACCACCACTGCCGCGCCCGGCGGAATATCCAACTTTTCGACATGTGAGCGACGGATATTACCCACACCGCCGGCTAGCATGATCGGCTTGTGGTAACCGCGCGTCACACCCGGCGGGTCACCCGCCACACGTAGCTCAAATGTGCGGAAATATCCCAAGATTCCTGGGCGACCAAATTCATTATTGAATGCCGCCGCCCCAAGTGGGCCATCAAGCATGATCTCGAGCGGTGACGCGATACGCTCAGGCTTTGCTTCAGGTCCTTCCCATGGCTGTAAAAATCCAGGAATACGTAGGTTAGATACAGTAAAGCCTGTCAGGCCCGCCTTCGGCTTTGCTCCACGGCCCGTGGCGCCCTCATCACGAATCTCGCCACCAGATCCGGTCGATGCGCCCGGAAATGGTGAAATCGCTGTGGGATGATTATGCGTCTCCACCTTCATCAAAATATCAATCGGCTCTTTCACAAATCGATACTGGTGCGTGTCCGTATCAGCAAACAACCGATCTGCCTCAACACCCTCGATCACCGACGCATTGTCACGGTAAGCAGACAGTACGCCAGCGGGACTGCACTCGTGGGTATTGCGAATCATCGCAAAGAGGGATTTTTCCTGCGCTTGGCCATCAATAATCCAGTCCGCATTAAATATCTTGTGCCGACAATGCTCTGAATTGGCTTGCGCAAACATCATCAGCTCTACATCGGTTGGGTCCCTGCCTAACCGCGCATAAGCATCTAGCAAGTAGTCCATCTCATCATCGGACAGCGCAAGCCCTAAGCTTTTATCAGCGATGCGTAGCGCGCTCTTACCATCACCCGCTAGTGAGACATAAGCAAGATCTCGCGGCGCCTCAACGCTAAAGAGCTCAGCAGCCGCGTCCAAGGTAAACCCAACGGCCTCCGTCATGCGGTCATGCATCACCGTCGCGAGCCGTGCGAGCGCCGTTTGCTCAAGCGGCAGCTGTGCTGTGATCGAGTACAACATGCCGCGCTCGATACGCTTGACGTCTGTCAGCCCACACACGTGCGCAATATCGGTCGCTTTACTAGACCAGGGAGAAATCGTGCCTGGTCGAGGAGTGACAAGCACAACCGATTCAAGCTCGGCCGAGGTCAGTGGCGCCGATGGGCCCAATAGACCACTCAGAATGGCAGACGCGGCTGGGCTCAGCGGCCTTGCAAGATCAACGAAGTGGTAATAGTGCGCCTCAAGCGCCTGGACCCTAGGATCAAGGGCGACCAATGCCTTCAGCAATTTTTCAACACGAAATGGTGAGAGGGCCGAAGCCCCACGCAGCAGCAGCATTACAGGCCTGGTATCAACGGGCTCTCGCCGGAGACCGATAGTTTACCCGAGAAGCGCCGCTAGGCGCTCGCTGAACCCATCAACTCCGACGACCCGGGTCTGGTACCGGTGTGGGCACTGGGACCGGGAAATGAGCCACATTACTGCCCTCATACGCCGTAATTTTGCCCGCGCCGCTTTTTTTCACTTCGTCGATGCGCAGTACCGCCTGCATCGGAATCCACGTGCGCTTTACGCCCTCAAACTCGCCCTTGATACGCTCCTCGGCGGGGTCCACCACAACTGTCGAGCGTTCACCAAAAACGAAGTCTTCCAGCTCAATGAAGCCAAAAAGACTCCCATGGGTCACTTTCTTAGCGTAAACCTCCCAGACCTTGCCTTCCCTAACGAACTGCACCTTAAAAATGTGACTTGCTGCCATATCCTTCATCCATCAACACGTTAGCCTACCTCTATCTTACCTTGGAGAGGACCCATGGCGCTGCGACTCCGTGTGACGGGCCACATGGCGCAACACCAAAACCCACCCCAGTCTAGGGTATTCGGGATACGCGGCGGGCGTATCGGCCGAGCAAAAGATAACGACTGGGCGCTCGCCGACACCAAATGCTACCTATCTGGCTACCACGCGCTCATTGGCTATGACGACGGCCGCTGGCTGCTGACCGACACGAGCTCCAACGGCACCTACCTCAACAGCAATACTCACCCAGTAGGTCACGGCAACGTGATCGAGATCAGGAATGGCGATTACCTACGGCTCGGAGAATACACACTGCAGATCGAGGCATTGCCAGGAGACGACATTCCCACCGATGCCTGGCACGCTCCAAACGACTTGCTCACCGTCGCGCACGTGACCAAAAATCAAGCCCTGGCCGAACTCTTGGGCGAGCCTATGATGCTTCTGGCCGAACCCGCAACAGCGAATATGGCCCTAAACGCACGACAACAAACGTTACTCGCGCAGCCGCATCCAGAATCTGCCAGCAGCCCTGAGGCAAATGCACAAACAGGCAACCAACATACGCCGCTTACTGCATTCTGGCGGGCATTAGGCGTCACACCGGAAGCTGTGGATGCCTCGCAATCTGCGGCAACATTAACGCTCGCCGGCCAGCTTATTCGGGAACTCGCGCTAGGACTCACCACCCACTTACAGCAACGCTCGCCGATCTCAGGACGCTGGCACGTCGGATCCACAGCAGAAATTTCTGTGACCAACAATATCTTCCGACTCGCCGCCGGGGTCGACGACGCCCTGCAACGCCTGTTTACTCCAAAAGCAATACATGCCCAAACGGCTCTTGCGGCTGTACGCAACGGTTTTGCCGACCTGCGCCACCACGACATAGCAACACAAGCAGCCCTCAGCGTGGCGATGGATCAGTACTTAGCCCATCTTGATCCAAACGCTCTTGAACAACGCTTTGCAGACCTAGAACGCCCAAACACCATGGCCGACGCCTCGACGAAACGCCGCTTTCAAGACCTGTACGCGGATGTGTATCGGACCCTGACACAGCGCGCTGGCAAAGGCACTGTGCCGACGCTATTCGCCGCAGAGTTTGCGAAGGCCTATGACGAGACATGGTGTCGCACAGCAACCCCCCCTACAGGGACATCGTCAGCCCCTTGGGGCCAGCGGCAGGCAGGCTAAGGCCCAAAATCACGTCCCGCGCGCCCTGGAAAGTCAAATTCTGGCCGGCCATGTGGGCGGACGCCCCCAAAGCAGTCGCCTGCGACCCCAAACCACGCCATTAAGGCCACACCGACCCACAATACCACGTGGTATTTACACCCTATCCTTAGCGAAAACCGCCCTTTTGCCGCCAGCAGCCTCTTTTAAACTTTGTCACAGGCAGGATGCCGTGGCAAAATGCGCGCCCATTAACCGTGTGCTGACGCTAACTTAACGGCTGTATTCGTCGCTAGATAAAGACGGCGTCGCAACGAAGATATCCCGATCGCTTTGATCCCAACTGCTAACTGTCATGGAATATTGCTATGCCCCGCACTACCCCACTGTCTGATATCCGCAACATCGGGATCATCGCCCACGTCGACGCCGGTAAAACCACAACGACCGAGCGCATCCTGTATTACACAGGTCGTAAGCACACCATCATCGATATTCATGACACCAAGGATCTGAAGACGTCGACGACGACCGATTATCTGGAGCAAGAACAGAAGCGTGGAATCACCATCCAGAGCGCTGCAGTGTCCGCGTTCTGGCGCAACAAAAAAATCAACCTAATTGATACCCCAGGGCACGTGGATTTCACAATTGAAGTGAATCGCTCGCTGCGCGTACTTGACGGTGCAGTCGTTGTATTCGACGGCGTTGCTGGGGTTGAGCCACAGTCAGAAACAAACTGGCGTCTAGCCGATAACTACGATGTGCCACGTATGTGTTACATCAATAAAATGGATCGCAGCGGTGCTAACTTTGAGCGCTGCGTCGACATGATCAAAAAGCGCCTAGGCGCACGACCGCTACCAGTTCAGATCCCTATCGGATCTGAGGACAACTTTAAGGGCATGGTCGATCTAGTCGAAATGAAAGCCCTCGTCTGGGACTCAGATGACAAAGACGCCGAATGGCAAATCCTCGATATCACCCCAGATATCGCCGACAAGCTTGGAATCACGGTTCCTAGCGATCGCAAGCTATTGGACAAGATTCAGCAGTATCGGACGGAACTCGTCGATACATGCCTAGAGCAAGACGATGTCGCTATGGAGGCCCATTTACTCGATGGACAAATGCCCTCCGTTGAAATCCTGCGCCAATGCCTGCGCAAAGGCACGCTCACCTCCGCGTTCACGCCGGTCCTTTGTGGCTCGTCTTATAAAAATAAAGGCGTCCAACAGGTACTTGATGCAGTTGTAGACTATTTACCTGCCCCCACAGACGTCGCCGCTATCAAGACGGTGGATGCCGATGGCACCCCGATCGGCGAGCGCGGTTGCTCCGACGAGGAGCCGTTTTCAGCACTTGCATTTAAGGTCATCAACGACGCCTACGGGGCGCTCACCTTTATCCGCGTCTACTCAGGCGTCTTAACAAAAGGCGCATCGATCCTGAACTCAACGCGCGGCAAGCGTGAAAAGATCGGTCGCATGGTCGAAATGTTTGCCAAAGATGCGAACCCCGTTGAAGAAGCACGCGCAGGTGACATCGTGGCACTGGTCTCGCTTGCCGAAACCGACACTGGCGATACGCTATGCGATTCAGCGAACCCCGTAGTGCTCGAGCGTATGCGCTTCCCTGAGCCCGTGATCAGCGTGTCAGTGAAAGCGAAGAACAAAGTTGATCAAGAGAAGTTCACCAGCGCGCTTGGAAAGATGGTCCGCGCTGATCCATCGCTGCATCTGGAAACAGATCGCGAAACCTCGCAAACCATCCTGCGCGGCATGGGCGAACTGCATCTTGAGGTAACACTCGATCGTATGCGCACCGAGTTCGGTGTTGAAGGCGTGATGGGCGAGCCACAGGTTGCGTACCGTGAAACGTTCACGAAACCGCTGCAAGAGCAGTACATCCACAAGAAGCAGACTGGCGGCTCAGGCCAGTTCGCCGAAGTCTGGATCAAGTTCGAGCCGCTTGAGCGCGGCGCTGGGTTTGAGTTCGTCGATAAAACAGTCGGCGGCTCGGTGCCCAAGGAATACGTTCCTGCCGTGGAGAAAGGTCTCAAGATGCAGAAGGAAGATGGCGTTCTTGCGCATTATCCGACTGTGGATTTCCGTGCAACGCTGGTCGATGGTAGCTACCACGACGTTGACTCCAACGCATTGACCTTTGAAATTGCCGCCAAAGCATGCTTCCGCGAAGGCATTAAGAAAGCCTCGCCGATCTTGCTTGAGCCCGTGATGAAGGTCGAAACGGTCACCCCAGGCGACTATCTGGGCGATGTGATTGGTGACATCAATCGTCGTCGTGGCTCGATCCTCGATCAGTTGGAGCGCGGCACGAATATTGCGGTGGTGGCGACTGTGCCACTATCAGAAATGTTCGGCTACATTGGGCACTTGCGCGGTATGACGAGCGGTCGCGCGTCATACACGATGGAGTTCTCACACTACGATCCAGTGCCACGTCAGGTCGCTGATGCGGTTATTGCGGCAGCCAGCAAGCCTGCTGCCTGAGGCACAACATGCCTGCCGGCTGGCGCACGTCAGTGCGTCAGTCGGCCTTATTCTCTGCTACATCCAATGATCGAAAGCCCGCTCATGAGTCCACCAACTGGCCGAGCGTCCGCTGCAAAAGTGACACCGCTGACTCCACCGGCCGTGCCGCCAGCGATTACACCGCCCAAGCACACACAAGCCGTCAACTAAAGATGGCACACCGACGGGTATTTCCATTAGTCTAGAGCGACGCACCTCCAACGACATGACGGACTAACGCACCATACCAGTCGGATAAGCCTTCATGTCTTAGAGGGCTATCGACACCTACCGATAATCAGCAACACAAACGGTATCTGAAGAGGGGTTCACATGGATCCGTCGCATCCCAACTGGGCTTCCGCTGTAGAAGCCCCCCGAGTGATTGGTCACGCCGATGCTATAGCGTGGACCGACCAAACTGATCTTTTGGTTGTTGGTTATGGTGGCGCAGGCGTCGCGGCCGCTCTTGAAGCTGCTGAACGGGGCGGTGACTGACGTCTTGTGGGATATGCTGGTGCTGAAGGCATCGGCCACGGCTAGGGGGCTCACCTCGCGTTGCAGCCAGCAGGTGTCGTATCGACACCGGCGCCTCCCCATAGACACCACAATGAGCGTATACCTGTGACGAGACTCTCTGGGAAAAGCACAAAGCCGGCAAAAGCCGGCTTAGTCACTTCACTATTTGGCGGAGAGGGTGGGATTCGAACCCACGGAGGACGTGAGTCCTCGCCTGATTTCGAGTCAGGTACATTCGACCACTCTGCCACCTCTCCGGGCCGTCAGGGGCCAATATTCTACACGGATCAGCATCCAAATCAGCCCCTAGGTCGCGGATTCGCGGCGCTGCCTAAAAAATCCCTTGAGTAGGTCAGAGCAGTCTTGGGCTAATACGCCGCCAAATGCATCAATCGCATGGTTAAGGGCACTTGAGCGCGTCAAATCAAACGCACTCCCGGCTGCCCCCTGACGGGGATCCCATGCGCCAAACACGACCCGTCCGACGCGCGCGTGGACCATCGCTGTCAAGCACATGGGGCAGGGCTCCAAGGTGACATAGACGGTCGCGCCCGCCAGCCGATAGGACCGCCGCTGCAAGCCAGCCGCACGCAACGCCAACACTTCAGCATGCGCCGTGGGGTCGCAGTCGCCAATCGGCCGGTTCCACGCCTCACCCACTGCCACGCCATCCATAACGACCAAGGCACCGACCGGCACCTCCCCTGCACGCTGCGCGCACCGCGCAAGATCAAGCGCCTGACGCATCCAGTCTTCGTCAGTGCGTATCATCGCACTCACTGTTTCACCTCAACGGCTGATGTATCTAGGATCCACTGATTCATGTGCTCGCTTAAAATAGCTAATGGCAGACTGCCTTGCCTCAGCAAGGCATCATGAAATTCACTCAACCGAAACCGCGCGCCTAGCTGCACCTCGGCTCGCTGACGCAAATCTAACAGCGTGAGTTCGCCAACCTTGTACGCGAGCGCCTGCCCCGGGTATGCCACGTAGCGCTCCACTTCAGCTGTCGCTTGATCAGAAGTCATCGAGGAATGGCGCATCATCCACTCCACCGATTTCTTAACACTCCAACCCATGGCATGGATTCCCGTATCCACAACGAGACGATTGGCCCGCAACATTGCATAATTTAAGTGCCCATAACGCTGCCAAGGATCATCGTACAGTCTCATCTCATTGCCCAGCGATTCGGCATACAAACCCCAACCTTCGGCAAAAGCCGTGGTCTCATCGAAGCGACGAAAACTCGGCAGTCCGATACGTTCTTGGGCAAGCGATATTTGCAAATGATGTCCAGGCAATCCTTCGTGCAAGGAAATGGTCATCACATTAAATTTATCTTGCACCCCTGCGGCATATACATTGATCCATAAAATTCCAGGCCGAGATCCATCCGCTGCCGCTGGCGCATAATAGCCATTACCTTGAGATGTTCGCGCGGACTCAGGCAATGCGCGCACTTCATAGGGTGTCACTGGCAAGCGGCCAAACAAGTTCGTCAACTGGGAGGCAATACGCGCTCGCGCCTCCTCGTAGGCTGGCAGCACATCGGCACTTTCTTCAAAGTGCAACTCATGTGCGCGACGCACATACTCGAAAAACTGTTGAGCACCACCTGAAAACTTCAACTCCTTGCGCACCTGCGACAATTGCTCAGAAATCGCCGCGACCTCGCGCAAACCCAGACGATGAATCTCAGCGGGTGACAGGTCTGTGGTGGTATGCAGACGCACGTAATACCGATAAAGATCCGACCCCCCCGGCAATTGGGAAAGACCTACAGAGGCACGTGCATGCGGTAGATACTCAAGCTTTAAATAGTCGTACAAGCGCCGGTAGGCAGGCTGAATGACACCGCCAATCGCCCTCTCAAACGAAGCGGAAAATCGGTCCCGATCCGATAAAGAAAATTCACCGGGAAGCTGGCTAATTGGCCGCCAAAACTCACTATCCTTAGGCGCGCCTTCCATGCGATTGCGCAATTGCGGCAAGAGCCGCTCGACAACCAGCCGAGGCAACACCACATCGCGATTTACGCCTTCACGCAGCCGCGCAATCACCTGATCGATCCACCGCGCATAGGCCGCAGCGCGTAAGAGCGAACGCTCATAATCTATGACGGTACGAAATGGATAGGATCCTAGCCCAGCCGCATCGGTCGCAAAGGCCAGATGCAACCCTTGAAACTGTTCGATGGGCATCAAACGCGCTGTTTCAAACGAACGGCTCTCGTAAAAACTGCTTTGCTGAGCGACCTGATAACGCAGTATCTTAAAGCTTAAGCGATCATCAGCTGTCAGCACATCTGAATTGATTTTTTCTAGCGCAACCCTGTCTCTCTTGAGCGAATCTAACATTCTGATACGCCATTCGTCGGTCAACGAGTCATCAAACTGATCCTCAGCCGATAAATCTCCCTGTGCTAGCGCAACCGCTGGAAATAACGCGAGATGATCCTGCCAATAGCGATTTTCAAGTACATGCAGATTGGCTGATGCGTCCGACTCGACCGTCTGGGCTGCGGTGTTTGCGGCCGACGCGACGATGCTCGATACGCAAATGAGCGTCAAGGCGAGCAGCACACGACGCAAAATAGACTTCCTCAACACAGGCCTTCCTAACCCTAGGGTGATTTAAATTTAGCCAGATTGCGCAGCGCGTGGTACATCCATGCCTTTTGACTCACCTAACAAGGAAACGGATAGTAGAGTCAACGCACACGCACCGGCCATATAAAGCGACACGCCGAACGTACTGTGCGTGCGATGCAAAATTTCAGTTGCAACGACAGGCGCTAGCCCACCACCAATTGCCGATCCAAATTGGTAACCTAACGACGCACCAGAGTATCGAACCCGGGTCGCGAATAACTCGCCAAAAAGAGCAGCCTGTGGCCCATACATAAGCCCGTTTAAAACGAGCATTCCAGCAACAGCAACGGTAATCAGTACAGGTGAGCGCGTATCAATCAATGGAAAAAATATAAAGGCCCATAAACCGACAAGTGTGGCCCCGCACATGTAAACACGACGCCTTCCAAACCGGTCAGACAAAGCGCCGCACCAAATGAGCGTCGGTGCCATGATCGCTGATGAGACCATGATTGCTCCTAGCAGCAGCGATTGCGGCAAGCCAAGGCCGATCTCTTTTCCAGCGCCGTATGCAACAACAAAAGTAATCGAAATATAAAAAGAGACCTGCACCGCGAGAAATGCGCCAGCCGCTAATACTATTTGCTTTGGGTGAGAAGTAATGGCTTCCCAAATTGGAGAACGCTTGTCATCAGCTGTTGATCGCGCCGCGGCCGCTGCACGAAACGCTTCGGTCTCGGCAACCCGCGTGTGTATCCAGTAGGCAAAGCCAAGCAGCCCTATGGATAGGACAAAAGGAACTCGCCAACCAATCGTCACGAATGTCTCGTGGCTAGTGACAGCGCTGACGATGAGAAACGCCAAGTTTGCGAGTACTACGCCCGCAGGTGCGCCGACTTGCGCAAAGCTGCCATAAAAACCACGGCGATGCGGTGGCGCACTTTCTACCACCAACAACATGGCTCCACCCCACTGGCCACCGATTGCAAGGCCTTGTAAGAAGCGCAACACAACCAAGCAGATTGGCGCCGCCACACCAATGGACGCGTAACTTGGTAAAAATCCTATTGTTGCAGTGGCAAGGCCCATAATGACAAGCGCTAAAGACAGCGCTGTTTTGCGCCCTACTCGGTCACCAAAGTGACCGAATACAATAGCGCCCACGGGACGCGCAAAAAAACCGACCGCAAAGGTACTAAAAGAGGCCAACAAGGCCACAAAGGGCGGCATGGTCTTTGGAAAGTAAAGTGCTGGAAACACGAGCGCTGATGCCACGCCGTACAAGTAAAAATCAAACCACTCGATGCTCGCTCCCGATAGGCTCGTTAAAGCAAGGCGCGTCATGGATGCGCTAGGACCACCGCCAATATTCTTATTCATCACTCATGCCCCCGTTTATCATCTCCGATACGCGTATCCCAACTACAGACCAAGGTCGGCTCTACAAGTCATGACTGTCTCACAGATTAGTCGCAAACGGCGGCCGCCTGCCCTCTAGGGGGACTAGGGAGCTTTTACAGTGTCAAACAGTCCTGCAGGGGGACCACTATAAAACAAAGCTATCCAATTGTTATTGTTATGCTTAATATGGCTTCGGCAATAAACTAGGCGCCGACCTAAAAGCGAGCGCCGACGACTCCCATAGCCGCGACCCGCGATGACTCAACGGAGCCCCACCAGAGCTTGGGCCACGCAAAACTGTCCGCTAGGCAACCGGCAATCAATCGATTCGGCGTAATATTGGCCTATCTGCAGTGACTATGAGAAGACCTGTCATGAAACGCTTGCTACCACTGTGCCTTGCGCTGAGTTTCATGACCTTCACTGGATCAACGGCAGCCACACCAGAGACTGGCGTCTATCTAGAGACTCAAGCGACCAAGGGCAAACAACTCTTTAATAGCGCCTGCGCAGACTGTCACCACATGTCATTACGTGGCTCGGCACACGGCGCCGCACTGACTGGACCTCAGTTTTTATCTCACTGGGGCACGCGCTCGGTTGCTGATCTCACGGCGTTTATTAAAACCAATATGGCCAGTACGCTGCCTAGCCCTCGTACAGCGGATACCTACGCCGATCTCGCTGCTCACATCCTCAAAACGAATGGCGCAGCAGCTGGCAATGTCGCGCTAGTCAGCGACTCAGTCATTTTGATTGATGCCGCAGTCCAAAGTCAGACGCCGAATGATCAAGTAACGTCCACAACTAGCGCGCCCAATGGGACCCCTGTTACGCCATCAATGAACAATACGACCGATGTTGCCGCTGCCATGCAAGTAACAACAGGTTTTGTGAACCGCGAAGCTCCTATCACAACATCCGTGACCGACGCGATGCTCGCAAGCCCACCGCCGGGCGATTGGATTAACTGGCGCGGTACGCAAGATGGTTGGGGTTACAGCCCTCTGTCACAGATCAACAAAAACAATGTGCATCATTTGCGGCTCGCCTGGGCAATGACGATGCGCGATGGGAGCAATCAGGGTACACCGCTCGTACATGAAGGCATCATGTACCTGACACACCCAGATAACGTTATTCAAGCGATTGATGCGGCAACGGGTGATCTAATCTGGGAATACGCTTACCCATACCCCGCCGATGCCAAGACCTTGGGTGGCCCGATGCGAACCATCGCGCTCTACCAAAACAAAGTCTTCATGAACACGTACGATGCCGCGCTCATCGCACTTGATGCGCGCACCGGCAAGCTCTTATGGCGCACTGTAGAAGCCGATTACCACGCAGCCTATACACACACGGGTGGGCCCGTGGTTGCCGATGGGGTGATCATCTCAGGTATGAACGGCTGCGAACGTTACAAAAAAGACGGCTGCTTCATTACCGGTCACGATCCAGTAACAGGCCGGGAGCTATGGCGCACCATGACCATTGCGCAGCCTGATGACCCGAACGACGCAAGTTGGGGCGGCGTCCCGCCGGAGCGCCGCGCGGGAGGCGACAACTGGATCCCTGGCACATACGATCCAATCCGTAAGCTGTACTTCGCAGGCACCGCACAAGCAAAGCCGTGGGTAGCGGCAAGCCGAGGAATGACCCCGCTCGATGCCGCGCTGTATACAGACTCAACCCTCGCCTTGGACCCACACACAGGCAAGCTGGTCTGGTACTTCCAGCACATGGCCGGCGAAACGCTCGATATGGAAACAGGCTTTGAGCGCATCCTGATTGACGTCAAGGGCCGTCACTACCTGTACACCGTCGGCAAGGATGGCATTCTGTGGAAACTTGATCGCGCAAGTGGCGCGTTCGTCGACTTTACTGAGACGCTGCATCAGAACCTATTTGAACCACTGAATCACTCCACCGGAAAGCTAAAATACCGACAAGATATTCTAGACGCCAAAATCGGTGATACGGTTTCGGTGTGCCCAAGCATCTGGGGTGGCCACAACTGGCAAGCAGCGTCCTATCACCCCGCATCTGAAACACTCATCATTCCACTACATCAGTTGTGTGCAGAAATGACTGGCCGAGCAGTAGATCCATCGCTTGGTGGCGGAGGCTATGGTGGTGACATGCGCATATTTCATATGCCAGGCGTCAATGACAACCTCGGTCGACTCAGTGCATACGATCCAGATAATCTAAAACTACGCTGGACGTACCTACAGCCCGCAATGTTTATGACGTCGGTGCTTTCGACAGCTGGTGGCTTAGCGTTCGTGGGTGACCTCGACCGGTACTTTAAAGCCTTCGACATCGCTACCGGCAAAGTGCTGTGGCAGACACGATTAGGCTCATCAGCACATGGTTACGTAACGAGTTTCGAAGCACATCATAAGCAATACATTGCTGTGCCAGCGGGCATGGGCGTATTCAAACTGATGACCTCTCAGCAGAGTCCTGCAATCTATCAACCAAACGGCGGAAACATGTTGTATGTTTTCGAACTTGCTGACTAACTGACAAAGCGATGGCCTCAAAACATGGTGCGGTACTTTAATCGGCAGTCCAGCCACCGTCGATCAAAAGGCTTGTCCCCGTCATCAGCGCAGAGGCGTCAGAAGCTAAAAAAACCACACCACCCATCAAATCTTCCACTTGACCAATACGCCCGAGTTTTATTTTCTCGAGCACCCATGCACGAAAAGCTGGCTCTGCAAGAAAAGGCTGCGTCAGCGGCGTCTCAATAAATGTTGGCGCGATGGTGTTTGAACGAATCCCGTGTGACGCAAGATCAAGTGCAAGTGCTTTGCTGAATCCCTCAAGACCCCACTTCGATGCGCAATACAACGTACGACCAGCAGCTGCCACATGCCCCATTTGTGAACCAATGTGGATCAAAGAGCCGTGCGCACCTTCCGCAACCATCCGTCGCGCCATTGCTTGGGCCACAAAAAACGCGCTGCGTAGATTCAGATTAAGGACGGCATCGTAATCAGCCACCGTCACCTCAAGCACCGATTTTGGTCGATTGGTTCCTGCGTTATTGACGAGTACATCAAACGCGGGCCGAGACTCAAAAAAACTAGCCACTGCCGCAAGGTCAGTGACATCCAGACAGTGCGCATCGGCATGCGCACCGGTGTGGCGCAGGGCATCAGCAGCCTCTGTGATCTCCTGTTGTGAACGTGCAATCAGCGTCACGTGAGCCCCAGCTCCCGCAAGCGCCGCAGCCGCGGCGAGCCCAATGCCGCGCCCCGCACCGGTAATCACAGCACGTCGACCGTCGAGTCGAAAGGATGGCGTAACAGGCACGTGCATCAGCGAGCCTCCGCCTTACCGCCATAGGGAACGATACGGCCACCATAGCGACGCACACGGATATTGGCCTGCTCGCCGTGTCCGGCAAAACCCTCGAGCGCGCACAAGCGGCTGCAGTATTCGCCAATCAGAGTGCTCGCCTCGTCCGTCAGCACGCGCTGGTAAGTACATGTCTTTAAGAACTTACCCACCCACAGGCCACCGGTGTAGCGCGCTGCCTTGCGCGTTGGGAGGGTATGGTTCGTGCCGATCACCTTATCCCCATACGACACGTTAGTGCGCGCTCCTAAAAATAGCGCGCCATAGTTGACCATGTTTTTCAAAAAATAATCCGGGTCGCGTGTCATGACCTGCACATGCTCAGAGGCGATACGGTCGGCAATCGTCACCATTTCAGCTTCGCTGTCGGCTAGGATCACTTCACCAAAGGACTCCCACGCTCGGCGCGCGATGGCAGCAGTCGGTAGAATCTGCAGTAAGCGCTCCACCTCGGCGATGGTGCGCTCTGCAAGCGCCCTAGATGTCGTGAGTAAAATCGCCGGACTATCCGGACCATGCTCAGCCTGACCGAGCAAATCGGTCGCACAAAGCTCAGCGTCCGCGCCTGCGTCATCGGCAATCACCAAAGTTTCCGTAGGGCCTGCGAACAGATCAATACCAACACGTCCGTACAGCTGACGCTTAGCCTCTGCGACATACGCGTTTCCAGGCCCTACAAGCATGTCTACCGGCGTCATGGAAAGCGTGCCTAAAGCCATTGCAGCAACAGCCTGCACGCCACCGAGACACCAAATCTCATCCGCACCTGCCAACGCCTGTGCCGCAACGATCGCTGGCGCAGGCTTACCCTGATACGGCGGCGCACACGTCACCACGCGCGGTACACCCGCCACCTTGGCGGTAATGACTGACATATGTGCAGACGCAAGCAAGGGATACTTACCACCAGGCACATAGCAGCCAGCTGCCTGCACTGGAATGTGCCGGTGCCCGAGCACCACGCCAGGCAATGTCTCGACCTCTACATCGCGCAACGACTCGCGCTGAATTTTGGCAAAGTTACGAACCTGCGTTTGCGCGAACTCGATGTCCTTTAAATCTTGTCCGGACAATTGGTCCATGCAGCCTTGGATCTCAGCGACGCTCAGTCGGTAACTCTCTCGATCCCAATTATCGAAACGCACCGAGAACTCGCGGATGGCCGCATCACCACGCGCGGCGACCTCTGCGAGAATGCTCTCGACTGTTTCGCGCACTTGGCGGTCTTGGTCTGCTTTGACCTGCGCACTCGAGCCTTGCTTGAGCCATACTGCCATTGTCACTCTCCCCCGCGTCTTTTAAAGATACTCAAGGGCACTAGTCTAGGTTATGTGGCGCCTGATGGCGCACCCAATGAGACTAGGCATTACCCAAAATGCATACATGGCCAATAGACCGGCAGTCCACTCGTAAGTCATTAATATTTGTGTTAATTTAATGACTGCAAAACTCCTAGAACCGGCCCTAGGTTTGGACTTATGCGTCTACCCTCTCGCGTTTCGCCCACTCCATACACGAGGGCACACGCAACCGCGCACGTCACTCACTCGTTCAATGAAGCCGCTCCCGCATGACAAGTAACCTACACCGCACTCAGTCCGAGCATTACGTCCGGCTAATCGCTGCCCTCAGCCTGACAGCTGGATCTGCGCTGAATAACCACGCATTTGCTGACAGCACGGGTGCAAGTTCAAACCTTTTGGACAGCGTGATCGTGACTGGCACCCGCCAAACGGGTATGGCTGTACTGGACAGCCCCGCACCCATTCAAGTACTCACTGCAGAGGCCTTACGAGCCGCATCAGGTAGTCCGGATCTGATGTCAACGATATCGCAACTGGTCCCGTCGCTCACGTTACAGACGTTTGGGTATGACATGTCAGGCCAAACGCTACAGGCGCGACTGCGCGGTGTCAGCCCTAATCACGTACTGATACTCATCAACGGCAAGAGACGCCACACCACTGCGAACTTTTCAGTGGTGAGTGGCTCGCCCTTTCAGGGTGGTGCGAATGTCGATCTGAACTTCATCCCGCTTGATGCCATCGATCACATTGAGGTACTCACCGATGGCGCTGCTGCACAATACGGCACTGACGCTATTGCTGGCGTGATCAATATTCTACTTAAAGCAAACCCCTCGGGTGGCTCATTAAATACCGCGTACGGTGAATATGGCACGGGCGGTGGAAAATCTAACAATGCGAGTGGCAACATCGGCTTTGCGCCCACTCAAAGCACGTATCTCAATATAACGGCGGATTATAAATTTCATGGCCGCAGTTTTGTTGGCGCGATTGACGAACGCTTAATTAACCCCGCCAATTTATCGAGCTACCCGAATTCAAATATGCTAAGCGTTCCTGGCTATCCCTATATCAACCGAATATCAGGGGACGGTCAGATCAAACAAAAAACGATGCTGTTGAATGCCGGCATGGATTTACAGAACGGTAACGAACTTTATTTCTTTGCAAGTTACGGTCATAAAGAAGCTGCCTCGTTTGAAAACTATCGACTGCCAGAGAAAGCCCACTACATAGATCCCGCGCAACCAAATATCACTGTCTACCCATACCCCTTCGGCTTCAGTCCACAAGAGGCAGCCGACGAAGATGACTACCAAGCAAATATAGGATTTCGTGGTCACTTTTCGAACTGGAACTATGACCTGTCCACAGGTTTCGGTGCTGATAAGTTCGCCGTTTACACGCTACACTCTTACAACACGGGTTACGCTTCCATCGAAAATAAGCCTAGCCCAACTGATTTCTACGACGGGTTGCTGAAAGCCAGCCAGTGGACCACCAGCATTGACTTGAACCGCGACGTAAATATGGGATTCGCAGGACTTGTAAATATGGCGTTTGGTGGCGAATACCGTCGTGACACTTATGTTATTGATGCTGGTACCCCGTTGTCCTATTTAAATGGAGGGGCCGCAAGCTATCCCGGCTTTACGCCTAGCGATGCAGGCGCTCATTCCCGCACAAATCGCGCAATCTACGCCGACTTCGCTGCGACGCCGAGCACCCACATGCGTCTTGACGCAGCGGCTCGCTTTGAACGCTACAGCGACTTCGGCAACACTTTTGTTGCAAAGCTGACGGGTCGTTATGAACTCTCTGCAGCACTTGCACTCAGAGGTACGCTGAACAATGGTTTTCGTGCGCCGACCCTTGCGGAAGAGCACTACACATCCACCTATTCGGGCCCAAGAGCCACCTACGCACAATTAGCGCCAGACTCCGCAGGCGGTCGATCGCTCGGCCTCGGTGATGGCCTGAAACCCGAGCATTCAACTAACTTAAGTATCGGCGCAGTCTGGCGTCCCGCCTCACACGTGAGCGTAACCTTGGATGCTTACCAGATACTCATCACGGATCGCATCGTTGGAAGTGGCTCGCTGATTGGCTCGCATAACGGAAGCATCTATTCGAGTCTAATCAATACCGCGCTGTACGCGAGCGGTGGTTCAGTAGACCCAGATGTCGTCGCCAATGGCACTACCGGTGTCAGCGTGTTCTCCAACGGCGTTGACACGCGTACACGTGGCTTAGATTTGGTTTTCGACCTTCCCGTCACCTATGAGTTTGGAAAAATAAACTGGTCTATTGGCGCTAATTACAGTGAAACATCAGTCACCAAGTACGCAGTTACTCCGCCAGGTATTGCTGGGGGCAATCCGCCACTCAATCAGTTATATGACGCAAATGCATACTCAAATCTAACGACAGCCAATCCACGCTATGTGGTCAATCTCGGCGCACTTTTCACACGCGGCAATCTTTCTATCAATCTTGTCGAGAAGCTTTATGGCCCTTCGTGGGATTGGGAAAGTGACAATGGCGACAACGGCCAAGGCGGCCCCTTTCCAGCCTGCACGCCAACCGGCGGGCTATTTATCTGCGCAGGTGGTTTCCAGTATTTTAAGAACGTCATCCATTTCACACCGATCACGAATCTCGACGTTACCTACAAGATGACCAGCCAGTTAGCCCTTAGCTTTGGCGCACTAAACCTGTTCAACACCTTTCCGCCGCACCTCAATGCCACTCAATTGGCCCACCTAAACAGCTCCTACTACGGCGATAACGCAGGTACTAGCCAGTACACGCTATTTTCACCATTTGGCTTCAATGGTGGTTACTACTACATCAAGGCTGGGTATCGGTTCTGATAGAGTAGTGCGCTGCGCGGCGTGATAATCATTGCTTAGCGATTACCGCTACGAGGCTATCTTGGCGGGGTTCAGACCTGTAATGCGCGTCAAACGATGCGAACGCCATCTGTAATCGCTAGCATGCCAGCCCTTGGCTGACGCTCTTTCGGCATGCGCTACGAGGCGCTGACTGGCCACAATAAACGCACCGTGCGAAACTACGTCACCTATTAAGTGAGTTAATGCGGCCCCTACTTTGAGCAACCAAACCCAGCCCATCCTCGTGCACAGCGCGTTTTATAAGTTTACGGCCCTGGACAATGTAAGCGCCATGGTGGAACTGCTAAGGACCTTAACAGAAGACCTGCAAGGAAGCATTCTCGTAGCTGACGAAGGGATCAACGGAATGGTCGCCGGCAGCGAGGCTGCACTCGACAGTTTCGAGTCCGCACTAGTATCGATTCCTGCCTTTGTGGGCATGCCTTTTAAACGCAGCGCATGCGTTACTCCTCCGTTTCGTAAGATGAAAGTACGCCAGAAAGCCGAGATTGTCCCTCTAGGAATAAACGGCGTCGATACAACCGCAGGTGGAGGCATTAATGTAAGCCCTGCTGACTGGCGAGAGCTCATTAAGCGTGAAGATGTCGTACTCCTCGACAACCGCAATAGCTTTGAGTTTCGACTCGGTCGCTTTCGTAATGCCGCCGACCCCGGCGTCAGGAACTTCCGTGATTTCCCAGAATACGTGAAGGAACATCTGCACGAATGGCAGCGCAACGGGAAAAGCGTCGCCATGTACTGCACTGGCGGAATACGGTGTGAAAAAACAAGTGCCTGGATGCGCGAGTTCGACGTACCTGTCTACCAGCTTGATGGTGGTATTCTTAACTACTTCAAGCAAATGCCGGATGCAGAACAAGACTGGGAGGGTGAGTGCTTTGTGTTTGATAACCGGATTGCGATTGACACAAAGTTAAAGGAAACAAATACGACTCTTGAAGATGTATATGAAGGGGAGCCCGACGGAGAGTGGCGCCTGCGCCGAGCACGGCAACTCCATGGTGCGGAAGATTGAGCACGCCTCAATCCATGCCATTACCGGCCCGTAATGGCGTCGGACCCGGCTGCGTGGTATTGCCGACGGGACCGTGGCAGCGGATTCTCGACTTTTTAGTGGAACGCTTTAGAACTATTCCCCGTAACGAGATTGAAGCTCGCATGCAGCGAGGCGACATTGTGGATGACGCAGGTAAGCCGGTACTGCCATCACGATCGTATACGCCCCACATAAAACTCTATTACTACCGCACGGTCGACCTAGAACCCCACATCCCGTTCGAAGAGACAGTGCTTTTCCAGGACGATTACCTTGTCGTTGTCGACAAGCCACACTTTTTGCCGGTGATCCCGAGCGGTCCCTATGTGCAAGAAACCTTGCTCGTTCGCCTAATCAACAAGCTAGGGATCAATACGCTAGCCCCAATGCATCGCTTGGATCGAGAGACGGCTGGAGTGATACTTTTTACTGTGCAACCGGCATTACGTGGCCGCTACCAAAAACTATTCGCGCATCAAAAGGTCACTAAACACTATGAAGCAATAGCGCCATTTCGACCCGAACTTAACTTCCCAATCACTCGGCACAGCCGCTTAGTAAATGGTGAGCCATTTATACGTATGCGAGAGGCGCTCGGAAGTGAACCTGGCCCTCCAAATGCGCATACACAGGTCGATCTTTTGGAAGTGTTGCCATGCAAAACACTTGCGCGCTACCGACTAAGCCCGATAAGCGGGAAGAAGCATCAGCTGAGAGTGCATATGGCGGCTCTAGGCATACCAATCATTAACGATACGCTCTACCCTATCCACAAAATTCCACTCAAAAGCGATTTGGTATCCTACGACACCCCATTACAGTTACTGGCCCGCGAAATCGCTTTCATTGACCCCATCACTGAAGTGCCGCGTCATTACACATCGCGCTTGCAGCTGGGTCTCCCCGCCCCAGCAGGCGACGTTGCAAACGCTTAACGCTATAGACCCTCTCGCTTAAACCTTAAGACGCGCACTGAACGTAGTCAATCCCGATTCAGTCATAGCTCAAATGCAAGGGGGCGTTGTACATGGTCTGAACGCAACCCTATATGGCCGACAGAGCTTTGTAAACGGCGTGCCTCAGCGCGCAAACTTCAATACCTATCAGATGATACGCAATCAGCAAATGCCAGTCGTTCAAGTGAACTTTGTTCAGAACACGGCCAATTTGCAGAGAGCCAAAGTAATTGGCGGCGTTGGCGAACTTGGCGTACCAGCACTTGCGCCCGCGTTAGCATATGCCTTTTACAAAGCAACCGGCGTTAGGCAGCGAAGCCTACCTTTCTATCCTTAGCCAGGAAATCAGCAAGGACGCAATCTGCCGTCCTTGCTGACCCTCGCACCGCTCAGGCAGCGGCGCTGATAGCACTCTACCGTAAAGGGTCTGCCGACTCTAGCAACGCGAGCGTGCTCCATGCCGCACGCTTACTGGGGTAATTCACACTCCGGTTAGAACAAAATCCCGACTTTATATCAATCAGCCTCATCAAACTCAGGAACGACGTCTACACCGCTGAGCGCCAAAAAAGGTTTTAGCTTTGACTCGAAACGTTGCCGCGCACCAGCGTCGGAAAGTGCCGCGTTGATCGCGCAGTTAAGCTCGTAGGCGGCAATATCATAGCCTGCATCCTCCAAGGCGCCGTTAAACGCCTCAACGTGTGCGCCTCCCACCTGATACACGCCGGGCGCAAACTCTGGATCGATATCAAAATCCTGCGGGTCTTCAAAGGACTTCTGACAGCCAGCGGCATCGGTGGCATGGTAGTTGCGACATGACTGAGGACGCGCCGCATAGATGCCACAGCGGCCGTCA
Organism: uncultured Pseudomonadota bacterium; assembly: GCA_903832085.1. Lineage (GTDB taxonomy): Bacteria > Pseudomonadota > Gammaproteobacteria > Steroidobacterales > Steroidobacteraceae > CAIKZZ01. The sequence goes on along the minus strand of CAIKZZ010000041.1, from coordinate 25,229 downwards.
CTTAAAAAAGGGCACTTTAAATTACGTGTCGCGCGCTCATTCTCACTTAATCCCGAAAAAACGACACTATTCGCGCGGACCTCCGAATAGATACGCTCTTGCTCCTGAGGGGAAAAAGTCTGCTCCACAAAGTCCAGAATTGAGAACGCCTCAACAGCTCGCACGTCTACACTGAAGTAGCAACACCACGTACAACCCGCTCGACATGCCAGCGTATTAAAATCGACACTTGCAGCAATCTGGGCATCGTGGCGCTCCCGTGACTGCTCAAGGGCACGTGACGCTCCGAGCTGGCGAATGTCTGCTCGCGCACGCGCATACTCTGTCTTAAGAATATCGCGAATGAGCGGCCAATCGAGAGTAATTTCCATATGTCCGATGTTAACTGAATGCATCGACAGCGCCTAGCGGGATATACTTTGGCCTATGAGCGATACCCGTATTCTGTCCGTCATCCCACCGATGACTCAACTCAACACGCCCTACCCTTCGACGGCGTATATCACAGGCTTTCTGCGGTCGCGCGGCTTTAATGCAAGTCAGGTCGATCTGTCGCTCGCATTAGCGCTCAAACTCCTATCGGTCACAGGTCTAGATGCTATCCACGAGCGCCTACGTTGCCTTCCGAATTCGCAACACACATCAGCAACGGCTTTTTTTTCTGCGAATGTGGCAACGTATAGCACCACAATCTGTGCAGTCATTCGATTTCTGCAAGGCCGCGACCCCACACTTGCGCACAGAATTGCATCGCGCAGATACCTACCGGAAGGGCCTCGATTTGCGACTCTTGAGCAATATGCGAGCACACAGCAAGACGAGGGCGACCCACTCCATTGGGCTTTTGGGGCGTTAGGGACCCAGGATCATGCGAAACACATCGCAACTCTTTATCTGAACGATATTGCTGATGTGATTCGTGAGGGCATCGACCCTCGCTTTGAATTTGTGCGCTATGCAGAATCGCTCGCTGCGAGCGCGCCAACGTTCGACCAGTTAGACGCAGCGCTTAAGAGCCCCCCCAATTTAGTGGACGAGCTTCTTAACACGCTCGCTCTAGAAGCACTGATTAAACACGAACCCAACTTGTTATTAGTGACCGCGCCCTTCCCAGGAAATGTCTACGGTGCTTTTCGTATTGCACAAGCTGTAAAGAGAACTAATCCATCCATAGTCACGGTGTTAGGCGGCGGCTATTGCAACACCGAACTGCGCGCGATGAATGAGCCACGTGTCTTTGATTATTTCGATTTCGTGACACTTGATGCTGGAGAGCGTCCGTTGCTTGCACTGATTGAGCACCTACAGGGCAAGCGATCTATAGAAACGCTAGTGCGTACCTACACGCGCACGCACCACTATGTTGACTCGAAGGAACCTGATATTGGCGCGTCTGAGTGTGGCACGCCCACATACGCGGGCCTACCTTTGACCGACTACCTCTCATTGCTTGACATGCTCAATCCAATGCACCGGCTGTGGTCAGACGGCCGGTGGAATAAAATCACTGTGGCGCAGGGCTGCTATTGGAAAAAATGTAGCTTCTGCGACGTGACTCTAGACTATATATCGCGATATGAGACAGCAACAACAGCGACCCTAATCCATCGCATTGAATCGCTAGTCTTAGAAACTGGCCAAACGGGATTCCATATCGTCGACGAAGCGGCACCGCCGAAAGCGCTCAAGTCACTTGCAACTGCTTTGGTGCAGCGCGAGATGAATATATCGTGGTGGGGAAATATTCGCTTTGAAAAGTCGTTTGACGATGAGCTTTGCCAACTGATGGCTGATAGCGGCTGCATCGCCGTCACAGGAGGACTCGAGGTTGCCTCTGATAGGCTACTAAAGCTTATGAAAAAAGGCGTATCTGTGGAGCAGGTCGCACGAGTAACCCGCGCATTCTCAGACGCTGGAATTCTCGTGCACGCATATCTCATGTATGGCTTTCCTACTCAAACTGCGCAAGAAACCATCGATGCCCTCGAGTACGTACGGCAATTATTTGCAGCCGGCTGCATTCAGTCAGGTTTCTTCCACCGCTTCACCTGCACTGTACACTCGCCTGTCGGAAAAAATCCTGAGCAATATGGCGTCACATTATCTGCGCCATCGCATGTGACTTTCGCAAATAACGACATTGGCTTCGTCGACTCAACCGGCGTAAATCATGATGTTTACGCTGCGGGACTCAAGAAAGCGCTTTTCAACTATATGCATGGCATCGGTCTTGAGATCGATGTAACGCAGTGGTTCCAAGACAACGAACTGGCTCGGAATACAAAAAAACGTGCGCGTCGCCAGCAGAATGACACTTTTCCGCGTACAAGCGTGCCACCCGATTTTATTGAAAAAGCACTAGCCTGATCTCACGACTCACCTCACCTTTCTAGAGGGTATTTATACAGTGCAAGCACGCTATCCTGAACGCACAAGCGTTGGGTTTAGGGCTATTGCAGCTTTAGTGAGTTGCGGACGCCTGGCCTTATAGCGATACGGACACAGCACTCAAAGTCAGTCGGCTGCTATCAAATCGCTCGTTATCTTTTGGTATCCATTTGCGCACTTTGGAACGAGGCGATACGATGAGCGCGAGCCGATCTCGGTTACAGACCCCCCCGTAACGCTGACATTAATGAGGAGCACATCATGAGATTACAGGGCAAGACAAGCATCGTCACCGGTGGCGCAAGCGGAATCGGCGAGGCAACCGTGCGCCGTTTTGTGGCAGAGGGTGCCAAGGTGTTGATTGCTGACCGTAATCTGGCAGCGGCGGAAAATCTGGCGCGCAGCCTTGGCGCCAATGCCAGCGCCATTGAGTGCGATGTACGTAAAGAGGCCAGCGCCATTGCAATCGCGGAGCGTGCGATCCAGATATGGGGCCAGATTGATGTGCTCGTTAATAATGCAGGATCGGAACTCAATCGCTCCTACGACCTCACCACCTCAGACGAGTGGGATATGGTCCTTGAGACCGATTTAAAAGGGCCGTGGCTACTGTGTAAACATATAGTTCCTCATATGGTAAAACGCGGTGCAGGCAGCGTCATCAACGTGTCGTCTTTGAATGGCTTAGTCGGTTTCCCACTGTCCACTGCCTATGGAAGCGCTAAGGGGGGCCTCGTTGTCTTTACGCGTGATATGGCCATCGAGCTTGCGCGGTCCGGGGTACGGTTTAACTGTGTCTGCCCTGGCGTTATCCAAACGCCGATGATGGACCGATGGACGAAACTCATGCCAGATCAGCAAGAAGCGCAAGCGATGCTCCGGGGCGTTATGCCCATTGGACGCATGGGCCGCTCCGATGAAGTTGCCAGCGCGATTCTATTTTTTGCGTCAGATGACTCCACGCTCTGCCAAGGTTCCATACTGAGCGTTGATGGCGGTTTTACTGCTCAATAACTCTCTATCGTCTGCATAACAACCTGCTGGTGGCGCGCTAAGTCGTCGACATGATATCGCCAAGACGACCTCAGTAGCTGCTGTCGGGCGCGCGCTTAACAGGCCGCGCCCGGCTCACGCTTGACCCTATTTAAGCTCGTTAGAAAACACGGTTTCTCGCAGCACCGGTAGCAACTGGTCGATGTTTTTATGAGTCACAATTAAAACGGGAATCACGATGGAAGACGGGACTGGCTTCTTGGCTAGATGCATGATCAGCGCCTCTCCCGCGCGCTCACCCATTAGATAGGGCTGCTGCATACCTGATACGAGTATGTCCCCCTGCTTGATCAAATCAATGAATTCCGGCGTCCCGTCAAATGCAGCAAGTTCAAGCGACTGACCACGTTGCGCTGCCTTAATGGCCTGGACCGCACCTAAGGTCGGCATATCCGCTTGCACAAAAAGACCACGCAACGGCGTGGGCTTAGCCATCAGTTCTTTTGCGAATTGGTTAGACTCGTCGGCCGTGTAGCTTTTCATCTCACGAGTGTCAGACACCTGCGCGCCCGCCTCCTTAAGCGCCTGTGCGAAACCCGCCGCGCGCAAGCGGCCATTGTTACGGGCCATTGAGAGGGTGATCGTGGCAATGTAGCCACCGGCCCATCCCTTTTGCTTTAGCGCAGTCGTTAATACCTGGCCCGCTTGATAGGCGCCGGTATAGTTATCGGAGCTAATATAGGACACGTATCTGCCACTGTTAGTCCCCACATCCGCGATCACCACTGGAATCTTCGCTTTTTCGGCAAGCGCGAGGACAGCGGGTGCGGTAGATGAATCAGTAGGTGTCAACACGATTCCGGTCGCGCCGTGGGCGATTGCATTCTCTACGTTTTTTAACTGAATCGCCCCATCGTCATTACTGCTAAGAGAGCTAAACTCGATGCCATTTTTTTTGGCTTCGAAAGCCACACCTTGTGCGATGTGATGCCAAAACGGGAAATTAAGGTCAGGCGTTAAATAAACAATTTTGGCAGGATTTGCCACGGCGACTCCAGCTGAGATTAAGCCAAGAATCACCAGAAGTGCTTTTACTAGTGGGTTTCTAAGAAGACGATTCATGATGAAAGATTCCTTGAACTAATTAACTATTTTTCTAGAAGCAGACTATCGAGTGTGGCTTTAGCCGCAGGCCATTTTTTCATGAGGTTACGCATATACGTATAGAGCGGCATTTCGTCATTATCGACATTGACGTCAACTGACTTGAGATAGCGCTTGCAGCTTATTCCACTCGTCAGTGCGCAGCCCTGACGCGATCCAGTGCACGCGCTTCGATTATTTCGAGTCCAGCTGGCATCGCAGGCGACCAGTGAATGTTCTTGAATCCTTCGGGAAAACTGTCAAAAAACTGCGCTTTGAGCCGCGGATCTACTAGCGACAGGGTTCCCTTGACCGCCGTAAAGCTGCCAGTCGATTTGGTAATTCGTGCGGCAATCTCAGGGCGCAAGGTGTAATTGATCCAAGCATAGGCAGCAGCATCGTTCTGACCCTTGGCGGGTAGCGCAAAGGTGATCATCCAACCGACTGCTCCAGATTTTGGATTCACGAAGTGCACAAAGGGGTTTTCGCGATTTAACTCCCAACTCGCGGAGTCCCACAGCAGCGCAGCACTCACTTTGTCGGTACGCATAGCTGCGAACAACTGTGCCTGAGATTCGAAGTAAAGGTGAAGATTGGGTTTACATGCAATTAATGTCTGCGCAACCTCGTCCATCAATTGAGCATACGCTTTGGGATCAGAATACAGGGCGAAGGGGTTCTTACCCAAACCAAATGCAAATGCGATTAGCGTATGACGCAGCGCGCGCATCGACGTTTTGTCACGCAGCGCAGGTTTACACAGATCCAGATAATCCGTCACGTCAGCACGTCGGCCATTAACGATAATTCCTTGGGCGCCCCACAGGAAGGGCACGCTATAGAGCTTGCCGTCTATCGTTGTGTTAGCTTTCACGCTTTCTAATAATTCGGAAAAATAACGATCGCTGTGAATTCTCGTGATATCGATTGGCTTATAAAAGTGATACTGCTGCTGCGCACCGGTCAACCGATCCTGCGACGGCTGCACAAGATCAAACCCGGTACCACCCGAGGCATTTAAACGCTTGATGATGCCCACATCGTCATCGACGATGACTTCAAGCTCAATTCCCGTTTCCTTACGAAAATCTTCAGCGACGTCGGCGGGAGCATAACCGTCCCAAGTGAGGATCCGCAGCTTATTCGGATCCTGAGCTGACGCGGCCGTTGCGAGACTCAACCCAATCAACAGGAGACTTGCGCAAACGAAGTTCATGAACGGCCTTTATGAAAGTTTGAGCCAGACACTGCGGCATCAGCTTCAGCCCAGCAAGAGTACGCGCCCCTGAGGTTGCGTGCACGGTGTTCACTATGGCCTAAGGCGCGCCACGCGCTGGGGGGCTCAGGCCCTCGGCGCATAGTACCGGGCGGCCAAAACTTGGCAGACGTAAGCGCGATGGAGGGAGATCGAGTGCTATTATTATTGTTACAAATCAATACTTTATAAATATCTATGTGAGTCTTGAAATACCCGCTTCGACCGTAGCGCAGGGAGCGAGAGTTCGCTGGTGGCCCGCGCGCTCGTGCCGCTGCTGTCTTGCTGCTACACAGCATCCGCCCGCAGGGCCTATGATCCGACTAAGCCTTCTTAAGGATCACTATGACGCCACCCCTTCGCCTGACGCTCGCAACAATGGCCACGATCACCGGCCTGTTACTCGGCAACCCCACTGCAGCGACTCCTTTTGAACTTTCTGAAGCATCCATTAGTTCCGTGCATATAGCGCTGCAGACGAGGGAAATCTCCTGCCGATCGCTGGTCGATCAGTATCTATACCGGATTCATGCCTTCGATCAGTCGACGCGCCTCAATGCGCTCGTCACTGTAAACCCTGACGCCACACACGATGCTGATCGACTTGATGCAAACTTCAAGCACTCCGGTAAGCTAAAACCACTGCACTGCGTGCCCGTCATCGTTAAGGACAACTACGAGACCCGCGGCCTACAAACAACCGGCGGATCACTCGCACTCAAAGGCTGGCTGCCTGAAACAGATGCAACCATGGTCGCGCGGCTACGCACTGCAGGAGCCGTGATCCTCGCCAAGTCCAACATGGCCGAGTGGGCTTTTTCACCGTACCTAACCGAAAGCTCAATCGCTGGTATCACCCGCAATCCGTACAACCTCGAGCACGTACCGGCCGGCTCTTCTGGCGGTACTGCTGCCGCCATCGCAGCGAACTTCGGACTCGTTGGCCTAGGAACCGACACTGGCAATTCGATCCGTGGCCCGTCCTCGCACAATGCACTTGTCGGCCTACGCCCAACGCTCGGGCTGACCAGTCGACACGGCATCGTGCCGCTGTTTGTGCACAACGATATTGGCGGACCGATGACTCGCTCGGTGACGGACGCCGCCACCGTCCTCAACGTCATCGCAGGCTATGACCCTGCAGACCCACTCACTGCCCGCTCAGGTGGGCATATCCCGGCCGACTATCGGCGTTTCCTCACACGCAACGGGCTCGTGGGCGTACGCATCGGCGTGTTTCGTCGCTACGTCGATAGCGAAACGGGTGACTCTGAGATCCGAGTTCTCACGGAACGCGCCATCACCGATCTACGCGCTGCCGGAGCCGAGATCGTCGATCCATTCGGCATCAACAACTTTGAGGCACTGACAAAAAACCTGTGGTGCGGTGACTTTGAGAGCGACCTCAACCAGTATCTTGCGGCGCGTCCGAATGCACCTGTGCATTCGCTGAGCGACATTTACCGCTCAGGTCTCTACCTACCACACAACGAGAGTGAGCTTAAGCAGGCGCTCGGCCCCCCTGCCATCGATGAGCGGCGAGCGCCGTGTAGTGATGTGTGGAATGACACGCCAAAAATTGCTTTCAGGGATGTGCTCACAACAGCAATGACTGCCGCCCATGTCGATGTCATCATCTATCCGACCTGGAGCAATTCACCGCGGCGAGTTGGTGATAACGACAGCCCACCAGGGGACAACAGCCAGATCCTGTCGCCGCAAACTGGCTGGCCAGCAATCACGGTGCCCATGGGTTACACCCACACAACGCTACCGGCTGGTCTGACGTTCTTTGGGCCCGCGTACAGCGAAGGCTTGCTGCTGCGCTACGCCTACGCCTATGAACAAGCCACCCACCATCGCAAGCCCCCGGATGGATTCGGTCTCGCTAAGCGGACGGGCCCATAAAAATCTGACGAACTGGACGCCGGCCGGTAACCGCTGCATGTACGGCCCAGCCACTGAGCATGACTCAGCGAAATTCAACGCGCTGATTGGGCTTGCTCCTCGACCCCGACAGCGGCGTCTGCTCTTAAAAAATACGCTAGGGCTCGGTGGCTTCAGCCAGAGCCACTGCATTGACGGTATTTACGAAAGCGCGATTCGTGAGCGTGTATAACAGAACACTTATTAAGAAGCACGGGCTGGACACCAAAACGATCGCCCAAAGGAGCCCCTGCGGAGTACCTGTTATGCGATCAGAGAGTATTCCTACCAAGATTGGTCCAGGCATCGTCATCAGCGCGACCATCAATCCATTAATACCAATCAGCTTGCCACGAAGGTTAGGCGGCGATAAATCCTGGGTCATATTATTGGAGCTTGCCGTTCCAAATGTCGCTACGAAGTTCTGCGTCGCACAAAGTAGGAGAACACCCCATGCACTCGTAGCAAACAACTGCCCTATATTCAAAAGCACAATCGTACAAAGTGCAACTTGGAATATGTAGCGCGGCGCAAGAGGCCCTAAGCGCGCGTAGAGTTTTCTTATCGCAAGAAAACCAACGACAATGCCTGCTATATCAGCAATACCTATGACAAGGCCTATACGCATACCAAGCTCTGCTGGAGTGATGCCAAAATGTCGGATGACATAAATTGGTATCCAACCCAATATTGCGCCAGCACCAATAATATAAAACGATATAGCAACGTTCATCGACATCATCACTTTCCAGTGCTGATTCCAATATTTCTTTACCTCATTGAAATGACTGACCAAGTTCTCTTTGTTCGTGCGAGTCTCTTTGCCAAGCAGCAACGGGGTTAATGCGAGGGGGACGCCAACCAGAGCAGCCATGCCTAAAGCGATACGCCATTCGGTGGCTCCATGCCATCTTGGAGTGATCTGAATTAAATGGCGGCCAGCCCAAAGCAACATGAGGCCCGCTAAATAACTCCCTAAGCCTGTCGTCAGGCCGCCGGCGGCAAAATTAACCAGATTCGCATTAACTCTATCTGGGCCCTTGTATCGGCCCGCAATGAGCGACTGGAACACGGGATTTAATGCACTTTCTGAGGAGGCCAGAATCCCAAGTCCAAGTGCTAGCACGACATATGTGGTTGCTGAGGCATAAACGGCGGTCGCCAGCGAATAAATGACAATACTGCCAATCATTAGCTTATGGCGATCAAGCGTGTCAGCCATGTGCCCAAGTAATGGATACAACAGCATTGGCATAACGCCGGCGATACTGACTAAACTACCCAGCTGTGCATCGCTGAACCCAAACTCGAGTTTGACAGATTGCGCGATCAGCCCGACTAATTGTCTATTGATACTTGCGGCGATCGTAACAATGACGATAACCAGCATGAGAAGCCACTTGCTGGCATTGCGGTATCCCTGAGCAAAAGACATCACAATCATCGCTGTGCCACTCGAGTGAAATGGGACGTAGCCATTCCTTTGGATTCAGACTGAATTCGGAGCGAGCGATTATCGCAGTAAGAACCTCGCCTAATGATTCATTAAGCGAGGTTTACAGGATTACCAATTACTGCTGAACTCAATACCGAAGGTACGCGGGCGCAAATAACTGGTCAGTACATACAGATTAGGCCCAGGTGGCGGAAGTTTGACACTTGAGTCTGTACGGTTGAGCGCATTGTCCACATACAGGCGTACAGTGCCCCATGAGCCCGACATGCCGGTAGCGACGAAGAGTTGGCTGGTCGTGCCATTTTCGTACATCGCCATATTGCTTGGTTCCGAGTAGGTTGAAGTCGCCCAGCGATACCGCACTTCGCTAACACTCTTTAATGTATCGGTGACGGCCTGCGTGTAGGTGCTGCTCAGTGTCAGTTTATTTTTAGAGGTGAACGGTATCGCGTTATCGGCTTTTGCGATGAGATGACCAAGACCGTCATAAACATTACGGTCAATCTTTGAATCAATATAAGCATACGCGATGCTTATATTGAGATGCTCCCCGACATGCCCACCAGTTTCTAGTTCAGCACCATTGGCTGAGGCGGCACCTGCATTTGTGGTGTAAGTGTAAACACCGTCAGTGGTGCGAAACGGCAACTGTAAGCCGCTCCATTCGTTGTGATAGACAGAGCTGTTGAGGTACCAATTAGCGCTTAACTTCGACTTCAGGCCGATCTCATAGGAATACAAGGATTCAGGTCCGTATTCGCTAGACGCATAAGGGTACTGGGACACCGATACCGTGTTTGAGCCGCCGCTGCGAAAGCCTTTTGCGTATTTAACAAAAACCAGCGTGTCATTACTGATTTTGTAAGTCAGACCTAATTTAGGGGAACTAGTCTTCGCCGATTCGTTACCGGTTTGGACCGTTCCGGCTGGTGCAAAACCAAGCGGGAGCGCCGAGCCCCGGATTTGGACCAGCGAGAAGTCCTTTTTATCTGAGAAAAATCGATCACCGATTTGTGCTGAAATATGGTCCGTGAGTCGGTAGTTAGCATCAGCAAATGCAGCCCAAGACGTTCCTGTTTGTTTGGTGTGTTCCAGCGGTACATCTACAAGTTGTATCGCTGGAATATTGAATGTGTAGCCATCTTCAATGTCTCGCTTTTCATGCAAGGCGTAGGTTCCGACTGTCCAGTCAAGGTTATTGTGGCCGTTGGATACTAAGCGAAACTCTTGACTCAGCGCCTGACTCTGCACGTTGATCAAGGCTGAGGCGCTTGCACCGGGTACAAAAAAGGGCGGAAACACCACCTGTAGTGCGGACGAAACGTCTCGGGTTGCTTCATTAACAGCATCAGTGGCTGCCGAGGCAGAAATGAAGGTTGCAAAGCCCGCGTCGTAACTGACAGTTAAGGCGGCAACTTTTACGGTAGCCGCAGACGGCGAGAGGCTGCCAACGGGACCTGCGCCTACTGCTTTAGCAGCGACTGCAGGGTCGAGCACACCGGGCGAGGTCGCCAAGAAGTCATAAAACGTACTGTGGCTATAAAGGTAGGATGCATCCACCGTCAGCGCTGCAGTTGGCGTATAGCGGACCGCCAATCGATAATCACCGAGTTTCGCATCGTTGCTATTGTTCTTATGCAAGTCCGGAACATTGATCCAACCTGGGGGATTGCGGTAACTCACTGACAGGGACGCCGCTAACACGTCCTTTTGAATGGGCAGATTAATGCTGCTCTGCACGCCAAAGCCCGTTCCGCCGCCTTCGACAGACTCAAAGCCAAGCTTGTAGCGCCCAAAGGAGCTGGTGCTGTCCGGTTTCTTGGTGATGACGCGTAACGTTCCGCCCATGGAGCCGTCTCCAAACAGCGTGCCCTGCGGGCCACGCAGCACTTCAACGCGCTCAAGATCAAACACGCCCACATCAGGCATATAGCCCGGCACGTAGGACATCGCTACTTCATCGATGTAAAAGCCGTTGACCGAGGATCCTTGGTAATTGCTCGATAGATCCGCCGTACCGCGAATATTGAGGTACATATTCCCAGGATTGGCCGACGCAATAGTCACACCAGCGACCGAATTGGCAAGTCCTTGCACGCTGGTAATGCCCTGCGCTTCAAGATCGGCGCCGCTGATGGCATAGACGCTTAGCGGTATATCCTGCAGGGTTTCCGCGCGTTTTTGCGCTGTGATGACAATTTCGTCCAATGTTGGAGCGCTTGTAGTGACGGCATTCGCCGCACTGACCCCAAGAAATACGCTCCCAAAAACTGACAGAGTGATGGCTTGCCCTGATGAGCGCCGGCTAAACTGCAAATTGCACATACGAAACCTTTATTGAATAAAACGACATGTTCGATTGAAAAGCGCTCGGCCTGCGCATTGACTCAAAGAGCGCTAATGGCAGCACAGCCTGCATCGATTTTTTATGGATATTGCGACTTTGTCGCTAGCTTTTTATTTCTTATATCAACGGATTATATCATACAACTGGGAAAACATCCACGCACAACACGCTTTGCTTTACTACCTATCTAAGCTGTCGAGTCCTAGCAAAAGCCCCTCGGCCGCGCCACTGTACGCCGCGGTTCCTCTCGCCTTGCGCAAAGATACGAAAGACAACCCAAGACCGCGGTCTTTTGGGCACGCTCCCCGTCTTTTATACGCCCGTCGCACTCATTCTCAAGATCTCACCAATGAGTCCGGTAAACGGCAAGGACAATTGAGGCAGAGTAACCAAGACGGCCTGTTCTGCACCCGAGCGACTCATGCCTAAAGACCTGAGAATCCGCACCGTGAGCTGCGCGGAGTAGTCCGGCATCGTCTGCCCAAGTAGCATGGTATGTAGGCCACTGATCGTTGGCCCAATAACCAGATTGACAGCGACTGAATTTGGCATGCCCTCGAACTCGCCCTGCGTAATAGCCAATTGGATGTCTCGCTCAAGAAAGCCTAGCATTTTGTCCGCCGGACCTGCCATCGGCCAGCCCGACTGCAGCATTAACTTGCCGAACAGTGGCGCGCTAGAACCAAGGTTTAATATTAATCGCGTTCCAGTGGCAACTCGAATGGCTGCATTAGGAATACACACAATAACTTGATCCGCGATCGGTGCAAGTTCTGTTGCAAGCTGCTCGCTTAGCGCACGGAATACATGGCTGAGTGAATCAAAGTATTTATAGAGCGTGCCGCGAGAGGCATTTACTTGATCGATGAGATCGTTCATTGAAATGTCGTCGATTTGTTTTTTCACAAGCAGCTGTAGTGCGGCGGAAAAAATCCGCGCCTGCATCGCCGCTCGTCGCTGAGCCGCAACCCGTGGTCGGTGGTCAAATCGGCTCTTGGTTTTTTTATGCATGCGGTGAATGGGCTTGGTAGTTTCGAAGGACGCGTACTCACCCACGCCCGAGCGGAGGCCATACTCCCGTATGGTTCCGCAACTATAGACACAAAATTGTCACGTTTGTACTTTGTCAATGAGCCCTATTTACATACTACACACAAGTATATTATGATAATCTCCCTTAGCCCAATAGCGTTTTTCATAAAACATCGGAGCATAGGGAATGAAGCCTCAATTAATGTCATCGCTGTCCCGTTTAATGACTCTTTTGTCCTCGATTGGAATCTGCATGCTCATCGGCGCGCCGACCGCGATGGCGCTTGACCCGAGTCCGCCGACGTACTTCATCACCGCGCCCACGGGCACACGAACCGATGTGGCTGCGACAAACGCACAATTTCTATGCCTCGATATCCTTCAAGGCACGCCGCCTAGTGACATCACCATCACAAGCACGAAGAATCCGTGGGTCCGAAAGGGCCGTAAAGTGGACCCTGCAAAAATCCCCTATGTCGAAGGGGCAGTCAATTGGAACAACGTTCCCGATGCACACCCGCAGTTCAATACCTGGGTGCTAGATGGGCAACGCCATTTCAAGGGCAACGGAATCCCCAACCACCCAACGGGCACCTTTCCGGTACAGGCCAACACCCCCGCCTACCCGTACTATGCCGCAGCTCCTGCACCGCCCTACGGCAGTGCTGCGGAGATTCCAATTGCGCCCTATGATCTTGACGTCACCGTCCCTGCAAATCCCGTTTATTCGGATACACCAAACTGCATCAACACACTAGTGGAAGGCGTGGTTACTCAAACTGGCGCTGTTTGGCATGCCAACCTCGCCTATGCAGGCGTTTTTGTGGATCCGATTGCTGCACTCCCTGTAGACCAGTGCTGGGGCCATCCCTATGCCACCCAATACCACTACCATGGTTACTCATGGAAGTGCTTTCCCAACCAAGGCGTCACGTATCAGCACTCGCCATTATTCGGCTATGCCATGGACGGGTTTGGTGTCTATGGTCCTCGCGGGGACGGCGGTATCTTGCTGAAGAACGCAGATTTAGATGAGTGTCATGGACACTTTGGGAGAATCAAGTGGGATGGACAGTTCAGAAACATGTACCACTATCATGTGAACAACGAATTCCCGTACGGACCCGGGTGCTACCGTGGCACACCCGGTACCATCGTGAGCAACGTCCAACATGCATCACATGGCTTCCCACAGAATAGGGGATTGCCATCAGTTGATATAGCGCCTCCGATCGACAGCAACGGTAACGTACTGCATTAGTACGTTGACCCACTGATGCTCTACTTAAGCTTAACCTGCGAAAAATAGAGCATCAGTGGGAATGATCGCCACGACGCTAAAACAAGCGTCTACACGCTCTAAACTCATACTCTGTAAGATAGATGTATCGCCATGATGAAGTCTCTATTCAAAGCAACTCCCACAATGTTGGGGCATAGTAAAAAAGAGAATATCTTTTATATGCTCTTAGTCTTGCTCATGGCGTTGGGCCAGTTTTTATGCGCCTCTGGATCCGGCCCATCGTCGGGTAACGATGCGGTGGCGGGATGGGTTCATGCCGCAATGAATCTTGCCAATACGAGTATTGGGATATTGGTTTTTTTTCCTAAAACACGCGCTCTTGCTGCCCTGCTATCAGCCATCATTTCGGCGCTGTCTATGACGGCAAACTACACTTTTTATGGTCTAGCATTTTTCGTTAAGCTGCTGCCGTTTGACGGATCGCTCTTCGCTGTATCGCTGTTGATCATGATTCACTATTGGCCAGATCTCCGTAACACTTTTAAAGCCGCTCAGTCTTGATAGACGTGACCTCAAAGACTTTTTCAGATGATCCAACGGTCACAGATGAGTCACGCGCAAAGTCGGCCCTTCATTGTTTCGAGCCATCAGAAATATATTAGTTAGAACAGACGCGTTACCAGGGTAACGACACCCTGCGCGCCACTGATCGGCCGCCTACCCAAGACGCGTTAAAATATAGCGTCCATCTCCAGCTAACGGCTTTTCTTGACCGCCACCACATTGTCATCGGTATTGCGGTCGATGTGCTTGTTGTAAGGATCGACGCCAGCAAAAGCGGGTGCCGTGCTACTACGCAGCACAACCTGCTGGTCACCATCGCGTACGACACAGCGCTGCATTATCAGTACGCTGCCACGCTTAAAGCCCTTCTTACCAGGCTCGGCGGTAAACAAGCCTGCTTCAAACTCCTCCTGAAGCGGCGCAGCAGTTTCTTTACCCTGCCCATCGGCGTAGAACTTTGCGCCCTTCACCTGCAATGTGGTCTCCCACTGCCCATCTGCGAGCCTGCGAGTGGTGGCACTGCTGACCTTTAAGTCATACAGTGTGATGCGCTCAAACAGATCAGCAATCAACTGCTCATGCGCAGGACCTGCCTCTTCGCGCAGGATGCTTAGGAAGTCACGCGGATTGGGATAGGGCGCGGCCTTGAATGCGTACTGCTTCAGCAGGCGCTGCAAAGTCCGATTAACCACTGCCTCGCCGAGTTCTTCCTTGAGCAGGTACATGGCAATGCCGCCCTTCTGATAGTGGATGTAGGGCTGGTTCTCAACCTTTTCTAACGGCAACTCTTCCAGCTTTTCTCCACCACGCGCACGCAGGTACTTGTCCATCTCAAGCTTTAGGAACTTACGGATCTGCTCCGGACCATACCTACGCTCCATCACCAGCAGCGCCGAATACTGAGCCATTGATTCGACTAGAAAAGTATTGCCCTGTTGGTCTGCGCTGATCAGCTGATGGCCCCACCACTGGTGACCAATCTCATGCGCAGTTATATAGGTAACCATATCAATATCTTCGGGATCCTTGCGATTGAGGATGAATCCGATCGACTCCGAATACGGAATGGTATTGGCAAACGACTGCGCAAAGCCGGCATAGGCAGGAAATTCAAGGATACGCAGCTGTCGAAACTGAAATGGACTGAAGGCCTCGGAAAAAACATCTAAGGATAGCTTCATCGCGGCTATCATGGTGGCCGTATTGTGATCATGCGCCGCATAGTGATAGACAGCCAGATCCACGCCATGCCATTGGTCGCGTGCCACTTCATACCGAGCCGACTGGATCGAGAAGAAGTTCTGAATCGGGGCATCGGTGCGATAGCGCGCAATACGGCGGCCGCCTACAATACGCTCTGACTCCTGGTACCCCGGCGCCACCACCAACTGATCAGCCTCGGTTGAGACAGTGATATCGGCATTCACCCAGTCACTGTCACGGCGCAGGCCATTAAAAGCTCGAGCACTGTCATCCTCGAGCTTTGCTGGCCGCAACTCCGGTTGCAAGCCGTATTTGCGACGCTTGATGCGATCTGTGAGGAACTCACCACGGGACACGCCCAGCACCGGCGCAATCTCACTGTTATCAATAAAAGTACCGTTATCGACTACCCGCGTGTCATTACCACGATGACGAAAGCCCACCTGCTCGCGAACGGTTGCAAAGCGCAACATCACGCGCCCGCCAGGCGCTAGCGGCTGATCAAGCTGATAGATGCGGTAGCCAAACTGCGGCAGATCCTTTGCAATGTGCGCACTTTCAAGCTCGAGCTGCGTTACCTTCAAATCACGATCGATATTGACATGCACCTCATGCAAGGGTGCATTGGTACGATTTTCAAGCACGTAGCTTCCATGAGTCAGCACGCGCGACTGCGACGGATACAACGCCACATCCAGCACCACATCAGTAATGCGAGGCTGCGGAAGCGACTCGAACGGGAGTACCGCTTTTTCTTTGTCGGCAGTCCAGCGCTCCACATCCTGTCGCGTGCGATAGGAGTTGAGCACGTTGGTGTTGTAGTAGATGTAACTGCCCAAACCACCCATCGCCACCACCGCGACCACCAGCAGTACGCCGGCAACACCATTTAGACGCGCGGGCAAGCGCTGCAATCTTGCAACCAAAGGCACGACTGTGCCGCGGCGCCAGAGCGCTTGGGTCAGCACCACCAGAATCAGTGCAAAGGCTGCCCAATAGGCACGAAACCAGGCGGCATGAGCCGCGAAAGCACCCTGCCCGTTCATATCCGACAGCGGCACTCCCGGGGCGCTGCCATACTGGTACAGTTGATGTTCAAAGCCGAGATTACTCAATGTGCCGCGCGCCACAATAAACACCAGCATGGCCAACCAGCCGGCCTGCTTGTTTGGCACCAGCGTTTGTACAAATACGGCAAGCACTGCCATCAACGTGACGTCGATACTCCAAGGCAGTACGTACCACTGCAGGTAATGGCTCATTTCTAGTTGGTGATAGCCCTTGAGCAGTTGCACCAACATGGCCACGACGATACTGCCGGCCAATGTCGATACCAGCACCAGCGCAATCGCCAGCATTTTTGGCAGTACAAAGGCCCAGTCCGGTGCTGGCGTGACATCAAGGAGTTCGTGTGTGCGTCGGTTGCGGCTGCTCCAAACCAGCTCGCCCGCATAATAGATGGCGATGATCAGCGGGATAATCGCAAAGCTACCTTCAAGTGCGGCGATCATCACCCGGGTCACCGGCAGCGTTTCAACCTCATACATTTGGCTTGCAAACCATAGTGAACCTGCAGCGTTCACACAGCCAAAGAACACAAGCACTACGTAGCCGGGATTACGAAATGCGGCTGCCATATCAAAACGCACTAGTGCCCACACGACTGCCCAACCGCCAGGTTTGCCGGTGGGCGTCGGTACGACACTGGCGATCGGCACTGGATCCGCGGCGAACTTAGCGAGTTTTGGCACCTTAGTCGCACGGCCCTCAATGCGGTAAAGTCGCAAGGCCAGCGCCAAAACCAGAACAGTCAGGCCCACCCAAATCACACGGTTCCACAGCAATGCGCCATGTAACGCTGGCATGAGCGTGTTGCGTTCTGTGGCTGTCCAATACTTAGTTGCAAGCGTTACAGCAGCGAGTCCAAATGGGTCAAACAGCGCCACCCAATATTCAAATTGTGGCTTGTCGAGCAATCCGGTAACCACTAGATAAAGAATTAGGAAAACTACCGTACCGATGTAAGTAGCCATCATCGAACGTGTGGCGATCGCCAATGCAAACAGCCCTGCCGACATCACCAATAGTGTCGGCCCACAGAACAACAGCCAAGCTTGCAGGTACCAGATCAGATGGAATGGACCTACGGTTTCTGCGTCAAGCCACGGCATGGCCGCACCCACTGCGTTGCCCAGCGGTACACTGGCGAATACCAGCAGCGCCACAGCAAAGGCTCCAGCAAAGCGGCCCAACAGATAATCCGTTTGCGTCAGGCGCGTGCTGTGTACGATCGATCCAAAGCGCGTCTCGTCATCGCGCACCACGGCATTCGCGACGAACGCTGCGACCACAAACAAGCTGAACAAACTCATGATCAGCGCCGTCTGAGTGATGACGAAAGGCGCATTGACGAGCACATTGCCGCCCTTGCCTCCGATGCTTAAATTGTCTGACGCAGCCGCCCCAAAGGCCATCAAAAAAAAGATGATGAAGGTCGCCCAGAAGGCGGGCGATCGCAGCTGGTAGCGCAGTTCAAAGCGCGCGACAGAAAGCAGCATCTTGTTCACCTTCAGGCCGCCGCGCGAGTCGTGGCGAGCGTGGCAAAGTACACATCCTCAAGACCCGCGCGTGCGGGCTCAAAGCCCTCGCCTGGATTCACATCCGCCAGCACGTGCACCAGTGTCCGCCCGGCGAGCAAACGCGTTGCGATCACCTGATGTGCCGCCTTACAGGCATCCAGCTCGCTCTTGGCAATGGTTTTGCGCCACACGCGACCATTGAGGCTATCGATGAGCTGCTGTGGTGCACCCTCACCCACAATATGACCGCCGGCAAGGATCGCCATGCGCGGACACAGGTCGGCCACATCCTCGACAATATGCGTCGAGAGAATCACCACGACACTCTCACCGATGCCAGCTAGCAGGTTTAGAAAGCGATTGCGCTCTTCCGGATCGAGGCCCGCAGTCGGCTCATCCACAATCACTAGCCGTGGATTGCCCAGTAGTGCCTGCGCAATGCCAAAGCGTTGCCGCATACCGCCGGAGAATCCGGCCAACGCTTTCTTGCGTACATTCCAAAGGTTGACCTGCTGCAGCAACGCCTCTACGGCCTCACGACGTTCGCCGCGGGCCGCATAGCCCTTAAGTACCGCCAAATGATCGAGCATGTCGTAAGCTGATACCCGCGGATACACTCCAAAATCCTGTGGCAGATAACCCAGCACGCGGCGCAGTGCTGGCGCATTGGCCAGCACGTCTATACCGTCAAATGTAATCCTGCCGGACTGTGGCAGCTGCAAGGTGGCAATACTGCGCATCAGCGTGCTCTTGCCAGCGCCGTTGGGACCTAGTAGCCCGAACATCCCCGTAGGAATCGTCAACGAGACCTCATCGAGCGCACGGGTACCGTTGGGATAGGTATGAGTAATCTGGGAGATTGACAGCATGGCGGCCCCACAGCGTTGATTATTGTTTTATAGCATATATACAACATAGCATGAATGCAACTAGCCTTGACCAACCTACTGTCACTGGATCAGTGAAAATCGTCGAAAATGACAGCACGGCAATCACCCCTATCACCAGCCAAATCCGGAATGAGGGCGATTCTCGTCGAGTCGATCAAGAAATGCGTCTGCTTCGGCGAGGATCTCTGCCATGCGCTCTGGCGGCCAACCGGCAAGGGTGCGATAAGGCATGGCCATCCGAGGGTTAGCGGACAGCCGCTCTTTCTGTCGGATCAAAAAAGCCCAGTACAGATAGTTAAATGGGCAGGCGCCCGGACCTGTTTTTTTCTTGACGTCATAAGTACATCCGGTGCAAAAATCGGACATCCGGTTGATATAGGCACCCGAAGCGGCATACGGCTTTGATGCCATCTGCCCCCCATCCGCAAAGACCGCCATACCGAGCGTATTGGGCATCTCTACCCACTCATACGCATCGGCATAAACGGCGAGGTACCAGCGCTCGATTTGTCGTGGTGCGATACCGGCAAGCAAGGCAAAGTTTCCGGTCACCATCAGCCGCTGAATATGGTGAGAGTAAGCGTGTCTCGTCGTACTGCCGATCGCCTCGCGAAGACACCGCATGTCAGTGTCGCCAGTCCAATAGAACTCCGGCAGATTGCGGGTCGCATGAAGCGCATTTTGATCCGCATACCCCGGCATTAGCGTCCAGTAGACACCCCTCACATATTCGCGCCATCCCAAAATTTGACGCACGAAGCCTTCTGAGGCGTTCAGCGGCGCCAACCCGTGCCGCCACGCCGCTTCTGCCGCTCGACAAACTTCGAGAGGAGAAAGTAGACCAATATTCAAGGCTGGCGCTAGCAGCGAGTGATATAGCATTGGAGCGCCAGCTTTCATGGCATCCTGATAATCACCGAAGTTCGGTAGTCCGTATTGGATGAAGTCGGCTAGCGCAAGCAATGCATCGGCTCGTGTCACCGGCCATCCGAATTCCTGAATTTCTCCGAAATGATCTGGAAAGCGGCGTTCGACGAGGGTCATCACCTCTCGTGTGATTTCGTCGGGCGAAAACCGCCGCCTCGTAGGCAGAACAGTACTCGCGGGCAGCCGCTTGCGGTTTTCCTGATCATAGTTCCACTCGCCGCCCGCCGGTTGATCGCCATCCATGAGCAGCTGATGTTCACGCCGCATATCGCGATAAAAATGTTCCATTCGCCAGCTACGGCGCCCAGAAGCCCAGGCAGCAAACCGCGCACGGCTCGCGAAGAAACGACGATCAGAAAGAACTTCAACTGGCTTACCTGTGAGTCCAGCCCAGCCATCAACTAGCTCTTGGACCCGCCATTCCGAGGGTTCCGTGATGACGATGTGACTCGGGCGATGTCGCGCAACGGCGCGTCGGACTTCGGTAGTCAAGCTGCCAGTATTGTCGGGCGAATCGAGCTTTATATAGTCAACCGTCAGACCGCGTTGACGGAGTATCTCTGCGAAATGGCGCATTGCTGCCAGCACCAGTACGATCTTCTGCTTGTGATGTCTGACGTAGGTGCTTTCGTCCATCACCTCCATCATCAGGACGGTGTCATGGGCAGGATCGAGGTCGTCCAACGCTGGAATATCTAAAGACAGCTGGTCACCGAGTATGATTCTTAAACTGGTCACGATGGGTCTACCTGCAAACGCGACACCGTTCGTGGCATCGCTGCACGACAGCGATCAGAGCAATACTTTACGTGCGCCCAGTCGCGCTCCCATTTCTTTCGCCACGCAAAGAGCCGTCCGCAAACAACGCAGAGCTTAGTCGGTAGATCGGCTTTGCGACGCATCCCAGCCATGCAATCACCAAGGCACTGGCTGGCCACGCCAGTCAAAAAAACATCCGTTGGCGTCTGCCGAGAGCCGATCGATGACAGCGAGCAAGTGTTGGGCCGCAGTCGCGGGAGAGTGAACCTTCAGCCCCTCCGCAGCAAACGGAGCAGACAGAGCCGTGGCAACCGTACCGGGATGCAACGCAATACAAATCGCGTCTGGAGATCGACGGGCCAATTCAACAGCCGCCGTCCGAACCAATTGATTGAGCGCAGCTTTTGAAGCGCGGTAGGAATACCAGCCGCCAAGCCGATTATCACCGATGCTTCCCACTCTTGCCGACAGCGTCGCGAAGACGGCTTTGCCAGACTGCGGCAACCTTGGCAGCACATGCTTCATGATGAGCGCTGGACCGATCGCATTGAGCGCGAAGGATCGGGCGAGGCTGTCCGCATCAAGTTGCCGCCAGGTTTTCTCCGGTCTATGTCGATCATCGTGCAGAAATCCCGTGGCATCAATCACGAGACGGAGCTCGCCCAGCGTGGCAGCATACGCCGTGGCGCGTTCGAGACTTGTTTCGTCCAGCAGGTCAATCGAGGGTGAGCTACTGCGACTAAACGCAACGACGTGCTCAAAGCTCTCTGCAGTCTGTATGGCCTCGACGAGCGCCCCACCGATTCCACCGCTCGCGCCGAAGATGACTGCTACTCGAGCCGCAGGACCTGACCCGACCTCAGGTTTGGCCACAGTTGCGACATCAGAGTGGCATCGCTCAGTCACCGATTCTTTGCTCCATATAAAACCGACTGAAGCTTCAGCGTCTGCCCAAAAACCCACGCGATAAATGGCCGGACCGGCAGGAACATTCGATAGCACAACTCTAGGACGGTTAGCACACCGGGCAGCGATGCGACTCTCGCCGCCCAACGCCATCTAGGCAAACGAGCCCACACCTCCACAAATGCAGCGGCTCCCGAAAGAACACGCCTATCGGCTGAGACGACATGAAATCGTTCCATTGCCCGTTGTTGGGTGATCCCCTGCGGAGTTGCAGCACCGATTTTAGAGACATCGACAAAGCAAAGCGCACCGACTTGATCTTTGGTCCGATAATATCCAATCTCCGCGCGTCATAGAGGACACGAGCCGTCAAAAAAAACGGTTGATTTTGAAATATCAGACTCCACGCAGACCTCCTTAATATCGAACGGTCAGTTCACCAACACGGCAAATTGACGAGCGTTTTTTTGATGCTAAACCTAACAATCGTCCAATTTTACTACTCGAAACCACACACTCGTCCTGCCGTGGCGTGCACGCACTTCCGTGGGATCTCATAGCGGCCGTAGTGCCAGCAAGCAAAGCGCCATCGCTAACGCAATAATAGTAACTGCTTTTCTACGGATATCGCGCCCAACGCACAATGACCGTCCTACTTTAACTGGTCTAGTTTTCTCTAAGCCCGTCCGGTCGCGGCTTGTACGGCAAGCATCAGACAGGCGCCAGCCACGAGGTTAGCGTACGTCGAGAAGTAAGTCCGATTGGCGATCGCGAAGTCTTTGGTGAATCTCCTTGACGACCCTAGCGCTGACAAGTCGGACAGATAAATACATTTCGGCCGGCGAGAGTCACTCGACGCACCGGCGTCTCACAGGCCCAGCAGGGCTCACCTTCCCGGTCGAACACATGATGGCGGTAGCGCCCGAAACTAAGGCCTCGCTTTTTCAGTCGCGCCGCGCGGGTAAGGTCATTGGTGATCCCGCCCGTTCGATAGGACTGACGCATGAGCTCCCAGGCTGCACTTGCGACTTTCATACGGGTGTTCTTATCGAGATCGCGTGGCCGCCAGTGTGGCAGGACACCCGCCACGAACAATATTTCGCTGCGAAGATAGTTGCCTACTCCGGCAAGGAATCCCTGATCGAGGAGTAATGCGGCGAGCGTCCGGTTCTGAAATCGCGCATTTTCGAGCTGGTAGTGAATCGCGCCAAGCTCCGTATCAGCACTTAAAAGCTCCACGCCCAGGCGTGCGATGTAGGGATGGCTGGCGAGATCCGCGCGCTTCCAAAGCGAGATATCGGAGGCGCTGTAAAGCAGCGCCGAGGCGCTTCGAGTGTCGATGGCGAGGCGCAGCGATCGACTCGAGTGGGGCCGCTCGGAAGCCTTCGCGATCACCCACCGGCCGTACAGCTGATTGTGGGTATATAGAGAATCAGATCCTTCAAAATGAATCAGCAGCGCTTTGCCTCGCGCCTCCACCGCATCAATCTTGCGACCTGACAGTTTCGGGCCTAGCTGTTTCAGTTTCGGCAATCCGAACTCAACCTGCACCGCAGTGCGCCGTGCGAGCACTTGGGCGATCTGATCGGCGGCGCGTTTAATTTCGGGACCTTCGGGCATAAGACTAACCAGTTCGATTTGAACGACCAGGAGGATTCACTTAAAAAGAGTACACTTAGTTCGACGATACGTGGGTCGTCAGTGCTTCGCGTTGGCTTGGTTTATCGTGCATTCTGGCAAATCACGGCGATATTTTTTTATGTCATCGTCGCGGGCATCCTATGCAAGCTTCGGCCCATTGCTCTTTGAGTGAGTGGCAGCGCCGCGAGACAGCACATTGGCAGACACATCGGCTCAGTCACGGTCATCCCACGTCTCGTCGCCCATCGCGACTGAACCCACGCGCGACAGGCATCAATGTAGACTGCCGTGATGCGACCCTTGTACCAACATTCGATTCGGCAGTGGCGACGACGCGGGATGGTGGCGTCCGCGGTGGCCGGCATCATGGCACTCGCGTCCTGCGGGGACGTCGCGAAGCTCACGCTTGCCGAAGGCACCGGGCCGCAGCCGACGTTGCCGGAGCCCTCAGCGTCCTTGATTCCGACGCTGCACATCGCGCGCGCGACGGGTTGGCCCGAGGGCACACGGCCGACACCTGCGGCGGGCATGCAGGTCGAGGCGTTCGCCCGCGGCCTCGACCACCCCCGGTGGCTCTACGTGTTGCCGAATGGAGACGTCCTCGTTGCCGAAACCGACGCGCCGCCTAAGCCGGATGATGCGAGCGGACTCAGAGGTTGGATAGCGGGACGCATGATGAAGAGGGCCGGTGCCCTTGCGCCGAGCGCCAACCGCATCACCCTCCTCCGTCCGGGTGGTGGCCACGGAGGAGTCGCGCTCCGATCCGTGCTCTTGAGCGGACTCCATTCGCCCTTCGGAATGGCGCTGGTCGGCGACACACTCTACGTGGCGAACTCCGACGCGATCATGGGATTTCCCTACGCGACGGGGGTCACGACCATCACCGCGCCGGGCGTCAAGCTCGTCGACCTCCCCGCAGGGCCGATCAATCACCACTGGACCAAGAATCTCATCGCGAGCCGCGATGGCACGAAGCTCTATGCAACTGTCGGCTCCAACAGCAACGTCGCCGAGCGGGGCATTGCCGTCGAGGCCGGGCGAGCTGCGATCTGGGAGGTCGATATCCGGAGCCAGACACCGCGGCTCTTCGCCACCGGCCTCCGAAACCCGAATGGTCTCGCGTGGCAACCGGGCACAGGCGCCCTGTGGACCGCTGTGAACGAACGCGACGAACTCGGTAGCGATCTCGTCCCGGACTACATGACGGCGGTTCGTGACGGCGGATTCTATGGCTGGCCCTTCAGCTACTACGGTCAGCATGTCGATCGACGTGTGCAACCGCAAAGGCCTGACCTCGTCACGCAGGCAATTGTTCCGGACTATGCCCTCGGGCCACACACGGCCTCGTTGGGCCTGGCTTGGTCTGGCGGAACGACGCTGCCCGCCCGCTTCGCCTCTGGGATGTTCATCGGACAGCACGGTTCGTGGAATCGCCGGCCCAGCAGCGGCTACCGGGTGATCTTCGTTCCGTTCACCGATGGTGTTCCGGTAGATCAACCTCTCGACGTGCTGACCGGGTTCCTGAGCGAGGCCGGAGATGCCTACGGTCGGCCAGTCGGCGTCGCGCTCGACGCGGCGGGCGCGTTGCTCGTCGCCGATGATGTCGGCAATGTGATCTGGCGTGTGTCCTCGGCGGCGGAGGGAACCGAAGCCCGGGAACTGCCTGACCGGTGATGGCGGCGAGACCCTAGGTATTCTAGCCGGGTCCCATCGCGGCGCCCGTCGCGGAGTCCCAAGCACCCGGTCTCTACTAATTCTCAGGTGTCCGATACACCCTCGGGCGTGCGGGATTTGCTCGCAGCCCCCTCCTCACCGCGAGTGGGACGCAGCATCACCCCCACTCGATGGTTGCGGGCAGCTTCCCCAACACGTCGGACACGACGCGCGACACGTCAGCAATGTCATTCACTATACGCAGGCTGACTTTTTCGAGCAGTTCATAGGGCAGCGGGGGCCCCGGCAGCTCCATGAATCAGT
>CAIKZZ010000040.1 GCA_903832085.1 uncultured Pseudomonadota bacterium | reverse complement strand
TCAATTGATTCAGCAGCAGGCTAGCGACACATGAGCTCGGATCCTAGTCAGTCACGGCAGTTAGCGCCTACAAAGCGACGGTCAATGCTGGTAGGCCAGGTCGTGGGCGCCTTTGAGTCGGAGACAGCAAACGCGCTTCTTGGCATCAATCACTCATACGAATGGGTTGTATGGCGGCGAATATGCCCATGAAGACGTCTTGATACGAATTCCAGCTGAGTGGGCAGCGTTATTGTGACGACGCTGTAGCTAGGCTTCTGTGATGCACGCGCTTTAAGTATAAGCAGTGAACTGAAAAGCTCAGGACTTCAGAGCAGTGGTCACACTGGCCGCAGCTAAGCGCTCAGCAACGGCGAGTGACAGTGGACTGAGGCCGGAGTCAGCCTCTTTGGCGTGCGCAATGAGCTTCTCACGCATGCGCTTAGCCCAAAAGCGACTGATGTGACTCAGCATTGCGACAATTGCCGCATCGTGATCAGGATCGGACTGATAGAAAGCCCCGATATCGTTCGCCATTTTGACTATCTTGTCTTGTCGCATGACAGTCACTACGGTGTCACGAACACGTCAGCGGCAGGCACTACATTCATCTGTGGTTCGCTGAATGCTCGGAAACGCTGCGGCCATTCGCCTGGCTGACTCACGCGTACCGCTTGTACTGCAGTGACTTTGTATTCAGGGCAGTTGGTCGCCCAGTCCGAGTTATCGGTAGTAATGACGTTCGCGCCGGATTCTGGGAAGTGGAAAGTCGTGTAAACCACGCCGGGCTGTACACGATCAGTCACGGTGGCACGCAACACTGTCTCACCCGCCCGGCTGGTCATACCAACCCAGTCGCCATCATGAATGCCACGATCCTCGGCATCATGAGGGTGAATCTCGATCAGATCCTCGCTATGCCACTGATTATTCTCAGTGCGGCGCGTCTGCGCCCCCACGTTGTACTGGCTCAAAATACGCCCAGTGGTCAGAATCAATGGGTACTTGGCCGTGACCTTCTCAATGGTGGGCACATATTCGGTAATCATGAACTGGCCCTTACCACGGACAAACTTATCAATATGCATCGTCGGTGTGCCGGTTGGCGCTGCATCATTGCACGGCCACTGAATACTACCGAGCTCATCAATGCGCTTAAAGCTCACGCCCGTAAATGTTGGCGTGAGGCGCGCAATCTCATCCATGATCTCGGATGGGTGGCTATAGTTCATCGGATAGCCCATCGCATTGGCGAGCATCTGGGTGACCTGCCAGTCAGAATATCCACCCTTGGGCTGCATGACTTTGCGCACCCTCGAGATACGCCGCTCCGCGTTGGTGAAGGTGCCATCCTTCTCAAGAAACGTGGAACCCGGCAGCAACACGTGGGCAAATTTGGCAGTCTCGTTTAGGAAAATGTCCTGCACGATCACGCACTCCATCGCCATCATGGCAGCAGCGACGTGCGTTGTGTTGGGATCCGACTGGACGATATCTTCGCCATTGATATAGATACCCATGAACTCTTTATCGAGCGCCGCTTCCAACATATTCGGAATACGCATGCCCGGTTCACTGCTCAACGGCGCGCCCCAATTGTGCTCGAACATCTCGCGCACCGTCGTGTCTGAGACATGGCGGTAGCCCGGAAACTCGTGCGGCATGGAGCCCATGTCGCAGGAACCTTGCACGTTATTCTGACCACGTAGTGGGTTCACGCCCACGCCTTCCCGACCCACATTGCCCGTCGCCATCGCAAGATTTGCAATCCCAAGCACCATGGTCGAGCCCTGCGCGTGTTCGGTAACGCCTAGGCCGTAATAAATTGCCGCATTACCCGCGGATGCATACAGACGCGCAGCAGCGCGCACAGTTTCCGCCGGCACGCCGGTCACTGACTCCATCGCTTCAGGTGAATTCTTAGGCTCGCTCACAAAGGCGCGCCATCGGTTGAACGACGGCATCTCGCAGCGTTCGCTAACAAACTCTTCCTTAATCAACCCCTCGGTAGCGACCACATGCGACATGCTGTTGATCAGAGCGACGTTGGTTCCTGGACGGAGCTTTAAATGGTAGTCCGCCTGGATATGCGGCGACTGCACAAGATCAATGGTGCGCGGATCGCCCACAATCAGTTTCGCTCCTTGGCGGATGCGCCGCTTCATTTGAGACGCAAACACGGGGTGCCCTGCCGTCGGATTAGCGCCGATGACAAAAATCACATCTGCTTTCATCACAGAATCAAAGTTCTGGGTACCGGCTGACTCGCCTAAAGTCATTTTGAGTCCATAACCCGTCGGCGAGTGGCAAACACGCGCACACGTATCGACGTTGTTATTGCCAAAGCCTGCACGAATCAGTTTCTGTACGAGGTATACCTCTTCATTTGTGCACCGTGATGAGGTGATCCCCCCTATCGACTCACGCCCGTACTTCGCCTGAATGCGCTTTAATTCACTCGCCGCATGACCGATGGCTTCATCCCACGACACCTCACGCCAAGCGTCGGTGATCTTTGCGCGGATCATGGGCTTGGTGATCCGATCCGGGTGGGTGGTATAACCGATCGCGAAACGCCCCTTGACGCAAGAGTGGCCATGGTTAGCCATCCCGTTCATATTGGGCACCATGCGCACGAGTTCCTCGCCCTTCATCTCGGCACGGAATGAACAGCCCACGCCGCAGTAAGCGCAGGTGGTGACGGCGCTGTGCTCCGCTTGTCCCTTATCGATCAGTGTCTTCTCGGAGAGCGTGGCTGTTGGACATGCCTGCACGCAGGCACCGCACGACACACATTCCGAATCCATAAAGGACTCGTTCTGACTGGCAGCGACCTTGGAGCCAAAGCCACGTCCTTGAATCGTCAGCGCAAGCGTGCCCTGCCGCTCATCGCAGGCGCGCACGCAACGGGAGCAAACAATGCATTTGCTCGCATCAAAGGTGAAGTAGGGATTGCTCTCGTCCTTCTTCGCATCTAAGTGGTTCTCGCCTTCATAGCCGTAACGCACTTCGCGCAAACCGACAGCGCCAGCCATGTCCTGCAACTCACAATGTCCATTGGCCGGGCAGGTCAAGCAGTCGAGCGGATGATCAGAGATGTACAGCTCCATCACGCCACGGCGCACATCGGCAATTTGCTTGTTCTGGGTAGTGACCTTCATGCCCTCTGCAACGAGCGTGGTGCAGGATGCAGGCAAGCCCTTCATGCCGTCGATCTGAACGAGGCACAAGCGACACGAGCCAAAGGCTTCGAGCTGGTCAGTGGCGCACAGTTTTGGAATCTTCAGGCCCGCTTCGGCAGCGGCGCGCATGACAGAGGTTCCCTCGAGTGCCTCCACTTCCTGGCCGTCGATTGTCAGCGTCACCATCTTACCGGTGCTGCGTTGCGGCGTGCCGAAATCCTGCTCAACAATGGATAACATGATCCGATCCCCTACAAAATAACTTTATGCGTTAAGCGCATTGGTCTTGCGCGTACGAAAATCTTCCGGAAAGTGATTGAGTGCGGAGATCACCGGATATGGTGTTAATCCGCCCATCGCACACAGCGATCCATGCACCATGGTTTCACACAAATCACGCAGTACAACTTCCTGTTTAACTGGATTGTCGCCAGATACCATGCGATCAATGACCTCAACGCCTCGCGTAGAACCAATACGGCATGGTGTGCACTTGCCACACGATTCGACGGTACAAAACTCCATCGCATAACGCGCCTGCGCTGCCATATCAACACTGTCATCAAACACGACGATGCCGCCATGTCCTAACATCGCTTTAATACCGGCAAAGGCCTCGTAATCAAGCGGTGTATCAAATTGTGATTCGGGCAAGTAAGCGCCCAACGGCCCGCCCACCTGTACCGCACGAATGGGCCTGCCGCTTAAGCTGCCGCCACCAATGTCGTACAGCACTTCGCGCAACGTCAGACCGAAGGCTTTTTCAACGAGTCCGCCATGCTTGATATTGCCGGCGAGCTGCAACGGCAAGGTGCCACGCGAGCGCCCCATACCAAAGGTACGATAGTGCTCTGCACCCTTATCGAGAATAATGGGCACTGAAGCGAGCGTAATCACGTTGTTAATGACTGTCGGCTGACCAAACAAGCCTTGCAGCGCGGGCAATGGTGGCTTGAAACGCACCTGCCCACGCTTGCCTTCCAGTGATTCAAGCAATGCGGTTTCCTCACCGCAAATGTAAGCGCCCGCGCCTAAGCGAACCTCTAAATCAAAACGCTTACCACTGTCTTGAATATCTGCGCCCAAATAACCTTCGCTATAGGCGCTTGCGATGGCCTCATTCAGCGCCTTGTGCGCGTCTGGATATTCGCAACGCAAATAAATGTAGCCATGGGTCGCGCCCGTCGCGATACCGGCGATCGTCATACCTTCAATCAGTACGAAAGGATCGCCTTCCATAATCATGCGGTCAGAGAACGTGCCGGAGTCGCCTTCATCGGCATTACAGACGATGTACTTTTGTGGGCCTGCAGCCCCAAGTACGGTTTTCCACTTGATGCCCGCTGGAAACGCCGCGCCGCCACGACCACGCAGACCAGAATCAGTCACTGCGGCCACAATATCGGCAGGGCTCATCTTCAGTGCGGCGCGTAGTCCGCGGAAACCATCATGCTGCAGATAGTCGCTCAAACTCACAGGATCAGTGATGCCTGCACGGGCAAACGTCAGGCGCTCCTGATTCTTCAAATAGGGCATCTCACTGGTGAGTCCGTGCGCTAATGGATGCGCGTTTCCGGATGTAAAATTCGCCTTAAAGAGTCCCGGCACATCAGCAGCATTTACTGGGCCGTAGGCCACACGACCAGCCGCAGTTTCGACCTCAACCAATGGCTCCAGCCACAGCATGCCGCGTGACCCGTTGCGTATTAGTTGCACGCTGATGCCATACCGAGCGGCTTCCGTCAGAATCGCCTCGGCAGTTCCATCGGCACCTAATGATCGAGCCGCCGCATCGCGCGGCACATAAATCTTAATCGCGCTCATACGCCTTTCCTCGCAGCGGCGACCAGCGCATCAAAGCGGTCACACGTCACTCGACCCTGCAGCTGATCATCGAGCAATGCGGCGGGCCCCAGCGCGCAATTACCCAGGCAATACACAGGCTCCAGCGTAATGGCGCCATCAGCGGTTGTACCGTGAAAATCGATGCCTAAACTACGCTTCGCATGCGCCTCAAGCGCCGCCCCACCGACTGCCTGGCAGGCTTCGGCACGACACAGCTGCAGCACGTGCCGGCCGGGCTTGTGAGTCCGAAAATAATGATAGAAGGTCACAACGCCATGCACTTCGGCACGCGTCACATTGAGCGCACTGGCGATCAGGGGAATCGCGTCATCAGGCACGTAACCGAGTGCGCCTTGCACCTCATGCAAGATCGGCAGCAATGCGCCTGGCAATGTCTTTAAGCGTTCGCAGATCGCCCCCACCGAGGCTTGGTCGGCCGGCGAGAGCGTACTGGCGCGTTCTACCTTAATAGGGATGACGCGTTTAGGGGATGTGGACATGGACTACTCTCATACGGGGACTCGGCCTAACGCGTAGATATAACACACCCGGCGCAGGAGGAAAACACACAACAAATCGCGACCTAGCCATTGATGACTAAAGAAATTTTCGTGGTCAGCCGCTTCTTCGGGCTCGTCCATCCACATTGGGCTGCCGGCTACGGCCTTTGATCTTTAAATGACAATCTCATGTCGCTTTTAGGCATGCGGTGGCAGCACTATTTAAGGATCCGTCAGTTTTAATGACCGTTCGCCACCTGACGGTGCAAGCCGACTATGTCATCGCAACGGTTCACGCTAGACGGAATCTACGGAGTCGGCCACGATAGCCGGGATGATCAAATCCCGACCACTCGCGCTATTTCGTCACGCTGCCCGCGTCGCCGCTGTGCTCGCCGCCATCGTCGTCGTTGTGGGGGCCTGGGTACGCCTCACTGATGCGGGACTCGGTTGCCCGGACTGGCCCGGCTGCTATGGCCATGTCCACCCAGCCGGCGTCGCAGAACACCTGCCCGCTGCGACTGCCGCCTATCCAAGTAACCCCTTTGACTATCAAAAAGCGCTGCACGAGATGGTGCACCGCTATATCGCTTCCACATTAGGGCTGCTCATCATCGGACTGTGCGTACTTGCGGTGCGCAACCGCCGCGAACCTGGGCAGCCGCGCATCCTGCCCTTTGCACTGTTGACTATCGTCTGTCTGCAAGGAGCGCTCGGTGCATTTACTGTGACGCTGCTGCTAAAGCCCCTGATAGTGACACTGCACCTCGTCGGTGGACTGACGACGCTCTCCATCCTGTGGTGGCTATCATTAGAACCACGCCACACCGCGCTCACCATGGCCGAGCGCCCAGTGCGAGCACTTGCTCTGCTTGGCGGCGTGATTATTGCGGGCCAAATACTGCTCGGCGGCTGGACGAGCACAAATTACGCGGCAACCGCCTGCCCAGATTTTCCACTATGTCAGGGTAGCGCTGCACCGCCGATGGACTTTGCACGCGGCTTTTCTGTCACTCACAAACTCGGCCTCGACAACAACGGCGCACCACTTGAGCTATCGGCACGCACAGCGATCCACTACACACATCGCTTAGGCGCCGTGATTGTCGCGCTACTGATCACAAGCCTAGTCGTGCTTGCCTATCGACGCTCGCAAAACCCGTGCACGCGCCTTGCCTCACTGGCGGTCGCGGCGGCATTGATCGTGCAACTGTTGATCGGAATGAACTTAGTATTGCAGGGATTCCCATTGTGGCTCGGCACACTGCACAATGCGGGCGCTGCGTTTTTACTGCTGTCCATACTCAGTCTTGTGCATAGTCTGCACTCAAGACGCACGGCCTAATCCACGATCACCGCGGCTCCACAACTGCACGCGCGATAGTGGTCCTGTCGTGATAGGCTGCATCCGCCTTTTTCGCTCCGGTGACTGCACCAATATGACCGGCCCAAACGACACCCTAGAGACACCGACTATCGCCACAAATGGTAAGCGGGCGCTATGGCGCGACTACTTGGAGCTGACGAAGCCAAAAGTCGTACTGTTGATTGCGTTTACCGCCATCGTCGGCATGTTCCTCGCGGTTCCTGGACTG
This sequence comes from uncultured Pseudomonadota bacterium, assembly GCA_903832085.1. Taxonomy (GTDB): domain Bacteria; phylum Pseudomonadota; class Gammaproteobacteria; order Steroidobacterales; family Steroidobacteraceae; genus CAIKZZ01. The sequence goes on along the minus strand of CAIKZZ010000040.1, from coordinate 77,454 downwards.
CCGCCGCTGCGCGCACTTATTTGGGGAACGCTCGGTATCTGGCTCGCCGCCGCCTCGGCCGCCACCATCAATCACGTGATTGATCAGCGCATCGATGGAGAAATGGCGCGTACACGCCATCGGCCCATGCCAACAGGCGCGGTCACTGAAGTAGGGGCGCTATGCTTTGCGTTTGCCCTTGGGCTCGCCTCGATGCTGATTCTGGTACTGCTCGTCAACTCCTTAACTGCTGCACTAACGTTTAGCTCCTTGATCGGCTACGCCATCGTCTACACGCTGTGGTTAAAGCGTGCCACTCCCCAAAATATTGTCATCGGCGGCGCAGCAGGCGCCGCCCCTCCGGTACTAGGCTGGGCGGCGGTCACCAACGCGATTGACCCAAATGCACTCCTGCTGTTCTTGATTATTTTCACGTGGACGCCACCGCATTTTTGGGCGCTCGCCGTCGCTCGGCGCGATGAGTACGCCAAAGTCGGCATGCCAATGCTGCCGGTAATATACGGCGTGGAACTCACGCGATTGCACATACTGCTCTATACAGTCCTGCTCGTCGTCGTCACTATACTGCCGTTCCTGACGCGTATGAGTGGCCTAATTTATCTACTGAGCGCCCTGATTCTGGATACCGTTTTCTTGGTGTATTCGTGGAAGTTGTGGACACGCCCGCAGCCTGAAATGCCCATGCAGACCTTTCGCTGGTCGATTAATTACTTGGGGCTTTTATTCTTAGCGCTACTCGTTGATCACTATTGGTTGATTCACATCGAGTGATGCTCATGGTGTGCCGTGCGCTGCGTCTGACACATAAGGATTGTCACGTCGCTCATCGCCAAATGTCGACAAAGGGCCATGCCCTGGCAAAAATTGCACATCGTCTCCCAAGGGGAATAGGCGTTCGCGTATTGAACTAATCAGTTCGGCATGGTTGCCGCGCGGAAAGTCAGTGCGTCCGATAGAGCCTTTAAAGAGCACATCCCCCACGATCGCAAAGCGACTGCCTTGATGAAAAAATATCACGTGTCCTGGAGTGTGCCCCGGGCAATGCCGCACCATGAGGGACAGTGAGCCCACGCTCACGGTGTCACCGTCAACGAGCCAGCGATCCGGTTCAAAAGATCCTTCGCTTTTAATACCAAACGCAGCCCCTTGGGCTGATAACTGCTCGATCCAGAATCGATCCCCCTCATGGGGCCCCTCGATCGGTATAGATAAACGGCGCTTTAGTTCAGCTGTTGCACCGGCATGATCAATGTGAGCATGGGTCAGCAAGATCTTTTCTATGGTGACGCCCTGTTGCTTGGCGCGCGCAAGCACTATATCTAGATCCCCGCCTGGATCTATCACGGCACCGACCATAGTTTTTGGGTCCCACACGAGTGAGCAGTTTTGGCAAAACGGCGTGACTGGAATGACAGCAATACGCATTGTCATACCCCGGCGGTGATTGGGCGCTTAGCAACACTCACTGCTGCAACCCAGGGCTCAAGTAATGCGATAGCCCGCTTGACCTCGGCTGTGGTCACCGCAAACGAGAACCGAATCGTCTGATGACCATGGATTGGATCAAAATCAATTCCTGGCGCACTCGCAATGCCGGTATCCGCCAAGAGCTGACGGCAAAATGCGAGGCTATCTTGAGTCAAGTGTCCGATCTCGGCATAGATATAAAACGCGCCATCGGGCGTGCTTAAACCGGTAATGCCCATGCGCCGAAAAGCAGCGATGAGTAAATCACGGTTCGTCCGATAACCAACCACAGCACCAGTTAAGTTATCGAGCTCATCAAAAGCGGCTAACGCCATCGCCTGACTTAAGGATGGCGGAGTCAAAAAGAAATTGATCAAGTAGGCCGACACCATGCTCACTTGCGCTTCTGGCAATACCAACCAGCCCAAGCGCGAACCTGGCATTCGATACAGTTTGGAAAAACTGTTCACCACAATGGCATTGTCATCCACTTCGAGTGCTGATACGGCCGGCTCACCAAAGCTGATGCCATGATAAATCTCATCAGAGATGAAACGGATCCGAAGTTCCTGACAACACTCTGCAATGCTCGCGAGCGCCGTGCGGTCCAACATGGCGCCTGTGGGATTCGCGGGACTTGCCACAACGAGTCCGTGCACTCCCGGCGTCACGGCACGAATCAATGCGTCATTGAGCCGATAGTTGTCGCCAAGCCCACAATCAATCTCGACGGGCTCACGTCCGAGCGCCATCAGCGTATTGCGATACGCAGGATAACCAGGTCTACATAAGGCGATTCGATCGCCATGCGTGAACAGTGAGGTAAATAGTGCCACTAAACCCGCGCTGGCGCCGATGGTTAACACAATCCGATTCGGGTCAATCAGGAGCTTATAGGTGTCGAGGTAATGCTTCGCGATGCGTTCAATCAGCTCGCGAGATTCAATATAGCCGTTTTCATCGCGTGACAGCGCTTGCCTTGCAGCTTGTGTTGCTGCAGGTGGCGTCCCTTGCGTGGGCTGCCCAAAATGCATAGGGATGATAGACCGCCCAACGCGTCGCAGTTGCGCCGCCTCACGCCCAATGATATCGGCGTACATAGGCGCGATCTGCACACCACGCGGCTGCAGCGCAGAACTCTTTTTAATCTGATTCGTCGTCACTCTCTGGCCTGCAAGGGGATTTTTAAGACCCCATGCTAACCGATCATGCGCCGCTTAGCCCACGTCGAATTTGACGCCCTGCGCCAATGGCAATACCGCTGAGTAATTGACCGTTTGCGTTTGGCGTCGCATGTAGGCCTTCCATGCATCGGACCCCGACTCGCGACCGCCACCGGTTTCCTTCTCACCACCAAAGGCGCCACCAATTTCGGCGCCACTCGGGCCGATGTTGATATTGGCGATGCCGCAATCACTGCCCTCAGCTGACAAAAAGAGCTCCGCTTCTGATAGGTCCTGCGTCATAAGACTTGAGGATAAGCCTTGCGTGACGGCATTGTTTGCAGCGATTGCGTCTTCAATTGTGCGGTAAGAGAATACATACAGGATTGGTGCAAACGTTTCGGCTTGCGACACAGCGATTGCAGCTTGCAGCTCGACGAGTGCGGGACGCACATAAAAGCCAGACTCATTTCCGGGCACGTTTACACGCTCACCGCCATGGACTACCCCACCAGCCTTGCGGGCACTGGCGAGCGCAGACTGCATCGCGTCATACGCGCCCTGATCAATCAAGGGGCCGATGAGCACGTCTTTCTCGAGCGGATTACCGACCGGTAGACTCGCAAAAGCTGCTCGTAAACGCTCCAGCAACACGCTATAGCGCGACTCGTGTACGTACAGACGCCGTAACGTGGTGCAGCGCTGACCGGCAGTGCCTGCCGCAGCAAAGGTAATCGCCCTGACTGCCAAATCCTCACGTGCGCTTGGCGCGACAATCATGGCGTTATTTCCACCAAGTTCCAGCAATGTCCTACCAAAGCGGGTCGCGACGTGCGCCGCGACGTCACGCCCCATACGCGTGCTACCGGTCGCACTGACGAGTGCGATCCTAGGATCACGACTCAGCCATTCGCCCACTGATCGCTCACCAATCAGCAGAGTGCTAAGCCCCGTGGGCGCATCGCTAAAATCACGAACGACAGACTCTAAAATAGCGGCGAGCGCGAGTGCCGTCAGTGGCGTTTTTTCCGACGGCTTCCAAATCACCGGGTTGCCACAAATCAGTGCGAGCGCTGCATTCCACGACCAGACGGCCATCGGAAAATTAAAAGCCGTAATAATCGCAACCGGACCTAAGGGATGCCAGCGCTCTAACATGTGATGGCGCACGCGTTCGGATGCAATCGTCAGCCCGTGTAACTGGCGTGACAAGCCGACCGCGAAGTCGCAAATATCGATGACTTCTTGCACTTCACCCGCGGCTTCGCTGGGAATCTTGCCAACTTCTAAGACGATTAAATGAGCCAATGCCGGCTTATGAGTACGTACCAGCGCACCGAACTGGCGCACCAACTCACCGCGCCTCGGTGCGGGAACTGCCTTCCACTGCAAGAATGCGCCTGCTGTGGCGGCAACTGCACGCTCATAGTGGGCAGCACTGGTCGTAGCAACGCGGCCGAGCACCGCACCATTGATGGGCGAATAGCTCAGCAAGTCGCCGCTTGTGAGTTGAGCCATGTCAAACCCGACGGCTCGCAAGGAATCAAGTTCTGGATGCTTGCTCATAGTGGCGCTCATGTAATCAGAGACTGGGCGGCCGCGGTGCCCTTTCCGCTAGCATACGCTCGGCCAAAACGATTATTCAAAAAGTCATGCAAGCGTATCTCTTCCTGCATCACAAAGCCCTGCTGTGGCAATTTCTTGGTCGCAAGTAAATCCAGTACTGCGCAAACTGATGAGGCTGTTGTGGTCTGAATGGCAGTCCACTCTTTGCCAGCAATCTGCTGCGGATAGACGCTGTTTGCGTAGGACTCCTGCCACACCCGCCCCTGGCGGGTGCCGGTTGCGGTCACAAAGATCACCACGACGTCTTGTCGTGTTTCGGGTATCGCATGCTCCAGCATGTCAGTCAGTACTGCCGGGCGCTCTGACAGACGCAGGTCTTGCAGTAGCAGCTTCATCGCATCGCGATGACCTGGGTAACGCACGGTACGGTAATTAAGACTGCGCACCTTGCCTTCCAGCGTCTCACACAAGGTACCGAGTCCACCCGAGGTATTGAATGCTTCGTATTGCACTCCATCGAGCGCAAAGTGCTCGAGCTCCTCTAGCGCCATCACATTGATACGCCGACCTTGTACGATTGCCTCGCACGGCTGGCAATACTCGTTGATGACCCCCGCGGTGCTCCACGTTAAGTTGTAACCCAGGGCGTTTGATGGAAACTGCGGCAACGCACCGACGCGCAAGCGCAAGGTGTCGAGTGCCTCAAAGCGGCGCACCAGATCCATGCTCACAATGGAGATAAAGCCAGGGGCCAGACCGCATTGCGGAATCAGGGCATAGGCTGCGTTTTTAGCCAGCTCACGAACTTTTTGAGTGGTTGCGATATCTTCCGTCAAATCCAGATAATGAATCCCTGCCACCTGAGATGCCTCAGCAATAGCGGCTGTCAGTGCGTACGGGGCTGCACTAATGACGGCATAACGGCCGGCCATGGCGGCAAGCAATGCTGGTTGGTCAGTAATCGAGGCCTGTAGTGTTGTCAGGTGCGGCTTGGCCTCAATCTTCGCGAGCGCTACCGGCGAGGCATCGAGCAAAGTGACACTGTAATCACCGCTGGCCACCAAGAGCTCAGCAATCATGCTGCCGATGTGGCCGGCACCAATAATTAAAATACTTTTCATAGTCCCCTCGACGGTTATATCCCCAGTGTCTGAGTATTTTTCGTCGAAATGAAGTGAAATACTGACGATAATGACTTATATTTCCGTTATAATGACGGTTATATGAGCATATCGCCGAACGCTAACCTAGATACCGCCCTGCTGGCGCTGCTTGCGCAGAACGCGCGTCTGTCGACCGCTGAGCTTGCGCGCAGTTTGGGTGTCGCCCGCTCCACCGTGCAGGGCCGACTGACCCGCCTTGAGCGCAGTGGCGTGATCGCCGGCTACACCGTGCGCTTAGGCGCCAGCGGCACATCGCGCCTAGTGCAAGCACACGCCATGATCGCCATTGAGCCGCAACAGCAGGCGGTGGTTGAGCGCAAATTAAAAGCTATGGATACAGTCGTCACCTTGCTGACGGTTAGCGGTGCTTATGATCTGATTGCGATGTTGGCCGCTGAATCAACCGAAGCGCTCGACCGTGCGCTCGATGAATTGCGCTCCTGTCCGGGAGTCAAACTGACAACTACCTCAGTTGTATTGTCGCGCCGCTTCGAGCGTTAACGCTGCATTATTCAGGCGAGTCAGCCCGCGGTAAGAATACTTCCGCTAGCATGCAACGAATGCCGCCACCGCCAACTCGCTCGATTGTCAGCACATCCGGTAGCACGGGCGTTGCATGCGCTTGGATCAGCGCCTGTTGTGGCTTACTGAAGCTACGCCACGCACGCGCAGATAGAGCTAATAGAGGATCGCCCTGCGTTGAACGTAAAAACAACCCATTCCCTGCGAACTGCGCGACCTGTGAGGGACTGATTTCAAGTAGCACTTTGCCGCTGCCAGCGAGCGCTTCAAGGACGCGTGATCGGTCTTGTGCAGCAATCAAGTCACTTGCGACAATGGCGAGCGTCTCGCCCAACGCCATCAGCACATTGGTGTGATAGATCGCCTGCCGTTTTTCATCGTAGGCATGAAACAGGATTGGCTGAAGGTCTAGCAGCATGCACACCTGCTCAACAGCCACTTGGTCCGTTCGCGACGACAGGGCCGCATATGCAAGCTTGGCGTCATGGTCAATTACCAGACTGCCAGTCCCTTCGACATACAGCGATTCGGCTTCGAGTGCCGTCAGGTCCACCGTCCGCCGGATGACACGGCGAGTGTCTTTGGTCAGATACGTCGCGATATCAGGCAAGCGTTCGCGCCGCCGATTAACGCTCGCCATCGGATAAAGGACTAATGTGCCATCTGTGTGTGTAGAGAACCAATTGTTTGGGTAGAGCGCATCTGGGGTGTCAGCATGTGCGGGTGCATCGATAGTTAATACCCCCAAACCGGCCCCACGCAAGACCGTCACGGCTGCATCAAACTCAGCTTGCGCTAGTTGCAGCAAGGCAGCAGGATCCTCGTCAGTGACCTGCTGGAACGCATTGGTTGCCACGGTCTGGGGGTCTGCATAAAAGCAAGCCGGGCGCACCATCAACACGGTATCCGCACACTGCATGGAAGCCTCGCTCGGGGGGCATTGATTTGAACACCTTGATGATTGATATTGGGTAACATCAACTGTCACCCTCACAGCAAGCACCACGACCGAATTATGCACGAGTCCGTCGTCCGACAACTGAGGCCTCTACACTTTCTAGCGCGCAGCAGTGCCGCGCTCCTGTGCGCGTTGGTAATGTGTAGCTGCGGAAGTGGCGGTGGCGGCAGTAGCAGTAGTGCGAATGTTCCGCCTGCTCCGGTCAGCCAGCAGCCGCCTGCGGACCCTGCCTGGGTGCAAGGCCAATACTCAGCAGCCTCCACGTACGCTGCCTACTGCGCCACGCCGCGTACTGGCACAGACCCGGCAACTAGCGCCCCGTACCCTGATCAACTCGGCTCCAGCGTCTGGGAAAACTTCTGGCTGCGCTCGTGGACGAATTCTTACTATCTTTGGTATGCAGAAGTCACTGACATCAATCCAGCCAGTGAAACAACAGTGAACTATTTTAAATCGATGAAGACCATAGCGCTCGACCCGACGGGTGCCCCCAAAGACAAATTTCACTTCACCTATCCCACCGCCAATTGGTACGCGCTCAGCCAGTCTGACAGGTCCGTTGGATATGGTGCCACGTGGGCGGTGGTGGCACCTAGCCCACCACGGCAAGTGTATGTGGCCTATACGGATCCAGGCACACCTGCGACTGCGGCAAACACAAACCTACTACGTGGCGAGAAAATACTCTCTGCTGATGGCATCGACGTCGTATTGGCGGCGGATCAAACAAGCGTCGATAAAATCAATGCGGCGTTATCGCCGAAAAAAGTCGGCGAGTCGCATTCATTTGTCTTTGAAGAAGCCGATGGCAGCCAGCGCACTGTCACGCTGACGGCTGCCGATACGGTCTCAACTCCAGTGCAACACGTCTCGACGTTTGTAGAACCTGACGGCAGCGTCGTCGGCTACATGCTATTCAATGACAACCTTGCGACTGCGGAGGGTGGTCTTTACAACGCGTTTAAGACCTTGCAAGGCGCTGCAGTAACCGACCTGATCCTTGATATACGCTACAACGGCGGCGGCTACCTTGATATAGCCAGCGAAGCGGCTTATATGATCGCAGGTCCCGGTCTGACTGCAAATCAGACCTTTGAGAAAGAGCTTTTTAACGATAAGTGGCAAACGGTGAACCCGTTCACCAATCAACCAATCAGCCCGACCCCATTCCATGCGACGTCACAGGGCATTGATCCTACCCTGAAGGCAGGCACTGTACTGCCGAGCTTAAATCTCTCGCGTGTCTATGTACTCACTCTCGATGGGACCTGCTCTGCAAGTGAGGCAATCATTAACAGCTTGCGCGGCGTCGGGGTGACAGTCATTCAAATCGGCTCCACTACTTGTGGCAAACCCTATGCCTTTTATCCCGACGACAACTGTGGCACCACCTATTTTTCGATTCAGATGAAGGGAGTCAACAACCAAGGCTTCGGCGACTACCCCGATGGATTTACACCGATCAACTCGCCAACTGCGGCCAGTGCTAGCGTGTCGCTACCCGGATGTGCTCTCGGTGACGACTTCAAGCATGCGTTGGGTGATCCAAATGAAGGTCTATTGGCAGCGGCTTTAGCCTATAGGGCCAATGGCGCCGCAGCATGTCCAACGGCGAGCGGTATTAGCCTCGCAACAGTACAAAAGATGCCACAGGTGCGCCGCATCGAACCGATGATGATTCGTTTGCTCCGCCATCAACGACCTTAAGCTTGTCGCCATTAATAGGGACACCGTCATGTCTTATGATAAAAACAATATCTTCGCGCGCATGGTGCGCGGCGAGATTCCCTGTATCACAGTGCATGAAGACGCCGAAACGCTGGCCTTTATGGATATCATGCCGCAAGCACAAGGACATACGTTAGTGATACCTAAAATCGCTGGCGAAAGTCTTTTAGATTCACCGCCTGCGTCAGTTGCAGCCGTCATCCGTACCACGCAGCGCGTGGCACGGGCTGTTAAAACTGCTTTTTCGTGTCCAGGACTTATCGTGACACAATTCAATGGCGCGCTCGCTGGACAGACCGTGTTTCATTTGCACTTTCATATCATTCCGGTATATGCCGAGACGAGCTTAAAAATGCACGCGCGTGGCAAAGCCGATCCTGCCGAGCTTGAAGATCAAGCGAGGCGTATTCGGGCAGCGCTCGCAGGCGGCTAGAGAGCGCTGTACCTAGCTTCCATCCCCCCATTTTAAAACTTAGGCGCGGCACAGGCGCTTAAACTTTTCGTTGCTTGTGAAGGAGACACACATGCCCCTGACGATGACTAAGCGCATAATACTTTCGTTACTGTTATGCACGGGACCCTTAGCGCTCAGCGCACCGGCGCCCTCGACGGTGAAAGCCGCTGCCGGCCCCGCATCCGGACCAGGCGACGCCGAGTTCATGGCTCTTGCAGATCGCTATATAGACAAACTGTACCTACCAACTCAGCCCAGCACGGCGACCGCGCTCGGTGTCCACTCGTACGACGATCAGCTTGAGGACTACTCCAAAGCCGGCATGAACCGACTCACGGAACGGTTGCAGCACTGGGAAGCGCGATTAACCGCCGTGAACATGGCGAATTTAAGCGAGACAGTACGAGGGGACCATGCGCTTCTACTGAGCAACGTACGCAGCACCTTGCAGTCGCTGACGGTGCTCAAACCATGGCAGTACAATCCGGACGTCTACTCTAGTGGCATCACGAGTAGCGCATTTACACTCATGGAGCGAAACTTCGCGCCGGCAGAACAAAGATTACGGCTGCTTGTGGCGCGCGAAGCTAAAATGCCAGCAGTGCTTGCGGCCGCACGCATTAACCTGTCCCATCCACCGAAGGTATACACAGAAATCGCGCTGGAGCAGCTGCCAGGACTGATTGGTTTTTTCAGCAAAGATGTGCCGCTAGCGTTTAAAGATGTAACCGACAGCGCGCTCCTCGAACAGTTTTCGACCAGCAACGCGGCAGTCATTAAAGCGCTGACCGAGTACCAACAGTGGCTACAAAATGATCTTCTGCCAAAGTCTGATGGCGATTTTCGGATCGGGACGGACAACTTTCAACGCAAGCTTGCGCTTGATGAAATGGTTACCACGCCGATCGATCAGCTACTGGCCTTGGATCTTGCAAATCTGCATGCCAATCAAGCAGAGTTTGCGCGCATCGCGAAGGAACTCGAGCCTACAAAGACCGTGCGCGAGGTCCTTGCCGAGCTTGCGGCGAATCATCCGCCTCCAGATCAGTTGCTGAGCGCGTTCAAAGACACCTTCAAAGGCCTGGTCTCGTTTATCAACGCGAAACATATCATTACGATCCCATCTCCTATTCCGCCGCTGCTTGAGGAGACGCCACCGTTTATGCGGGCCACGACGTTTGCCTCCATGGACACTCCGGGCCCGTTCGAACCTACAGCCAAAGAAGCCTACTTCAACGTCACTTTGCCAGAGGCCTCATGGAGCGATGAGCGAGTTGCGCAGTTTATGGCGCAGTTCAGCTACCCGGTAATCAATGCTGTCGCAACCCATGAAGCCTATCCTGGGCACTACACACAGTTCTTATGGATGTTTAACGTGCACGATCGTGTACGCAAGATTTTTGGGGCGAACTCAAACGTCGAAGGATGGGCCCATTATTGCGAGCAAATGATGCTGGATGAGGGGCTCGCGCAGGCGCTATTCCCAACGGACCTGCGTCAACAAAAGTTCCTGCGCCTAGGGGAACTGCAGGATGCATTATTGCGTAACGCACGCTTTTACGTCGGCATCAAATTGCACACCACAGACATGAGTCTTGAGGACGCTGTGGACTTCTTTGTGAATGAAGGCTATCAGTCACCCGCAGTGGGTTTAGTGGAAACCAAGCGGGGCACTTCAAACCCTACCTATCTGTATTACACCCTAGGCAAGCTCGAGATCATGAAGCTACGCAAAGATGTACAGGCTAAACTGGGCAAGCATTTTAATTTGCAAACATTTCATGATGATTTTATGAAGGAGGGTTCGCCTCCCATTCAAATCGTACGCCGAGCAATGCTACACGACGACTCGCCTGCCCTCTAAGGGTTATGCCTGCGCCACTGATGGAGTGGCGCAGGCAAGCATTTTAGTCAGCAACCACCGGTAAGATGACAGCGGTTGGCAACGCGTTGCTACGGTAGACCTGTTGAGTTGCTTTCTTATAGTCGGTGGGCCGTGCATTAAAAATATTCGGGACAAAGTTTTGTGGATTGCGATCGTATAGCGGAAACCACGTTGACTGCACCTGCACCATGAGCCGATGCCCTGGCAGAAAGGTGTGGTTTACGGCAGGTAGTGGTATTCGATAATGCTCAGGCTTACCTGGCTTTAAGGCACGGGGCTTATCAAAGCCATCGACATAGCGGCCTCTGAATATTTCCATGCCGATAGCAAGCTGATAGCCGGCAAGTGCAGGCTGGTCAGACATCTCTTCCGGGTAGACGTCGATCAGCTTGACGACGAAATCACTATCAGTGCCACTAGTGGCTGCATACAGTTCGGCCACTGGTTGGCCCGCAATATGGACGCTGGCCGTCAACGGTTCGCTGCTATAAGTCAGCACATCAGGTCGGTCGGCGACAAACCGCTGGTCACTCACCAGCCAAGGCCCCCACACGCCACGATCATTGATATGCACGGGTCTAGGTACAAAGGGCACGGGTTTCGCAGGATCCGAGACATAGTCATCGTGCGCATCAGCGCCTCCCATCGGCTTGGTAAAGCTTAAATGGAAATCAGCACTAAGATATAAAGGGGTCTGTTTGCCTCGTGGCCAAGAATCAGATTCTTGCCAGCGATCAATCCCTGTCGCATAGGTGAGCACCCGAGGAGTGTGGCTTTGTGGTGCGTTGTCCTTAAGGTACGTATCTAAAAAGGGTTTCATCACATCACGACGAAACTCGAGTGCTGTATCGCCTTTAAATTTTAAAGGTCCAAGACTCGTGCCATCGTAATTGACGCCACTGTGCCGCCAGGGCCCGATCACGAGGGAAATTAAATCATGGGCCTTAGGTTCTAGTGCGCGATAGACAGCCGGCGCTCCATAACTATCCTCTTGGTCCCATTGGCCAACCACGAGCATCGTGGGGACTTTGAGTCCCCGTATCGCCAGTAATTTATCGACCGCCTGACCTTGCCACCACGCATCGTAACTCGGGTGCTCCATGAGCTTTGTCACGAAGGGTAAATGATCAAGGCCGTATTTACGGGCGTAATCGCCAGCAGACCCCGCTGTAAGGAACTCCGCGTAATAATCACGTAGCCCCATCGCAACGCCACTGCCATCCCCTGTCTGCCCAGTTTGTGAGGGAAAGTAGTCGTCGCCCCCTTGGCGAAAGGCGCCATTGTGGAACCAATCATCCCCTACCCAACCGTCAACCATTGGACTCATGGGCACAGCTGCTTTGAGTGCTGGGTGTGGGTCAATCAGAGCCATCAGCGAGGTAAACCCAGGATAAGAAGACCCCGTGATCGCCACACGGCCGTTGGACTCGGGGACATTTTTAACGAGCCAATCGATCGTATCGTAGGCATCCGTCGCGTGGTCGGTTGTGGTTGGGTTCAGCGGCCCACGCAACGGGCGAGTCATGACGTAGTCCCCCTCCGAGTGGTCGCGTCCACGAATATCCTGATAAATACGGATGTACCCGTCATTGACAAACACAGCGTCAGAAATCGGCAAAATCTCGGTAATCGTCTGACTCGAATTACGCTCGGTCGTCTTGCGAGCGTTGTACGGCGTACGTGTCAGGAGCATGGGCCCATGTGCCGTGCCTTTGCGCATGACGATCACCGTAAAAAGCCGCACGCCATCGCGCATGGGAATCATCACCTCACGACGTACATAATCAGCCTCGGGTGTGACTTTTATGAAATTTGCAGGAATATCCGGCGAGAACGTGGGGACATCACTAGCACAGGCCACGGCGCTCCATACGAGCAAGGTGGCACACGCCGCTATCAGTCGCCGTACTTTCATTGTTTTCCCCTCTCTGATTTCAGTTGCGCCCTACCGCGCCTTCAGTTGCATACAGGTGGCTGGAAGCCCACTTTTCAGCAAATCATAGTCGGTTTTGCACGGCGGTCATAAAGATTTCTTAAAAGTGCCGTCGAACCGTCACGCCACGCAATAAAACTACTAGCATGTCATTCGAACTCACCTCTATTAGTCTACCCACGCATGTAGAGCGCGACATGGACTATCGCCACCGGCTCGCCATCTGGTCGCGTGCCGATGCGCGCTTACAGCGAGCCCTACGAGAACTAGGCTGTGTCAGGCAGCTAACCCGGGTTGGTGAGCCCGCGCGCATTGCAGCCGAGCTTAAAGTGGCAGAGGCGCGCCTGCATTGTCTCAAGTGTCAAGAGGCGGCTGAGCAGCTCGATGATATTTTTGAGGGTGCGGATCTTTTTAGCTGACGTCGTACTAAAGAGAGCCAATACTCTGACTTGAGCCCAACGCAGTCGATGACAAGTCGCTAGAATTGGCGGCGTGAACCCAACTCATCTGACCGCAGATCTCAACGAAACCCAACTGGCGGTTGTCACCGCTCCGACGGGCCCCATTCTTGTGCTGGCCGGTGCCGGCAGTGGTAAAACACGCGTCTTGGTCCACCGGGTCGCTTGGCTGATCAGTCACGAGGGGGTGTCACCCCATGCGGTACTCGCCGTCACCTTCACCAACAAGGCGGCCGGCGAGATGCGCGGACGTATCGAGTCACTGCTCGGCGGTCCTAGTGGCACTCTGTGGATTGGTACGTTTCATGGGCTGGCCCACCGATTACTGCGCCTGCACTGGCGTGAAGCGGGGCTGCCACAGACATTTCAGATTCTGGATTCCGATGACCAGCTCCGTGTCGTCAAAAAAGTCGTGCGCGCCATGGAACTCGACGAGACACGTTGGTCGCCAAAAGAGCTCGTGTACTTCATCAATGCGCAAAAAGACGAGGGCCGACGGCCCAAGATGCTTGCCGATGAGGGCGATCAAACCCGACAGGTCATGATCAAGGTCTATGCAGCCTACGAAGAGGCTTGCCGGCGCGCGGGGGTTGTCGACTTTGCAGAACTGTTGCTACGTTCGTTTGAGCTGTGGCGTGATCAGCCGGACCTACTGGCCCATTACCAGCATCGCTTTGGTCACGTGCTGGTTGATGAGTTTCAGGATACCAATGCCATTCAATACCAGTGGGTACGCTTACTCGCCGGTCCAAAAAGCATCCCATTTGTGGTGGGCGATGATGACCAGTCCATCTATGGCTGGCGCGGGGCGCGCGTCGAAAACATCCACAAGTATCAGCGCGATTTTCCGGGAACCACCGTTTTTCGCCTCGAGCAAAACTACCGCTCGACGGCCACTATCTTAAATGCTGCTAACACGCTGATCGCCAATAACTCGGGGCGAATGGGTAAAACGCTCTGGACGGATGGCGCACGTGGTGAGCCTATCCGCCTGTATGCCGCTTTCAATGAGCGCGATGAAGCCGACTTTGTCATTACCCAGATTCGAGAATGGATACGCCAAGGCGGGAAGCGCGAGGAGTGTGGGATTTTATACCGCTCGAACGCGCAGTCCCGAGTACTAGAAGAAGCGTTGCTTGTTGCGCGTATTCCCTACCGTGTGTATGGCGGTCAACGTTTCTTCGAGCGCGCCGAAATCAAAGACGCCCTTGCCTATCTCAGGCTCGTCTCTAGTCGCATCGATGATGCGTCGTTCGAGCGTGTCGTTAATTTACCGACACGCGGGATCGGCGCGAAGACGCTTGAGACCGTGCGGGATTACGCGCGGGCGCAGGGTTGTGCGCTATGGCAGGCTTCTGCAGCGACCATCGCCGGGGGCACTCTAGGGCCTAAAGGGGCACAATCTTTGCATGGCTTCCTCACATTAATTGAGCGCCTTGCCAAAGAAACATCTGGTATGCCGTTACACGAGCAAGTCGATAAAGTCATTCACCTGTCCGGGCTGATTGATCATTACCGCAAGGAAAAAGGCGAGCGTGGCGAGGCACGGGTTGAGAACTTGGAGGAACTAGTCTCTGCAGCCAATGGCTATAGTCCTGAAGAGGGATCCGATCTTGCGCCGCTTGAGTCATTCTTAGCACACGCAGTACTTGAAAGCGGTGAAGGTCAAGCAAACGAATGGGAAGACAGCGTGCAGATGATGACTCTGCACTCAGCGAAAGGTCTGGAGTTTCCACTCGTCTTTCTGTGTGGCTTGGAAGATGGGCTCTTTCCACACCAACGGTCCGTCAATGATATCGGCGGTCTTGAAGAAGAACGCCGCTTGGCATATGTGGGGGTGACGCGTGCCATGCGTCGACTGTACATCTCGTATGCTGAGCAGCGCCGTCTGCACGGGATTGACCAATTCGGTATGCCGTCTCGGTTCATTGCGGAAATACCTGCTGAACTAATAGAAGAGGTGCGTCCACGAGTACAGGTCTCTAGACCGCTGTATTCCAGTCGCTCGGGTGACACGAGCGGCAGCCGCGATACCCGAAAAATAGAAGAGCCGAGTCACTCATCTGGGTTGCGCCTCGGACAGCGAGTGCGCCATAAAAAATTTGGTGACGGGGTCATTCTGCGGCTCGATGGCCAAGGACAAGGGGCGCAGGTCGAGGTGAATTTTGAACGTTTAGGCCGCAAGGTGCTGATGCTGGCCTACGCCAACCTTGAGCCTATTTAAAGAAAGCTTAAGGATTTGGATTGCCGCCCATGGCAGTCAACAGCGCCGCATGGGCCTGAAGCCGACGGCTCTGTACGTTAATCAGATTATTATCTGCCGACAACGCGGTGCTTTGCGCAATCACGACGTTTAAGTAACTCACGGTACCGGCACGGTATTGATTCTCTGTCGCCCGCAACGTCTCATGGGCGGCGCTCGCGGCGCGCGTGTCTGCCGATTCTTCAAGCGCTAAGTCGTTTAGTGCCGATAGGGCATCGTCCACACTCTGTAGTGCGACAAGTACGGTCTGTCGGTAAGCCGCCACCGCACTGTCATGATTGGCATTGGCAATCGCATTTTGGCTAAGCCGTGCACCGCCATTAAATAGAGTCCCCGCGAGCGATGGGCCAAAACTCCATAGTTTATTCGGCGCATTGAACAGATTAGCCCACTGACTTCCTTGATAACCGCTGCTTGCAGTAAGACTCAAGCTTGGAAAAAACGCCCCATGGGCCACGCCGATCTGGGCATTCGCGGCCTGGACGCGCCGCTCAGCCGCGGCCACATCGGGACGGCGCTGTAGCAATGCAGTTGATAACTCTTTGGGTACTTGCGGCAACACAGGCAATGTTGCCCGCGGCGTAATAGTCAGGCCCTCCGGCGGCCTACCAGTCAACACAGCAATGGCATGCTCGAGTGTAGCGCGCTGCAAGTGACTATCCGTTAATTGCGCTTGCGCCGTGGCAAGCTGCACTTCTGCCTGAGTCACATCAGTGTTTGCGGCAACACCGGCGTTATAACGATTTTTTGTGATGTCGAGCGAACGCTGGTAGGCAGTAACGGTGCTCGATAACAGTTCCTGCTGTACATCCAAGGCGCGCAGCTGCACGTAGTTTTTAACAACCGTGGCAGCGATGGATAGCCGTGCGGCGGCAAGATCACTGGCACTCGCCTCGGCATTGCTACGACTCGCCTCTAGCTGCCGGCGCAGCTGTCCCCACAGGTCTAATTCCCACGAAGCGCTGCCTAACGCTTTATCACTCGTCACGACGCGGGTCTTAGCCGACACGGGGACCGTGGGGATAGCAAGGTTTGCAGCTGCCGCTCCGGTCGATGAGCGCCCGCTGCTCGCTGAAACCCCCACAGTCGGCAACAGCACCGCGCGACTAGTGCCCACCACGGCGACCGCGACGCGGTACGCTGCCTCCGCTTGGCGAATGGTCTGATTAGCCGTATCGGCTGCATTGACCAAATCACTCAGCACCGGATCGTCGTACATGGTCCACCAAGGGCCGCGCGGCAACACATCAGCAGGTTCCGCCGGCAGCCATGTCTCCTTAAACACGGCAGGTAACCCCACCTCAGGACGATGGTAATTCGGGCCCACAGCACAACCTGCCAACAGCCCTAAATACAGCGCGACCGTATAACGACGCAGCACCATTTAATTACTCTCCACAACAGATTGCGAGTTCATATTGAGCGCGTCACGACGCCGAGATATCCATTTTTTACGCATGCGATCTAAAGATAAATAAATCACAGGCGTGGTGTACAGAGTGAGCACCTGACTCAGTAACAACCCACCCACAATCGCAATTCCTAAGGGCTGGCGCAGCTCAGCACCGTCGCCATGGCCGAATGCGAGCGGAACCGCGCCTGCGAGTGCTGCGACTGTTGTCATTAAAATTGGCCGGAAGCGCAGTAGGCATGCGTCATAAATCGCTGTCCGTGAATCAAGTTTACTGTCCCGCTCAAGCGCAAGCGCGACATCAATCATCATAATGGCATTTTTCTTAACGATACCAATCAACAGAATCACCCCGATAAGGGCGATCAATGAAAAATCAAAGCGCAGCGCAAGCAGTGCAAGTAACGCGCCAACGCCCGCAGAAGGCAAAGTCGACAAAATTGTCAACGGATGGATAGTGCTTTCATACAATACGCCAAGAACCAAATACATCGCCACAATAGCCGCAAGTATCAGAAGCGGCTCACTGTCCATCGACGCTTGAAATAATTTAGCAGTCCCCTGAAAACTGCCGCGTACATTGCTAGGAGCTCCTAGACCCGCAAATGCTTTATCAATGGCCTTGGATGCCTGTGACATCGACACACCAGCAGGCAAGTTATAGGAAATTGTTGTGGCAGCAAACTGCCCTTGGTGATTGACCGACAGCGCTGTGTTGGTCGGCCCAAATGTGGCTATCGAAGCTAGCGGCACTTGCCCAGTAACAGGCTTTGATACATAGACATCAGTTAATGCTGTGGGGCTTTGTAAGTACCGTGCATTTGCTTCCATCACTACATGGTATTGATTCAGCGGTTCATAAATAGTCGCGATTTGACGTTGGCCGAACCAGTCGTACAGGGTTGCATCGATAGTCGCTACATCTAAGCCGACGCGTGCAACCGCATCGCGATCCATTGTCACCATCGTCTGCAACCCTTTGTCTTGCTGATCTGTGTTGACATCAGCAAGTTCGGGTAAAGCCGACATCGCTGCACGTAAACGCGGGCCCCACAGACGTAAGTTGGCCAGTGAGTCAGCCTGCAGCGTGTACTGATACTGAGCGTTGGAGGAGCGTCCCCCAGAACGGATATCTTGTGCTGCTTGTAAGTAAAGTACCGCACCCGGCTCGTGCGTCAATGGAAAGCGCAGCCGATTAATCACCTGATCCACCGTGACGCCTCGTTCAGCGACCGGTTTTAGGGCAACAAACATGAACCCGGTGTTTTTTTGCCCGCCGCCAGTGAACGCAACCACATTATCTACTGCCGGGTCATTCTTAACGATGCGCACAAACTTTTTAAGCTTCTCGTTCATGCTTTGAAACGATAGCGTCTGATCGCCTTGGATATTGCCGCTCATGCGACCGGTATCTTGTTGCGGCAAGAAGCTTTTTGGGATAACCATATACAAGTAGACATTTAAGGCAACAGTGCCCAGTAAGATCAGTAACACAGCACGGCTATGGTTTAAGGACCAGTCCAGCGAGCGTCGGTAGCCATCTTTTAGTCGGTCGAACCAGCGCTGCGACAACGCCGCGAAACGTCCCGTCTGGTGTAGGCCCGGGAGACGTAACATGCGTGAGGCCATCATAGGTGTGGCGGTGAGCGAGACGACTAATGACACCACGATTGCGCTTGCAAGCGTCACGGCAAACTCTCGAAATAAGCGGCCTGTGAGCCCAGGCATAAAAAGAATTGGAATGAATACCGCAACCAGCGAGACGCTCATCGCAAGGACTGTAAAGCCGACTTCCTTGGCGCCTCGGTAGGCGGCCTGCAATGGCAACATGCCCGCTTCTACATGGCGCATGATGTTTTCCAAAACGACGACGGCATCATCAACGACAAAGCCAGTAGCCACTGTCAGCGCCATCAGCGAAAATGTATCGAGACTGAAATTAGCGAAATGCATGACAGCCAGCGTGCCTAGCAAAGACACGGGCACCGCGATCACTGGGATCAGTGAGGCACGCCAGTCTCCCAAAAACCCCCAGGTGACTAGAACGACCAACAGAACGGAGATGGCTAACGTACGTTCAACCTCGCGCAGCGAGGCACGTATGGTTGGTGTCCGATCAATCATGATGTCTAAGTTGGCCGCAGAGGGTAATGACGCTCTTAACTGCGGTAGTACGGCGCGTATTCGCGCAATGGTGTCTATGATGTTAGCGTTCGGCTGACGCGTGACGAATAGCAAGACTGCCGGCTCGCCATTGGCCAGTCCACCGTTGTGAACGTCCTCTACCGAGTCAGTCACCGTGGCGACATCAAGGACTCGGACACTTGCGCCGTTGTTGTAAGCGACTATGGTGGGCAGATAATCAGCAGCCTTGCGGGCCTGATCACTCGCTAGCAATTGCCAACGTGTGTCACCGTCCTCCAAAGCCCCCTTCGGCCGATTGACGTTGGCGGTGGCAATGGCTGTGCGTACCTGTTCTGGCGACAGCCCCGCATGCGCAAGCGCGACCGGATCTAGATCCACGCGGACTGCTGGCAGGGAGCCGCCACCCACGGTGACCTGACCGACGCCGGTAACCTGTGCCATCTTTTGCGCAAGTACCGTGGAGGCAATGTCATAAAGCTCACCCGGCGTTTTCGTCGGTGAGGTCAGTGCAAACACCATAATAGGCGCATCAGCTGGATTGACCTTGCGCCAGGTGGGGTTACTCGGCAGTCCCGATGGCAGTAGCGCCCGTGCAGCATTTAAACCGGCCTGCACGTCGCGCGCGGCACCATCAATGTCGCGCGACAGATCAAATTGCAGCGTGATCCGGCTTGAGCCTAGCGAGCTCGATGAAGTGATCTCATTGACACCCGCGATCCGTCCGAGTGAGCGTTCGAGCGGCATGGCAACTGTGGCTGCCATAGTTTCAGCTGCAGCACCTGGCAATGAGGCCTGTACCGAGATAGTGGGCATGTCAATCTGCGGCAAGGATGCAACCGGAAGACCGCTAAAGGCAATTAAACCTGCGATCGCAATGCCGATGGTCAGCAATGTGGTCGCTACCGGCCGATCGATAAACGGCTTCGAGAGACTACTAGTCAGTGGTATCGGGCTCATAATACGACGGAGTCGCTGCCCCGAGAGGTGGACGAATCTGTCCGGTACTTGGCAAAGCGCCGACTCAATTGATCGAACGCAAGATAAATGACCGGAGTTGTAAATAGCGTAAGCACTTGGCTTACGAGCAGGCCGCCCACCATTGTTAGTCCAAGTGGATGGCGTAACTCTGAGCCTACGCCACTGCCGAGCATCAAGGGTAGCGCTCCTGCAAGCGCCGCGACTGTCGTCATCAAGATCGGCCGTAGGCGCAATAGACAGGCCTGAAAAATGGCTTCCTCAGGGGCTAACCCTTCTTCACGCTCTGCAGCCAGCGCGAAGTCAATCATCATAATCGCGTTCTTTTTGACGATGCCGATGAGCAACACGATGCCAATGATCGCAATAATGCCAAGATCCGTACCGCTTAACATCAACGCCAGCAGCGCGCCAATGCCAGCCGATGGCAGCGTGGACAGAATCGTAATTGGGTGAATGTAACTTTCGTACAAAACGCCGAGCACAATATACATCGTGACAATCGCAGCAATCAGCAACCAGATGGTACTTGTTAATGAGCCCTCAAAGGCGAGTGCCGCACCCTGAAAGCTCGTCGCAATACTCTGCGGCAGTTGTAGCTCCTGCTCCACTTGGTGAATTTCAGCGACTGCACTACCTAAAGATGCGCCGCGAGCAAGATTAAATGAAATAGTCGCTGCCGGAAATTGGCCTAAGTGATTTACGGCAAGTGGGGTTGTGCGCTCGACAAAATGCGCAACGCTAGACAACGGCACCGGACCACTGGCGCCTGCAACATAAAGACTTGTGAGTGCTTTTGGTCCGCGTGTCTGCTCCGGACGCACCTCAAGCACGACTCTGTAGGTGTTGGCTTGCGTAAATATTGTTGAAATTAAACGCTGCCCGTAGGCATCGTAGAGCGCGTTATCGATCGCAGCCACCGTCACGCCTAGTCGTCCAGCGCTACCCCGGTCGATATCCACATACTCCTGCAAGCCTTGATCTTGTAAGTCACTCGCGACACCAGACATTAAAGGCGACTTAGCCAAGCGCTCCACCAGCCGCTTCACCCAAACTGCCAACTCCTCGTAATTAGCATCCTCCAGAGTGAACTGATACTGCGTACGTGACACACGATCTTCGATCGTAAGGTCTTGTACGGGTTGCAGATATAAAGTGATGCCGCTCACGTGCGTGGCTCGATCTGCTAGCCGGTGCACAATGTTTTGAAGATCAGAGCCACGGACAGATCGGTCTTTCAGCTCAATCTGCAGACGTCCACTGTTGAGTGTGGCATTAATGCCATCAACACCAATGATCGATGCCACGCTTTTTACAGCCGGATCCTTGGTCAACTCTTCAGCCAACTGTTGTTGTCGCTCGGACATGCCAGCAAAAGAGATCGTCTGAGGTGCCTCGGTCAGTCCCTGCAGCGCGCCGGTATCCTGTAGAGGGAAAAACCCCTTAGGCACGACCACATACAGCAAGACGGTTAATACTAACGTGCCGGCTGCCACCCATAGAGTCGTGCGCTTATAGCGCAAAACTACAGTCAACCACCGGCCGTAAGCTGCGCTCAATTGGTCAAAGCCAGTTTTGAGGCGACCGAGCCAAGGGCTTTCCTTAGACTCGTCATGCTTGATAAGGAAACGGGCACACATCATCGGCGTAAGTGTCAGCGAGATGATGGCAGATAACACAATAGCAACAGCGAGCGTGACCGCAAATTCACGGAATAAGCGCCCGACCACCTCGCGCATAAAAAGCAGTGGTATCAGCACCGCAATTAAAGATAACGTGAGCGAGATGATTGTGAAGCCAATTTGTTTTGAGCCCCGTAGTGCGGCATCAAGGGGTTTCTCGCCTTGCTCTATATAGCGACTGATGTTCTCAATCATGACGATGGCATCATCGACCACAAAACCTGTGGCAATGGTTAGCGCCATAATAGTTAGGTTGTTGATTGAAAATCCAATCAGATACATGATTCCAAAAGTGCCAATGAGTGACACTGGCACGACAACGCTCGGGATAATCGTGGCGCGTAGATTGCGTAGAAACAAGAATATTACGAGCACGACAAGACTGACTGATAAAACGAGTTCAAACTCAACGTCACGCACGGATGCACGAATCGTGGCGGTACGGTCACTTAAGACGTGGACTTGCAGACCACCGGGCAACGATCCAGTGAGTTGCGGCAATGTCGCGCGAATTCTGTCGACAGTGTCGATGACATTACTGCTCGGCTGACGCTGTATATTCAGGATGACAGCTGGTCGCATGCGGCCATCGATTGTCGCCCAGGCTGCTAGCTTGCTATTTTCGGCATCATCAACAATACGACCGACATCGCCAAGACGGATCGCTGCGCCATTTTTAAACGCAACAACGAGGTGACGGTAGTCCGCGGCAGATCTGAGTTGATCGTTAGCTCCCACCGTGGAAGCCTGCACACTGCCGTCAAAACTGCCTTTGGCACCATTAACGTTGGCAGCTCCTACAGACGTACGCACGTCCTCTAGTGTTAAGCCTGCGGCCGCGAGTGCAACCGGATCAATCTGTACACGTACGGCAGGACGCTGGCCGCCGCCAATGGATACGAGGCCAACGCCTGAGATTTCAGATAGCTTCTGCGCAAGACGTGTATCAACGTAATCTTCGATTGCTGGCAGCGACAAGGTGTCGGAGGCCACGGCAAGCGTCATGATTGGTGCATCGGCCGGATTGACCTTTGCATAGATTGGCGGCATCGGTAGATCGTTGGGTAAAAACGTTGCCGCCGAGTTGATCGCCGCCTGTACTTCTTGTTCGGCTACATCCAAAGTCAGATCAAGCGTGAAGCGCAGCGTGATGACGGATGCCCCTCCTGAGCTCGTTGAGATCATCTGCATAAGCCCAGGCACCTGACCAAACTGTCGCTCAAGAGGTGCCGTAATGGCCGAGGTCATCACGTCTGGGCTCGCACCCGGGTACAGCGTGGTCACTTGGATGGTGGGATAATCAACTTCGGGCAGTGCCGATACCGACAACCCAAAATATCCCATGAATCCGGCAAGTACGATGGCGAGCGTCGCGAGTGACGTCGCGACGGGGCGCTCTATAAAGAGACGCGATGGATTCACGGATTGGTTCTGAGGTCGGCTGGTTGCGAGCGCTTGCGGGTTCCACCATCAGCCGCATGCCCAGCAGCACCGCGACCACCACCGCCCCACTTGCCCTTGCCCGTGGGGTCACGGCTCGGCACTGGCATTTCTGCGGCAATCGCGACCTTGGCGCCTTCCTTGAGTTTATCGGTACCGTCGATCACCACTTGTTCGCCGGGCTGCAGTCCTTTTGCAATGGCAGCAGTATCTGCGAATGTGGTGGTGACTGTGACAGGTCGCATAGAAACCGTACTATCTTCGTTCACGACGTAAACAAAAGTGCCTGGGGTGCCACGTTGAATAGCGCTCGCTTTGACGAGCGTTTGATCCGTCAATGTAACCAGCGTCAGTCGCGCATTGACGAACTGATTCGGAAACAAGTTGCCGTCAGCATTATCGAAAACGCCTTTAAGTTTGACAGTGCTAGTGGTGGGATCGACGACGTTATCAGTGCTTTCCAGTGTGCCCACCGCAAGTCGGGTGCTGCCATCGCGATCATACGCTTCTACTTTGAGATGCTGCCCGCCACGCCAGCGACTTAAGGCCTCTGGAGCACGGTCAGCGGGTATCGCAAAGATCACATTGATGGGGGCTGTCTGCGTTAGTACCACCACTCCTGCAACATCCGTGGTGTGCACGACGTTACCGACATCCGCCTGTTTTAATCCGACGCGACCTGCGATGGGTGCGCTGATATGTGTCCAATCGAGATTAAGTTTTGCGGTGGCTACAGTGCCTGCATCCGTCTGCACCGTTCCTTCGTACTGGTGCACCAGCTCCGCTTGATCGTCGACTTGCTGCTTAGCGATGGAATCGAGCGCGAGCAACGTTTGATATCTATCTAGATCATTGCGAGCGCTGGCAAGCAGCGCGCTATCACGTGCTAATTGGCCATTCGCCTGATCCAAAGCGGCGAGGTAGGGTCGTGGGTCGAGCTGCGCAAGCACATCCCCTGCCTTAACCTCGCGGCCTTCCTGAAAATTGATCTTCTGCAGCAAGCCATCAACACGCGTTCGCACAACCGCTGTGTTGCGCGCGGTCACAGTCCCAAGAGCATCGAGGGTCATATCGATAGAACCACGACCCGCCACCACAACGCGCACCGGCACGGGGGGGCCGCCGCCATGAGCGCCTCGACCAAAGCCAGGCCCCGCTGGGCCACCCACATCACGCCACCGTGTGACATAAACGGCTGTGGCGATCGCGATGACGATCAAAACCAACGGGATCATCTGCTTTTGTCGTCTGGTCACTGGGATCACTCCTGTCGACACCGTCACCGTGGCGTTGTCCAGCGTACCATTGTCCCACACTATGGTAGATTGAACACGTCCTTTAAAAGCAAAGACTTGTAAAGCTTCTACAGACTAGATCAGGCGGCCAGCTGTAAACGCGTCGCGCCCTGTTAGACTAGGGGCACCATGGTGCATTGCGTGACTCTTTGAAAATCATCATTGTCGGTGCCGGACAGGTTGGCCGAACGGCTGCCTATCATCTGTCTAGGGAAGAGGCCAACGAAGTCACTGTCGTTGACTCAGACGATACGGTCTTGCGCGAATTGCAGGACCGTATGGACGTACGCACGGTCAGCGGTAATGGCGCAAATCCTGCAGTACTCGAAGCGGCTGGCTGTGCAGATGCGCAGCTACTCGTCGCGCTCACCAATAGCGATGAAGTCAACATGGTTGCCTGCCACGTCGCGTGGTCGTTATTTAAGACGCCCACCAAAATCGCGCGCATCCGTAGCGCCTCCTACACCGCGCGGCCGGACCTGTTTTCGGACACCGCCGGCTTTGCCGTGGATGTGTGGATCAGCCCAGAACAGCTCGTCACCGAATACGTGGAACAGCTGTTCCGGCACCCAGGCGCTCTGCAAGTGCTTGATTTTGCTGATGGTCGTGTGCGCTTGGTCAGTGTGCGGGCGGTTGAGGGCGGCTTACTGGTCGGGCAGCCGCTCAATAAACTCAAGCAGCACACGCCCAATATGGACTCGCGCGTCGCGGCCATTTATCGAAAAGGCCGCAGCGTAAAACCCGAGGGAGATACCATCATCGAACCCGATGATGAAGTGTTTTTCCTTGCGGCTCGGGAAGACATCCGCACAGTCATGAGCGAACTGCGCAAGCTTGAAGCCCCGATGCGGCACGTGGTCATCGCGGGGGCTGGGAATATCGGCATTCGACTCGCGCAGGCCCTCGAGTCAGCACATCAAGTCAAACTGATTGAACGTGATCAGCGCCGAGCACGCCGCGCATCAGAACTCCTGCGAAGCACGATTGTGCTACATGGTGATGCAGCCGACGAAGGGCTATTGCTTGAGGAAAACATTGACACAGCCGATGCCTTTGTTGCAGTCACCAACGCCGAAGAAGCCAATATGCTCTCGGCGATGTTGGCTAAAAGGTTGGGCTGTCGCAAAGTGATGGCGCTGATCAATAAGCCCTCCTATGCTGAGCTTGTAGAAAACGATCGGATCGACATCGCCATCGTGCCGCAGACGATCACCATCGGCTCACTGCTTGCTCACGTCCGCCGCGGTGATGTGGTCAATGTGCATTCGCTGCGTCGTGGTGCGGCGGAAGCGATCGAGGCCATTGCCCATGGCGATGCCGATAACTCGAAGGTGGTTGGACGCAAAATCGAGGACATCAAACTGCCTGAGGGCACTACCATTGGCGCCATTGTGCGTGGTGATAATGTTCTGATGGGACACCATGACATCGTGATCAGCGAAGGGGATCATGTCATTTTGTTTCTTACCGACCGACGCCATGTTGAGGCAGTAGAAAAACTGTTTCAGACTGGCGTCGCCTTCATCTAGCCAAAGCACGACTCATAACCATGTACCCGTCGAGCGTACAACGCATCCTCGGTATTATTGTCACGCTATTCAGCCTCACGATGGTGCCCCCCGTCATCGTTGGCCTCATTTATGGCGACCAAGAATTAGCGTCTTTTGCGCTGTCTTTTGCTGCCCTGCTCCTCAGTGGCTTGCTATTGTGGCTCCCGGTACGAAACGTCCAGCGTGACTTGCGTCTGCGAGACGGGTTCTTGGTCGTCGCACTGTTCTGGATTCTGTTAAGCGTTGCCGGCGCGTTGCCGCTACTGCTCGGTATGACTCCGCGACTCGGATTTACCGATGCAGTTTTTGAGTCAGTCGCTGGCATCACGACCACGAGTGCAACGGTACTCACCGGACTTGATGCGCTACCAAAATCACTCCTCTGGTATCGCCAGCAACTACAATGGCTGGGAGGTGCTGGCGTCATCATTCTCGCTGTGGCGTTACTGCCGGTGCTTGGGATCGGCGGTATGCAGCTATACAAAGCCGAAACGCCTGGTCCTGTTAAGGATGACAAGCTCACGCCACGCTTAATGCAAACGGCGCGCTCGCTATCCGGTATTTATCTGTTACTCACTGTTGCATGCATATTTTGTTTTGCATTTGCTGGCATGGATACTTTTGACGCCATCACGCATGCGTTTGCCACCGTGTCGACTGGCGGGTTTTCGCCATACGACGCTGGACTTGGACATTTCCACTCGGCAGCTATCGAACTGGTTGCAACCGTGTTCATGTTTTTGGGCGCCACAAATTTTGCGCTGCACTTTATTGCTTGGCGCAATAAAGATGTTGGTGCCTATTTAAGTGATCCACAATTTAAGGGTTATCTGGCATTGCTTGTCTTGCTGATCGCGCTGGTCGGCTGCTATCTGCTGGCGACTGGTGTGTATGTAACCTCAGGGGAGGCATTTAGATACGGGTCACTAGCAGTCGCCTCCATGCTCACGACCACAGGCTTTGCTGGAACTGGCTTTGCGTCCTGGCCAGGAATGTTGCCAGTGCTTTTAATGCTGATCACGTTTGTGGGGGGCTGCTCAGGCTCAACCGCGGGCGGAATGAAAATTATTCGCTGGCAGCTCGTACTGAAGCAGGCACAACGCGAGCTGACGCGACTGGTGCATCCAAGCGCCGAGCTGCATGTCAAAGTAGCCGACAAACCTGTGCCCGGCCGGGTACTCGCAGCCGTAACAGGGTTTTTTGCTATCTATCTTGTGCTCTTTGGTCTAATGATGCTGCTAGTGATGGCTGCGGGCCTTGATCAGATCAGCGCTTGGTCTGCCATCGCAGCTTGCATCAACAACGCGGGCCAAGGGCTCGGGTCGGTTGCCTCTACATTTCAGCATGTTCCGGATGCAGCGAAGTGGGTCTGTATCACGGCGATGCTGGTGGGTCGACTCGAAGTTTTTACGCTCGTAGTACTATTCATGCCCGCCTTCTGGCGACACTGACGCCGTTACTCCGTCAGTATCGGTATCCCGGCAAGTTTTGCCTTCCACAGTCGTGGACCCGAGTCGTGCACGGATTCGCCCGCTGCATCAACAGCAACAGTGACGGGCATATCTTTCACTTCAAATTCATACACCGCCTCCATGCCGAGCTCCGGGAATGCGACGACGCGACTCGAACGAATCGCTTTGGACACAAGATAAGCAGCTCCACCGACCGCGATCAGATAGGCGCTTCTGTGCTTTTTAATCGCCGCAATGCCTTGTGGGCCACGCTCTGCTTTGCCCACCATGGCAAGTAGGCCCGCCTTTTCTAGCATCGTCTCGGTATAGCGATCCATGCGATTTGCTGTGGTAGGGCCCGCAGGACCCACGACCTCACCGGCAACCGGATCAACCGGTCCCACGTAATAAATCAATCGATCCTTGAATGACAGGCCATCTGGTAATGGCTGCCCCGCATCTAAGAGGCTGCAAATGCGTTTATGCGCCGCATCGCGTCCGGTCAGAAATTTACCCGACAGCAACAGCCGCTCACCAGGCTTCCATGTCGCGATATCCGCTTTCGTGAGCCCGTCAAGAGCGACATGTCGCACGCTAGCATCTGGAGTCCACGCAACCTTCGGCCACGTCTTTAAGTCCGGCGGCGCAAGCTGCGCAGGTCCCGTGCCATCGAGATGAAAATGCGCATGGCGCGTCGCAGCGCAGTTAGGAATAACGGCTACCGGTAGTGACACTGCGTGCGTTGGATAATCCAGAATTTGCACATCGAGTAGCGTGGTCAATCCACCTAGGCCTTGAGCGCCTATGCCGAGCGCGTTGACGCGATCGAAGATCTCGATGCGCAGTTCCTCTAAGCGTGTACGCGCGCCGCGTGCTTTGAGTGCCGGCATGTCGATAGGCGCCATTAAAGATTCTTTTGCGAGTAGCAGCGCCTTTTCGGCGCTCCCACCGATGCCGATGCCGAGCATACCTGGTGGGCACCAACCAGCCCCCATCTTAGGCACCATCTCCACCACCCAGTCAGCGACTGAATCCGATGGGTTTAACATGGCGAACATGGCTTTGTTTTCGCTACCGCCGCCTTTGGCGGTGACGGTCACATCAACACCATCGCCTGCCACAAGCTCCACGTGCACTACCGCAGGTGTGTTATCGCGCGTATTGGTGCGCGTGCCCGCAGGGTCCGCAACGATTGAGGCGCGTAAGCGATTGTCCTTGTCAAGATACGCGCGACGCACGCCCTCATTGATCATGTCAGCCAATGGACGCGCGCTATCCCATTGCACCTGCATGCCAACTTTAACAAAGACCACGACGATCCCTGTGTCCTGACACAGTGGTCGGTGCCCCTCGGCACACATGCGGGAGTTCGTCAGGATTTGTGCGATGGCATCCCGTGCAGCGGGGCTTTGTTCGAGCTCATAGGCGACACCCATCGCTTGGATGAAATCTGGAGAGTGGTAATACGAAATGTATTGCAGTGCGTCAGCAACGCTTTGTACAAGGTCGGCTTCACGTATGAGGGCCATAAATGATCCAGCACGGTTAACAAATTGGAGCCTACTGTAGCAGGCCGACTGCGAAGCCTAGAAAGCGGCCCATGCGGATATCAGCAAGTCTGCCGGTCGTGGAGCGAGGGGATTTGTATATTGGAATATGTTAAATAACTTTTTTCTATTTTTAATTGATAAAATCACTATTAATAGATGTTAATATCCCACTTACACGTTTATTTTTGCTATTTTAATTAAATAAATACCACTATTTGATAAATAGTCGGTTTATTGTTCATTTTATTTATTCTTTTTCTAAATTATCATATATGTGGGATATAAAATCCAATTTGTAGCTATTAAATCTATAATTGTGGGTTTATAGATTTAAAGAACGGCTTTTTAATCTCTGAAAATGAATCATTAAGTGCGCTTTTGATGCCAAGCGATTTTCCTGCGATGATACGTACTCATTGCGAGCATCCTTACCATGATTGCACTCTTGCAACGCGTCACTCAGGCATCCGTTCGTGTGGCCGGCAACGTGATTGGCGAAATCGGCCCGGGCCTGCTGGTGTTCCTAGGTGTGGAACGCTTTGACACCGAAACACAGGCGAATCGGCTCCTCGAACGCGTACTGAGTTATCGGATATTTGATGACGGCGAGGGTCGCATGAACCGTAGTCTGACCGACACGGGCGCGGGCCTGCTGCTGGTATCGCAATTTACGCTCGCCGCTGACACAGCTAACGGGACGCGACCGGGCTTTGGGCCGGCCGCGCCACCAGCGGAAGGCCGTCGCCTATACGATTACATGGTGAATCTCGCGCGCGCCAAGATTGGCACGCTTGCGACCGGGGAATTTGGTGCGCACATGCAGGTCCAGCTGACGAATGACGGGCCGGTCACGTTTTGGCTGCAAGTCCCACCGGTAAAACCCCCATCTTCAGACCAAAAAACATGAACTTATCGAGGTTTAGCCAGACGCCCTTTGGGGTATGATCAGGGTCCGCGGTATTGCTGGTTGTAGGAGAAGATCATGGGTGGCGTCGGCATCAAAGAACTGTTTATCATTTTGGTGATCGCATTGGTGGTCTTTGGCACCAAGAAACTGCGCTCCATCGGCTCCGATCTCGGAGGCGCAATTCATGAATTCAAAAAATCCATGGATGCGGGCGACAAAGCGCAGTCAGCCCCTCCAAAACAGATTACAGATCAAGACGCTGAGTTCAGCGCCGCTGATAAAACAGGCACGAAGCCCGAACAAAAGACCGGCGTCTGACCTCAGACTTCGTATTCTTTAGTCAAACACCAGCGCCGTGGGCTTTGAACTTCTGCTGATCATGGTCATCGCCTTGGTGGTGCTCGGCCCTGCCAAACTTCCAAAGCTCGCTGCCGACATTGGCCGCTGGACCGGACGGGCCAGAGCAATGGCCCGTCAGTTAAGGAGCCAACTGGATCAAGAAATTCAAGCCGAAGAATTTCTGCGCACCCAAAGCGCACCTAGCGCGACGCCAGCCCCCCCTGCTACACACACGGACGCGGCCCAAGCGCCGCCGACCGTCACTCCGACCACCACGCCAACGATTCACCTAACAACCGAGCACCCACACACGCCTCAAGCAGACAGTGGCGCCACCGTTCAGCCTACGAGCATTCCGGCTGCGGCACCCACGGTGACGGGCGAGGCATCTCGTGACCACTGAGCCTGGTACCGAAACACTGTCAGAAAGCTCGCTGATGTCCCACTTGTTGGAACTGCGATCCCGTTTATTGCGGTCTATCGTCGCCATTGGGATCGGCTGTATTCCATGTATGTTCTACGCAAACCAACTGTTTGCCTTTGTGGCACGCCCTTTGATCAAAGCCCTACCCAAAGGGGCGACCCTGATCTCTATTAGTCTAGTAGCACCACTGACCACGCCATTTAAGCTGGCCATGTATTGCGGCATCGCGATTGCCATGCCCTACGTGCTGTACCAAATATGGGGCTTTATCGCTCCAGGGCTCTACAAACACGAAAAACGTTTCGCGGTGCCCTTATTAGTGTCTAGCGTCATGCTCTTTTATATGGGCGTTGCCGTCGCCTATTTTGTGGTCTTCCCACTCATGTTCAAGTTTTTTACTGCCACCGCCCCCGAAGGCGTGCAGATGATGACGGATATGACTCAGTACCTTGATCTGGTACTCGTCCTGTTTTTGGCTTTCGGCGTGGCCTTTGAGATTCCGGTTGCTATCGTACTGCTGGTCTATACGGGCGTTGTTAAACTCCACACTTTGACGACGAATCGAGGCTACGTACTCATTGCGGTGTTTATACAAGCTCTGGTGATTAGTCCTCCAGATGTGATTTCTCTATGCATTACAGCGCTGCCTATTTATGCGCTGTATGAGATCGGTATTTTGATGGCGCGTATTTTAACGCGTGGCAAATTAGAGGCTCGAGCGAAGGCGCAGCGCGAGGCAGACAATAGCGGCTAGCCAATGCGATTGGTAGGTAAGCCAATCGATTGAATTCACCACTGTGACTAGCCTGTAACGGCTAAAGGCATGCTCTCAATGACGGACGCAACAGCATCGACTGCGACCTTTCTTGGCCATCCTCGCGGGCTCGCTACGCTGTTCTTCACTGAATTTTTTGAACGCTTCAGTTACTACGGGATGCGGGCGCTCTTAGTGTTGTTCCTCACCGCGGAAGTCGCCAAGGGTGGACTTGGTGTTGATAACGCAACGGCCGGTGCCATCTATGGACTCTATGCAGCAGGCGCATACCTGTTCTGTGTTCCGGGTGGTTGGATCGCGGATCGACTCATCGGCCAAAGGCAATGCGTCTGGTATGGTGGCATTCTCATTGCCATCGGCAACGTATTGCTGGCATTAGGTCCCATGAGCATCTTTTACGCTGGCTTGTTAGTCACAGCGCTCGGTACGGGACTACTGAAACCCAATGTGAGTGCGGTCGTCGGCGAGTTGTATGCAAATGCGCCTGGCGAGCGGCGAGATGCGGGCTTTTCCATTTTTTATGTCGGCATCAACCTCGGCGCAATGATTGCGCCTTTAGTGTCAGGCACGGTTGGCGAGACCATCGGCTATCGCTGGGGGTTTTTATCCGCGGGCATCGCGATGATGATTGGTTTGGTCCAGTACCGCTTAACTGAGCACTATCTTGGCGCTGCGGGGAATGCTCCTAAAGATCAAACTGTCACAGCTCGAGCAGCCAACGTGCGCTGGCTGATTTTAGGTGCCTTGACGCTTGCTGTACTTTCCGCGTTGTTCGCAGCAGGCATCATCCATGTCTCAGTGCAGCAGCTCGCAGAGTGGTTCAATCGATTTATGGTTGGTCTTGCCGTGCTGTTCTTCGGCAGTGTGCTGCTGTTTGGTGGCTTAAGCACCGTTGAAAAAAAGCGTGTTGTTGTCATCATTGTCTTTTTTCTATGCGCAGCTCTTTTCTGGGCGGGCTTTGAGCAGGCGGGAAGTACGCTCAATCTATTTGCGCGCGATTTGACGGATCGCTCACTGCTCGGCAGTTACTTTGAAGCCCACGAGCACCCAGCAACTTGGTATCAATCGATTAACTCGGTGTTCATCATCTTGCTCTCACCATTTTTTGCCTGGCTGTGGGTCACCTTAGGAAGGCGCAACCTCGACCCATCGGCACCGCTAAAGTTTGGCTTAGGGCTTGCCTCGCTCGGCCTTGGGTTTATGGTGCTGATCTTTGCCGCCAACTTAATCATCGCGCATGGCGGCAAAGTAGGGCCGCAGTGGCTGTTGCTCACGTACCTGCTACACACCACAGGTGAGCTGTGCTTGAGTCCTATTGGCCTTTCGAATGTGACCAAGCTCGCGCCACCACGTTTCAAAAGCCAAATGATGGGGCTGTGGTTTTTAGGCACCGCGCTCGGTAATCTGGCAGCCGGGCAAATCGGCGGTCGTATCGGCAGTGATGTGACCACGATGCCTGCTGAGTTCTTACACATGACGCTCATCGGCGTCATTTCAGGCGGTATCGTGCTGTTACTGTCGCCCATATTCAAACGTTGGATGGGCGGCATTCACTGATGACTAAAGGCGGTTCTATGGATCAACCTCCCCAGCTGACGCTGCGTGCCATTTTGTTGTCGATTGCACTGACAGTTGTGCTGTCGGCAGCGAATGCGTATTTGGGCCTGTTCGCAGGACTGACTGTTGCCACGGCCATACCCGCAGCGGTAGTGTCGATGGGCGTATTGCGCTTACTTGGGCGCACGAGCGTACTTGAGAACAATATCGTAGCGACCGGCGCATCAGCCGGATCGTCGATCGCTGCAGGCACTGTGTTTACCATGCCGGCGCTGATTATCCTTGGGCACTGGACGACATTCGACTACTGGTGGGTACTCGCGATCATTGGTCTTGGTGGTCTGTTGGGTGTGCTTTTTTCAGTGCCACTACGTCGCACTCTGATTATTGATCAAAATTTACAGTTCCCTGAGGGCGTAGCAACTGCAGAACTTTTACGAGCGGGGAGCGACTCATCGGGCGGCGCTAAGGTCTTGGGTTTAGCGGCATGTATAGGCGCCGGATTTAAGCTCCTCATGTCCGCCCTGCGATTCGTCCCGGAATCCTTCACGCTGGCGAGCTATCTGGGCAAACGCGCTATTGCGTATATCGGCGTTAACCTCTCGCCTGCACTGATCGGTGTCGGCTATATCGTCGGCCTGAATATCGGCCTTGTGATGGTTGCGGGAGGGCTCCTTGCCTGGTGGGTCTTCATCCCGCTTTACAACACGTTTTTCTTTGGTCACGACCCAGTGCTGGCATCGCAACTCATAAATGTTGATGCCGAAACGGCTGCGGGACTCATCTGGACTAAGAAGGTCCGCTACATCGGTGTCGGCGCGATGCTCATTGGCGGTCTGTGGGCGCTATGGACTTTGCGCGGCTCACTGCTGTCGGGTATCAAAAGTGGGCTGAAGGTGGGCAGCAACACCACGAGCGTGGTTAGCACGGAACGCGACTTACCGATGAGTGCCATCCTGATCGGCATCGTGCTGTTCGTCATTCCACTGTTTGTGTTGTATTACGCGGTGGTTGGCAGTATCGGGATCGCCGCGACCATGGCCGTGATCATGGTTGTGGCAGGCTTTGTGTTCTCATCTGTCAGTGGCTACATGGCTGGGCTCGTGGGCAGTTCCAATAACCCCGTCTCAGGCATTACCATCTCCACGATACTATTTGCCTCTCTCGTTTTGCTCGGCTTTATGGGCGCGGGGAATCCTGTGGGCCCAGTCGCTGCCATACTCATTGGAGCAGTCACCTGCAGTGCCGCAGCCGTTGCGGGGGACAATCTGCAAGACCTCAAGGCCGGTCGGTTGCTAGGGGCCACACCCTGGCAGCAACAAGTGATGCTGGCGATCGGCGCGGTTTCAGGGGCTGCCATCATGGCTCCTGTACTTAATTTGCTGTTAAAAGCCTATGGCATTGGTACGCCCGCCCACGCGGGCGTGCATGCACTGAATGCACCACAAGCGACCTTGATGGCAGCAGTCGCAAAAGGCATATTCGGTGGTGGTCTGCCATGGGACATGATTACGCTTGGTGCGCTCGTCGGCGCCACCGTGATTATTTTGGATCGATTGCTTGCCCGCACGGGCGGGCGCTGGCGTGCCCCAGTCCTTGCGGTCGCTGTAGGCATCTACTTGCCGCTCGAATACACCAGTCCGATTTTTTTAGGTGGCTTGATCGCAGAACTGGCGGATCGCTGGCATGCCAAGCGGGAACGCCATGGTGATCCTGAGACGCAGCGTCGCTCAGGCTTACTATTTGCCTCGGGACTCATCGCGGGTGAGGCCATTGTCGGTGTGCTCATTGCAATACCGATCGTACTGACTGGCAATGTGAATGTACTCGCGCTTCCCGCAAGCCTGCACTTTAATCAATGGCTGGGCCTTGTGGGCTTGGGTCTTATCACTTGGCAGCTGTATCGCGCCGCCTGTGCAAAGAACACCGCTTCAGCGAAAACGCATGCGCCATAGCGTCATTGTCGACTGAGCGCGCTGTTGATATGAGTGGTACAAAACCGAACTCCACGCTGCTGTATCTGTCATTTGCAGCGATCTATCTCATTTGGGGCACCTCCTTTGCCGCCTCAAAGCTCGTCATGCACGATCTGCCGCCGCTGCTCGCGCAGAGCGTCCGCTTCTTAATCGCCGGAATTGGACTGATGGCCGTGGCGCGGTGGCGTGGTAGTCGTATTCCGTTCATTCTAAAAGAGTGGCAGCACTTTGCTGTCATGGGTTTTTTCTTGGTGATGGCAGCGAGTGGCTTAAATGCACTGGCTATCCGCTACGTCAGTTCGAGTGAGTCCGCTTTATTAAATGTCAGCGCGGCGTTTTGGATTCCGCTGCTTGGTACGCTCGGCAAACGCGGGCATCCGCTCAGCGCGCGCAGCACTGTGGGACTCATTTTGGGTCTATCGGGTGTCATTTTTCTGATGTGGCCCAAGGGAGGATTTTCTCTGACCAACTTGGGCTGGCAGTTGGTCATTTTGCTCGCCTGCTTTGGTTGGGCCTGCGGTACTTTGTACTATCGACGCATTCGTTCGATGACGCCGGCGCTCATGTTTACGGCTCTGGAAATGGTCTGTGGTGGTATCGGACTCGGCATTTTGGGGCTGTGCTTCGGTGACACGCAGCACTGGCGTTTAACCGCGCCGAGTCTTGGCGGTCTTTTTTTCCTAACGGTCTTCAGTTCAGGTATCGCGTATAGCGCTTTCGCCTATTTGATGCGCAACACCACGCCGATACGCCTGTCGACTTATGCCTACGTGAATCCTGCTGTAGCGGCACTCATCGGCTGGGCGGTACTTGGCGAGCACTTATCTCGCGTACAAATCGTAGGTATGGCGATCATTCTGACTGGCGTGGTCTTGGTGTCCATACCCGACAGCCGCAGCACCCTCACGCAGCTTGACGCACCACCATCCGAAGCGCCGCCATAATCAACTCGTGCGCGGGGCAAACCTGCCGCCGATCCAACTGACGAGACTCACAATCATCGCGCTGCCCAGTGCTGCCCAAAATCCAGTGACATGCATCCCGGGGAGTAGCCACGCAACGAATCCAACTAACGCGGCATTGATCACGAGCACGAACAGGCCCAAGCTTAAAATCGCTAGCGGCAAAGTCAGTAGCACCAACAAGGGCCTTAAAAACGCATTTGCACAGCCTAGCAATAAGCCGGCAATCAGCAACGTGCTACCGCTGTCAAATTGCAAGCCAGTGATCATAAAGGTCGCGGCCCAAAGACCAATGGCTGCAAAACTGCCACGCAATATCAGCTTATTCATCTATCCACTCCTGCTCGTCGCGTCATCGTTGGCGCAGTCCATGGCGCATTACCAATTCAATGTCGTGCAATGCGCTAATTCTTTGTAGCACATCACCCTTAACCGCAATGATATCGGCATATTTGCCAGTCTCTATACTGCCATTGTCATTCGCGGCTTTCATGAGGCGCGCAGCATCAAGAGTGGCCGCACGAATTGCTTCCAGCGGCGACAGACCCGCGTCGGTCACTAGCGCATCGATTTCTTGCACAACGGCGCGCGTATGAAAGTGTCCAGGCATGCCACTGTCTGAGCCGACTAAAAGACGCGCGCCCATCGCGCGCGCACTGGCAAGGCGTGAGCCCACGACGGCACGGCGCTCGGCCGGTAAGGCCACAGCATCCGTATTACTAATCGCATTCAAAGATGTACGGATGTCATCCGTTACAATGGCTGGTAACCCGTCATTCCAAGGAAGGGCGTCGAGCGCATTTAAATTGTGGCGCAGCCAAGAGTAGTTCGTTAGTAGTGAGGCGCCAGCCACCCACGGGACCGCTTCATTACTCGCGGCACGTGCACCTAAAACAGTTGCCGCAGTGGCCGGCAAGCTCGGATGCAGATCTAACCCCACGCCGAGTAAGCCTGAGGCATTGTGAGCGAGCGCGACGGCGATATCTTCATCACCAGAAATCTCGGCGTTCCATGGAATACCGCTGTCATAGGCTACGCGCGCGATTGCCTCGAGCTCAGCAGGCGCAAGAGCGGCGGGGTTCGTGACGAGTAAATAATCAACGCCCGCGTTCGCCAATCGCTGAGCTTTTTGTTGTGCGTCCATCGCACCTTGTATCTGCCAGCGATAGGCATGCATCGAGGGGGCGGCCTTTTTATCAAGCGCGGGACCGCCGATGTACAAGGTAGGTCC
This sequence comes from uncultured Pseudomonadota bacterium, assembly GCA_903832085.1. Classification (GTDB taxonomy): domain Bacteria; phylum Pseudomonadota; class Gammaproteobacteria; order Steroidobacterales; family Steroidobacteraceae; genus CAIKZZ01. Next base: position 40,224 of record CAIKZZ010000040.1, on the reverse strand, counting down.
CGGGATACGTTGGGTATTGATGCGATCGCGCACAGACAGTGCCGCGCCTAGGGGTGAGGCTACATCCCGTGCGCTTGTCACGCCGCTTTGCAGTAGCTGTTTGGCGGCGAGCGGCATCACGACCCGATCCGCCAATGCCAGATACAACTCATCCCAATGCCGAGTATCAAGATGCCCAAGTCGACTTAAGTGCACCGACAGATCCCAAAGCCCAGGCAATACAGTCAGCCCTGCGGTCGAAATGATCTGCGCTGTATCAGGAATAACGACTGTACCCTGCTTACCGACCGCCACAATGCGCTCGCCATCGATCAAAATGACGCTATTGCTCAGTGGCGCGGCACCCGTGCCGTCAATCAGCACGCCGCCCACTAGCGCTTTGAGTGTGCCGGCGTGCGCCTGCAACGGCGTCACTATCCACAGCACACCAAACACTACGATGAGGACTGCCGGCAACGACAGCATTAGTCGCAACCTGCCGGCAAAGCATCGTGACAATCGCAGGCGGTCAGTCAAGCCACGGCTCCCTAACGGTACGTACATCCAGCTGACGCGGCCAGCGTGGGCGGTGTATTCTGCCTATAAAGGACACGCCTGCGTAGGTCCTTTTTAATGAAGCATCGCCACACTCGATCACATGCACGGAGCAGCCATGACTCTAATCTACGTCATTATCGGACTTGCACTGATTCAGTTCCAAGTATTCGGGTTTTTAGTTGGCCGCGCACGCGGCTTGTACGGCGTCAAAGCACCGGCGGTGTCTGGGCATGAGATGTTTGAGCGTTATTTTCGGGTGCAGCAAAATACGCTCGAGCTATTAGTAGTGTTCATACCAGCCCTGCCACTGTTCGGTCACTATGTCAGCGCTCTGTGGGCCGCCGTTTTGGGAGCTGTGTATCTCGTTGGTCGCGTTTTGTTTGCACTGGCGTACATTAAAGCGCCAGAAAAACGCGCGCTGGGTTTTGTACTGTCGTTTTTGCCACTCATCGTGCTGGTCATTGGTGGCACTATCGGCGCAATACACGCTTATCTCGCTTAGGGCTTCGGTAGACCCGCGAGCCAGAGCTTCGGATCTAGCGGATGAGCGCCTTGCCGTATCTCGAAATACAGTTCGGAACGTGCGGCCTCATTCGCGGGACTCGTAGCGATCACTTCGCCGGGAATGACGCTATCACCTAAGTTTTTTTGCAGCCGATCGTTGTAACCATACAAGCTTAAGTACCCGTCACCGTGGTCAATGATGAGCAATAATCCGAGCCCAGGTAACCAATCGGCGTAAATGACACGGCCAAAATACAAGGCGTGGACCTCGCCCCGACTATGGGTATTCATAAGCAAACCGTTCCAATTAAGGCCGCCTGCACGCGGCGCGCCAAAGGCGGCTCGCACACTACCCTGTGCTGGCCACGGCAGCTGACCGCGTACTACTTCAAAGGGGCGCCGATTCGGCGGTAGCGTCGGCTTAAGTACAGCAGGCTCAACGAGTGCGGTGCGTAGTTTGCTCAGTAAATTTTCAAGCACCGCGGCATTGGACTTCAAGGTTTTGAGCTCATCGCTGCCGGTCTGAATGCGCTCTTTAAGCTGGGTCAGCGCACGCAGCCTTGCTGCCCTTGCGGAGTCAGCGGCAAGGGCAAGTTGATGCTCATCTAATTCGAGAGTGCGCAATGCGCTTTCTTGCTCTTTGAGCGTACTTTCCATGGCTTTCAGTTGTGTGGCTCGCACACTGATCGCACCAATGCGCTTTGCTCGGGCGCGGCCTAAATAGCCGTAGTAACTCAGCATGCGGCCTAAAGTCGCCGGATCCTCTGCATTGAGCAACACCTGCAGTTCTTCCTGTGGCCCAGTCGCGTAGGCGCTACGCACGTCAGCCGCAAGGCCCGCACGCTCGGTGTCCTGCCGAGCGCGCAGCTGTGCCCGCTGTGCTTGCAGATGGCCGCGTTGCGACTCGATCTCAACACGGCGCGTATGCAAAGTACGTCCCCGGGTCAGCGCATAGCCAAGGGCCTGATCCGCTGACTGCAACGCTGCCGCCACCGTGTCACGCTGTGCCACGTCAGACTTCACAGCGTCAGTAACCGCCCGAATCCGCGCCTCCACACGTCGCAGTTGTGCAGCCGCATCCTGGCTGTTGGCCTCCGCGGCCGAAACCGGCGCTGGGTGCATCAGCCCAAGCAGCAGGCAGCAGCCTGCGCCGATCACGCACCAAGCCCGGGCCGTCATGGAAGGACCATCAATTGCATCTGCCTACTGTAACGGAGCTTAAGGGGTGGCCGCCGACTGGTATACTCACAACCCTACCCCTTAACTACCTGGCCGCCCCACAACAATGGAACAATTTTTACAATTTGCGACCCACCACTACGCCCTGGTTGGCGGCGCCGTATTGGTGCTGCTACTGGTCGCCATCAATGAACAGCGTCTGCGCACCGCTTCATTTGGGTCCATTGCCCCTGCGGATGCGGTGCGGCTCATGAATAGCGGCGCCATCCTGATCGATGTGCGTGGCAGCGAGGACTTTAAAGCAGGCCATATCGGTGGGGCCCGACATCTGCCGGGTGCCACGATTGCTGATGGGGCCTCGGCGCTGGAACGATTCAAAGAAAAAGCCATCATTGCCTACTGCAACGATGGCATGACGGCAGGTGCTGCAGCCCGTCACTTGGGTCGCTTAGGTTTTAAGCAGGCCTATAACCTGCGTGGCGGACTCGTCGCGTGGCGGGGAGATAACCTGCCACTCATCAAAGAGTAGCCCCCCGTGGCAATCGAGACGGTCATTTATCTCACCAGTTGGTGCCCCTATTGCACCCGCGCCAAACAGCTTCTAGCCCAAAAAGGCGCTCGCTGGACCGAGATCGATATCGACACAGAGCCGCAGCGTCGCGCGGAAATGATCCAACGAGCCGGTCGCAGCTCCGTACCCCAAATCTTCATTGGCGAGCGCCACATCGGCGGCTGCGATGATTTGTACGCTTTAGAGCAGGCAGGCACGCTCAACGCACTTTTGGGTCTAAATACCCCAGAACGTGCGAGTAATTAGCCTCAATACCGCTTAAACTTGCACTATTCGACTTTAAGTCACTTGTAGGACGTTCCCATGGCAGACACACCAACCACCGACGTACCGGTTCAAAACAGCGATGCGCCCGCGCAGGAGTTCACCCTCCAAAGCGTGTACGTCAAAGATGTTTCATTTGAGGCTCCTTTGGGCCCAAATCTGCAGGTCACTGAATGGAACCCACAGATCGGCTTGAACATGACCACCGCTGGCGAAACGGTTGCTGAGAACATGCACGAAGTAGTGCTCACCATTACGGTCGACGCCAAGCTCGCCGACAAGACCGCTTTTTTGGTCGAAGTGAAGCAGGCCGGTCTATTTATGATGCGCGGCTACCCGGTCGAAGAAAGTCGCCGCATTATTGGTAGCTACTGCCCGAACGTGCTATTTCCCTATGCGCGTCAAGTGATATCAGACCTGATCACCCGTGGCGGTTTCCCACCGTTCTTGTTGCCACCGGTAAATTTTGACGGTCTATACCAGCAGTCGCTACAGCAAGCCGCGGCGCAAGCACCCACCGACTCGGTTAACTAACTGCTCCCGGGCAATTCATGTCCGGCAACTCGAATGTGATGAGCGCGGGACGTGTCGCCGTACTCGGAGCAGGGGCTTGGGGTACGGCGCTCGCTATACAACTCGCACGCGCAGGCACACCGTGTGATCTGTGGGGCCGCGATGCGCAAGCCATGCAGCGCCTGCAGGCTGAACGTCGCAATGACCGGTTTCTACCAGGCATTGTTTTCCCTGCGCAGCTCACACCACGCCAATCGCTGACCGAAACCGTTGCGCTAGCAGATACGCTACTCATCGCGGTGCCGAGCCATGCGTTTCCGGAGATGCTGCAGGCCATCAAGCCGCTACTGACCCCAAAACACAAAGTGGCTTGGGCTACCAAAGGCTTTGAGCTCGCCAGCGGCCGCCTACCTCACGAAATTGCGGGCGCCATACTCGGTGATGTGATCCCACTCGCCGTGTTGTCCGGGCCCACGTTCGCGCTCGAAGTCGCCAAAGGATTGCCTTGCGCCATCACTGTGGCCTCCACGGAGCTTCAGTTTGCTACTGCACTTGCCGTGGCACTGTCGGGCGATCACTTTCGTGCCTATACCTCCACTGATGTCATTGGTGTCGAGGTGGGAGGGGCGCTTAAAAATGTCATCGCCATCGGTGCCGGTATTGCCGATGGGCTCGAGCTCGGGGCCAATGCGCGTCTTGCGCTGATCACCCGCGGGCTTGCTGAAATCACGCGCCTCGGCGTTGCGCTCGGCGCAAAACCAGACACATTCATGGGTCTATCAGGCCTTGGTGATTTAGTACTGACCTGCACCGATAATCAGTCACGTAATCGGCGGCTTGGTCTATTAATTGCCAAAGGCAGTGACTCGCAAGCAGCGGCAAAAGCGATAGGCTCTGTCGTCGAAGGCATTCCTGCCGCCCGCGCCGCGCGCGATGTAGCGACTCGAGCACAAGTCGATATGCCAATTGTTCTACAGATCTATCGGGTGCTGTACGAGAATATGGATGTCGCCAGCGCCGTCAAAGCGCTGCTTGAGCGACAACTCAAACCGGAACTGTAGCAGTGCTTAAGCGAAAGCCATTCTGACGCCAGGCTTCGTAAACAACCAATGCCACAGAGTTCGACAGGTTCACGCTGCGATTCCCCGGTTGCATGGGGATGCTTAATACGTTGTCAGGCGTGAAGCCGGCAAGGACATTGGCTGATAGCCCCGCCGTCTCACAACCAAACAAGAACACGTCCTCAGGCTGAAACGTTGCCTCGGCATAGCAACGGGCTCCGCCCGTCTCGACTGCAAAAACTCGCCGCTGCGCAAGCGCGGTCAAGCAACTAGGCAGATCCGGATGCTCACGCACGCGCGTCATGGCGTGGTAATCAAGACCTGCGCGGCGTAATTGCGCATCATTAATGCTAAAGCCGAGCGGATGCACCAAATGCAGATGAGAACCCGTATTGGCGCACAACCGGATCACATTGCCGGTATTCGGCGGAATCTCAGGGTTTAGCAAAATGATGTGGAACATGCCCGGAACCTCCTAATGGTTCGCTATAATCCCCCCATGTCAGCCGTTCGTGAAGCCCCTGCCGCCACCTTGCAGTTTGAGTTCTGCGGACTCAAGTTCGCTTCACCAATCGTCTTACTCTCCGGTTGCGTGGGCTTTGGCGAGGAGTACACCCGCGTCGAGGGTTTTAGCAACCGTGACTGTGGGGCGGTGGTGCTCAAAGGGACTACTGGCGAGCCACGGCTCGGTAATCCAGCGCATCGCGTCTATGAAACGTCCATGGGCATGCTAAACGCGATTGGTCTACAAAATCCGGGCACCCGTCATGTAGTGCAAACGATACTCCCGACGTTGGATTTTAGTGAAACACGCTTCATCGCCAACGTGTCCGGCTCAACCATCGATGAATATGTGGAAGTCGTACGCCAGTTTGACGACTCGGCCATTGATGCGATGGAAATCAACATCTCTTGTCCCAACGTCAAAGAAGGCGGCGTGCAGTTTGGTAACTATCCAGATATGAGCGCTCGCGTCGTTGCCGCATGCCGCGCGGTGACCAAAAAACCACTGATAACTAAACTCAGCCCCAATCAAACAGACATTCGCGAAAATGCACGTCTATGTATAGAGGCCGGCAGCAATGCGCTTGCGGTTATCAATACCGTGATGGGCATGGCGATTGATGCGAAGTCGCGCCGGCCAATCATTGGTAATACGCAAGGCGGCCTATCGGGGCCTGCCATTAAGCCGATCGCACTACTGAAAGTGCATCAGGTCTACGATGTTGCACGCCGCCATGGGGTACCGATCATCGGTCAGGGTGGTATCGTCAGCGCCACCGACGCCTTGGAGTTTTTAATAGCAGGCGCAAGTGCGGTTGGTGTGGGAACCGCTCTCTTCTATGACCCGCATGTCTGTCGCAAGATCAACGCCGGGATCGCAGCCTATCTAGCAGAGCATCAATTTAAAAACGTGGCGGCCTTAGTGGGCACACTCGACACAGCGCACGCAGGCCTGTCGTGAAGTGGCGGCAAAGTCGAAGAAAGAACAGCGTTGCGGTATCGTCGTGCCGGCGCCATGAAACTTAAGGAACACTGAAAAACGTATTACGTATTATTGGATTCAGTCTTCTCACAGTTTTTTTCGGACACTGGATGTGGTGAAGGGGGCGAGAGACCCCAACTCGCCAGTATTTCTGTAACGCCCCGTGACTCATCGATCGCTGTTGGCGGATCGCGGCAACTTTGTCCGGTATAACAGGATCAGCCACGCTCACCGTCAAGGCTCTCGTGAGCATCGCTGTAACGCCAGCGGATTCGTCCATCCACTTGACGTCCAGTCTGGCTCATCGACACCGACAAACAAGCGACTTTGAGCCTTTGGCACGAGCGGCGAGAAAGCGAAACGCCGCAGCGTGCGGACGTGCCCTTCGCCCGCCTCGCCCAGGGCCAAACGCACAAAAACCACTAATAGGGGCGAAAGCACCCACCACTACAAACCCTCAGATCTTAGCTGCGACGAGCGGCTGTGCCGCCGCAAACACGATCCCACATGCCTCTAGACTGCGTGCAAACTCCAGGTTGATGGCGTGCTGCACATTTAAAAACACTGTGTAATCAGCGCTCATCACTACATAGGTTGCCTCAAAGTCGATGGCGGCGGCTGAAAAGCCCACACAGTGCGCCCGTTCGAATCGCGCATTCTGATGGTGACTAACCGCCGTACTGAGCAGGCGTGGTATATCAGCAAGACCATCAGCTTTGTTGTTGTAAGCGATACCAAAACGCATGATGGCTCGACGCTGTTGCAACCGTCCAAAATTACGTACGCGCGCTTTCACTAATTCAGCATTCGATATCACAATCTGCTCGCCGGTGTTACTCGTTAAGCGGGTACTTTTGATGCCAATCGTCTCAACCGTACCGGTATATCCACCATCAAGGGTCAATGCATCACCAACCTCGAAGGGCTTATCCAACGCGATCGCGACAGATGCCAGCAAGTCACCAAGAACGTTTTGTACGGCGAGAGCGACCGCAATGCCGCCTATACCAAGTCCTGCAAGCAAGGGCTTGACTTGAAACCCCATATTATCAAGTGCCAACAGTAAGACCAGCGACCAGATGACTGTATTGGCAAGAAACCGTGCGATGGTCACCACGGACTGCACGCTACGATTGCTCGTATCAAGGGCTTGTGTATCTAGGTAAAACCGTACTACGGCTGACAACCAGATACCGATTTGTAGCAGCACCAGTGTCGCAATAAACGCATCCACACGATGCTCGATGTGCAGGCCTAGGTCCAAAAATTTCGCGCCGACAAGTAAGGAGACTGCCAACAGCACAAAGCGTCGTGTCGTGGCCACGATGTCAATCACGAGTCGAATGCTGCGTGGCAAGTCCATACCGAGCAATCGCCGAGTGCGTACTAGCACTTGACGACGTATCAGGATGAGCGCCACGAAGGTCAGTAGCGCGATGGCAAGCGCATTGACACAGTCAGAGAGCGAGTTGCCGAGATAAACGGCATCTCCCGACAAGCCTAATTGAGCATACAGTGCGTGCATGAGGTCAGCATAACGAAAAACATCAGACTAATCGATCACCGATGGGTACTTTAGGTCAGACAGTGTCTTAGCTTGCCACGTAAACACTCTGCCCGCCGACGACGGTGCGCAGGACGCTAATATCTTTCAAGCGCATCGGATCCGTTATGCGTGGGTCTTTGTCGAGCAACACAAAGTCAGCATACTTATTGACACTTATCGAGCCTTTGAGGTGCTCCTCGTAGGAGGCATAGGCGCCATTGAGAGTCGCTATGCGTAGCGCCTCCTCAATAGTTACCCGCTGTTTTGGGCCCCACTCGCGTCCCGCATAATCTGTGCGTGTAACTAAACTTTGTAGCGCCATTAAAGGGTCAAATGGTCCAGGCGTATAGTCAGACGCCCCTGGGACGCGAATCCCAGCATCTAGAAACGAGCGGTGCGCAAACATAGAGTTCATTTTGTCGGAGCCGTACTCGCGCCACTTCTCACCGTGGTAATACACGTAAGTCCAAAACGGCGCGGGAATGGTACCGGTGGCCTTAATGCGGGCAACTAGCGACGGATTTATTAATGAGCAGTGCTCAATCCGATGACGCCGATCGGGATGCGGCCATAATTTTAGTACGCGCTCATAGGCGTTGAGCACCATATCAATCGTGACATCACCATTAGCATGAATCGCGACTTGCCAACCACTACGATGCGCCTCTTCTACCGCGTCGTGAATTTGCTGTTGGTCCATAGTCAGTATGCCAAAGTCGTTTGGTCGACCCACATACGGTGTGCTCATACGCATGGTGCGCTCGGATGCGGAACCGTCGGCCACGAACTTAGCGGGGCCGATCTTGACCCGATCATCTCCAAGACCAGTATAAACGCCAGCAGCCCGGAGCTGGTGAAATGGGCTGTTGCTCCCTGTGCCAAACGGCATGATGTATGCTCGGTGCAACAGCTCACCTGCGGCACGCGTGTCCTGATAGGTACGAATTTTATTGGAGTCAGCCCAAGCATCGTGCACGCTCGTCAAACCCACGCGTGTCAGCAGTTTTGACATGTAGGCCATCGCCGCACGGCCACGCTCGCGTTGCTGCTCCGGGGTAAAACTTTCGCGCTTACCGACGCGCTCAAAGATGTCTCGCGCATTCTCAGCGACCTCGCCTTGCAACTCCCCTGTGTCGTCACGGAAGTAGCGGCCATCAGTTGGGTCAGGTGTATGGCGGGTAATACCAGCAAGCTCGAATGCTTTACTGTTATACCAAGTAGTATGCCCACCACGGTGCTCAACACATAGTGGGTGGCGCGTTGAAACAGCATCTAGATCACGGCGCGATAGTGGCCTGCCATTGCTGAGCTTTGTGTCGTCGAACTTAAATCCACGGACCCAGTATCCTTCGGGGGTCGTGGCAACCCGTGCAGCTAACGCTGCCTGTATGGCTTCGATGCTACGCAAGTCAGCATTCACATCGTAAAGCTCTTCTAGTTCGCCTGGATGACAATGCGCATCAATAAAGCCGGGCGTGATGGTGGCGCCAGCAGCATCAATAACTTCGGTGGATGGCCCCTTGTGAGCACTCATCTCGGCATTACTGCCGATTGCGACAAAACGCCCGTTACGCACAGCAAACGCTTGTGCAAGCGGCTGTGTGACATCTTGCGTCAACACATTGGCGTTGATCGTGATCAAATCGGCGCGGCTCACAGCGCCTGTAGCTGCTTTACCGCGCGGCTTAGTTGCTGCAATCGCAGGAGCCGCGAGCAATGCACCGGCCCCTAAGAAATGACGGCGCGTGACCTTTGACATAGCGGTATCCTTGACCTTGGAGATTCAGGCAGTGACCTTGCAGCAATACGCGTAAGGAGCGCGCCTCTCAGGCCACATTAGGCTCATCATCAACCACTGACAGTTCAAGTCCCAATTCGCGAATCTTACGCGTCAGGGTATTGCGCCCCCAACCGAGTAATTTGGCAGCATCTTGCCGACGACCGCCAGACCGCTCTAGCGCCACCCGAATCAAAGTACGCTCAAATTCGGGCAGTGCAAGCTCAAGCAAGGCGCCCGCTGTGTGGCTCTTTGCCCATCGCGCAAGTAACTGTGACCAACCGCCGACAGTATCAACTTGGTTGGTATGTTGTAATTCAGCGGGCAAATCCTCCACACGGATCTCATGCCCTGGCGAGGCAACTGTCAGCCTACGGCAGACATTGACCAGTTGGCGCACATTGCCGGGCCACTCGCAGAGCATCAGCCGCTGCTCTGCCGCAGCTGACAGCGATTTAGGCTCGGTGCCAATCTCGCGGGCGGCCTGGATCAGATAGTGGCGCAGCAGCTCTGGAATGTCTTGTGCACGGGCGCGTAGCGGCGGTAAGGCGATATGGATCACATTCAGGCGATGCAGCAAGTCCTCACGAAACTGCTGGCTTAGTACTCGTGCGGCTAAGTCCTGGTGTGTTGCTGCAATGACGCGTACGTCAACTCGGATTGGGCTGTTGCCACCCACACGATAAAACTCGCCCTCTGCAAGAACTCGTAGTAGGCGAGTCTGTAGGGCACTCGACATATCACCGATTTCATCTAAAAAGAGCGTCCCGCCGTCAGCCTGCTCGAAGCGGCCCCGGCGTAGCGCATCGGCGCCAGTAAAAGCTCCCTTCTCATGACCAAAGAGCTCTGACTCCAGTAGCTCCGGCGTGAACGCCGCTGTGTTTAATGCAATGAATGCTTTGGTCGCGCGTGGGCTGTGGCGATGCAAAGCGCGAGCAACAAGCTCCTTGCCAGTACCGGATTCGCCGGTAATTAACACGGCCATGCTAGAGCGCGACAAGCGCCCGATCGATCGAAACACTTCTTGCATCGCCGGTGCGTGACCGAGCAAGCCGCTGATGGCAGCTGTCTCGGCGGCCGGTGTCACTGGTTGATTGGTCTGCTGAGCGGCGCGCTGTACTAAAGCAACAGCATCATCAATGTCAAAAGGCTTTGGCAGATATTCAAAGGCGCCACCCTGATATGCGGCGACAGCCGCATCTAGATCCGAATGTGCAGTCATTACAATCACTGGCAAGCGCGGATGACTTTGCAACACCTTGTCGAGCAGCATCAGGCCGCTTTCGCCGGGCATGCGTATATCGGTAATCAACACATCCGGCTCACTGTGTGTCAGCGCTTCGAGTACCGCACGAGCGCTATCAAATGCGCGTGGCTTCATACCACTGCCTTTCAATGCGCGTTCTAGCACCCAACGGATCGATGCATCGTCATCCACTAGCCAAACAGTCAGTGCTTCAGCCATCGGTGAGATCCTTCAATGGCAATAATATTGTAAAAACTGTGTGGCCCGGACGGCTATCAAATTCGATTAAGCCCCCGTGTCGGGTGACGAGATCCTGCGCAACCGCAAGACCCAGACCATTACCGTCGGGACGGCTAGTGACCAACGGATAAAAAATGGTGTCAGCAATCTCGGGCAATACTCCAGGACCGTTGTCTTCAAACTGGATGCTCACAACCACGCCATGATGGCGTGTCCCAATGGTGGAGCTAACCATGGCGCGTGTACGCAGTATCAGCCGGCCACTCTGTCCTAACACTTGAATTGCGTTACGGCCCACATTCAACATGGCCTGGATCAGCTGGTCACGATCCGCGTATAGCGTGGGCAATGACGGGTCGTAGTCCCGCACAATCGCAATGCCGTCGCTCGCTTCACTACGCAATAGTTGATAGACATGCTGCAAAAGCTCGTGAGGATTAACGAGCTCTTTGTTCGGTGGTCCACCTGGGCCTAGCAAGTTATCTACCAATTTATGCAGCCGATCTGCTTCGCGAATGATCAGTTGCGTATATTCCTTCAGCATCTGTGATGGCAGCTCACGCTCGAGCAATTGAGCGGCTCCACGCAAACCACCCAATGGATTTTTTACCTCATGTGCTAACTGCCTCACCATCAGTCGGTTGCCGCCGAGCTGTGCGAGTAACGCTGTTTCGCGATCGATGCGACGTTGCCGTGTCGTATCAGCTATTTCGAGTAGGACTCGCTCACTGTCGAGCTGCGACGCTGTGCAATCAACCAAAAACTCAGAGTCACTGCGTGCACTGGGAGCTAAGCGGAGTTCGCGATGTGCAGTAGGCTCATCGCTGGTGCGAGCACGATGGATCATTGCAGCGATAGCGCTTGGATCACGCACCAAGTCAGCCAGCTGGCGGCCCCGCGCCTGCTTAATGCCTGTTGCAAACAAGGCCTGTGCAGACGCATTCAGGTAATCAATGGCATCTCTGGAGTCCACAATCACGACGGACAAAGACAGAGCGTCGATGAGTTCGCCGTCTGCCACGAATGGACTGACATAGCGCGCGTCTACTGCCATACGCGCGCGTCCTGCGGTAGACGCTCAGCTATTTCTTCATAAGCAGCGGGCCTTTGGGCGGCTGCAAGATTGAGGCTCCGTGGACGTAAAAGGTCACGGCCTCGGAGGCGATGATCACGGTACCCGTCGCGTCGGCAACCAACACTGATGCTGTATGCGAGCCCCGGCTCAGCTCGATGGAAGTGGATAGCCCCTGTGCGGGCTCCGCGTCGCGGGCACCGTCGATCAGAAACCACAGCGCATCCCCTGGCCTGAGGCCGGGATCAAGGACCGCACTGATATCAATCCGGCCCACTTGAAACGTTTGCTCAGGCACTGGCTGAGTGATGGCAAGCCGGCTATATCCTGCGACCGGCGCTTGTGTTGATTTTTGAGGACGTGTTGGTGCTGTGCCCAAGGCTTTATAAGTCTGTGCGCTCGCGACATCCATTTTTTGAGCGCCTGGCATCGGCTGATCGGAGTAATGCGTAACGCCATTGGCATCAATCCACTTATATAGCGTGGTTGCCAGCGCGGTGTTAGCCATGAGCGCAGTAACCAGCGAGAGGCTAAGCAGTAAATGTCGTGTACGCATACCCCGAGCATAGCCCCTCGCCTCCCGACTATCAAAGTGGAAAACCCCGAGCCGCAGCATGTGCCGGAGCTTTGGCTGGTGCGGCGCCGCAAGTCGGCCCGGCCAAACGAGTCGTTTGGCCGGGTAACTTGAGCCTGTTAGAGGCTGTAGTACATATCAAACTCGACCGGATGCGTCGTCATACGCAAACGGGTCACTTCCTGCATCTTGAGCGCAATGTAAGCGTCGATCACATCATCCGTGAACACGCCACCCTTCTTCAGGAAGTCGCGGTCCTTGTCCAATGAATCGAGCGCCTGATCTAAGGAATGACATACGGTCGGAATATGCTTTGCCTCCTCAGGCTCTAGGTCATACAAATCCTTGTCCGCGGCATCGCCGGGGTGGATCTTGTTTTGTATACCATCGAGTCCGGCCATCATCATCGCAGCGAACGCGAAATACGGGTTCGCCAACGAATCAGGGAAGCGCACTTCGATGCGACGCGCCTTCGGGCTCGAAACCCATGGAATACGAATGGAGGCTGAGCGGTTGCGCGCTGAGTAGGCGAGCATGACTGGCGCTTCAAAACCTGGCACCAAGCGCTTATAGCTATTGGTACCTGGGTTGGTGAACGCGTTCAGCGCCTTGGCATGTTTGATGATGCCGCCGATATACCAAAGGCAAATCTCTGAAAGCCCTGCGTACTTGTCACCGGCAAAAATGTTTTTACCATCTTTGACCAAGGATTGGTGTACGTGCATACCGCTGCCGTTATCACCAACTAAAGGCTTTGGCATAAACGTCGCCGTTTTGCCGTAGTTATGCGCCACGTTCAAAATGGCGTACTTGAGAATCTGTACTTCATCGGCCTTCTTAACCAACGTGTTAAAGCCCACGCCGATTTCGCTCTGACCACCAGTGGCCACCTCGTGATGATGCACTTCAACGTTCAGGCCCATCTGCTCGAGTGCGCCACACATGGCGCCGCGGATGTCCTGAAACGCATCCACTGGCGGGACTGGGAAGTACCCACCCTTAACGCCTGGCCGATGCCCACGGTTGCCATCATCGAGGTCAGAGCCTGAGTTCCAGGCGCCTTGTGCAGATTCGACTTCATGAAATGCGGTGTGCATTTCCGAGCCCCAGCGCACGCTGTCAAAAATGAAGAACTCGTTTTCTGGGCCAAAGTAGGCCGTATCAGCAATGCCCGTGCTCTTAAGATATGCCTCAGCGCGCTTTGCGAGTGAGCGAGGATCGCGCTCATAGCCTTGTCCGGTGGCGGGCTCCACAATGTCGCAGCGGATGTTGACGGTGCTTTCATCAAAGAAAGGGTCTAGCACTGCCGTGCTGGCATCGGGCATCAGAATCATGTCTGACTCGTTGATCCCCTTCCAACCCGCGATGGATGAACCATCGAACATCTTGCCATCGACAAAGAACTCTTCATTAATGAAGCGTGACGGCACAGTCACATGCTGTTCTTTGCCACGTGTATCGGTAAAGCGCAGGTCTGCGTACTTGACCTCTTTTTCCTTGATCATTTTCACGACATCAGCAGGCGTCATCGCAGACCTCCAAAAAATTGTGGCGTGGCCAAAGTTCATTCGCTTCCTGATCCTTCGAGCCGGACCAGTTCGTTGCTGTCTGATCAGCTCTGTGGATACAGATGCACCATATCAAAGCATTTACAGCAGATTAATCATCACACAGTCGCCCATCACTTGCAATATTGCACCAATATAGTGCATATACCAGATCATACGCCCTATTGTGGTGCGTTTATGCTGCTCTGCAATTGCAAACTGCCCGGACTGTCCTCGGGCTCGGCTATAATCCACGCAGAATCAATGAATGCCGGATTGCCGGCGACCCAGTCAAAGGCACCTCATGGCACGCCCTCGCAACGGTGCGCGACCCCGCACTTTTCAAGACCTGATCTTTACCCTCCAGCGCTATTGGGCTGAACAGGGCTGCGTACTGCTGCAGCCATACGACTTAGAAGTTGGCGCCGGCACTTTCCACACGGCCACATTTTTACGAGCCGTGGGGCCTGAACCATGGAGCGCCGCCTATGTGCAGCCTTCGCGCCGGCCCACCGACGGTCGCTATGGCGAAAATCCGTTTCGCTTGCAGCATTACTACCAGTTTCAGGTCGTCATCAAACCCTCTCCGGACAACTTCATCGACCTGTATTTAGGGTCACTCGCAGCCCTCGGCTTTGATGCACTGACGCATGACATCCGTTTGGTTGAGGACAACTGGGAATCACCCACGCTCGGCGCTTGGGGACTTGGCTGGGAAATCTGGCTAAATGGTATGGAGATCTCTCAGTTCACGTATTTTCAGCAAGTTGGCGGCATCGACTGCCGGCCAGTCATGGGCGAGATCACTTATGGGCTTGAGCGTCTGGCCATGTATCTGCAGGGCGTCGAAAGTGTGTTTGACCTGACTTGGGCGGATGGTCCGCTAGGGCGCATTTCGTATGGCGATGTGTACCACCAAAACGAAGTGGAGCAGTCCAAATACAATTTTGAATACGCAGACACTGCAGAATTACTTTCGCAGTTTGATTTTTATGAGCGCGACTGCAAACGACTGCTCGCCGTGCCACTGGCGTTACCAGCCTATGAGCGCATGCTGAAAAGCTCACATACTTTCAATTTGCTTGATGCGCGTGGAGCAATTTCGGTCACTGAGCGACAGCGCTACATTTTGCGGGTGCGTACGCTCGCTCGTGGTGTTGCAGAGGCCTATCACAAGAGTCGCGAAGCGCTTGGGTTCCCGATGCTGCACAAACTGAAAGCGTTGGTTGATGCGCCATTGCCGGAAACCATGCCTACCGCTGACACGCGTGGGAGCGTTGCCTAATGAAGCACGATTTTCTGGTCGAAATTGGCACTGAAGAACTGCCGCCGAAATCACTGCTAACGCTCAGCACTGCTTTTACGGATGGCGTGGTTGCAGGCTTAACAGCAGCGGGACTAAGGCACGGCAAAGTCGAGTCGTTTGCAGCACCTAGACGCCTCGCAGTACTCGTGCGCCGCTTAGATGACGTTCAGGCAGCACAAGCAGTGAAGCGTAAGGGCCCTCCTGTCAGCGCCGCGTTTGGTGCTGACGGTAGTCCATCGCGGGCTGCGACTGCATTTGCAGAATCCTGCGGCACCACGATAGATGCGCTTGCCCGTATCAGTGAAGCCAAGGGCGAATTTCTCTATTACACCGGCATTAAGGAAGGCGCCCCGACACGTTCGTTACTGCATGGGATCGTCAGTGAATCATTGCAAAAGCTCCCCATCGCAAAGCGTATGCGCTGGGGCAGTGGTAGTGCGGAATTCGTCCGCCCCGTTCACTGGGTCGTAATGCTGTTTGGTGACGAGATCATCCCAGGCCGCCTGTTTGATATTGAGGCGGGACGCCATACGCGTGGCCACCGTTTTATGGCGCCTAAAGCAATTTCCCTTAAAACGCCAGCAAGCTATGAAAAACGGCTCGCCACTGCCGGCAAGGTGATCGCAAGTTTTGCGACTAGACGCGAAAAAATTCGGGCGGGGGTTGCAGCCCTCGCCGACGAACATGGCCTAACTGCAGTGATGAGTGCAGCGCTACTTGATGAAGTGACGGGGCTCGTCGAGTGGCCTGCGCCAGTTGCCGGGCGCTTTGAGGAGCGCTTTCTTGAGTTGCCAGCAGAAGTCCTCATCGCAACGCTGCAGGATCACCAAAGATATTTTCCAGTGCGCGAGCCTGGTGGTGAGCTGAGTTCTTTATTTATCACTGTTGCCAATATCGAAAGTCGCGCTGTTAACGAAATTCGCGCCGGTAACGAGCGCGTGGTGCGACCAAGACTCGCCGATGCTGCTTTTTTCTTTGAGTCAGACCGTAAGCGCAGTCTGGCATCTCGATGCGATGATCTCAAGAAGGTCACCTTTCAAGCAGAGCTAGGCTCGTATTTTCAGAAAAGTGAGCGGATTAAAGCGCTTAGTTTACTGATTGCAGCGGCCACCAAGGCCGATCAGCAACAATGCGGTCGTGCAGCACAACTTGCTAAAACGGATCTACTCACGGGTCTCGTGGGTGAGTTTCCAGAGCTGCAAGGCACAATGGGTAGCTACTACGCGCGTCTTGATGGAGAAGCAGCAGATGTTGCGAGCGCAATCTCCGAACACTATCTGCCGCGCTTTGCTGGTGATCAATTGCCTGTCAGTCAGGTCGGCACCGTCTTGGCGCTAGCCGACAAGCTCGATACGATTTGTGGGATTTTCAGCATTGGCCAAAAGCCGTCTGGTACACGGGACCCGTTTGGTCTGCGTCGCGCGGCTTTAGGGTTTTTGCGCATCGTGCTCGAAAATCACTTGGAACTCGATCTACCAGCGCTGATCCATAGTGCCGTTGAGTTGAATTTGCATGATGCGGTGACACTGAAGGCGCCGGATAAGGTTGCCTTAGCTGCGAGTGACGTGGCTGTGGACGTGTATGACTACATCCTTGAGCGCTTGCGCGGGCATGTGCTGGAAAGTAACGATGTGACGATCGAGATGTTCGATGCGGTACTTGATCGCAGGCCGCGGTCACTGCTCGATTTTGTCGCACGCCTGCATGCGCTACGAGAATTTTTGACCCAAGCCGATGCGCCAGCTTTGGCGAGCGCGAATAAGCGTATCGCAAATATACTGCGCAAAAATCCAGAGCCTCTGAGCACCATGCGTGCGGATCTATTCGTGCAGGATGAGGAGCGAGAGCTAGGCGAGCGGCTGCGAGTGCTGATACCTACCGTTAGTGACAAGCTCGGTGCGCGCGCTTACACCACTGCCTTAAAAGAACTCGCGCAACTGCGGCCAGCAGTGGATGCGTTCTTTGATAAGGTCATGGTGATGCACGAAGATGCAGCAATACGCGCGAATCGATTAGCTCTGCTGGCAACACTCAGGGAGCTATTTCTTGGGGTTGCAGATCTATCGCGCTTGCCTGGCTAACACACTGTCAGGCCCAGCGCTTCGATCAGCGGGAATGCACCTTGAAGTAATCCGGAATGCCCGCCGGCCAGTCTTCGCCCCACTGCTGCCGGCCGCCATCGACACACAGCAACTCGCCGGTGATAAATTTGCCAGTTTCGGGCGATGCCAGATATGCCACGGCATTGGCAATGTCGTAGGCATCCCCTAGCGTCAACATGGGATTTGATTGACGAAAAGCCTCTGCTGCCGCTCGTGGATACACGTTAAGGCCCTCAGTGGCAATGGAGCCCGGCGCCACGCAATTCACGCGAATCTTTAAAGGCGCCCATTCAGTGGACAGCGACTTGCTTAAGTAAATAACGCCAGCACGGGCGGCACAGGTGTGTGCGACCTGCGGCATGCCACGAGCCACTACAGCCACGATGTTGACGATATTGCCGGCTTGGCCTCGGGCCTGCCATTGACGGGCGGCGGACTGCATCATGTACCAGGTGCCGTTGAGATTGGTGTCTATGACGGCATTCCAACCTTTTACCGTGTAGTCGATAGCCGCCTGCGGAAACTGACCACCGCCGTTGTTGACGACAAGATCAAGCCGCCCGTAGGTGTCGAAAATCTCTGCCATCATCGTATCGACGGCCGCTGCGTCGCGGATCGTCATCGCATGCGTACCGACCTCGCCACCAATGCGCTGTTTGATGCCATCGGCGGTGGATTGCAGTTTTTCAATACGCCGGCCACACACCACGACCTGAGCGCCTAGGCGAGCAAACAGGTATGCCATGCCGCGGCCGAGTCCGCTGCCGCCGCCCGAGATCAGTACAACCTGACCCTTAAATAGGTCAGGACGGTACGCGATTGGGTGCGCCGCCAATTCGTCGTCCGTGAACCCCCATTCTTTGGGAGGCTCAAGCACAGCACGTTGGGCTTTAGTCGTCGAATCCATGGCTCGTCTTCCTCATCTGCACCGGCACCCCGTAGTATCACCGGGCGCACGCGCGCTATCGTTTTATACGACAGGCTTTTTTAGTCACTGAACCGGCAGTATAGACATGCCGCCGCCACGAAAGAAACAGGACTGACTGTTTCTTTTGCTCGCATCGCGGTGTAGTGTCGAGCATCATCCGACGACAGGTTGGCCGGGTGGCACCGAGGGTGGGCCTCGGAAATTGGGGGGAATTTAAAGAGCATGGCAAAAGCAAAACGGCGGCCAGCGGCGCGACAGCGCCCAACAGGCCCGGTCAAGGCCTCACGCGCGCTGAAAAAAGCGCCCATGAAACCTAAGCCAAAAGCTACGGATAAATCCAAGCGGACAGCTGACGCTGGGGTAACGGTACCGTTCACGACCTATGCGGGAGAGGATCTTTCGCGGTTGCGCATTGGCGTTACCACTATGGGAGACCTGCTATTAACCGCGCGTGATCGGGACCCCAATAAACTCGCCCTGATTTTTCCTGATGCTAAGTTCACCTATGGCGAGCTTAGCGACGCTGCCATTCGTCGCGCACGCAGCTTGCTGGCACTAGGCGTCAAACCACGCGACCACGTTGGTATCTTAATGCCCACGTGCCCCGAGTTCGTAGAGATCTTCTTTGCGATCATGCTATGTGGCGGTGTCGCAGTTCCCATCAACGCCCGCTACCGTGCCAACGAAATCAATTACGTCATTGAAAATGGCGATTTGGTGACCGTCGTCACAACAGATGCTGTCGCTGAGCAAGTCAACTTTGTTGAACGCATCACCAGCGCTTTCCCAGCGCTCGCCAAGCAAAAAGACACGCGCAACATTAAGGTCAAGGGTGCGCCTAAGCTGCGCAATGTCGTGTTATTCGGCAAAACAAAAGCCCCTGGCTTCATTACACAAAAAGAATTCGAGTCGGCGGGCAAGAGCGTTGCCGAGATTGAGGTCCACAAAGCTCGCCTCGGCGTGCGTGTGCGCGATGTGGGACTGATGCTCTACACCTCGGGAACGACCGCAAATCCTAAAGGCTGCCTGATCACCCATGAAGCACAAGTGCGTAATTCCATTGCACTTGGCCGGCACCGGTATCGGCTGACGCACAAGGACAAGTTTTGGTCGCCATTGCCGATGTTCCACATCGCCTCAGTGCTCCCAATGCTCGCAATTTTTGATGTGGGCGGCACATACCTGACGATGGGTTACTTCGATCCGGGTGTCGCACTCAAAATGCTTGATCATTACAAAGTCACAGCGACCTATCCGTCCTTCGTAACCATCATGCAAGGCCTGATTTATCACCCGGACTTCAAGAAGTCGGACTTAAGTCATATTCGATTGATGAATTCTAATTTTGCAATGCAGCCACCGGGCGTTGCGGAACCCATCATGGAAGCCATGCCAAATGCCCTACAAGTTGGTAGCTTCGGTATGACGGAGGCTGCAGGCACTGTCTGTACCGGCGCCGCCTCAGAACCGTTGTCGGCACGGATCACGCGCTTAGGTAAACCACTGCCCGGCCTAAGAGTACGCATTCTTGATCCTGAAAGCGGTCATGATGTGGCTACCGGCATGCGCGGCGAAGTTTTAGTGCATGGCTATAGCTTATTTGAAGGGTATTACCGCGATCCTGTCAAAACGGCAGAAGCGCTCGATACAGCAGGCTGGTTCCATACGGGCGATATTGGTTCGCTTGATAGCAACGGTACCATTTTGTTCCATGGCCGTATTAAAGACATGCTGAAGGTGGGTGGCGAGAATGTGGCTGCTGCTGAAATTGAGGCGATGCTGCAGCGACACCCTGCCGTGAAACTTGCGCAGGTGGTTGGCATTCCGGACGCTAAGTACGTTGAAGTCCCCGCGGCATTTGTGGAACTGCAGCCTAACGGCAAGGCGACCGAGCAAGAGTTGATTGCCTTTGCTCGCAAAGAGATCGCCGGCTTCAAAGTGCCGCGCCATGTCCGGTTCGTGCAGGAGTGGCCAATGTCGAGTAGCAAGATTCAGAAATTCCGGCTACGTACCGAGCTCGTTAAAGAGCTCAAGCTCACCTGAACATGCGCTTTTCCATCATCATTTCGGAGTAATGATATGAAGATTTTTTTTGCAACGCTGAAAGTGAAAGCTGGTAAAGAAAAGGATTTCGAGAAGCTGCAGCAAGAGCTGTCGAAGCTCACGCACGACAGCGAGCCTGATACCCACGTGTATGACGTGATCAAGCACAGCGAAACGCCTGGTCTGTATGCGGTGTACGCGCGCTTCAAAGACGAAGCGGCCTTTCAGCTGCACCAAACCACACCGTTTCATGACCGCTTAGTCCCACCGATCGTTGATTGCCTAGAAGGCGGGGCTGCGGGCATGGATCTGGCGTTTTATAGCTTCGTCGGATAAACAGTCGTGCACGGTCCGGTCATGCAATTAGGCTTCGTGGTCCCCGACCTTGAAGCCGCCGCGAATCATTGGGTGAAACTAGGAGTGGGTCCGTTTTTTCTGCTGGAGCACATCAGCTTTGGTGAATGCTTCTACAAAGGAAACCCCACACATATTGATATGTCCGTCGCGGTAGGGCAGTGGGGCGAAGTTCAAGTTGAGCTCATCACCCAGCACAATGCGACATCCAGCATTTACACAGAGGTTGCAGTGGGCCCGCAGGGCGCACTACAGCACTTAGGCGTGATGACGCATTCTGTCAAAGCGGAGCTCGCCCGCTACGCCGCGCTTGGCATTGAGCCCGTTCAGTGGGGATCCACTGGCAATGGCATTCATTTTGCCTATGTGGCAAGCGATCGCGTTACCGGCGGACATCCCGGTGGAATGATTGAACTAATCGAACATGGACCTGCCATTGATGGCTTCTTCGCAATCGTGAAGAAGGCTGCGCTAGGCTGGGACGGCTCCAAACCTCTACGTAGGATGACTTAAAGATGAAAAAGATCCATCTCGCTTTTCTAGTCATGAGCGGCTTTTTGATCAATGGTGCGGCCCTAGCCGTGGTACCGCAGTCAGTCAGCACAGCCGCGCAGCCGCCAGCTGCCGCCGAACAGGACTTGGACAAGTTTCAAGCTGCCATGGATGCCTCCAAGGCAGGAGTCGATCGTGAAGCCATGCCGGGAGCGGGGATTTACAAAGCCCGCTGCCAGTCTTGTCACGAAGGACAGGCGCCTAAAGCGCCATCACGCACCTTCATCGAGATGATGTCAGCCGAGTCCGTCCACCGTGCGCTCTCGGTTGGCATCATGCAACAGCAAGCCGCCGGACTCACCGATGCCGACAAACGCCATGTTGCTGAGTACCTATCAGGCAGCGCATTCGGCGCCCCCGCAACACCAGGGCCTGCTCAGTGCACCGCGAGTGCTTCTAAATTTGATGTGAGCCACGCGCCTGATATCTCGGGCTGGGGTTTCGATGAGGGTAATAGTCACTTTATTCCAGGAGCTGTTGCCAATTTAAAGACGGCTGACATTCCTCGCCTAAAAGTAAAATGGGCGCTCGCATATCCAAGCGCTGTGCGTGCGCGTTCACGACCCACGTTTGCGTTTGGAGCTGTGTACTTCGGTAGCCAGAACGGCGTGGTCTATGCGCTGGATGCAAAAACAGGCTGCAAGCGTTGGACGTTCGAGACATCGGCGGAAGTGCGTACCCCAGTGACGATCCCGGCCATCAAAGGCCCCAGCCACGTCGCATACTTTGGTGACATCATCGGGCGTGTATATGCGGTCGATGCACTCACCGGGCGCGAGCTGTGGCGCCACAAGGTCGATGATCATCCGAGCGCCACCGTGACGGGCGCGCCTGTGTATCACGACGGCATGATTTACGTCGCAGTGTCCTCACTGGAAGAAGCCACTGCCAACGCGAGCTACCCGTGCTGCACCTTCCGCGGCTCGGTCGTTGCACTAAATGCGGTGACTGGTGAGCGCGCGTGGAAGTACTACACCATCAGCGATACTCCCAAACAGGTCGGCACAACCAAAGTCGGCACCAAGATTTTTGCGCCATCAGGTGCTGCGGTATGGAATACGCCCACGGTCGACGCGAAGCGCGGACTCCTGTACTTCGGTACCGGCAATAACTACACAGGCCCTGCGAACGATCGCTCCAACTCCGTGGTTGCCCTGGATCTTAAGACCGGTACAGTTAAATGGTCCTGGCAGGTAGTTGCTGGCGATGCGTGGAACGTCGGCTGCATGATCGGGCTTGACAGCTGTCCGGAAAATTCAGGCCCTGATGCTGACATCGGCTCAGGCACGATGCTGGTCAAGCTCAAAGATGGCAGTGATCGCATCTTCGTGGGTTTGAAGAGCGGGACCGTGATGGCGATAGACCCCGATACCCACACAGGATCATTGTGGTCCAATCGTGTGGGCCGTGGCTCTATTCAGGGTGGCGTACAGTTCGGTATGGCTTTTGATAGCCAGCGGCTGTACGTGCCAATCTCGGATATGGCAAACACGGGGGATGCCTCACAAGCTGAGCGCGACGCGACGCTAGGCCCCTCGCGTCCTGGCTTGTATGCGCTGAATCCTACCGACGGCAAACTGTTGTGGCAGACCGCAGCGGATGATATCTGTGCAGGTCGTGCGTTTTGCGATAGCGGAATCCTGGCGTCCATCGCCGCGATTCCAGGCGCTGTGTTTGCGGGCCACATGGATGGTCGGGTACGTGCATACGAGTCAAACACCGGCAAAGTGCTCTGGCAATTTGATACATCGGCGGCTCTACCCACGCTCGGCGGTGGCAACGCACACGGCGGCTCCATCGGCGGTGGTGGTCCTGTGATTCATAACGGAATGGTCTACGTGAATTCCGGTTATGGTCTCTATGCACACATGCCAGGTAACTTGCTGGTCGCCTTCTCAGTAGACGGCAAATAGTGATGCTTGCGCCGGTACAAATGGCGTACCACGTACCAGATCCGGCCTCGGCAGCACTACATGCTGCCGAGGCTTTTGGCTGGGGGCCCTTTTATTTGATGGAGCACATTGCGCTCGCACGGGCGAGCTATCGGGGCACCGAAACGGTGTTTGATCATAGTTCGGCGTATGGTCAAGCGGGTGATCTGATGGTGGAGTTCATCACCCAGCACAATGATGCGCCATCGGCGTTGCGTGATCTGTATGGGCCTCAAGAATCCGGTTTACATCACGTTGCAGTGTTCGTCCCAAACTATGCAACGGCACTCGACCAACACCGCGCGCTGGGCCGCGTGATTGCGCTGGAAGCGTGCACCATCACGGGGGTTGAGTTCGCGATGGTCGATACCGTCAAGGAGTTAGGCCACATGCTGGAGGTCTACGAGGCGCGCGACGATCTTGCAAAGTTTTATGCGTTTGTGCGCCGCAAAGCCACCGGTTGGGATGGCAGCGATCCGTTACGGCGCCTCGCGTAACTTATCTAATTCGTTTTTTAAAGGAACTGTGGCATGGCGCGTTTAACTGGAAAAATTGCTGTCATTGTTGGCGCTGCGGGCCGCGATAACATGGGCCAGGTCATGGCACGGCGCTTTGCAGCCGAAGGGGCCACCGTGGTCGTGGCAGGCCGTAAAGCTGAACCTCTGGCCGCTCTGGCTCAAGAAATCAACGGCACGCACGCGCTGTGTGATATCACCCAAAAAGCTGAGGTCGATGCGCTGGTCGCGTTTGCGGTTGCTAAATATGGTCGCATTGATGTGGCGGTGAACTGCACCGGCTGGGGTTTGCTGGCCAAGCTGCTAGCAACCACTGAGCAGCAGCTGGATCAATTGGCGGCTCTGCAATTTAAGGGCCCTTACTTTTTTCTGCAGTCTTTCGTCAGCGCCATGTCGCAAACCGGCGGCGGCTCCATCATCACGATCTCATCGGCATCAGTGTATGCATTGCTTTACCACCACGCAGCCTACATCGCGACCAAAGCGTCTGGCGATGCGCTGGTGCGCTGCTTTGCTAATGAGTTTGGGGCCAAAGGGATACGTATCAACTCCATTGCACCTGGCATTACCGAAACGCCGATGACGGAGAAAGAGTTGAACATGCCGGGTCTTAAAGAGACCTTCCTGAAAGAGTATCCACTGGGCCGCGTTGGCGACGCACACGATGTGGCAAATGCTGCGCTGTGGCTGGCGAGTGACGAGAGCTTTATGACCGGACAGGTATTGCAGATCAATGGTGGTCTGACCCTACGACGTAATCCGAGTCCGTTTGAAATCAACGCAGCCCTTAAAGCTGCGGCGAAACCCGCCTAGGCGGCAGCGCCGCTAGAGCTACCCGCCGCTTGCCAGGTGCGCCTATGCAGTTGTTACTGTCCATCATCTACACGGGCTTTTTATTCGTCTCAACGTTACTGTATTCGTTGGTAACGCTCCTGTTTGGCTGGGTGCCCTTCCTCAAGCGCTACTGGATCGCCCGCCAGTGGGCAAATGTCGAAATGGCAGCTCTCAAGCTCCTGTGCGGCCTCGATTACACTGTTGAAGGGCGTGAAAACATTCCCAAGGGTGCGCACATTGCCATGTGGAAACACTCATCGGCTTGGGAGACGATTGCTCAAGGGGCGATTTTCCCACCACAAGTGTGGGTGCTGAAACGCGAGCTCACTTGGATTCCGCTGCTGGGCTGGGCCATCCGCTGCATGGAGCCCATCGCCATTAACCGCGGCGCCGGTATGGCAGCGGCCAAACAGGTCGTGGCGCAGGGCCGCGCACGCTTGGCTCGTGGGCGCTGGGTGACAATCTTTCCAGAAGGAACCCGCATGCCGGTAGGCCAGACCCGCAAATATGGCACAAGCGGCGCGCTGCTTGCCGTTGAAACGGGTGCGCTGATCATCCCGGTGGCGCACGATGCCGGCAAGTATTGGGCGAAGCGGGGTTGGATCAAAAAACGCGGCACCATCCGTGTCATTATTGGACCTGCCATTGAGACGAAGGACAAAGATGTACGCGCCGTGAATGAGGCGGTGCGTCTTTGGATCGACACCACTGTAGCGGAGCTCGGCGCATGACCACACACTCTTTAGAAGCACGCATTCAGCGACTTGAGGATCGAGCAGCATTGCATGAGCTGATCGGCCGGTATGGCGTCGCCATGGATGACCGCAATCTTGATGCCTTCCCGGTGCTGTTTACTGATGATTGCGTGATTCGGTCACAAGATGGAGTGATGAACGCCGCTGGGCTTCGCGTTATTACCGAGTTATTCCGTGGGCGCTTTAAGGTGCTGGGGCCTAGCAATCATGTGTCACACGATAAGCTCTTAACCTTCAGCGACACCGATCCAAACCATGCCACGGGACTCGTGTTGTCGCACGCAGAGATGCAGCGCAAAGGTCAGCCAATGCTCGCTGCCATGCGTTACCACGACAAGTATCGACGCGATGACGGCGTATGGAAGTTCGAAGAGCGGCTGCTCACGTTCTTCTATTACGTCGCAACGGCTGAGTATCTAGACGCATTTGGCGAGGGCATCAGTACGCGCATGCGGGCCTATGATGAGCATCGCGCCGCGGACTGGCCTGAGTCACTAGCTACGTGGAAGCAGTACCACGGTGGTTAAAGCGCGCAGTCACGCGCCCTGCCCTAGGATTTGAGATTCGCGGCGGTCTGCCCAAAGAGTATTTTTTTATGCTCGTCGCTGACCACTGCTTGGCTCTGATAGGGCGCAGCTTTCGCATACGCTTGGATAGTGGCCGGCCGCGCAGCGATCGTATAGAACCAGCGCTTCACGTTCGGAAAGTCATCGAGGTTCTGCTTCTGTACGGGGTGCTGCACGACCCATGGATAGCACGCCATATCAGCGATGGAATAATCGGCTCCCGCAATGAACGCCCTACCCTGCAGGCGACGATCGAGCACGCCATATAAACGATTGGTCTCGCGCGTATACCGGTCCTTGGCATAGGGCACGTCGATGGGCGCGTACTTATTAAAGTGATGGTTTTGCCCAAGCATCGGACCTAAGCCGCCCACCTGCCAATACAACCATTCGAGCACTGTGGTGCGTGCACGCACAGGCGTTGGCAAAAACGCGCCGTATTTATCAGCTAGGTAGACCAGTATGGCGCCTGACTCAAATACAGTGATGGGCTCTCCCCCATCGGTGGGCGCGTGATCAATAATCGCTGGGATGCGGTTGTTCGGACTAAACGCCAAAAATTCTGGCTTGAACTGCTCGCCTGTGCCGATATCAACCGACGTGATGCGGTAGGGCGTCGCTGTTTCTTCAAGAAACAACGTGATCTTATGGCCGTTTGGCGTCGGCCAGTAAAATAGCTCGATCATAAACACCCCATCTCATCAGCGTCTAAAGTCGTTAACGAAAACAGCGCCGATGCGCCGCCTCAAACGTCTAGGTTGGCCACTGCGAGGGAGTTTTTCTCGATGAACTCACGCCGCGGCTCCACCTGATCGCCCATCAATGTGGTGAATAACTCGTCAGCCGCCACTGCATCCTCAATGCGCACTTGGATCAAGCGCCGGGTGGCTGGGTTGATGGTCGTGTCCCACAATTGCTCAGGGTTCATTTCGCCTAAACCCTTGTACCGCTGGATGGACTGCCCCTTCTTGGCGTGCTCCAGCAACCAAAGCATCGCGTCCTTGAAGTTCGCAACCTCATGCCGCTCCTCGCCACGACTGATCGCACCACCAGGACCGATAAGCCCGGTTAAGCCACGTACCAGCTCAGCAATACGGCGGTATTCACCCGAATCGAAAAACTCTTTTTGCAGATGCTTCTCGGTAGTAAGCCCATGCTCCGTGCGGAACACGTTGAAGCGCACCGGCACACCGCCAGCATTGACCTGTAGCTCCACACGGTAGCTACGCGCTCTAGATGCTTCCTCATTAAGCCGCACTTCAAGCTTAGCAGCCCAATCCGTCATGAAGGCCGCGTTCACAGCATCGTCGTGTGTCACGACGGGCAGGTTGAGTAGCTGCTCCAGCAGCCGTTGGTCATAACGACGCGACCAACGCGCTGTGATGAGCTGAACTTCGATGTATTGGCGCGCCAGTACTTCAAGTTCGGCGCCAGCGAGGGTGCGCATCGCGCCACTGTTATCAGCGGCGGCATGTAACACAGCGCCATCTAGCGCTGTTTTGAGCAGTACCGCATTGAGCTCGCTATCGTCCTTCACATACATCTCGCTCTTACCGCGCTTCACTTTGTACAGCGGTGGCTGGGCGATATAGATGTGACCACGCTCGATCAGTATTGGCATCTGCCGGTAGAAGAAGGTCAGCAGCAGTGTCCGAATGTGGGCGCCGTCCACATCGGCGTCAGTCATCAAGATCACGCGGTGATAGCGCAGTTTAGCGACATCAAAGTCATTACGACCAATGCCGCAACCAAGTGCGGTAATCAGCGTGCCTACTTCAACGCTGGAGAGCATTTTATCGAAACGCGCTTTTTCCACGTTCAGGATCTTGCCCTTTAACGGCAAGACGGCCTGCGTGCGCCGATCGCGGCCTTGCTTGGCGGAGCCGCCTGCGGAATCGCCCTCGACTAGAAACATTTCGGACAGGGCTGGGTCTTTCTCCTGACAGTCAGCGAGCTTGCCGGGTAGGCCCGCGATATCAAGGACGCCCTTACGCCTCGTCATGTCGCGCGCCTTACGCGCAGCTTCACGCGCACGGGCCGCTTCGATAATCTTGGCGACGATGGCCTTTGCTTCGCCGGGCTTTTCTAGCAGGAACGCTTCGAGTTTGTCAGATACGGAGCTTTCGACGATGCCGCGTATCTCTGAGGAAACCAACTTATCTTTGGTTTGCGAGGAGAATTTTGGATCCGGCATTTTGACTGACAGGATGGCTGTTAAGCCTTCGCGCGCATCGTCACCGGTCATCTCGGTTTTTTCTTTCTTGGCTTCCGAGGCGATGTAATCGCCTAATTTACGCGTCAGTGCCGCGCGAAAACCCTGCAAATGGGTACCGCCATCTTTTTGCGGAATATTGTTGGTGTAACAAAACATGGACTCCGCATAGGAGTCGTTCCACTGCGCGGCGACTTCCACCGTAATGGGTCCGTGGGCTTCCCGAAAATAAAACACGGTGTCATGCACCGCATTCTTGCCACGATTCAAATGTTTTACAAAAGCGCCGATTCCGCCCTCGTACTCAAAGACGTCGCGCTTTTCATCACGCTCGTCGACTAACTCGATCCTTACGCCTGAATTCAGGAATGAAAGTTCGCGTAATCGTCGGGCTAAAATGTCGTAGGAGAACTGGATGTTGGTAAAGGTCTCAGCGCTGGGCTTGAAGTGCAGGGTTGTGCCCTTCTCTTGCGTGGGGCCTGTGGCGGCCAGAGCCGCTACAGGCACGCCATGCCGATAGGTCTGGCAATACAGCTGCCCGTCACGGGCAATCGCCAGCGTCAGGTGCTCCGAGAGCGCATTGACAACAGAGACGCCGACGCCGTGTAGACCACCAGATACTTTGTAGGAACTGTCGTCGAATTTGCCGCCCGAGTGCAGCACGGTCATGATCACTTCGGCTGCAGAGACACCCTCTTCCGGATGGATATCCACAGGAATCCCACGCCCGTTGTCGCTGACCGTTACCGACTCGTCGGCGTGGACGATGACCTGGACGCGGTCACAATGGCCTGCCAACGCCTCGTCGATCGCGTTGTCCACGACCTCAAAAACCATGTGGTGCAAACCGGTGCCATCGTCGGTGTCGCCGATGTACATTCCGGGTCTTTTTCGCACAGCATCAAGGCCCTTTAAGACTTTGATTTTACTGGAATCATAGACATCTTGGTTGGTCATGACAGGCTCTTCCAGATTAAGGCATTCAGTATAGCATTCAAGGGCTTAGTGTGAGGCAACTATTGTGTTGATTTTTAAGCCTGCGTGTGAGAGTGCTTCAGAGTCTAAAGCGCCCTCACCTCACGCGCCTACAATGGCTGTTGCAGGGTGCGTTTAAAACTTATGCACATTTTTTCGGCCTGTTTAAGTACGCCGTCTGCGCGCTTCAATTGTCTGCGCTGTGTCGCCTAATCTGCCCATGTTCCACGTGAAACAATGCGCCCGGTGTACCCAAACCCGGCAGGTCGGCGCTCAGCGCAGTCACAAACAGCTGCACCCGTAAACCTCGCACCACGCTCAACAAACGCTCTAGATTGCCCACATCCAATTCAGCGGCAGGGTCATCCAACAGCAATGCGCTACGTCCAGGCTGCCGTTGCTCTTGCACGCTGAGCTGAGCAAGCGTTAGCGCAGCCGCCAACAACTTCTGCTGGCCGCGTGATACACGATCCTTGGCAGCTTGCCCACCCACCCGCACCACGACATCCGCACGATGCGGGCCGACGTGCGTGACGGCGTAACGCCGGTCTCGATCCGCACTTTTTCCTAATGCACTCTCAAAGCTTTCCTCAGCTGCCCAACCGGTTTGATAAGCCAAGCTCACCTCGTCCTGGAGCAGCTGCTGCCCAATCTCCCGCAATGCTGGGCCTAGTAACTCTAAGTAGCCGCGGCGCATTTCGGCCAATTGCGTGCCGGTGAGTAACAGTTCAGGTGTCCACGCGTGCACAGCGGCAGTGGATGAACCCGGTTTGAGTGCCGCATTGCGCTGGCGCAACGCGCGATGGTAGCGGGTCCACACGTCCATAAACGTGTGTTCCACGTGAAACACTCCCCAATCCAAGAACCGTCGGCGTCGATGCGGGCCCTCTTCTAATAATTTATGTACTTCAGGATCAATCACTTGCGGCGGAAAATGCGCTGCTAGCTCAGCGGCGCTGCCAGCGGCCTGCCCGCCAATACGAATCTCTGTGGCTCGACGGCTTCCGCCTATACCCAGCACGGTTTGGTGCCCTGCTGCTTCAGTCCAACCCACGATGCGGAATCCCGCTTCACCGTGTCGCACCAGCCGATCTAATCGTCGCGTCCGGAACGAACGACCACGACCCAACAAAAATAGTGCTTCCAGCAAACTGGTTTTGCCGGAAGCGTTTGCTCCATAAAACAGGTTGTAGCTCGGGTCGAGCGTGATCTCGACCCGTTGCAAGCAGCGAAACTGCTCAATCTCTAGGCGTTTAAGCGACATTGCCCTCGGCTAGAGACGCATCGGCATCACGACATAGCGTCCTGATGCGTTACCAGGTGCTCGCACCAAGCAACTGCTATTGGCATCGGTGAGTCCCAGCTCGACTTCCACGCCGCCTACAGCCGATAGTGCGTCGAGCAGGTAATTCACGTTGAAGCCCACTTCAAACTCTTCACCGGCATAACTGACTTCGACTTCTTCTTCCGCCTCTTCCTGCTCTGGATTGTGGGCGGTCAGCAGCAGCATATTTTGCCGCAGTGCTAAACGGATACCGCGGTATTTTTCGTTAGACAAGATCGCGGTCCGGTGTAAGGCCGCGCGCAACACTTCGCGGTCCGCCGTGACGATGCGGTTCGGATTCGCGGGTATGACGCGGTTGTATTCCGGGAAACGTCCATCAATAAGCTTTGAAGTGAAGCGAATGTCGCCTAACGTGATGCGAACGTGATTGCTACCAATTTGTACAGCAACGGTACCTTCGTTACCCAATAGGCGCTGGAGTTCTAAGATGCCTTTACGGGGCACGATCACTTGCTGCACACCCGGCTTAGTTTTGAGTTCCATCTCGCACAATGCCAGACGATGGCCGTCAGTCGCGACTGTTCGCAGCATTTTCCCATCAGATTCCAACAACATTCCGTTCAGGTAATACCGCACATCTTGCTGTGCCATTGAAAAATGTGTCTTATCAATCAATGACTTAAGGGCAGATTGCTCTACGTCAAAAGCGAGTTGGGCATTAATCTCATCAATTGATGGAAATTCACTCGCGGGGAGGGTGGTGAGGGTAAAGCGGCTTTTCCCAGCTTTTACGGTCGCTTTGTCACCGGTTACGCTGAAAGTAACAACTACCTTGTCGGCAAGAGCACGGACGATGTCTAGAAACTTGCGCCCAGGGACTGTGATATCGCCATCACTGCTGCCGGTCACTTGTGTGGTGGCAACGAGCTCTACTTCGAGATCCGTTGCGGTAACAGACAGTAGTCCGCCTTTGACGCTCAGTAAGACATTGGCCAGTACAGGCATCGTTTGACGTCGTTCAACGACGCCTATGATTGCTTGCAAGGGTTCAAGGATCCGCTCGCGTTCGCTTGTGAATTTCATCGCATCACCTTAACGATATCGTTGTTCATTGGTAAACCATCTGCTCTTTAGTCTTAATGAATATCTTTAAGAATTAAGAAAGCTGTAGTTACAGCTGTAGCGCCATTTTTACGGGATAACTCTAAAAACTCGATAAACAGCGATCAGTTGCAGCATTCATAACCCTCTGGATAGAGCACCGCGAACTACCGTATACCTTGTTAGCGTCGTGTGGATATGTTGCCACGCTTTTGGGTCGTTGTGATCCTACACACGTTATGCACATTAATTCGTGAGTGTTCTTAACAGGTTTAAAAAATCTTCGCCGGTGCGCCGTTCAGTATCGCGCAATTCCTTAATCCGTTTGCAGGCATGCATGACGGTGGTGTGATCCCGACCACCAAATGCATCGCCTATTTCCGGCAGCGAATGGTTGGTTAATTCCTTGGACAACGACATCGCCACTTGGCGAGGCCGCGCGATAGAGCGATTACGGCGCTTGGAAAGCAGGTCGGCCACGCGGATTTTGTAGTATTCGGCGACGGTTTTTTGGATGTTTTCGATCGTGACGAGCTTTTCCTGGAGGGCGAGCAAGTCGCGTAGCGCCTCTTTGGCGAAATCCAAGGTGATCGGCCGGCCGGTAAACTGCGCGTTGGCGGCGACTCGACGTAAGGCCCCCTCGAGCTCACGCACATTGGAGCGTATGCGCTTGGCAATGAAAAACGCGACTTCCTCGGGCAAGTCGACGTTCGCGCTCTGTGCTTTAGAGATCAGGATCGCCACACAGGTCTCGAGTTCGGGCGGATCGATGGACACCGTCAGTCCCCATCCGAAGCGAGATTTGAGGCGCTCCTCGAGGCCCGTGACCTCCTTAGGGTAGCGATCACAGGTCAAGATGACCTGCTGTTGTCCCTCAAGCAGGGCGTTGAAGGTGTGGAAAAACTCTTCTTGTGAGCGGTCTTTGCCGGCGAAGAATTGGATATCGTCGATAAACAGCGCATCGAGCGATCGGTACGCCTGTTTAAACTGGCCCATGGTGTTGTGCTGTAAGGCGCGCACCATTTCGCTCACAAAGCGTTCGGAGTGCACATACGCAATGCGGGCGTTGGGCCGCTTTTGACGCATGGCGTTGGCCACCGCATGCATTAAATGGGTTTTGCCTAAACCTACACCACCGTATAAAAACAAGGGGTTATACGCTTTACCCGGGTTATCGGCGACTTGTCGTGCAGCGGCTTTCGCTAGCTGGTTACTTTTGCCTTCAACAAAACTGTCGAAGGTAAAATCCGGGTTAACGCGCGCACCTGTGACAGTGGGCCCTGCGCGTTCGGGGGTGCGGCTCGGGGTGGGGTCCTCGGCGCTCACGGTGCTCGTCACAGCGCGCGTACCCACTTCCAAAATCACTTGCGGGGGATGATCGGGCGCTAAGCTGCCGAGGATGGCGCCAACTCGCTCGAGTAGATTTTGTTTGACCCAATCCACGACAAAACGGTTTGGCGCGAGCAGGCGAATGAGGCGCTCTTCAAATACAGCCTGTAAAGGCCGCACCCATACGTTATACAGCTGCTCGGGCACTTCAGCCTCTAGCTGCCGTAAACACTCACTCCAAAGACTACTCACTTCGACTGGGGACATCCGTTGTGTTCGCTCGTGGTCGAAGGTGAGGTAAAAAGGGGGCAGAGGAGTCTATACCCGCACCAGCCGGATGCAACGGCTATTGCATGGGTCGTGGGCCGCCCGCTCGTGCAGCCCATCCGACCGTGATTGCGATGAAGTTGACAAGTGCTCGCGCGCCAGTTAGTCTGCGCGGCTCAAATCGATTCGCCATCTACTTGTTTCCTTGGAAGTTTTTGCTATGAAGCGCACTTATCAGCCGAGTAAGGTCAAACGCAATCGGACACACGGCTTTCGCGCCCGCATGGCGGACAAGAAGGGTCGTCAGGTCTTGGCGCGCCGACGCGCGAAAGGCCGCAAGCGGTTGATTCCTTAAAGACTACGGGCTTAGCCGCATGTCTAACGCGGCGCCGTGATTCACCTCTATCCGTTCAGACCCCACCATCGGTTACACGCGCCAGCAGAGTTCGAGCGCGTCTACCGGCAGGGTCGGCGTGCGGGGGATAATCTGTTTGCTGTGAATGCCCTACCTAACGAGCGTGGTTGCGCCCGTCTTGGGATGTCGGTGAGCACGCGTACCGTTGGCAATGCCGTCAATCGCAACCGCGTCCGGCGCATTATTCGCGAAGTATTTCGTGCTCATTTGACCGAGTTGCCCGCCATGGATTTTGTGGTTACTAGCCGTCCGGGCGCGAAAACCGCTATGCGTGACGCTATCGCGGGCAGCTTGCAGGCGCTGATCGAGCGCGCCACACGACCACAAACGCCAGCGCAGAGTTCCACGCCGAGGTCCGCATGAAGCGTCTACGTCATGTGCTGCGTGCGTCCGTTAACGGCTTCTGTGTGGGTCTTATACAATTGTACCGTTACGGGATTAGCCCGCTGTTAGGTCCACGTTGCCGGTTTTATCCAAGCTGTTCGCAGTACGCGCTCGACGCACTGCGTCAGCACGGGTCAGGAGCGGGGATATTTCTCGCGATTAAACGCGTGTTGCGCTGTCATCCCTGGAACGCGGGCGGCTATGATCCAGTCCCTGCGCGCGATGATCCGCACGCCCTTTGCCACTCTCACTGCAAGAGCACGCTTCATGGATAACCAGCGCCTCATTTTATGGTCAGCCCTCGCGGCGATCCTGTTTTTGAACTACCAAGCTTGGCAGCATGACTATGCGCCGGTGACGGCAGCGCCATCTACCGTGAGCGCACCGAGTGCCGCTAGCGGGAGCGTAGCGGCCGCGAAGGGTGCCGAACTGACCGATGGGCTGCCGGCATTGCCAGAATCAGGCACTCAGGCGCCCGCAGCAGGATCAGCTCCGGTACTTGCCAATGGCGCAATGCCTAGCCTGACAAATGATGCGGTGGTGATGCCAGCCCCTGCTGAGCACAGCGCTCTGGTGCATGTGCGGACGGATGTGTTGGACGTCACGATCGCTTTGCAAGGCGCAGACATTCGCGATGCAACGCTACTGCAGTATCCGATTCATAAAGACACGCCCCATGAGTTAGTCAAACTCTTTGGTGATGCGCCTAACATGGCGCAAGCCGTGTTTCAGTGGGGATTGACTGCAGGTGGCACGGACGCAGAACCGAACCACAAAGCGCTGTTTAGCGCGGTGCAAACACAGTACACACTGAAAGATGGCGAGGCGGGCCTTAGCGTGCCGCTCACCTGGACCAATGGCGCAGGCCTTAACGTCACGCGCACTTTGCATTTTGCCCGCGGTCGTTATGCGATTGACTTAGACCAGCGAGTCCAAAATGACAGTACGACACCGTGGCGGGCGCGCTCCTATAGCCAAATTGCGCGACATTGGCAGCACGTGGATCGCTCGATGTGGAATCCAGACAGCTACGCCTTTGTGGGACCGGCGCTATACGATGGCAAGAAATACCAGAAACTCGATCTGGAAAAACCAGACGCAGACAAGCTACCGAAAGCGGCTCTCGCCGGCGGTTGGGCCGCGGCGATGCAGCACCATTTTGTGGCCGCTATCGTTCCGGACCCAGCAACAGCGCAGGACTATAACTTAAGTGTTAAGGACAAAAACTTTCTGCTGCGTGTCGTGGGACCCGTCGTTGAAGTGGCGCCTGGCAGTGCGACAGATTTTAAGGACACTTTGTATGTGGGGCCTAAGTTGCAAGAGCAACTTGCTCTCGCGGGACCTAAGCTTGAGCTCACCGCAGACTATGGCCGACTGACCATTATTGCGCAGCCACTGTTTTGGGTGCTCGATCATGTACATCGCGTAATAGGCAACTGGGGCTTTACGATCATTATCGTGACCTTCTTGATCAAGCTGTGTTTTTATCCGCTAGCACAAACCAGCGGGCGCTCGATGGCCAAGATGCGCGCTTTGGGGCCACGTATGAAGGCGATCCAAGAGCGTTACAAAGACGATCGTGAGCAGCTCGGCAAGCAAATGATGGAGCTGTACAAGCGGGAGAAAGTGAATCCAGTGGCTGGCTGTCTGCCGATGGTGGTGCAGATCCCCGTCTTTATTTCCTTTTACTGGGTGCTGATGGAAAGCGTTGAAATGCGCCAAGCACCGTTTCTGTTTTGGGTACAGGATTTATCGGTGCGCGATCCGTATTGGATTTTGCCGGCACTGATGGGCGTGGCGATGTTTGGTCAGTTCAAGATGAATCCTGCGCCACCGGATCCGGTACAAGCCAAGGTGTTTGCGTTCATGCCGCTCGTTATGACGGGCATGATGGCGTTTTTTCCGGCGGGCCTTGTGCTGTACTGGATTACCAACACGGTCTTGTCCATCGCGCAGCAATGGCGCATTAACAAGATGGTGGAAGCGAGTGAGCATAAGGTTCGCGGCTGACCGACGCTCCGGCGATGACGGGCACTGACACCATCGTCGCCATTGCCACGCCGCCTGGGCGTGGCGGCATTAGTATCGTGCGCGTATCTGGGCCCGCGGTTGCACACATCGCGGTTGCAATGTTGGGCGACGTACCTCCCCACGCACATGCCGTGCGGCGAGACTTCAAAGACTCAAACGGCGCCATTTTAGACAATGGCGTTGCGCTTTTTTTCGCAGCGCCCCGCTCGTTCACGGGCGAGGACGTACTTGAGCTACACGGTCATGGTGGGCCGGTGGTGCAAGATCTAGTTGTTGCAGCAGCACTCGACTTAGGTGCTCGCGCTGCACGTGGTGGGGAGTTTTCAGAGCGGGCCTTTCTCAATAACAAGATCGACCTTGTGCAAGCGGAAGCCGTGGCTGATCTGATCAACGCCAGTTCTGCAGCGGCGGCTAAAGCTGCTGTGCGCTCACTACAAGGCGAGTTCTCCGCTCGCGTCAATACGCTTGCCGATGCACTTCTGCAATTACGTATGCATGTGGAAGCTGCCATCGACTTTGCGGACGAAGATTTGACCTTGCTCGAGGAGGGTGCCATCGCGCAGCGCATCCGCGATTGGTTAACGGCGTCCAGCCGTTTGCAGGACCTCGCTCAGCAAGGAATGCTCTTACGCGATGGTTGTACAGTCGTGATTGCGGGTCGTCCCAACGCCGGCAAGTCGAGTCTGATGAACGCGCTCAGTGGCGAGGATGTCGCGATTGTAAGTGCAACCCCTGGCACGACGCGTGATGTGTTGCGCGCCACCGTCACACTCGATGGCTTGCCAGTGCTGCTGCTTGATACCGCAGGGCTACGCGTCAGTGAGGATGCCATTGAACAAGAGGGCGTGCGCCGTGCCCGCAAAGAAATCGAGCGTGCCGATCGAGTGCTGTATGTGGTTGATAGCGCGGATCAGCTCAGTGTTGCCGGCTTAAGCGCGGATCTATTGGCGTTACCGCAAGAATTGCCGGTGACCGTGGTGCTGAATAAAATCGATTTATGTGGCAAAGCCTTTGTTCCTGATCATGCCACTAGTGCGCCGAGTTTGCGGGTATCTGTGACGAGCGGCGAGGGCTTTAGTGCGCTGCGCTCCCACTTAAAAGAAAGTCTTGGTTATCAGTCGAGCGAGGCGAGTGCTTTTAGTGCGCGCCGTCGCCACGTCGATGCACTGCAGCGCGCTCATGTGCATGTGATGGCCGCGCTGCATGCGCTCGATAGCACTTTAGGCGTTGAAATTATTGCCGAGGAACTCAAGCTTGGGCACGCGTCCTTAGGCGAAATTACCGGGCAGGTCACATCAGAGGATCTGTTGGGCGCAATATTCGCGAGCTTTTGCATCGGAAAATAATCTTGAATTGAGAGAGTTAATAAATAAAGTCCGCCTAGGCACTACTTTATTTTTAATAAATAACTTAAGAATCCGCCCGTATCTTTTGGCGCTGCACGAGGTGCTCCATGTGGCCGGTGTGCAGGGCATGGATGAAACAATAGCTAATGAAAGGCTCAAAAAAAGCGTTGCCTACTGAGGACGAGTAACTAGCTCGTAGGGTTCATCGTCGCTCAGGTAACTCGCGATAAAGCCGCAACCAAGAAATAACACGCCTGTAAGCAGGCAGTAAATGACGGCGCGGTCCGGAAAATCATCGGCAAGCACCGCTACAATGAGAGGTCCTGCGACGCCGGCACTTGACCAGGCGGTGAGCATGGTGCCGTACATTATGGGCATGCGTTTCTCGCCGAACAATTCCGAGACGAACGCGGGCATCACACCAAAGCCGCCACCAAAGCATAACAACACATAGCAAATCAGCGCGCTAAAAATCCACGGGTTACGTTCGGTGAGCAGCGCGCCGAAGACCACCATTTGCGTTGCGATGATGATCCGAAAAGTGACGATACGACCGAACCGGTCCGAAATTAATGCCCAAAAGAGCCGGCCAATGCCATTGAACAGCGAACTAACAGCAATCAAGGTGGCGCCATACCTTGCCAATACGGCAGGCTCAAGTTCGGGATTTTTTACTCCCCAGATCTCTTGTAGTAACGGTGACATGAGACTAATCACAGCAATACCGGCACTGATATTGCAGAAGAACATCAGCCAGAGCCGCGCGTACTCGCCTGACAATAGATAGGGTTTGTTGGAGTGCTG
The DNA here is from genome assembly GCA_903832085.1 of uncultured Pseudomonadota bacterium. Lineage (GTDB taxonomy): Bacteria > Pseudomonadota > Gammaproteobacteria > Steroidobacterales > Steroidobacteraceae > CAIKZZ01. The sequence goes on along the minus strand of CAIKZZ010000040.1, from coordinate 2,072 downwards.
AACTACGGTTGGAGCAGCGTTAGCGGCCGCAGGCCTTAATTCTGGTTCGCGCAGCACAGCAGAAATGGGCACCAACGTCACTAAAAAGAAAATACCCATAATATAAAACGCGCCGACTAAATCACCCTTTAAGCTGTGCAGTAAAATAGGTGCCAGTAACTTACTCATGACGAAGGCGCCAAATCCAAAGCCCATCACCACGATGCCCGTGACAAAGCCCTTCGCCTCAGGAAACCACTTAGCTACCGTCGATACCGGCGTGACATAGCCCAAACCCACGCCCAATCCTCCGACCACGCTAAACCCAAAATAAAAAAGAGATAGGCTTTTTAAATGTAGCGCCAAGCCACCCAAAAAAAAACTGATACTAAAAAGAGCGCTGCCAGTCACTGCCAGCCGCCGCGCACCAATGCGTGGCAGATTAAAACCAGCCCATGCGGCTGATATGCCGATGGTTAGGATCAGCAGACTAAACGCGAGCGCAGTTTCCGTGTAGCTCCAGCGGTACCATTTGATCAATAGAGACTGAAAATAGCTCCACGCATAAATCGTCCCAAGGCCTAGTTGCAGGAATGTACCCGCAAGGACTAACTGCCAACGGTTAGTTAAGGCGCTCAAATCAGCCGTGCTCTGATGGGGAGCGCTCGTCTGACCCGTTTGATTTATTTGCTAATGCCCATGCGGCTCTAGCGAGTGCGCCAACTTCATCCCGACGGCCAGCAAGTGCCGCGAGTTGATTCGTGGACTCGGTTTGTTCAGGGCTAGGTGCTTTGCGCAAATTCACGATGCACTGCTCGAGGTCCTGTAAAGGACGTGCTGCCCGACGCAGTAGCAGCGCACTTAAAGCAATGCTCAAGATGAAAATGATGGAGATCAGGTAAATCTGCTGTCCCACAGCAGACTTAATCTTAAGACCGATCATGCTCGAATCCATGCCGAGATGTACTGATCCTGCCAGTCCGCCGAGTATGGGTGCACCGACCTCCATGACGGCTCCGATGCCCGCCAGATCGCGCCTGACGGTAAGCGTACGAGTCATATCGCTATCACGAATGGCAGGCGGAACTTCCGGCACAAATGTATGGACGAGCATCTCGCCTTTCTCATCAACAAGATAAACGTACTTAATGGCACGTATGGTCATGTACTGATCAATCAGCGCCTGTAGTGTGGATAAGTCACGATTCAGGAGCACGTCTTCGCTGGAGCTTGCGATGACTGCAGCGATTTGCGTGCCATTCTCCTCATACTCACTCGTCAGCTGCTTATCGACGGTGTGTACGCATAGCGCCGATGTCGCCACAGCGATGATGCCAAAGAGCGCGTAGATACCAAAGGAAGCGCCCCTAAACATTCTGACGTTACTCATTGCCGCCACCGCGTCCAGTCGGTGATCGGTGTCACGCCGTTTTGGTACGTGTCGTAGTACACCGCATGTTGGCCTTGGTTGCTCTCATGAAAAGACAGTGGCATACCAATACCGAGATCCATACCCGTCATGCCGGACAGCACCGCCGGAATTGCAGTCCGCTCAGGATTTTTGCCCAGCTGCTTTAAGATGGTGACGAGCAGCTTTGCGTTGAGAAATCCTTCAAGGCTCACCGGCCCAAATGCGGCGCCCTTGTAATCAGCCTCAAGTGGCGCGACCAGTTTATCGTGTGAGCGCCGTTGCATCAGTTCTCGATACTCGTGTACCGCGGGGATGCGATCGTCACCGTATGGAGGCACCACAGTTGAATTAATCAGGCCAGCAGTGTAGTCGCGACCATCTTCTTTGCCAGCTTGTTGTAGTAGCTCAATCATATTAGAAAGACCCGCGAAGGATACGTTCGCGATCGGACCTTTGAATTTTGCGCGTCTGGCGTCGCGGATGAAGCCGGCCGCAGCGGCGTATGACGCGATGCAAATGATGGCATCAGGGGTGGTGCGTTCAAGAATCGCCACTTGCGGATCATAGCTATCCGTAAAGTGGCTATTGCGTTTGTAGGTTGCCTCTCCCACGATCTTAGAATTCTTATTCCCAAGAGTATCCCGTATCCCAGCCCAACCGTCACGGCCATACGCATCGGCTT
>CAIKZZ010000039.1 GCA_903832085.1 uncultured Pseudomonadota bacterium | reverse complement strand
TACGGGTTCGGATTGGCGAAGAATCACGCCTTTGTCGACGGCAACAAGCGAATTGCATTTCTCGCGATCGGCGTATTCTTGGCTATAAACAATTGGCGCTTCCATGGGGACCCAGTGGACGCGGTCGATACGGTGCTGTCACTCGCCGCAGGTCAGTTGTCCGAACAAGAACTGGCTCACTGGATCCAGCGTAATAGTCAAGAACGTGACTAAGGCGACATTGCACGCATCGCTTACCAAACTCGGCAAGAAGACCCCCAAACAGCTCTTTGGGCGCATGCGAGTGACACGTGTATGAAGGCTGAATAGACGTGTGAGTCATGCGCTCGTGACGTCAGAATGACTCTGCGTTTTTGCAAACAAAGGACAGCATCCGGAATCAGCGCCGGATCCGGCACTTCCGCCCGTCTCTCAGAGTCCTCACGCGCACGAATGACGCGTATTTCGCCCCAAAAAGCACGAAGCCGGCGTAAGCCGGCTTCGTGTCAGGACTGTTTGGCGGAGAGGGTGGGATTCGAACCCACGAATATCCTTGCGGACATTACTGGAATTCCAGTCCAGCGCCTTCGACCACTCGGCCACCTCTCCAACGGGGACGGAAGACTAACTGTCAATGACCTCGGAGGCAAACTCCCCGGCGCTACTCAACGGACTTTGAGGACTTATTTTGCGCATCTGGCACTGAGACGGGGCTCGCAGCTGGCTTTTTTGCGCCCATCGGATCGACAGTGGCATAAAACTTTGGCGCTTGGTCTAGACACCCCTTAACGGGGGGTGCCAGGGAGGCCAGTTCAGGCTTCTCAGGCACCTTAAGACCATTGCGCGTATTCGCCGTCGGCAACCCGTCTGCCGACCGAATCAGAGGGGTGGAGTGAGCCAAGTGATAGGGCGCTTTTACGTCACAACTATCATCACGCACCAGATGCCGCATCCGCTGGCACCCAAGCAACAGCCCAGGTAGCACTACCACCATCATCAACGCTGTCAGCTTCTTCATACGACTCCTGCAGCGGCCATGGCCTGGCGCACTGTCTGTTGACCCGCCGCCGTTAACGGTGTTAGCGGCAAACGAATACCTGATTGTATCCGCCCTGCATTCCATAACGCCCATTTGGCTGGAATGGGGTTCGATTCCACAAACATTGCACTATGCAGAATTTGCAGGCGGGCATCGATTTCCCGCACTCCGACCAGATCACCGCGCAAGGCGGCATCACACAATACACTCATCGCGCGTGGTGCCACATTCGCTGTGACCGAAATGACCCCGACCGCACCTAACAACATGGCCTCGGCGGCCGTCGGATCATCACCCGACAGGATATCGATGTCCTCACGGCAGATCTGGCGCAGCGTCGCGATGCGTTCCAAACTCGCAACCGCTTCCTTGATAGCTACAATACGCGGATGCGCAGCCAACCGCCCAACCGTCTCCGGCAATAGATCGACGCCCGTGCGACCAGGCACATTGTACAGGATGACCGGCACGCTGGATTCGTCAGCTAAGGCCGTAAAATGGCGTAGAAGCCCCTCTTGAGTGGGCTTGTTATAATACGGCGTTACCACGAGCACCGCATCAGCGCCAGCTTCTGCAAGTAACCGACTTCGCTCAATGCTACGGGCGGTGTCATTGGTGCCACCACCGGCAATCACTGGAATCTGACCGTTTAGCTGCCGACTAGCCCGCCGAGTCAACTCCACAGCTTCTTCAAGCGTTACGGTGGGCGATTCACCCGTGGTGCCACAGACAACAATGCCGTCAGTACCTTCGGCCAAGTGCCACTCCAAGAGGCCTTCCCAAGCAGCAAAGTCGACTTCGCCCGCCTCGGTCATCGGCGTCACAACCGCCACGATACTGCCGCTATACATGTGCACCTCTGCGAAAACCAGTCAGGGATGGTACTGAGCGAACCCTATCGGGCGCAAGCCAACAGAAAATCAAAGCCCGTCCACCCACACAAGTGGAGTAAACTGCACACTGGATTTTCACCACCGAGTCGCGCCTCATGAAGCAGCTCATCGCCCTGTCGGCCCTAGGCAGCGACCGCACCGGAATGGTGCACGATCTGACCCGAGTGATTACGGATTGTGGCGGTCATATCGCTGAGTGCCGAATGTCGGCACTAGGCAGTGAATTTTCGATGGCCATGCTGATTTCAGGCAACTGGCACTCCCTTGCAAAAATCGAAGCTGAACTGAAAAAAGTCGCGGATGCGGGCGAGATCACGCTCAACGCCAAGCGAACCGAAGCGCGTCCCGTCCGTGCGGAAATGATGCCCTACTCCGTCGATGTGGTGTGCCTTGACCAAACGGGCACTGTCGCAAACTTAGCCGGCTTTTTCTCTGCACGCGGCATTGATATTGGCGAGCTCGACACGCGTACCTACACGGCAGCCCACACGGGAGCACCGATGTTCTCGTTGCGAGTGATTATCAACGTACCCAGCCGCATCCACCTTGGAGTGCTGCGCGAAGAGTTTATGGATTTTTGCGATCACTCAAATCTCGACGCAATTCTTGAACCTGTCAAAGGCTAACTCAATCGGAAGTAACACCATGCCGGCACCTGCGATAGGCAAAAAAGTGAAGAATTTTACGGTAGAGTCCACGGCCGGCTCGTGGAAGCTGAACGAATTTCAGAAAAAAAAACTCGTCATCTATTTTTATCCGAAAAACAACACCTCTGGTTGCACCAAAGAGGGTGAAGCGTTTCGCGATCTTGCGGCGAACTTCAAGAAAGCAAATACCGTGATCGTGGGTGTCTCGCCAGACAGCGTGGCATCGCACCTTAAGTTTAAAGAAAAATTCCGCTTTCCGTTTGAGCTGTTGGCAGATACCGATCGACTGGTCTGCCTACTATTCGATGTGATTAAGGAAAAAAGCATGTACGGTAAAAAGTACATGGGTGTTGAGCGCAGCACATTTTTGCTCGATGCGGCGGGCATCCTGCGTAGTGAATGGCGCAAAGTCAAAGTCGATGGTCACGCTGAAGCAGTCTTAGTCGCAGCGCGCGCCCTATAAGGATTACATATGATTCGGACTACCCGAACCCGTCGCTCTCTTTTCGTGCTCGACACTAATGTATTGATGCACGATCCAACCGCAATTTTTCGTTTCGATGAGCACGACATATTCATTCCGATGATTGTGTTAGAAGAGCTCGACGCAGGAAAAAAAGGCGTCTCGGAAGCCGCTCGCAACGTGCGCCAAGTCAGCCGCTTCCTTGACGAACTCATGCAAGGCGCTAGCAAGGAGCAGATTGAACAGGGTCTGCCTCTACCAACAGCCAAGGACGGTAGCGCAGCCAAGCGCACCCCCTCGGGACGGCTGTTTTTTCAAACAACAGTCCTCGACACCGGCCTCCCGTTGCTGCCAGGCGTTGGTGCGGACAATGCCATTCTTGGCCAAACACTCGCACTGAAGGGCATGCACCTTGACCTTGATGTCACCTTGGTTTCAAAGGACATCAACTTACGTATTAAGGCTGCGATTCTCGGTGTGCATGCCGAGGACTACTTCAATGACAAAACCATCGAAGATGCTGACTTGCTCTATACGGGAGCCAAAGCACTCAGTGCGGATTTTTGGGAAAAGCATGGCGCTGACATGCAATCGTGGAAAGAGCAGCACCGGACATTTTACAAAGTGCGCGGCCCGGCGATCCAAGACTGGCATCAGAACCTCTTTGTCTACGAAGATTCGCCAAGTGGCATGGAAGCAATCGTACGTAGCGTAAACGGTGAGGAAGCGGTACTTGAACTGATCAATGACTATCGCACTGAGCGCAACAATGTTTGGGGCGTCTCAGCCCGTAACCGTGAGCAAAATTTCGTACTAAACCTGCTGATGGACCCAGAAATTGACTTCGTAACGATTCTGGGCGCTGCAGGCACAGGGAAAACCTTGCTCACATTGGCAGCGGGACTTGCGCAAACACTAGACCAGCGCCGCTTCAGCGAAATTATTATGACGCGCGTTACGATCCCACTCGGCGAGGACATCGGCTTTTTGCCTGGCACAGAAGAGGAAAAAATGGAGCCGTGGATGGGCGCCCTAATGGATAATCTGGAAGTGCTAACACACGGTCAGGATGCCGGCGCCAACTGGGCAAGAGGCGCCACCAACGACTTGCTACGCAGCCGTATCAAGATTCGGTCGCTTAATTTTATGCGCGGTCGGACTTTTCTAAATCGCTTCATTATTTTGGACGAAGCCCAAAACCTAACCTCAAAGCAGATGCGAGCCCTCGTCACTCGGGCAGGTCCCGGCACGAAGCTCGTGTGCTTGGGCAATATTGGTCAGATTGATACCCCGTACTTGTCCGAGACCACATCAGGGCTAACCTACGTCGTGAACCGATTCCGCGACTGGAAATATTCCGGTCATATCACTCTGATGCGCGGGGAACGCTCACGCCTCGCAGAATTCGCGGCCGATCACCTTTGAACCTTTTGTCTAGACTGTGGTCTACGCCATAACCATGCTGCGAATTCCAACTCTTAAACGACGACTGCCTCATTATTTAAGTGGCGTGCTACTGACGTTTGTAATCTGTGCGACAGGGATGCAAACAACTCAGGCCGCGCCTCCGTCCACTTCAGATTTGCCCGACATAGGTACCCCGGCTGACGAAGTGTTTAGCCGCAGTGACGAGTACCAAATCGGATCGATGGTGGCCCGTGAGCTACGAGAAGCAGGTCGGATACTCGATGATCCGGAGACTACCGAGTACATACAAGCAATCGGTGCGTCACTATCGAGTCGCGCGCAGGAAGGCACCCAGAAATTCACTTTTTTTGTGCTGAAAGACCCTAGCATTAACGCATTCGCCGTGCCGGGCGGCTTTGTGTTCGTGCATTCAGGCCTTATTTTGTCGACCACGAGCGAAAGCGAGCTCGCCGGCGTGCTCGCGCATGAAATTTCGCACGTCACCCAACGTCACATTGCGCGCAGCATCGAAGCACAAAGCCGCGGTAGCCTTGCCGCAACCGCCGCCATGCTCGGCTCGGTGCTTTTAGGTGCGTTAAGTCACAGCTCGCAAGTGGGAATGGCAGGCGTCATCGCTGGCCAAAACGCCGCCATACAGCAGCAACTCAATTTTTCGCGCGAGGATGAATACGAAGCCGATCGCGTCGGCATGGGCGTCATGGATCTTGCAGGCTACGATCCAAAAGCGATGGCTACCTTCTTTGAAACGCTCAGTAACCGCATGGGCAGTGGTGGACCAAACGCCAAGCTACTTGAGATTCTACAGACTCATCCCGTTACTAGCGCACGTGTTGCAGAGGCCCGGAATCGCGCAACGGCATATCCAATCGTGCGCCCCGTCGACACGACAGGCTATCGCTTGACTCGCGAGCGGCTGCGCGTGATGACCTTCAGCCTCGATACCAACCCGCGTGATGTGTATACGGACACCACAGCACTCGACTCGAAGGTCAACGATTATCGGCGCTACGGGCGCGCTATTGGCCTCATGCAGACGAACGCAGGCAGTGAAGCGGTGCCCATTTTACGCGATCTCGTCGCGCGCCATCCGGATGTGATTGAATATCATTCGGCTTTGGGACAAGCACTGCTTGCGTCAGGAGATCTGCCGGCGTCTCGCGAGGTCTTGGGCCATGCCAAGGACTTGTTCCCCCGTAACGTCCCGGTCACCATTCGCTACGCGGAAACCCTGATGCGCGCTGATGAGCCGCGACTCGCCCACTCGGTTCTGTTAGACCTGTTTAATGCGGTGCCACCGACACATGATCAGGTCCGACTGATCGCGCTCGCTGCCAGCGCCGCTGGTGAGGCCGCTGAGGCTAATTACTACATGGCAGAATACCACCTGATCAATGGAGAGCTGACGCTTGGCATCGAGACGCTGCGACTTGCACTGGCGACCCCGAACATCACGCCCATGCAGCGCAGTCGCTTCAAGGCCCGCATTGATGAGTTAAAAGAATTCCTACCGCCACGACTGCAAGCTGCGGTAGATCGCGGCGAGCCGTTGCCGGCAAAAATCCCAGATAATGAGCGTCGTTGACGCTATACCCGCGCCTCTGCAAACAGCCGGTTGTGCTAAGATGATCAGCTATCCAATTTAAGATTGCAGTCAATGACGCACACGCCTTTGAACGAACACGCCGCCATCCGCGCACTACTACTGTCACTGTCCTTGGCGGGGGTACTGGTTGGCGCTGCACCAAACGCCTGGGCCGATAGCGCGACGAACATCTCGGCCAAACAGTCCTCTACTAGCACGCCAAAACGCACACAGGGCGACCCATGGGAGCGCGTCAATCGCGCAACGTATGCGTTCAATGATGCCCTCGATCGCATGTTGGCACGCCCTGCTGCAAAAACGTATAAAGCAGTCACACCAACTCCGGTACGAAATGCGTTCGGCAATTTTTTAGAAAACTTGTATTACCCGATTGTTATCGTTAACGACGCACTGCAATTAAAACTCATTGATACGGCCAGCGACACGGCGCGCTTTACGGTCAACAGCACGGTGGGGATTGCGGGCTTTTTTGATCCAGCCACCCGCATAGGCCTCAAAAGTCACGATCAAGACTTTGGCCATACACTGGGCTACTGGGGCGTCCCGGCAGGCCCGTATTTGGTGTTACCGCTATTTGGGCCTTCCGATGTACGTGACGCGCCTGGCAAAGTACTCGTCGACCGCTACGCCACTCCGTCGCATTACCTAAAATCCACTAAAGAAGAATACGGCATCACGCTCATGTCTTTGGTTGATAAGCGCACGACCCTACTTGCGACCGATGACTCGATCCGTAACGCGTTTGACCCTTATGCATTTGTACGCAATGCCTACGTCGCAAGGCGCTATTATCTGGTCCATGACGGGAAGGTGATGGATGAAACCTACGATGAGCCGATCGGCAATCTAGAACCGATGGCTCCGCCACCTAACTTTGCAGTCACAGACACGCCCGTGTCTGTGAGCATACGACCGGTAGTCAACGCAGACGCCCTGACAGCGCCTACACAGTCCAGTGAAGCGCCTGGAGCGCCTTAGTCGCAGGAGCCAACTGAACGCGCTTTAGGCGCTCAGCCCAAGCATGCCATCAACACCACAGAGTCTGGCGATGGCCCGCAGTCCGGCAGGTACTGCCTGAAACGTGACGACCCCCCCTCGGCGCTTAACAGCGCCTACCCAGGCAAGTAGCACGGCAAGGCCCGCGCTGTCAGCACGCGTCAGTCCAGATAAATCGACGTGTAGCGCGCCTGTGCAATCGGCAAACTCTCGCTCGCCACGCTGTAACGCCCACCGTGCCGTGCCCGCATCCAATATGCCCGCGATCTGACACCGATCCTTGGCTAGCATCTCAAACGACAGCGTTGCAGGAGTGGCTCTCATGGGTAGCCATCCCACGCACGCCCAGTTAGTCGCATGCCATGGCCGTGCGCCGTCAGGAAGCTCCCCGATACAGCATGCACCGCGTCTGTAGCACTAGCGCGCATTAATCACCTTGACTTTAAGCCCCTCGCGTTCCAGACGCAGGATCACTGAATCAAGACCCTTCTGGTCCGCCTCGGCGCCTAAATCAGTCCGGTAATTGCGCACATAGGAAATACCTTCAATCACCACATCAAAAGCTTTCCACTCGCCGCTATCGGTCTTACGCATGACGTAATCCACTGGCACCACCGCACCACTTGAGCGAGTGACTTCGGTGCGCACCGTCGCGCGAGTGGCTGTGGCATCACCACGAAATGGCAGCATCTTTAACCGATCCGCAGTGAAATCAGTCAACGCGTTGCCATAGGTATGCAGCAATGCCTTATAAAACGCGTCGATAAACCGCTTACGCTGGTCGGGCGTCGCATCACGCCAATGTTGGGCCAGCACTAACTGTGAGGCGTACTCAATATCAAAATGAGGCAGCAGAATCTGATCAACCAGCGGATAGACCTTCTCTGGATCTTTGGCGATTGCAGCACGATTACCATCAAGTGCCGCAAACATCCGCTTTGAAATACCATCCATAAATTCTTGGGGGCCCACGGCCGCACTACCCGCCTGCGGTGCAGCACTGGCACTGCTGATCAGAGGCGCCACGGATGGGGCGCCGTAGAGGCTCACCAGAACTAGCGACGCACACACAACCAAATAACGCAATCGCATCGCAGAGCTCCTCACGGTGTCTTGGCAGGCGTTTGGCCCGCCTTATCAAATAAGAATTTACTAATTAAGTTCTCAAGAACAACTGCTGACTGCGTCAGTTCAACCCGATCGCCATTTTTGAAAAATACATCCGAACCGCCAGCAGTGATTCCCACATACTGCCCACCCAGCAGGCCTGCGGTATAAATTGCCACGTCGCTATCGTCTGGAATCTTCGAATATCGCTTATTAATCTTCAGTGTCGCTACAGCCTTGTAATCATGCGAATCAAATTCAATTGATTCCACGCGTCCGACCGTCACCCCAGCCATAGAAACTGGCGCGCCAACTTTGAGCCCACCCACGTTACTGAATCGAGCTGTTAATCGGTAATTTTGCTCATTAAAGCTTAATGAACGGCTCGTAATCTGCGTGACCAGAAAAAACAGTGCTGCAAACCCTAGCAGGACGAAAAGCCCAGTACCAATCTCGGTCGTCTTAGTCTGTCGCATCAACGCTCTCCCCGACTCACAGCAACACCGCCGTAAGCATGTAATCAAGTATCAATATCGCAACCGATGAATTTACGACGGTACGCGTCGTTGCACGCCCAACGCCCTCGGCTGTCGGCAACGCATGGTAACCCTCATAAACTGCAATCGAAGTACAGGCAAATCCAAAAACAGCGCTTTTCACTATGCCTTGAACCACGTCATTAATGGACATTGCTCCACGCATTTGCGACCAGAATTGACCGGCATCAACACCCATCAAGGTGACCCCAACAAGCTGGGCACCATAAATCCCAATCATGCTAAAAATAGCCGCAAGCAATGGCAACGCAATGATCCCACCAATGAAACGTGGTGCGCAGATTCGCCTGACAGGGTCCACCGCCATCATTTCCATCGCCGCAAGCTGGTCGGTCGCCTGCATCAGGCCAATCTCAGACGTCAGGGCAGTGCCTGCACGACCAGCAAACAGCAACGCAGTCACTACCGGCCCCAACTCCTTAATCAACGCAAGGCCGACAGCAACCCCTAGCGACTCGGTGGAACCAAAGCGACGCAGCAAGTCGTAGCCTTGCAAGCCGAGGACCATACCCACGAACAAACCCGACAACATGATAATGACTAACGACAATGCGCCGGTGTTATAGATCTGTGCCCAAATAAGTCCGATGCGTTTAAAAGCCGCGGGCGTGACGCGCAGCAAACGCAGCGTAAAAAATGTAAAGCGGCCTGCTTTGCTACACATCTCACGCGCGTTAATCAGCAATTCGTTAGCGATACTCATATAGGCACATCCTGTGCCAACAACTGCGCATCGTAATTAGGCGCAGGATAATGAAACGCCACCGGCCCATCCGCGAGGCCACCCATAAACTGGCGCACTAGAGGCGAGTCATCTACGCGCAAGTTGGCCGGTTTACCTGACGCAGCTACTCGGCCACCCGCAAGGATATAAGCGGTATCGGCTAACAAGCTGATCTCATCCACATCATGGGACACGACGATACTGGTCAGCCCAAGAGAATCATTCGTGTCACGAATTAAACGCAGTACTACCCCAAGCCCTATAGGATCGAGCCCCGCGAACGGCTCATCATAAATAAGCAACAGCGGGTCCATCACGATGGCTCGCGCCAATGCGACGCGGCGCGCCATGCCACCTGACAGCTCGGCGGGCATCAGACGCGCCGCGCCACGTAGACCCACAGCATGCAATTTCATAAGCACGATACGCGCAATGAGCGACTCTGGCAGATTCGTGTGCTCGCGTAGCGGAAAGGCGACATTCTCGTACACGTCGAGGTCTGTTAGCAGAGCGCCATTTTGAAACAGCATTCCCATGCCGCGGCGCAGTGCAAATAGGCCATCAACGTCCAAGGTCCTGATATCTACGCCATCAACCAGCACCTGACCACGCGTCGGCTTAATCTGCCCAGTAATTAGCCGTAACAAGGTGGTCTTGCCCGTACCAGAGGGCCCCATGACCGCGGTGATCTTGCCGCGCTCCATCGTCACGTTTAAGCCATCAAAAATCGTCCGACCCTGAATGTCATAGCCCACATCAATCAACTGCACCAGCGCTGTTGCTGCCAAGCGCGAGGCGCCAGGTACTGTAGGCTGCGTTGTAGACACCTGCGTCATGCGGGAGATTTTTCGAGGGCCCGATCGTATCGACCAAGGCGTGCAAGGCTATTAAGACGCGCACGCTTACTGAACTCACGCTGACCTGCGTGAACTTGGGCTGCGACCCCACCCCATGCTTCGAGCGCTGAATGCTGCAACGCCCGACCATAACTAAAGGTCAACGGCCAGGGTAAATCCTCCATGCGATTCATCAAGTCCAGATGCTGCGATGCCTCACTCTCGCTCTGACCACCCGATAAAAAGGCAATGCCACTGACAGCCACTGGCACATGGCGCTTCAGGCAACGCACTGTCGCTTCTGCCACGAGCTCAGCGCCGGCTCGGTGTGACGCCTGCAGACCGGAAATCACCATATTGGGCTTCAGCACCATGCCCTCGAGACACACGCGATGCGCACGCAAGCGATCGAAAACAGTGGCTAGCACCTGGCCTGTGACGTCATCGCATCGCTCAATGGAATGCGTACCATCCATCAACACTTCCGGTTCCACGATCGGCACGATCTCTGCCTGCTGACAGATCGCCGCATAGCGAGCTAATAGTTCAGCATTCGCCTCAATGCATGTCGTGCTCGGTATGTCAGGACCAATGGTAATAACCGCCCGCCACTTAGCGAAGCGCGCACCGAGTTTGTGGTAATCGGCCATACGCGCCGGCAGTCCATCCAAACCCTCGGTAATGACCTCATTTGGGAAATTCGGCAGCGGTTTGGTGCCGCCATCGACCTTGATACCCGGAACGATCCCGAGTCGCGTCAATAGATCCACGAAGCGCTCGCCAGACTTGGTGGCCTGCCGGAGCGTCTCATCATACAAAATCACACCTGAAATCCATTCGGCGAGCGCGGGCGTAGTGAACAGCAGTTCGCGATAACCGCGGCGATTGTCCTCAGTGCTCTCGGCCCCAATGGACTCAAACCGCTTTTTGATCGTACCGGTGCTCTCGTCAGCGGCCAGGATGCCACGACCCGGAGCGGTCATTGCCTTGGCAATCCGCGCCAATTCCGTTTGATTCATAGCATCACCTCAGTCGTAAAACCGCCACTTAAGACACGATTAACCGCTACGGCGAATGCGGGAGCCCATCATAACTGATCGGCCAGACACACTGCCGCAGCGCGGCATTTTTTCGCAGGATCGGGGATCCACCCCTTGGCCCCGCGGCTTATTCGGACTAAAATACTCCGAAATGAACTCAGCCACCCTCCACAGGCGCGATTCCCATGCTACGCATCAGTAAACTGACCGACTACGCCACCGTGCTGCTGGCTCATTTAGCCGCGGATGGCGCCGGGATGAAAACGGCACTCGCGCTTGCCGAGGACAGCCATGTGGGACTACCCACGGTCAGCAAGCTGCTGCAAGAGCTGCAGCGCGCCGGACTGGTCAGCGCGACCCGTGGCTCCCGCGGAGGATATCGACTGGCTCGCCCATCGGATGCCATTACGGCTGCCGACATTATTGATGCTGTAGAAGGCCCCGTCGGCCTCACCGAGTGCACCAGCCACCCTGGACAGTGCGAACTGGAGGCGAACTGCCGCGTCGGCCCTAACTGGCAGCACGTGAATCAGGCAATCCGCGACGTATTGATGCGCATCACCCTGACGGAACTGAGCTCCCAGCAGCCCGCGAACAATCAAGCGCCGCGTGCCGCTGACCCAGCTAGCGCCCGTGTGACGGCATAAGGACGTAACAGTATGGCAAGTACGCCCCACGACCTGGATAACCTCGTCGCTCAAAAGTATCAGCACGGCTTTGTGACTGACATCGAATCAGACACCGTTCCACCGGGTCTGGACGAGGATTTGATTCGGCTCATCTCAGCCAAGAAAAAAGAGCCGCAGTTTTTGCTCGATTGGCGCCTGAAGTCCTACCGACACTGGCAAACGATGCAAGAGCCTCATTGGGCACATGCGCGTTACCCAGCCATTGACTACCAGTCGATCTCTTACTACTCAGCACCTAAAGCGAAAACCGATGGGCCGAAAACACTAGCGGACGTGGATCCCAAGCTGCTTGCAACCTATGACAAGCTAGGCGTGCCGCTACACGAGCGTGCCCGCTTAGCCGGCGTCGCGGTGGATGCTGTTTTTGACAGCGTCTCAGTTGCTACCACGTTCAAAGATCGACTGAGCCGCGCCGGCGTCGTGTTCTGTCCGTTTTCTGAGGCTGTACAACTACACCCCAAACTGATTGAGCAATACTTAGGCTCAGTTGTTCCAACAACGGACAACTTCTATGCCGCCCTTAATTCGGCAGTATTCACTGATGGCTCGTTTGTCTACATTCCTAAAGGCGTGCGGTGTCCGATGGAACTGTCGACCTACTTTCGAATCAATGCTGCAAATACCGGGCAGTTTGAGCGCACGTTAATTATTGCCGACGAGGGCAGCCACGTCAGTTACCTGGAGGGTTGCACGGCTCCCATGCGCGACGAAAACCAGTTGCATGCGGCAGTGGTTGAGCTGGTTGCACTTAACGATGCAACCATTAAGTACTCCACTGTGCAAAACTGGTATCCGGGCGACGAAAATGGCTTAGGTGGCATCTATAACTTCGTTACCAAACGTGGCGAATGTCGCGGCGATCGCTCGCGCATTTCGTGGACACAAGTTGAAACGGGCTCGGCCATCACGTGGAAGTACCCAAGCTGTGTGCTGCTCGGCAATCATTCGGTAGGCGAATTTTACTCAGTTGCTGTTGCGAATCACTACCAGCAAGCCGACACCGGCACAAAGATGATCCATATTGGGAAGAACACGCGTAGCACTATCGTGTCCAAAGGCATTTCTGCTGGACACGCAAACAACAGCTACCGTGGACTTGTCAAAGTGGCCGCAAGTGCCGACGGCGCGCGTAACTACACCCAGTGCGACTCACTCCTGATGGGCAGCGAGTGCGGCGCGCATACTTTCCCCTACATTGAGGTCAAAAATCCATCTGCGACAGTGGAGCACGAAGCCACCACGTCCAAAATTAGTGAGGACCAGTTGTTTTACTGCTTACAACGCGGCCTATCGCAAGAAGATGCGATCAACATGATTGTAAATGGCTTTTGCAAAAGTGTTTTTAAAGAATTACCGATGGAATTTGCAGTAGAAGCCCAAAATTTACTTGCCGTTAGCCTTGAAGGCGCGGTGGGCTGAGCACTGCTTGTAAGGCATAATCAATGACTACGAATACGCAAAATACAGCGATACTTGAGATCAAAGGCCTCAGCGCCGAAATCAATGGGCGCGCCATCCTCAAAGGCCTAGACCTGCACGTCCGCTCTGGCGAAGTGCATGCCATCATGGGCCCCAATGGCGCTGGCAAAAGCACCCTATCCCAAGTGCTGGCCGGCAGACAAAGCTATGCCATCACAGCGGGATCCGTCCTATTCCGGGGCGAAGATTTGCTGAGTCTGCCTGCAGAAGAACGCGCACGACGAGGACTGTTTCTTGGATTTCAGTACCCAGTCGAGATTCCGGGAGTCAATAACGTCTATCTTTTAAAAGCGGCTTTGAATGCAAAACGCAAGCAGGCCGGACTAGCGGAAGTCGACGCATTTGAATTTCTAGGCTTGGTCCGCGAAAAAATGCAGCTCATGCAAATGGACGAAAGCTTCCTCAGTCGCGGAGTCAACGAGGGCTTTTCTGGCGGCGAAAAAAAGCGCAACGAAATCCTACAAATGGCGGTACTCGAGCCTGTGCTTGCCATTTTAGATGAGACCGACTCTGGGCTTGATATCGATGCACTAAAGGTCGTCGCCAATGGAGTGAATAGTCTGCGGCGTCATGACCGCGCGATCCTGCTTGTAACTCACTACCAGCGCTTATTGGATTACATCACGCCTGACTATGTGCATGTGTTAATGGACGGCAAGATATTAAAATCGGGGACTGCGACCCTCGCACATGAACTCGAAGCCCGTGGCTATGACTGGGTGCGCGAGGAAGCCGCTCACACATGAACGCTGAGCTTAAATCTACTCATGGGCTTGCGCCCTTGGCAGCCGTGCCGCTGGTCAGCACTGGCGACAGCAGTCACGATGCCTGGCGTACAGCAGCCCGAGGTCGCCTCATTGCTGGCGGGCTACCGACACCGCGCGATGATGCATGGAAGTACAGTAGTCTTAATCTCATACAACGACGTGACTTAAGCCCATGTACCGACTATTCGGTGCCCGCTCAGCTACTAGCGTCCCTCCCCGAGCGACAAGGTGTCACCTTTGTCTGCATCAATGGACAGTTGATCGCAGAATTATCCTCCGGCGCATTGCCTGCCGGAGTGCGCTATACGCCGCTGAACGACCTATTTGATAGTCCGATCGGTGCCATGCAAGCGCGGCTACGTGCCGACGATAGCGCTGACCAGCGACTGAAGCTTTTAAATGCGGTGTGCTGCACGTCTGGCGTCGCGTTTGATGTCAGCGCCCACCAAACTCCTGTGGAGCCCGTGCACCTTGTACACATCGCAACACACCATGGCCATTACCCACGGACGCTGGTTACCCTCCAAGCGGGCTCACGGCTGAATCTGATCGAGTATTACTTGTCCATGGATGATTCAAATTCGGTGTCAGTGCCAGTCACCGACATTCAGATTGAGCACGGCGCAGCACTTCAGCACACGACCTTAGGTCTTGCTGGCGCAAACAGCGTCGTTTATGCCGACGTCACTGCCCACGTCGGCCCAGATGCAAGCTATGTACATCGCAGCTTGGAACTCGGTGGACTCGCTACTCGCCTTGACCTCAAAGTTCACTTAGACGCTCGCGGCGCAGAAGCCACCTTAAACGGGCTACTGCTGGCTGATAAGACACGACAAATTGATATCCGTACCAGCATGGAGCACCGTGCGCCCAATACCACTAGCAGCCAAACCTATAGAGGCGTCGCCAATGACCGTGGGCGCGGCAGCTATGATGGCAAGGTCGTTGTGCACCGGGGAGCAGCTAAATCGGACTCGCGTCAATCGAGTCGCAACCTCCTACTCGGACCTAAAGCAGAAATCGATGCCCGACCGCAGCTTGAGATCAACGCAGACGACGTGAAGTGTAGCCACGGAGCTACGACCGGCTCGATCGATGAGGAAGTACTCTTTTACCTGCTGTCGCGCGGCATTGATCACGACACTGCGCGCGCTTTGTTGATTTTTGCGTTTACCGATGACGTCATCGCCACCTTAACGGATCCCGCACTGCGTCATGCCGTTGAAAAACGCGTACTTGCGAGCCTGCCGACTGCCGCACTCATCCGAGATTTTGTACAGTGACCCCCCATAACGACCGCTCTGCTCTAGCTAAGAAGTTTGCACAATACAAAGCAGACTTTCCTATCTTGAGCCAAACAATACACGGCAAACCACTGGTGTATTTAGACAATGGCGCCTCCGCACAGCGGCCAATGGCAGTGATCGACGCCGAGCAGCGATATGCCACTAGCATGCACGCCAATGTGCACCGCGGCGTGCACACACTCTCGCAGCGAGCGACAGACGCTTACGAGGGCGCCCGCGAGCGCGTGCGTTCATTTTTGAATGCGAAAAGCAGTAACGAAATCATCTTCACGCGGGGAACGACTGAAGCAATCAACTTGGTGGCACAGTCCTATGCGCGCCCACGCCTAGGCCCCAATGATGAGATTCTCATTACCTGGCTTGAACATCATGCCAATATTGTGCCGTGGCAAATGGTGGCGGCTGCGACTGGAGCAAAGCTCGTCGTCGCGCCGATCAATCAGGCCGGCGAGCTAGACCTCGCCGCTTTCAAAAGCCTGCTATCAACGCGCACGCGCCTCGTCGCAACCTCACATGTCTCAAATGCTTTAGGCACGGTATTGCCAGTACGCGAGATTGTGGCTGCGGCTCACGCACAAGGCGTACCGGTGCTGCTTGATGGCGCGCAGGCAGTGCCACACTTTGCGCTCGATATGCAGGAGCTTGATTGCGACTTTTATGTTTTTTCAGGCCATAAGCTCTACGGACCCACTGGAATTGGTGTGCTGTATGGTCGCGAGGCGCTACTCGAGGAGATGCCACCTTGGCAGGGCGGCGGAGACATGATTTTGTCTGTGAGTTTTCAAGGGACGACCTATAACACCCTCCCCTATAAATTTGAGGCCGGTACGCCGAACATGAGTGGCGCTGTCGGCTTAGCAGCAGCAATTGACTATGTAGATCGCATCGGCCTTGCGGACATTGCTGAGTTCGAACAAGATTTGCTCGTCCATGCCACGCACGCTTTAACGGCTGTTGCAGGAGTGCGTATCATTGGTACCGCTGCTGACAAGGCAAGTCTCGTTAGCTTTGTAGTAGATGGCGTACACCCGCATGACCTAGGTACGATTCTTGACCAAGACGGAATCGCAATTCGCACGGGTCATCACTGCGCCATGCCGGTGATGGACTTCTTCGGACTACCAGCAACCGCACGCGCGTCCTTTGCCTTTTACAATACCAAAGCTGAAATCGACCAACTCGCTACAGCAGTGGCAAGCGCTCGCGCACTATTTATCTAAAGCTCAGTCATGGACTTAAAAGAACTCTACCGCGACGTCATTTTGGACCACAACAAACGGCCACGTAACTTTGGCGTACTCGCACCACCGGCAACGTCTGCACGCGGCCACAACCCGCTGTGTGGCGATCAACTGACAATCTATGCCAAGGTAGAAAATGGCATCATTAAGGAATTAAAATTCGAGGGCTCCGGCTGTGCAATCTCTGTCGCCTCAGCGTCGCTCATGACGGAGGCGCTTACCGGCAAGACCTTAGGCCAAGCGGATACGCTTTATACACAGATCCACGCACTACTGACACACGCTGACACGCCCGATAGCACGAGCACAGTGGACCTCGGCAAACTCGCGGCACTCTCCGGTGTACGAGAATTCCCAGCACGCGTGAAATGTGCCAGCCTGTGCTGGCACACGCTGCAAGCAGCCCTGAATGATCCTACGACCCCTGTCTGCACCGAATAACCAGTAACTGCAAAGATCCATGCGCCATCAAGAAAACACCCCTATCGTCGTGAGCCGTGATGTCAAGGCAGTACTCGTGCCAGCGGGTATCGAGGTTAAGCTACGCACGGGCAGCGTGGGTTACATCACGCAGGCCTTAGGCGGCAGCTTCACCGTCTATGTTGAGGGCAATTTGTTTCGGA
The DNA here is from genome assembly GCA_903832085.1 of uncultured Pseudomonadota bacterium. Lineage (GTDB taxonomy): Bacteria > Pseudomonadota > Gammaproteobacteria > Steroidobacterales > Steroidobacteraceae > CAIKZZ01. The sequence goes on along the minus strand of CAIKZZ010000039.1, from coordinate 49,326 downwards.
TTGCAGGTGACGACGCAGATGCTATCGGCATGGAGCCACCAAAGGCTATTGAGCTACCGCCAAATGCGACCGATGCTGATATCGAGCAGCTCGCTTGGGAGCAAATGAAAACGTGTTTTGATCCTGAAATTCCTGTCAACATCGTCGACCTTGGCTTGATTTACTCATGTGATATCAAAAGCCAGGCGGATGGCACTCGCGCAGTTGCTGTGCGCATGACATTAACGGCGCCGGGCTGCGGCATGGGCGAGGTCCTCGTACAAGATGTCAAAGACAAGCTACTGCTAATTCCTACCATCGTAAATCCTGACGTTGAATTGGTATTTGACCCACCGTGGGATCGCGAGATGATGTCGGAAGCCGCACGCTTGCAAACAGGAATGATGTAGTGATCATTCGATGGATCGACCTCGGCTTTGCTGATAGCGTACCCAATAACAGCCATCGCGTTTTTGAGATCGAGAACCGACTGATCGCCATTTACGACGTGCAGGGCACTAAGTACGCAATCGAAGATCAATGCACGCATGATGGCAACCCCCTGTCTGACGGCCCCATTGAGGGTCTAGAAATCATTTGCGCACGCCACGGGGCACGCTTCTGTCTGCGCACGGGCGCAGCCCTCTCCCCGCCCGCCTATGAGCCGCTTTCGACTTTTGAGGTCAAGATTGATAATGGCCGCCTACTCGTAGCTCTCGACTAACATGCGCACACTCACCATCATTCGCCACGGCCATGCCGAAAAACAGTCTGCGGAAATTGATGACTTTGAGCGTGATTTAGATAAGCGCGGCATACGCCAAGTGACCGAAATGGCCGTCGTAACGAAAGAGCATGGTCTTAAAGTGGATTACATACTAACTAGCACGGCAACGCGCACGCTGCGCACAGCGAATGCATTCGCGAAAACCCTGGAGTTTCCATTAAGCCGAATCCGCCACGATGAACGCTTGTATCTAGCGACCTACCGCCTACTGTCTCAGGTGATCCAATTAATTCCGGATCGATATGAGGATGTGATCGTCGTGGGTCATAACCCAGGACTTACGAGCCTTGTTGCGTGGCTAATGGACGACGACGGCATGGCGGAGTTACCCACCAGTGCGGTCTGTACGTTAGCTATTGATCTGCCACACTGGGCAGCGATTGGTCGCGGCGTCGCTACCCTAAAGCGCCTGCAAACGCCCTAAAGACGTATGCGCTTAAGCAGTTTATTCAGCTGATAGCGCAAGCAGCGAGGCATTACCACCTATCGCGGAGGTGTTAATCGTGGTGGTCTGCTCCATGGCGAAGCGTCTCACGTAATCCGGCCCTCCGGCCTTAGGACCCGTACCGGACAGCCCACTGCCACCGAAAGGCTGCACACCGACGACAGCCCCAATCATGTTGCGATTGACATAGACATTTCCAGCACGAGCATTGGTACGGACGAAGTCTACCGCTGAATCAAGGCGCGTGTGCAGGCCCAGCGTTAACGCGTACCCGGTTGCATTAATCGAATCCAGAAGCTCGCCGAGCGCACCTGCTGCATAGCGCACAATATGCAGCACCGGCCCAAATACCTCGCCTTGCAAGCTGCTGATCGCCGGTATTTCGACGGCAATGGGTGCGACGTAAGTCCCGCTTGTTAGCGCATTAGAAATACTTACTCGGTGCTGCCAACGCGCGCCAGTGCTGACCTTCCTGATATAGGATTCGAGCATATCGCGGGCTTCAGTATCGATTACCGGACCGACGTCGGTGGCTAAATCACGAGTGGAACCCACAACCAGTTCATCCATGGCGCCTGCGAGCAAGCGCTCCACACGGTCTGCAATATCATCCTGCAGACACAACACGCGCAGTGCCGAGCAGCGCTGTCCAGCACTCCCAAATGCTGAAACGATAACATCCTGTACCACTTGCTCCGGCAGAGCAGAACTATCAACGATCATTGCGTTCTGTCCACCCGTCTCTGCAATCAAGACTCCAATGGCCCCTTCGCGCGACGCCAACAGGCGACTAATCGCGCGCGCAGTGTCGTTTGAACCAGTAAAAGCCACACCCGCGATACGCATATCCTTGACGAGTGCGCCGCCCACCGTTACCCCATCGCCAGGTAAACATGCCAGCACAGCTGCGGGCACACCAGCGCGATGCATCAGCGCCGTCACAAGACAGGCAATCAGTGGCGTCTGCTCCGCTGGTTTTGCGATCACGGCATTGCCAGCAGCAAGCGCGGCAGCAATTTGACCCGTAAAAATAGCCAGCGGAAAGTTCCACGGACTAATACACACGAACACACCGCGTCCACGTAGAGCCAGCGCATTACTCTCACCCGTCGGTCCTGGTAGAATCAGTGGGCCCACAAATGAACGGCGCGCCTCTGACGCGTAATAGCGCAAAAAGTCGATGGCCTCACGGATCTCTGCAGCGCCATCAGCGTAGGTCTTGCCGGCCTCATTCACTAACAGCGCACACAATAAGCTCTTGTTAGCATCTAACAAGTCAGCCGAACGCTCTAATATGGTGGCGCGCTCAGCACCTCCACAACGATCCCAAGCCTGCCATGCGCTCACTGCACATGACACAGCCTGTTCTACGTCTGCCGCCGCAGCATCAAGCACATGACCAACAACATGCGTCGCATCGGCTGGTGAGAAAATCGCGCGCCCGTGAGTCTCGATGTGCGCAACCGTTGGGGAAGCACCGGCAATCATCGGTGCTGCAACCTGAGGCGGCATTGAGGTTGCTGCTTGCTGCAACGACTGCAGCTGCGATAGATCAGCTAGCTGGACGCCCTTTGAGTTCGTGCGCGTGGATCCAAATAGCGCACCTGGTAATGGAATATCTGGATGCGCGCAATGAGTGAGTTGCTCCATGAACGAGATCGGGTCTGATGCGATCTCCTCAGGCGGTAGACGCGCGTCGACCAAACGATTTACAAAAGAGGTATTCGCGCCATTTTCAAGTAAGCGCCGCACGAGATACGGCAGCAGATCCTCGTGTGTACCCACCGGCGCATACACACGACACGCTAAGGGCGCAGATTCTGGTCGATCTGCAAGCAGTGTTTCGTACAGCGCTTCTCCCATCCCATGCAAGCGCTGGAATTCAAATGAAACGCCCCGCGCATTTGCTAGATGCAAAATCGCTGTCACAGTATGGGCGTTGTGCGTGGCAAACTGCGGATAAATGACATCCACTGCATCAAGCAGCAAGGTGGCGCATGCCAAATAAGCCACGTCGGTAGCCTGCTTACGCGTGTAAACGGGGTAACCGTCATGCCCTCTCTCTTGGGCCCGCTTGATCTCACTATCCCAATAAGCGCCTTTAACGAGCCGCACATTGAGGACCCTCGCATGGCTACGCGCGGCTGTAACTAACCACCGAATGACATCGGGAGCCCGCTTTTGATAGGCCTGGACTGCAAGGCCAAAGCCACGCCAGTGGGCAAGAGTCGGGGATTGAAGTACTGCACTTAATATTTCTAAAGACAATTCGAGACGCTCAGACTCCTCAGCGTCTAGAGTCAATGACACTCCAGCGGCTGCTGCTCGCTCACACAAGCGAATTACACTTGGCACTAATTCAGCGTGTACCCGTGCGCGCTGCAATATTTCATAGCGCGGATGTAATGCCGATAGTTTGATGGAGATGCTTGGCGCTGCTACATCCCACGCACGTTGGCCACCGCGCGCGCGCCACTGCCCCAACGCATCAATGGCCAGCGCGTAGGCATTGGTATATGCCTCGGCATCAAGACGTGTCAGCGCCGACTCACCCAACATGTCAAAAGAATACCTATAACGAGCGTTGATGCCCTCACCCGCTCGCTCAATAGCCTCTCCAATGGTACGACCCATGACAAACTGATGACCCATGATGCGCATGGCACGGCGCAGGGCACTACGCACGAGCGGTTCGCCAAGACGCGCCGCTAGCGCTTTCAAGAAGTGCTTCGGGTCTGAACTCAGCGCCTGCTCAGTACCCACTAAACGGCCTGTCAGCAGCAAACCCCACGTGGAGGCGTTCACAAACAATGAGCCACTAGCCGCCAAATGACTCGCCCAATCACCCGCTCCCATCTTGTCAGCAATCAGTCGATCGGCGGTGGCATGGTCAGGGATGCGTAACAACGCCTCTGCAAGGCACATCAAAATAACGCCCTCCTGCGTCCCTAGGTCGTACTCACGCAAGAAGGCATCCATACCGCCAATGTCCGCTTGCGCCTCACGAACACGGATCACCAAAGCCGACGCATCCGCCACGATCGAGGCGCGTGCCGCTGCCGTGAGAGAGACTAGCGGCAGCAGGTCGGCAACAGCCTGCGTCTCGTCCATACACCAGCGCTGATTGATGGAAGTCTGCATATTAATTAAGCGTGACGTCACTCGGTAACTTGCTTTTGCCGACACGAAAGATAATCTTGCAGAATCTTTCCATGATCAAAGGCCATCACTGGTGGATGGCATGGATCGACAAGCAGGATTGCTTGCGCATCATCCGCAGCAACAGGCTCACCCACAGCGGTTGCCATGAAAACGACGGAGACCGCGTGCAGACGCGCGTCGCGCGCAGGATCGGAATACACACCAAGTAGCTGGCCTAAGTGAATCACAAGACCTGTCTCCTCAAGTGCCTCGCGAATGGCAGCTCTTTCAACAGTCTCGCCCACATCAACAAAGCCGCCTGGCAAGGCGAAACCTAGCGGTGGATACTTGCGCTCGATCACAACGATAGGGCGTCTTGGGTGGTCGGTTAACTCAATAATCACATCCACTGTGAGTTTTGGAGTCACTGGAACCGCCACGACCTTAGCTCGCGGCCTGGCCGCTGACACTGCGGCGAACCCAATACCCTTGCGCCCCACGCGCGAGGCACCACACGCTGTCCATTGCACTTTCGCGGGCATCTACCGCGCCGTGACTGACATTGCTCAGATCTTGGTCGAGCAGCAGACTTGTCCTAAACGATGCAGTACTCATCGGTTAATTATCGCCCCGGCGAGCGCAATCTATCGAACTATCGTGATGCACAGCTTGAAATTATGTTTTTATATTACTATCAAGTATTTATGAGAAATACTTCGAGCGCTTATTCACATCTTAGGAGCGCGGACTGGGGTCATGGCGCAGAGCTGACGCATTTGCTGGTGCGAGTCCTTACAATGGAAGCCCCACCCGTCGATGGATGCAACCATGCCGAACTCCCTTGATACCGTGTTTTATACAGCCCATACGCACACCACTGGCGGACGCAATGGTCGCGCTGTGAGCGACGATGCGGCCCTAGACATCACTCTCGCGCTACCCGCGTCGATGGGAGGAACCAGCACGGGCTCGAACCCCGAGCAGCTCTTCGCCGCCGGCTACTCAGCCTGCTTTATGGGTGCACTGGGTCATGTCGCAGGTTTAAAGAAAATTGTGCTGCCCGCTGATACGGCAATTGATGCCAGCATCGCGCTAGGGACAAGCGGCGGCAACTTTGGTATCGCCGCGACCCTATCGATTGCGCTACCAGGACTTGACCCGGCTATCGCGCAGGATTTGATTAACGCAGCCCACGAAGTCTGCCCTTACTCTAGAGCGACACGTGGAAACATTGACGTGGTATTAACGTTGGCCTAGCTGTGTACGTGCCTTAGGCACGTTCAGCGCTCAATCGAGTAGCCCGTCTGGCGGGCTACTTTTCGGCAACACCTAATATTGCGGACACCGAACAATGGTAGTTCGGGTTGTCGTTCGCCATACACCAATTTGCATCGTTGTTCAGCGACAGTCGATAAAGCGGCCTCTCGCGCTCGTTTCGATTACAAAAGCAGTTGCCGCAACTGGTTTTTCCGCAGCAATCATTATAGGAAACGATGTAATCACGTCCATCACCTGGGTTTTGACAGGTACCGATCCACGTAATTGGCGATGGCGTTGTCCCAGGCGGGCAACTCGACGATGTGCCACCGCAGCATGCGCACAGAAAGCCATCGATGGCACAGTACTTCCAGTACTCGCACGCATTAGGATCATCCACACCCTTCGCATCACTCGCCTCAGCGACGCCGGCTAAGGCACCTCGCCGCACTGGCAATAGTGGCAGCGCTGTAACGCCAGTCACCACCATACCAAGCTTGGCTAAGAAGCTACGACGAGAGGTGCGCTGCGCGATTCCACGCGTCGCGACCTCGAGCCATCCATCAAAACGACTACGTTGCGTCATGGGTTGAACAAATACCAAGGTGATTGAGCGATTTTAGGTTCCACGTGCAAGATTTTACCTGTGGCAGGATCTAGCACCAAAAAATTACTACGATCAGTGGCCACATATAAGCGGGGATCAGCATCCTGAGAGACTTGTAGAGCGCCTACAGCACCAAGCTGCGGCGAAATGAGAAAACGCCCCACGCGACGGTGCGTCTTAAGATCAAAAGCCCACACTTCACTACCACCAATCTTATGAGTGCCCTCACCGCCTTTATGCATCGCCACGTAAAGACGCTGGGTGTAGGGCTGCACTGCGATCGTCTGTGTGCCACCCGGCCGCCACTGACCACGCAGCGCCGGTGATACCAACGGCCAAACCGCATCGAAATGCGCTGCACCTGTGGCGAAGTTTACACCGTAGATATCGCCTAGAAATGACACGAACCAAAGCTGACTACCGTGTTGTACCCCCTGAACAAACACCGGATCTTTGTCGACATCAAAAAAAGGTTCTGATAACGCTCTTGCGGTCTCGTGACCTGCCTCATTCAGCGTGACACTCAGCAGACGACCGCTCTCACATAACGAGGACACTTGGCGTAAGCCTGTCGCCATCGCCAGCACACAACCGTCGGTATCAATCTCGGGTAGTAATGTCTTTTGGCGTAGATCCACTGGCGTGATAGAACTCGCCGGGGTTAAATTGGCCACATAAAACAGCGCCTGATCCGGACTGAAACTGGCATTAAATGGCGTGATGGGCCCTTGCAGGCGCTTCGGCTGCAGCACGACCTCACCGCTGACTGACAACGTGGCGTTGTCGGTAAACTCAATCACATCGGTGCGTATACCGCGGCTGCCCCGTGACCAATAGGTCGTGACTGCTGCAGTGGTCTTCCCGTCCGGAGAGAGCGCAATATTAGCCCAATAACCCACGTCGATCTGACCAAGCGTGCGGTGGCTATCTGCATCGAATAGCACAACACGTGCATCAATCTCGTTGTTAAGAGCTTCATCGAAGATATAGACCCAGTGAGGCCCTTGGGCAGGCAGTCGATTGACCGACACCTGCTCCGCTGGTAACGGGGGCTTCGTCTGCGCTGCCACGCTGCCAGCCATTCCTAGCATCGCAATCCCGACTAACAGGCTTTGCAAAATACGCATTCGATCTCCACTGCGCCGTCCTAAGCCCTGATGCAAGGGACATCCATGCAGATCAGTAGCCCCTAGGCGAGTACCAAGTGTGTCATAGGATGGCGCGACTGGGTAGTCAGGCTGTGTTTTGGCAACAAAATAGCTCGGCGTAGGTATAATCAAACTGCAATCGTCTGCAATCAATTCCGCGCCCTGCCATAGCAAATCGACTGTCAAGAACAACGAAGACCGTCGCACCGACATACAGCGATCTGGAATATCATTTTATGCAAACTGGAACGACTGGCTTTGACAGACGAAAGTTTTGGTATCAGCGAGTCCAGCGACGCGGCATCGCTGGTCGTTTCCGCGACGTAACGCTTGTCACCTTTTGCTCTATCAGCTGCTTGTCACTCGCGCCAACTGCGCAGAGCGCTGATCTGTCAGCCGTCGCCGGCAACATGCTGGAAGAGATCACTGTCACTGCGCGTAAAAAAGACGAGTCGGTACTTAGCGTGCCGGTCAGCATTACTGCATTTTCACAAGCAGAGTTAGACAAGCTCGATATTCGTTCTTTTAATGACTACGCCACGAAAACCCCAAACATGACGTTTTCCTATGGCACCGCAAACTACGGCTACGTGGATTCTCACACCGTCGCCATCAGAGGGGTTTCAGGGGTAGGCACGACGGGTCTTTATATTGACGACACACCGGTCCCAGACAGCCTAGACCCTAGGGTCGTTGATATCGCGCGCATCGAAGTCTTAAAAGGCCCCCAAGGAACGCTGTTCGGCCAAAGTTCGCTCGGTGGCAACTTGCGCCTAATCACGGTCACCCCCACACCCGGCATTGACGATCGGCATTTCAGTAGCCGCCTCGGTGGCACTTCTGGTGCCGGTTCACCGGACTACGGGTTTGACATGGCAGGCTCAAAAACCCTCATACCCGAGACGCTCGTGGCCCGGGTCGTCGGATTTTACAATCACGACGGTGGCTACCTACACCGAACTGCTACGGATCCTACAAACGGCGCCGTCACGGCCAACACTGGTAACTATGGTGCCCAGAAAGCCTGGGGAGGTTCCTTAGCCCTGCGCTGGATTGTCAATGACCGCCTAGATGCGCTGTTACGCTTTATGGCACAGGCAACAGACTCTGCTGGCTGGCTGGCTCCCTACGCACCGCTACCGGGTTTCACCGTGCCCTCATTGACCATGAACCGCACCAATGACGTTGCTGAACAGGCGCGCGACCGTTTCTATCTCCCCTCCTTGCAAATCAGTTACAAGAGCAGTAACTACACCATCACTGAGTCTTTAAGCTACTTTGATCGCCGCGCGACACAGATCGAGGACGGCAGTGAAGGCACCAGGGATGCCTTCGTTAGTGACTGGGCAGGCGCCGCATCCGTCACAGATCCCAATGTGTTCCCATATGCTGGTATCAGTAACCTGTATACCAATAATGTAGCGTGGCCATGGACAGAGATTGTCAGCAACCGCCGCACGACCAGTGAGACGCGTATCAGCTTTGAAAACAAGCGCATCGGTTTATCGGGGGTTGGCGGCGTTTATTTGTCACGATCCTTCTCCGACACTCAAATCAACTCCGGCAGTTCTCCCTTGATCCAGCAACTTGGTCTTAACACCGACCAGGGCGCAACTGATGCGAACAACTACTTTTATGGGTCGACCACTCCTCAGTCGTATTGCCGTACCGTCGTAGGCGATACCAGCTGTTCCACCTATGGAAGCGCTATCGGCTGGAAATCTTGGCAACCAAGCTATCATCGCGATGCCGCCTTGTTCGGTGAACTGTACTACCAGATCGCGCAGTTCGAGATAACGGCGGGAGGTCGGTACTACCATCAGACACAAAGCGGCAACGCCTTCGCGGCAGGTGCTTTGAACTTCTCTGAACTGCAAATTAAAGTCCCTGACACGCGTCAAGCAGGCTTTAACCCAAAACTTGCCGTCAAATACACCCTAAGCCCACTAGCCATGCTCTACGCCTCCTTCTCGAAGGGATTTCGTTCGGGAGGCGCCGGTGTCCCTCTACCCACTGGCCCGCAATCATTTTTTGACGCGATTCATCAAACACCAAACACACCGACCACCTTTACCTCCGACGTGGTACGCAACTATGAGATCGGCGGGAAAAGCTCATTGCTCGACGGCAAACTCGTACTGACAGGCGCCCTCTTTCAGATGAACTGGTCAAATATTCAGCAAACCATCGTGGCACCGGTCAGCCAAATCACTCTGGCAGTGAATGCGGGCGATGCGCGCGTCCGCGGCGCTGAGCTTGAAGCGGATGCGAAACCCACACAGTATCTCGATTTGCATGTAGGAATTGGCTACCAAGAAGCAATCATTACTAATGGTGCTCTATATTGGCAGCCCTCAGGCTCACCGGTGTACAACACACCCAAAATCACCGCAAACGCGAGTGCGACTTTCACCGTACCGCTGACCGCCGCGCTCACGAGTTTCTACACGCTCGACGGTAGTTACGTTGGTGCAAGTTATTCTGGAACGGCAGCCTGCCAGCTCAATGTAGGGCCGAATGGTTTGCCCAATGACTACCCCGCGTCAGACTACCCTACTGGCTACCAGTTTTTTCCATGCCCATCCGCTAGCGATACGAACCTGCAGGGCTTTGCTCCGCGGCGTAGCGGCTACTCACTGCTCAATGCACATGCGGGCCTGCGCTTTGGCACCGCAGAACTCTCGATATATGCCATTAACCTCACTCAAGCACGTCCAAACCTGGGGGACTTTAATCCAAGCTCTTACCCCTCACATGACGCAAGCACGGGTTTTTTAACACCGCGTGTAGCAACACTGCGTCCATTTAGTGCTGGCCTCCAGTATCGCCAACGCTTTTAGACTCTGTCACTAAGGATACGTAGCGTGAAGCAATCATCAACAGTCATCAATGGTCAGGGACTGACCATCCACCGACTGCATGCCTTATCGAAACAAGCGACGCAACTTACTCTATCGGCTGAGGCTGCTGAACGCGTACGCCAAGGCCGCGACATTGTTGAGCGTGCGCTAGCTGCAGGCCAGCCAATCTATGGCGCTACAACCGGCATAGGCTCGCAAAAGTCCGTTGCTGTCAGTGGCGACGCGTTAGCAAACTTTAGTAATCGCATGATTATTAGCGAATCGACGGACTATCCTGGTGAGGCCTATCCTTCAGAAGTTGTTAGGGCGGCGCTGCTGATCCTCATCAACAATACAGCTAGTGGCGCAACCGGAGTGCGCCCCGCTCTCGTGGAACGCCTCATTGAGCTATACGCAGCCGGTCCATTACCCATCGTGCGGCGCGATACCTCCAATGGCGTTGCTGATCTGACTCCGCTGTCACAGCTAAGCCTTGGGCTGCTTGGCATATCTTTCGAAGGCAGCCCAGCCATTCTCAAGAACTCATTTAGCCTTGCGCCGAAGGAGTCTGTTTCCTTAATTGACAACAATGCATTCGGATTGGCACACGGCGCCTTAACTCTGGTTGAAGTAGAACAACTGCTACGGACATTTGATTTGGCAGCGGCCACCTCACTCGAGGGTTTTCGGGGCGGCATCACAGCTCACCTAGCGGGAGCCGCAGGCGGATTTCGCGGCCGGGGTCAGGCGCGGGCACGCGAGTCCCTACTGCACCATCTAACGGGTAGCGACCTGCATCGACCGGAAACCGCTCGATTTTTACAAGATCCGATGAGCCTGCGCAGCATCACGCAAGTTCAAGGTGCGGCCTACGAGGCTTGGGAGTGGGCGCAAACACAGTTTGAAAACGAAATTAACTCAACAAGCGATAACCCACTCGTTGATCTTGCAACAGACACTCTATATTCCTCGTCAAGCATGGCATCGATGTTACCCACAGTCGCCATGGATACATTGCGCCAAACTTTGGCAAAAGCAGCACAACAGAGCATCGAACGCAGCCTTAAAGTGCAGTCCGCACCCTTCACGGGGTTACCAGTTGGGCTTGCTGCCGAGGGCGAAGCCGACGGCGGCGTGGTATCCACCAACCTGCACTACATCGCGTCAGCGCGCTTAGGGACGCTCTTGGCAGCAGCAGCGCCAGTCTTATTGCATTATGTCGGTCATATGTCAGATAGCGTCGAGGACCTCACGAGTCTCACCCCGTTGTCCGTCGCGCAAACGCAAACAGTGATCGAGCGCGCTTGGGAACTCGCAACGGTGGAACTCGCAGTTGGCACATGGGCCATTGCGCGCCGCGGTATTCCAAGCGACTGTCTGGGAGTTGGGGTGCGACGTGTACACCAAGCCTTGCTCCCGCTGTTACCGATTGGCCAGGAAGGCCAGCGTGTGTTTCAGATGAGTCCGATCGTGCAACTTGTGAAGTCAGGTCACTTGCTCCCGACCGTCCAACCCACCTGAGGCGCATGGCACTATGATGGGCTCCTCCCCTAACGACCACAGCGCCATAAAAAACACTTGGCTCAGCACGATGCGTCTTGTCAGATGGCGCATGTTTTCCTTTATGTTTGGCTTCGGGTTTTTTGCCTACATTCAACAGAAAAGCTTAACGGTGGCAGCTGAACCGATGATGCCACAGTTGGGCTTAAGCCAAATGCAGATTGGCTGGTTGCAGCAAGCATTCATTGTCGGATACCTGCTCTTGCAACTACCAGCCGGTGTGTTCGGGCAACGCAAAGGCGCCCGCTACACCTTGGTGCTGGTGGGAGTGGCGTCCTTTTTCGCGACAGTTGCAACGCCGATCGCTCCGTACCTTTTCGCAGGACAGCCGCTATTTGTGCTGCTCCTGCTGTTGCAGCTATTGCTCGGCTTGGCCCAAGCCGCCATTTTTCCGGTCTCGGCTGGCGTCTTTGAGGCGTGGTTTCCACCCTCTCGATGGGCGTTCGTTGAGGGACTGCAAACCGCTGGACTTGGACTTGGAGCAGCGCTTGCGCCACCCTTGATCGCCTCTTTAATGACCCGTATCGGCTGGCAACAGGCGTTGATTTGGACAAGCTTACCAGCTGCCATCATGGTGGCTGGGTGGGCTTGGTATGGCCGCAACTCGCCCGCAGAACATCCATCCGTTAGTGCAGCTGAACTTGCAGATCTACCACCTCTTGCAAGTACTCACGCCGATGCGAACATCTCGTTCGCACGGCTGTGTCAGCTACTGACCAACCGTAATGTTCTGCTAATCACACTCGCGTACGGCCTCATGAACTATGTGTTTTACTTGCTTTCAAACTGGTGCTTTTTGTACCTCGTCCAGGCACGCCACTTTTCGGTACTCGAAAGTGGATGGCTAGCAAGCCTACCGCCCCTGCTATCAGCTGCCGGCGCGTTGGGTGGCGGAATACTGACTGGGAACCTCTCAACCCGGCTCGGTGCGCGCTGGGGCTATCGGCTGATGCCGCTCGTCGTGCTGCCCATTGCTGGAGCATTATTGCTGCTCACGGTCGTCTCTCAAAACTCGTATGCGGCGATCGGCGCTCTCACCTTGTGTTTTGGTTTCATCGAGTTATCGGAAGGCGCGTTCTGGGGTGGGGCGATGAGCATTGGCCGTCAGGACTGCATGATCGTGTGTGGCGTCATGAACGCTGGTGCTGTCATCGGCGGACTCATTGGGACGCCGATCGTGGCCTATCTATCAGGACATGGCCAATGGAACTTGGCGTTTCTGATTGGCATTGGATTTGTACTTGCCAGCTCTGCTTGCTGGCTTGGGATTGATGCCAGCGCGCCGCTGGACACTTCCGTGCGCGCTCACAGCGCGCACTAGCTGACCGCTCGCTACTGGAACACCGGAATGACTATACTCACGGGCTGATTCAGCAGCTCGCGCACCTGTGTGATCTCGTCATGCAAAGGACGCTGATCGAAATAAAACGGCACCTTGAAGCGTACGGACCGATAGAGCAACTCCAGCATCGGTGAACGCTGCCGACCTGCAGGTTGTAAATCAGCTGCCTGCGTAGCGCAGAAAATCTCAATTGCAAGTATCGTTTGAGTATTTCCAAGAATATCTAGCGCTTTCAAAGCAGCCGGCGTCGCGTGACACAGGTGATCTTCCTGCATGGCCGAGGTAACGCCGCCATCAAGGCTCGCAGGCGCCGCAAGACGCCTGTTCTGTGCGGTCAGTGAGCTTGCAGTATATTGCGCAATCATCAGGCCTGAGACCACGCCGGCATCGCCCGACAAAAATGCCGGCAAGCCACTGAGCTGCGGATTCAGTAACCGATCTGTACGCCGCTCGGATATGGCAGCAACCGATGCCATCGCAATACCAAGACTATCAAGCGCCAACGCGAGCGCGGCCCCCACGGCATGCGCCTGCGAATGCACGCGGGGATTGTCAAAGTCACCACTGACTAGAGGATTGTCCGTGGCTGCATTCAGCTCTCTGGTAACGACCGTCTGAGTTGTCTCCCACACGTCGCGAGCAGCGCCATGCACATGGGGCATCGCGCGCAAACTCAGAGCATCCTGTGTCTTCAGCTCCCGACGCGCTTCCAGCACTCCACTTGAGGCGAGCAGGTGGCGCAAGCGCTGACCAACTAACATAAGTCCCGGGGATGCACGCCACGATAGCGGCTCCTCTGCAAATGCTGACAGTTGGCAACCGATATTCTCAAACGTCTGCGCTCCAGCCACGTCCGCCCAATCGAGCAACCGCGCCGCTGTGTCAAGTGCCAGACACGCAAGTCCCGTGGCACACGGCGTGCCGTTAATTAGGCTCAAGCCCTCTTTCGCCTCAAGAACTAGCGGCTCAAGCCCAATGGCCTGCAAGGCCACTGCGCCGCTCAGTGATCGGCCATTGAACTGCGCACGCCCCTCACCCACCAACACCAAGGCAACGTGCGCCATATGAGTGAGATAGCCTACTGACCCATCTGAGGGCACCTCTGGGGTGCAATTCGAATTCAGCAAGGCAAGCAGCTGTTCAACAACTTCTATCCGCACCCCAGAATAGCCATGTGCATAGTTATTGACACTAGCAGCCATAATCGCGCGCGTTGCTGCGACCGACAATAAAGGCCCTACACCCACCGCCGTACTGCGCAACAAATTAAGCGATAGCTGCTGCTGTTGCGATCGATCAATAATCACATCACACAGAGCACCAACACCGGTATTAATCCCATAGCCACGTATACCTTGCAGCACCAAGCCTTCCACGATACGACGACTCGCACAGACGCGCTCGCGACAAGCTGCAGATAGGAGTAATCGACTGCCATTGGCAACGGCAACGATATCGGCCACGCCTAGCGGCGTAGTCAGCTGTTTAGCTTTAGGCATTGGGATCTCGCTGGCCTCGAATCGCTGAGTGCGCGTCAGAACATTTCTGACACGCACCCAGAAAACCGACGGTATTTAGCTGATATAGAAAATGCACAATTTGTTGCCGTCAAGATCCCGAAAATAACCTGCATAAAAATTATCGCCGCGCGGACCGACAGCACCCTCATCTTTACTGCCAAGGCTCAATGCCTTCGCATGAACCTGGCTAACCTGCTCTTTTGAGGTGGCAGCTAACGCCACCATCGTGCCGTTACCAACAGTGGCTGGCTGCCCATCTGCAGGCTTAATAACGAACAGCATCGGCGCACCGGCGCCAGTAGTCCACGAAATAAATTTCTCAGACTCCCAACCCCGTTTTGCGCCAAATAGCGCCAGCAACGCATCGTAATACGCAGTGGACTTAGCTAAATCGTTTGTACCTAGCGTGACGTAGCCGATCATGATGTGAATCCTTAACTGTTAAGCTCTACGGCCCTATCGATGGGACAATCCCACCGACTCACCGAGTACAGAGCTTACCAGCGAGGATCATCCTCTGCCGAGGACGCCTTTCACGGGACCGTAGGCGTCGCGAGTAGTAGCGAGTCTAAGGCCCCCTTAAGCTCACCACGTCGGTACGGTTTAACCAAGAATGTTCCCGGCAGGGTCGCGTCAATTAACAGCTCGCGGGCATAGCCTGATGTGACTAACACACTGATTTGTGGATCGATAATCCGCGCCATCCGGGCTAAAGTAAGCCCATCCTTGCTTCCGGGCATTACAATATCCGTAAACAGGATGTCGAATTTTTCGATCTCCAACAGGTTAAGAGCCTCAGCGCTTGACCCAGCAAGCATTACTTCATAGCCTAGCGAGTGAAGCCATGTCTGGGCAATCACACGTAGACCTTCCTCGTCGTCAACCACCAGGATGCGCTTCGGTGGGTGCACGCATGCGGTGGCAGAGGCTGACTGAATCGCATCTGCACTAGCTACGGACGATCCTAGGCGAGCTTGGATCAAATCAGACACGCGCGCAGCTAGATGATCAAGCGCCAGTAATTGGTTGTCCGTCAGTTCGCGCGCAACGCGGTCAATCACGCACAGCGTACCTAACGGCAAACCGTCGCAATCAACTACCGGCTTACCAGCATAAAAACGTATTTTTGGCTCATCAGTGACCAGCGGGTTACCAGAAAAGCGCGGATCTCTGCTGGCATCAGCAACGACTAAGGTGTCACCCGGACGCAGAATGGCATGAGCACAGAACGCGATGTCGCGAGGGGTTTGTCGTACTGCAATCCCGTAGTGGGCCTTGAACCACTGCCGATGCTCATCTACCAGCGATATCAGCGCTATCGGAGTGCCGCAGATGTCAGCTGCCTCCTCCACAATCCGATCAAAAACAACTTCCTCAACGGTGTCCAATAATTCGTGGCGACGCAACGACTGTAATCGCTGTTGCTCAGTGACATATAAGCGCCCTAGCCGAGGCATAACGATCGGCAGATAGACACTTACCGTCGTACCCTCGCCAACAATACTTCGAATCTCACACGTACCACCTAGCTGCTTCGCATAACCATACACCATCGAAAGCCCAAGACCCGTCCCTACGCCAACGGCCTTGGTTGTAAAAAATGGTACGAGAGCATTCCTACGAACCTCATCGGTCATACCACAGCCTGTATCCGTCACATCGATGACTGCATAACTTCCGCTCGGAAGCCCTAAATCATTGCTGTCAACGCGCTTAAGGCGCGTACGCACTGTGACCTCTTTGGCTCCATCTATACTGGTGAGTGAATCCCGAGCATTTATGACAAGATTCACTAAAATACGGTTAAATCCAGTCGCGTCTAACTTAACGATTAAAGGATCAGCGCATAGCTCGGAAGAGAAGCTCACACCAACACCAACCGACGACGTAAGCATTGGGACGATACGTAGCAACAGCGCACTCACGTTATAATCGCTGAGCTCCATCGGCTGCTGACGTGCTGTACTTAACAAGAGCTTCGTCATTTCGGAGCCACGCAATGCAGCGTCCATCGCAGTATGCGCTCTGTTTAATGCGAGTGGGTCATCACGCAGCGTATCATCCAATAAATCTAAGTTTCCAATGATGATTCCGAGAAGGTTATTAAAGTCGTGCGCTATGCAACCGGTCATCTGACCGATTGACTCGAGCGCATGCGTTACCTGCAACTGCGTATCAATCTCCATACTCGCCGCAGCATTTGTGAGGACGCCTGTGAGCCCAACAATGGTACCGAAATCATCACGAGAGACGACGCACTCATCGTTTACCCATACAGAGCTGCCGTTTTTATGTTTGATACGAAATCTGCGCGCAAAACGTTCAGACTCAATTCCCCTTTTAAATGAGGCGATAGCACTAGCCCAGTCATCTGGGTGTATGCAATCCAGCCAGCGCGCATCGCTGCGCATTAACTCTGCTGAGGAATATCCAGACAGCTGCTCGATATTTGATGTCACAAACGCAAGCGCATAAGAGGGTTCTCCCGCACAGCAATACGTTACCGCAGGACTCGCCGCCAGTAGCGACATCAGACGACGGTCGGGTGTGTCGCAATCTAAGAAACTTTCGTGGTGTTTTGAGCGCGATGGGGTCGCTGCAGCAGAGTGATTACCGCGAGTTGATAGTAGAGTCATACAGCCTTCCTATCTAGTACCGTGCGCAGGCAACCGATCAAATACGCTCAGCAGGACCACCTGCAGCTGGAATGCGCCTATCTCGGTAACCCTTGCATAACACGCCCGATTCAGCGTCAAACCCGCACACAAACACCAGCGTCGTGTGTATCTAAGATGACTAAAACGAGCGACTAAAACAGATTGTCACAGCGCACTGCGCTTAGTCACATTGGGATATACACGTACATGGGCGGGATAGCGCCTTGCTTAATTATTACGCTGAAACGCAGTGTCGCCCCGCACTGAGAGGCGGCATCAATGCTCTGCGAGTCGATCCGCAGTCTGACGATCAATTAAGTGCTTTAAAACAATGCACCCAGTCGCGAACCGCCCGTTTGATCTTCAATCCTGTCTGCGTCAGTGTTTTGTCACCGGATAGACCCGCTTACCGCAAAACCATGTCCCGAGCACGCGCGCTCCAAACACCTCATCGGCCTTACCCGCATCAGCGAGCGCCACGATGTCGCGATCGAGGATCACGAAATCAGCCGACTTGCCAACTTCGAGCGAACCAATTTCCGCCTCGCGACCCAGCATGCGCGCACCATTAATCGTATAGGCATCTAAAACATCGCGAATAGAGATAGTCTGATGAGAATTCAAGATCGCCTGACCTGGGACATGACGAGTCAGCGCGGTCGCCATGTTAACGAATGGCTGCGGGTCACGCGTCGCCACCGGGGCATCGGAGCCAGCGACCAATATGCCGCCCGCGTCACGCGATGAACGCACCGGGTAGCTGTTCTCCTCATAGTAGCTGCCAGGCACATGCCGGGCCGCAAGACTATTGCCAGTCATCTTTTGCAAAAATGGCACGACGCTCATATCGTAGTCGAGTTCGACATTGGCCCAGGAATATGTGTAAGCCAAATACAGATGGTCCCGCCCAATCCGCGCGACATCGGCCGGATGCGCGAGTTGAATGTGCGCAAGCCCGTCTCGAGTGGTCGTTATACCGTCAGCGGCTCTGGCATTCTCGATCGCATCAAGCGCTGTACGCAAGGCACGATCCCCAATCACATGAATATGAATATTAAATCCAGCGAGATGCATGCGACGTACATACTCAAGCTCGATATCACGCTCATGCTGCAGCTGGCCACTTGAGATTGTGCACTGCGCTGGATGAAATCCATTTGCTTTCATAAAAATGGCAGCCTCGAATGCTGTCTGATACCTATCCATATGGGAACGCGCATCAATACAGACGGCTGAACCGGTGTCTACATAACCAGTCACCGCTGCATGCCCCTCCGCGTCGAGCGCAAATATTGGCTGTAAATAGGGCTCCAGCATCGCCGCATTGCCGAGTGTTGGCGGAGTACCAAACGGATTTCCCTCAACCACGCCGTCAGCAAACATTTTGATAAAGTCTGCGCGTACGTACGGGTTATGAGCATACTTGGCACGCACTTGCTTTGCACTTTCGACCATCGAGTCGTAGTCGACTCGTCCGTCTTTAGTCCGGGTACGGCTCGGGTCATAAAATTGAGCCAATGTGGCACGCACCGTCATATGCTTGCGCGCCAATAGCTTGTCATAGATTGGCAGGCCTTCAGGAGCGGCGGCTGCATCTAGGATGGCAGTGATGCCCACACTATTCAGTCGCTCGGGTATCTTCTCCACAACCTTAATGGATTTTTCTAGCTCGTTATACATCATGCTGTGGGCATCGATTGGGTAGCGAGCGTCCTCGTTTACCTCACCATTTGGCTCACCACGCTCATCCGTCCCAACCAACTTACGATACTCAGGAAAATCAGTCGCTAGAGTTTCGCGCGTCAATCCAACCACGCGCCCCGATGCGTTCTGCGCCTTCGCGAGAGCCAATGTATTGAAAGCCCCGTGATGGCCATCGTTGCCTAACAAGTGCACCGGATTTTTAGGCGCAGCCCGATCCAAAGCCGCACGCAGAGTCGTCAGCTCAAGGTCTGGCTGGTTGCCGGCGGTTGGATTCCACTGATGTACCCGCAGCCACTGACCGGGAGCGAGCGCATAGTGCGCAACACAAGTCTGCACGAATGAGACAATCTGTTTAAGGGTCTTTGGTTCGCTCGCCAAATCACACACGTCCAGATCAACGATATCCACAGGATGAATATGTGCGTCAACCAGGCCGGGTATGATGAGCCGGCCGCCGGCATGCTCTACCGTGGTGCGCGGCCCAATGAAAGCTTGAGCCCCAGCAGCATCACCCACATACACCAAAAGACCCTTGCGCACTGCAAGCGCCTCAGCAAACTTCGCACTCGCGGCCGTATAGACCTTTGCATCTGTGACCACAAGATCGGCGGGCACTTGCACGCCATTGGCGTCGGCAATGCTTCCTACAAATAGACACAACACCAATCCACACACGGTGACTGCAAGACGCATCCGTTTGCCCAGCATCAGTAACCCCCTCTGAAATGGCACCGCCTCTCAAGACAAGGCGGCTAGCAGCGATAGTGGCGCAATAATGGCAGTATTAGTGAGCGGTTGAAAGTAGCCCTGTTCCATACCGCGCAGCGCTTAAGCTGCGGATGACTTTCTCTGCGGCCGCCGTTGCCCCCGCGTTGGGCGCACTGTGACGAACCCTGGCTTATAAAGGCAAATGTATCAGCCACCACGGCGCGCAGCGGTGGGTAGCCGTGGCGGGCGTGCATTCGGCGGACTTAATGCATCAGGGACTGGGCGACCAAGGCGCTCCTTGATCGGAATCACTCCGGCCCAGACTGGCCACGCACGATCTCGCACCGGATCATCAGGCGGCCCCATCCGCACTTTGGCGGAGGTGGCTGTCAGAGGCAATGACAGCACACATGTCGCGTTAATTTCTTTATTGGACAGCGGTCGTAAGCGCTCCCAGCGACCCGGAAAGAGGCGCTCAGTAAAGTCACGTATCAGCGCAATCTTCTCTTCACGTGCGACAATCTCAACTGGTGTACCAAAACACATAACCGATCGATAGTTGGCACTATGATTGAATGCAGATCGAGCAAGCACCCAGCCATCCATCAGCGTCACCGTCAAGCAGACCTGCGAGTGCACAGCTGTCGCTTTGAGCATCCGGCTTGCAACGCTCCCGTGCCAATATACGTGTTCCCCAATACGCCAATGCAGGGTGGGAGTCGCCACGGGGCGTCCGTCAATCACATGGGCGACATGACAGTGTGTCCCTACATCAAGGATGTGATGTAGGGTACTTCTCTCGTACACTGTGAGCTTGGGCGAGCGACGCACCCGAGTAAACTCAGGACCGCTGCTAGAGCCACGTTGCCGTTTGACTGCCATCGACCTTCTCCCCATGAATCAAATCTCATCCTCAGTATGCCGCAATCCGCCGCTTAAGATCCTCTATCAAGATGCGGATCTTATCGCCATTGATAAACCCTCTGGTCTGCTGGTACACCGTAGTCCCGTAGACCGCTGGGAGACGCGCTTTGCCATACAGGCGCTACGCGATCAAATCGGTGCGATCGTCCATCCTTGTCATCGATTGGATAAAGCGACTTCCGGTATCTTATTGTTTGCGCTATGTCCGACAGTGCGCGCCGACGTCGGTAGCGCGTTCGAAGCAGGCCTGGTGAGTAAAGAATATTTTGCCATCGTGCGTGGCTGGCCAACCGACAACGCAATTATTGACCACCCGCTGGAACGCCTAGACCCGCTGTCGGCTGATCCTATTGGTAACGCTCAGCCGGCACTGACGCATCTGCGCGTACTGGCAACCACAGAACTTGCTATCCGGGTCGATCGGTATCCGACCAGTCGGTATGCGCTCGTGTCGCTAAAGCCCACCACTGGCCGGCGTCATCAACTACGCCGTCATGTGCGTCACATCAACCACCCGATTATCGGTGATACCACCTACGGTCATGGCCGCCACAATCGGCTGTTCCGTGAGCAGTATCAATGTCACCGACTATTACTTGCGGCTGTGGGCTTAACCTTGACCCACCCTCGGTCTGGTCAGACCATCACCATCCACGCAGCGCCCGCACCCGATTTCTGTGCCGTGGCCGACCGACTCGGCTGGTCTGACGTTGCTGAACTGCAAGCCTTAGCCACACCGATAGCAAGCACGCATTTATGCGATCCTTAAGAGCACTCATATCTGCACGGGAGCACCGCCATGCCTTTTGAACGTCATCACCACCCATTGGCATCACGCGCACGCTACCTACGCCGTCTTATCGGCCATGCGTTTGGCGCCTCACTCCTAGTCAGCGCCTCCTTGCTCATCGGTGTGCTGGGATACCACTACTTTGAAAGCCTGCCCATGCTGGATGCATTGGTCAACGCATCCATGCTGATGGGCGGCATGGGCCCTGTGGATACTCTACATACCACTGCAGGTAAGTGGTTTGCGTCCGCCTACGCCTTGTACTGCGGACTGGTGCTCCTCATCGCGGCTAGCATCTTGTTCGCACCCGTCTTGCACCGCCTGCTCCACAGCCTGCATGTCACTACTGACAAGGATATGTAATCTATGCCAGCTGGCGCGTTGCTGCACCTTTCGCTACAAAGCGCTAAGCATGAGCCCGACCGCTTCGCCGCGCGCCTCGGCGACGCGCTACACGCGACAGGTTTTGCGGTCATCACTGATCACGGATTACCGCAAGAATTAATCGACGAGTGCCTAAGGCACTTTCGGCTCTTCTTTAGCTACAGCACTACCGAGAAGCTACGTTATCACCGAGTCGGCAGCGGTGGCGCGCGTGGCTACACGCCATTTGGAGTGGAAATAGCGAAGGGCGCCACGCAACCCGATCTCAAAGAATTCTGGCACATGGGTCGCGAACTCGACGCCAACCACCGCTATCGGTCAATGATGCCACCTAATGTATGGGTAGAGCAGATTCCAGGCTTCCAAAGCACGCTGACGGCGCTCTATACAGCATTTGATCAACTCGGCCGCCAACTATTGGCATCGATCGCCCGTTATCTAGGTCTCGCTGAGGACTGGTTTGAGCACGCTGTTGCGACAGGCAACAGCGTGCTACGGGTTCTGCACTATCCGCCTACAACAGGGATCGCTACGGGCCTACGCGCAGAACCACACGAGGACATCAACGTCATTACTCTACTCTTAGGTGCGGACGAGGCAGGACTGCAAATTAGAACCCAAGACGGGACTTGGCTTAACTGCAATCCACCAGCGAACTCACTTGTGTGCAATGTTGGCGACATGCTCAGTCGCCTATCCAATAACCGCCTACCCTCGGCTAGTCATCGTGTCATTAACCCAACAGGTGAGCAGGCCGCTCGTTCGCGCTATGCTCTGCCCTATTTCCTGCACTTTAATCCAGACTACCTGATCCAAACACTGCCAAACTGCATTACTGCGCAGCGCCCGAATAGGTATCCGAATGCAATCACTGCAAATGAGTTTTTGCATAACCGATTGCATGAGATTGGCCTTTTGTAAATGCCACATACACCCATCAGAAGGATGATGCGACCATGAATTCTCTCGATTTACAGGCGCTTGCAGGCATTGCTGTGTTCATCGGCATAGCACTACCCTTCAGCTCAAAGATTCGGGCTATTCGTTGGCGCGTAGTGGCAGTTGCTGTGGCACTACAGTTTGCCATTTGTTTTCTACTGCTACGCGTACCACCGATCAGCGATGCGCTGGCCACATTGAACAGCGCTGTCGCAGCGCTTTCTGCTGCCAGCATCACCGGCACATCGTTCGTGTTCGGCTACTTAGGTGGCGGTCCACAGCCGTTTAGCGTCACGAATCCAGGGTCACTCGTCATCTTTGCTTTTCAAGTCATTCCCATCATTATTTTAGTATCGGCACTGTCTGCCTTGCTCTGGCACTGGCGAGTACTGCCAGTCATCATCAAGAGCATTGCCTGGATATTTGAAACGACATTAGGGACCGGAGGACCGGCCGGCTTTGCCGTGACCGCAAATGTATTCGTGGGACAAGTCGAAGCCCCACTACTGGTACGACCATATATTGAGCGTATGAGCCGCTACGAACTTCTGCTACTCATGACTGCAGGCATGTCGATGGTCGCAGGCTCAATGATGGTGGTGTACTCGAGCATGCTTGCCAGTCACTTCGACAACATGCTGTCTCAGCTTATTACCAAGTCGCTTATGTCGATCCCAGCTGCTATTTTGTTCTCGTACTTGATGCTGCCAGAGGATTCGAACTCCAGTAGTGAGGTGGAACCGGGTCGCATGTATACGAGCACAATGGACGCGATCACCCGCGGCACATCTGATGGGCTGCAAATCTGGCTTAACGTCATCGCCATTTTGATCGTATTAATCGCCCTCGTCGCGCTACTGAATATGGGGCTTGCCAAACTACCCGCCGTTGCCGGCGCGCCAGTGTCTCTTGAGCGTACGGCAGGTTGGGCTTTTGCGCCGATTGCGTGGCTCATGGGGGTCCCCTGGTCTGAGGCACTCACTGCCGGCAGCCTACTCGGGGTTAAAACAGTGTTAAACGAATTCATCGCGTATCTGCATCTAGCGGAACTGGGCACTAGCAGCTTAAGCGCCCGAACCCGTCTAATCATTATTTATGCGCTGTGCGGTTTTGCGAACTTTGCCAGTATGGGCATCCAAATAAGCGGCATTGCCGCGATGGCACCTAGCAGACGCGCGGATCTCAATGAGTTAGCGATGCGCTCACTCCTAGGAGCGACGCTCGCCTCCTGTATGACAGGCGCTATCGTGGGACTCGTGGCATTTTAAGCGAGTTTTTGATGAGTGCCCTGCAATTCACATCACGACGCCGTATTGCCCAACTTGCACTTGGTTTTTTAGTCGCAGTACACGCACTCGCTTTTGGCGCTTTTGTCTTGCGTGCACAACAGCTGGCCGAGAGCCAAGTGTTTTTGGACGCACGCGACCAATGGCGAGCAGGCCAGTTACAGCTTGCGGCTGCTGAATACCAGCATTTTTTGGCGCATTACCATGTGACTATCCGACCAGTGTTGCTCACGGGAAGTTTTCCGAGTGAGGCAAATGCCTGGTTTTCACTAGGCCGCGTTGAAGCAGAACTAGGTCATGTCGATGCAGCGCTGATCGCATTTGAACGCGCGGGCCGTCTAGAAAACGACTTAGGTCATAGAGAGTCGCGCGAGCTATTACTGCAAGCAGGTCGCTTTCAGCAGTTGATCGCGGTATCCAAACAGCAACTGACTCTCGAACCGGACTCCTTGGCAGCGACAGCAGATCTTGCTGCTGCCCTATTATTACAAGGTAGCGCACAGGCCGCGGCAGACCAGTACGTGCGCGCAATTGCGCTGGTGCCTGCCTTTTTGCGCAGTCACGACCCATTGTGGCACGGCCCGCTATCAGCCCAGGAGGCAGAGCTTTTAAATCTCGCTGCAGTGGCTGAGCTACTCGCTGGTGATACAGCACGTAGCGCTGCGACCTGCGCTAGCATCAAATCAAGATTGCCTGCTGGCATCCATCTCGATCACTTATGCCAAGCGTACCTCGCACATGCACGCAATGACGACAAAGCCACGCTCGCGGCATTGAAGGGTTTTCTACCGCAAACAGCTGAGCAAAAAGCGTTGGTTGACTGGCTGGATGTGACGAAACCCACCGACAAAGTGCCGTAACGACGTTACGATGCGCCAGATTTTACTAACGCAGCAATTCGAATTGCTGTCTTGAGCGCATGTAGACCAGCTTCACCATCAACCAACGGGCGCTTGTGTGTACGAATCGAGTCTACAAATGCTTCAATCTGCGCTCTGAGCGCGTCTCCTTGTTCAAAGGTACGCTCATCAATCAAGACTTTGGGCATTCCCTCAGCATCAACACCCTCGCCCTTGGAAATCTGGGTGACTATTTTCTGCGCAAGGTCTAGCGACACATAGACATCGTCCTCAAACAGACGCAACTTACGCTCCGTCTTTAAGCTCACGCGGCTTGCAGTCACATTGGCGACACAGCCCGTCGCAAACCGCAGGCGCGCATTGACGATATCAAGGTCGTCCGAAAAAACTTTGGTACCAATAGCGTCCACATCGACCAAAGGACTGCCCACAATGCTTTGAATCAAATCAATGTCATGAATCATCAGATCCAGAACGACACTCACATCCGTACCACGCAACTTAAACGGGGCTAAGCGCTGCGATTCTATAAAACGCGGCTTAGTCACAATCCCTTCGATCGCGGTAACCGCTGCGTTAAAGCGCTCAAGATGGCCGACTTGTAGAATACAGCCGGCACGGGCAGCCTCAGCAATGAGTTCCTCAGCTTCCGCCGCCGTGGTGGTAATCGGTTTTTCAACAAGCACGTGGATGCCTGCCTGCAGGCACTCTTTTGCGATCGCATAATGCGTCGGGGTAGGCGCGGCAATCGACACCGCATCAACACGCCCAAGGAGCATGCGCCAATCCTCGAGCGCAGCAACGCCAAGCTCAGTGGCAACGCGCTCGCGGTTTACAGCGTCCGGATCAGCCACGCCGACGAGGGTCGCACCAGACATCTGTGCCCATTTTTGTGCGTGGAAGCGACCCAAATAGCCCGCACCGATCACCGCCGCACGTAGTCGCCCCGCGTGAGTCATTCCTTGCATCTCCAGTGCTGATGCCGCAATTGAGGCGGCAGAATCGACATGGCCACAAGCCCCATCTGGCCTCGGAGCCAAACCACCGAGCCGTACCTAACCGGTACGCGCGCTCGCCCCCCCCACCCGACTATTTTCGGGGCCAGTAATACAACACGAGGCCTGCGATCACCAGCCACATGCCAGCTTGGGCCCGCCAACGCCATGGCCGCTCGCGCAGCACACCGACGAAAGCATAGCTCGATACCATGCTTAAGGCGAAAAAGAGGCCAAAACTGGTCATGAGGTGCCCGTATTCGCGGTTTAGGTCCGGCTGCTCGCCGCCTAAGGAGAGAAAAACCACCACCACCATGGCAAGCCCAATGGCGATAGTCACCGCAGAACCCATAATAATGCCGGTTAAAACTGCAAGCGGTGACATAAAAACTCCTTCTAAGCACTTGATCCTGAGCGGCCCTGTCACTACCCTGCCAGTATGCGCATACACATGATCGTGACACACCTCACACCAGCCCCCAGTGGCCGGCCGCTAGTCTAGCTGACCATGAGCAATTCTCCTGCACCCCGCGGCCGAACGCGGTCGTTCGGCCGCACCTCCATACGTCTGGCGGCATTACTGCCAGCTCTGGCGGTCATTGGCGTCCTGTTTACTGGCTCCGCGCCCAACCGCCCAGCCGCGGCCACCGAGGCCCACAGCCCCAGTCAGGACCTCGCACCCACCGATCGGCACCGCAAGGTGGCTCGCCTGATCGGACAGGTCATTGACCGCTCGCACTACCGGCAAGCAGTGCTCGACGAAAAAATGTCGTCTCAGGTCTTCGATAAGTACCTCGAAGCGCTGGATGGTGGCCATAATTATTTACTGGCCAGTGACATCGCCGAGTTTGAACCCTACCGCACCCGACTTGATGACGTGCTGCGTACTGGCAAGGTGGAACCTGGGTTCGTAATTTTTAAGAAGTTCCAGGAGCGCAATCGCGCTGCATTACAAACGGCAATTGCCAGTTTGGACACTGAACCTGATTTTGATATCGATGAGTCTTTAGCTTTTGATCGCAGCAAGGCGCCTTGGCTCGTCAATCAGGCCGAGTCTGATGATCTTTGGCGTAAGCGCGTGAAAAATGACGCGCTTTCACTACTACTCGCCAACAAGACATGGGCTGAAGCGCGTGACATTCTGAAAAAGCGGTACGAGCGCGTGCTCAAACGTATCGATCAAGTCACGGCAGACGATGTGTTTGACACCTTTATGAATGCCTATGCGCATGTCTATGATCCACACTCGAACTATTTCTCGCCACGCGCCAGCGAGGAATACAACATTGCGATGAAGCTCTCCTATGTCGGGATCGGCGCCTCGCTGCAATTAATCGATGACAACGTGACAATCATGAACGTCATCGCGGGTGGACCAGCGGCAGTCAGTGGCCTCGTCAAAGCAAACGACCGGATTACTGCGGTTGGCCAAGGAAAATCTGGCGAAATGGTTGATGTCGTGGGCTGGCGGCTCGACGACGTGGTCCAACTCATTCGCGGACCTGCTGGTTCCACGGTGCGCTTGTCCGTGTTACCGGCAGGGGCCGCCCCCGGCTCCCAGGAATCGGCACTGGCGTTTGTGCGTAACAAAGTCACCCTAGAGGCGCAAGCTGCCCAGAAAAAACTACGCACCGTGACTCGTGGGGAGCGCACGTTCAAAATTGGTGTCATCGACGTCCCTAGTTTTTATCAAGATTTCGATGCCCGCGTCGGCGGCGATAAAAACTACCGCTCCACCACCCGTGACGTCGAACGGTTGATTAAGGAACTCAAAGAAGAGCACGTTGATGCCATCGTGATGGACCTACGAGGCAATGGTGGCGGACATCTGAATGAGGCTACTGGGCTCGTGGGACTGTTCATCAAGAAAGGCCCGGTCGTGCAGCTACGCGAAACTGGCGGGCGCATCGAGGTACTGGACGATCCGGGGACCGCACCTACCTGGGAAGGACCACTCGCCGTGCTGGTGGACCGCTCAAGCGCTTCTGCATCTGAAATTTTTTCAGCGGCAATCCAAGACTATGGCCGTGGCCTGATCATTGGCCAAGAAACCTACGGCAAGGGCACCGTGCAAAACCTCTACCCACTGGATCGTTGGGCACTGGGGCCGAATGCAGGCTATGGCGAATTCACCGTCACCATCGGCAAGTACTATCGGGTCACCGGCGATAGCGTCCAAAATCGTGGCGTGATCCCTGATGTGCCACTGCCCTCTTTAATTAGCCTAACCGACATGGGCGAGAGTAACCACGACACCGCGCTGCCGTGGGACCAAATCCGCTCAGCAGAGTTCACGCCTGAGAATGTGCAAAAGAACACGCTTGGGCTCGTTGCCGCAAATCACGCCACCCGCATGAAAAATGATCCAGATCTCCTTGAACTCATCACGGAAGTCGAGGTGGCACAGTCACTACGCAGCGACAAGACCGTGTCCTTGCAGATCAGCAAGCGCAAAGCCGAACGCGAACGTTTCGATGCAGAGCGCCTAGGTCGCATCAACACACGGCGACAGGCGCATGGCGAGGAGCCGATTAAGGCACTCGAAGAAGTAAAGGTGGGATCAGAGCCTGATGCGAACTTGGAAGAGTCCGCGCAGATTGTGACCGATCTTGTGATTAGCAGCGGTCTGTCAGCAGAGCGCCCCCTGCAGACCGCCGCTCAGCTCCATTAATCGCGACCACAAACCCACGCGAACCGACCCGCCCTGACGTTATGCGCGTGGCACCAGCCCTTCCGCCACGCGCCGACGTAGCATTGCTGCGAATGCCGACCCCAACTGGGGATGCTTAAGCGCGTAATCAACAGTGGCCTCTAGGTAACCGAGCTTGTTACCGCAGTCATACCGTTGACCCTCGAAAGCATAGGCATAAACAGGCTCATCTTGCAGTAGAGCCGCAATACCATCTGTCAACTGAATCTCACCACCCGCTCCGCGTCCAATGGTCGCGAGCTTTTGAAAGACCGTCGGACTCAGTAAATACCGACCCACCACAGCCAATGTTGATGGCGCCACGGCTGGCTTTGGCTTTTCCACCATGCTGGTGACACGACTGACTCGCTCACTCACGGGCGTCGATGCCACGATACCGTACTTATCAGTCTCTTCACGTGCGACCGTTTGCACACCGAGCACGCTGCCACCTAACTCGCGATAGACCTCAGCCATTTGCTTAAGGCAGGGCACCTGCGCGTCGATCAGGTCGTCTGCCAAATGAACAAAAAATGGCTCATTGCCGACCACAGGACGCGCGCACAGGACCGCGTGACCTAGCCCTAAAGGCGCCGGTTGGCGGATATAAATACACGCTGCAGACGGCGGCACAATACTGCGCAACGCCTCCAGTAGTTCTGTTTTACCTTGTTCCAGCAAGGCGGCCTCAAGCTCGGGCGCCGAATCAAAGTGATCCTCGATTGCACGCTTAGCGCTACCTGTGACAAACACTAGTTGAGTGGCACCTGCAGACAAGGCCTCCTCCACAGCGTATTGGATCAGCGGCTTATCCACGATCGGCAACATTTCCTTTGGACTTGCCTTAGTCGCCGGCAGAAATCGAGTACCACGACCAGCCACAGGAAAAACGGCCGTCCGAACGGGAGTTGAAGTTGTCATACGCGTCTCACCTTTAAAAAAGACGTTACTCACGCTGCGCAATATACAGCCGAAAACCGACGCAGCCCCAATCAGCTACGCGGCGCTCGATTCGCAGGCGCTAGAAGCTCAGATGGCGACAGCGGTTTAAAACCGTCCCAACTTTTGCAGCCTGGGCACTGCCAAAAAAAACTCGTGCTCGAAAAGCCACATTCACTACACCGAAAACGCGGTGCGCGCTGAGCTTGCCGACGCATTGCGACGCACAGTCTCTTCAGCACGCCCACATCAATCTCACCGCCCTCCGGCAAAAAGGCGGCAACAAGCTCACCAATCATCGGCTCCCGGGACACATATTCACGCACCAGCTTCTGTAGCTGCGGAGAGTCAATTTCAGTAGTTAAAATAGCAGCATGTGCTAACGCATCAGCGACCACCTGACCGCTCTGGGCAAGCTCAAGTAGAATCGATGACAACTCCTCAATACGGCCGGCAGTTTTTAGTGCGCGTAGCAAACGCGGCCAGACCTCACCGGCAACTGCCGGTTGCTGTACAGCGACTTGCCGCAGCAATTTAAGCGCAAGCTCCGTATCACCCAGCACGATCGCCAAATCCGCACGCAGCAAGGCACCTCGAGCAAAACGTTTTTGCTCGCTGTGAGCCGCCTGCAAGTGTGTACGCGCCTGTGGATAATCACCTGCAATGAGTGCCGCTTGGGCAAGTTCGCACCAGTAGTGTGCAATGGCCAGCGGCTGCGGCGGGTTCGCCACCCTCGCAAGCTCACGATGTACCTCGATTGCCCGCGCCCAGTCATGCTCAAGCTCATAGACCTGCGTCAAATCACGCAACGCTGCCATGCGGTAGCTACCTGCAGTTGACAGCTCCAGTAGCAACTTCTCGGCCCGGTCATACAGACCAGCACCCAAGTAATCTTTGGCAAGCGCATAGCTTGCCTGCTCACGATAGCTCGGCGTCAACTCCGCTCGCCCAATGAGATTCTGGTGAATGCGGATCGCCCGATCCACTTCGCCACGACGCCGAAATAGTGCACCGAGCGCGAAGTGCGTCTCCACAGTGTCGCTGTCAGCGGCGACCGCTCGCAAAAACGCCTCCACCGCGCGGTCGGGTTGTTCGTTGACTAGGTAGTTAAGACCAGCCAAATAATCGCTGGTGGGCGCGCGTGGAGCCGCCTGCGCGCCACTAATGCGCCAGCGCCGGGTTGTGTACCAGCCCACCACAGCGCCGCTAAATATGAGGGCAGCTTCCACCCAACTCGCGCGCATGATTTAGCCTTAAACGCTGTTAAGCACAGTCTGCTCGGCCCAAAGGGGCGCACGCCGGCTCAAGCAAGACTCAGCCGGCATCATTTATTGCCCGCAAGCTATTCCCGAATCGGAAACTGCTGCCCGTCATTAACCCGCTCGCGCAGGTCCTTGCCAGGCTTGAAGTGAGGCACATGCTTCCCTGAAAGGGCCACCGACTCACCCGTCTTAGGATTGCGTCCCTGACGTGGTGGACGAAAATGCAATGCAAAGCTGCCAAACCCACGAATCTCGATACGCTCACCCGTGGCCAGCGCATCACTCATGATCTCGAGTATCTGCTTTACCGCAAGCTCAACATCCTTCGCAGGCAAATGTTTCTGCTTGGTAGTAATAATCTCTATGAGTTCAGACTTAGTCATAGAAGCCTCATGCTTGCGGAAGAAAACCCACTAACCAGTACTGGTGTGACCGGCGCTTTGCGCCGGTCACACCATGTAATTACTCAGCGTCGCGCTCTGGCATCTGCTCCTTCAGCAGGTCGCCTAAGCTGGTACCAGTCAACGAATCTGTCTGGTAAGCCTGCATCGCCTCTTGTTCTTCATGGACTTCCTTGGCCTTGACAGACAGTGCAATAGCACGCGACTTGCGATCGACGCCCGTAAAGCGAGCCTCGATCTCATCGCCTTCTTTCAGAACGGTACGCGCGTCCTCAACTCGATCCCGTGCCAACTCAGACGCCCGCAGGTAACCATCAATGCCACCGCCCAAGTCGATGACTGCGCCCTTCGCGTCCACTTCCTTGACGGTACCCTTCACGATGCTGCCCTTCGGATTCTGGGCGATAAAGGCCGAGAACGGATCCTTGGCAAGCTGCTTGACGCCCAGCGAAATGCGCTCACGCTCTGGATCGATCGACAGCACAACGGCATCGAGCGTTTGACCCTTCTGATAGTTACGTACGGCTTCCTCACCAGGCACATCCCATGAGATGTCCGAGAGGTGCACAAGCCCATCGATACCACCGGCAAGCCCGATGAAGATGCCGAAATCGGTAATCGACTTGATCTGGCCTGACACGCGATCATCGCGGTTAAAGTTTTCTGCAAAATCCTTCCAAGGATTCGGCTTGCACTGCTTGAGACCCAAGCTGATACGACGACGCTCCTCGTCAATATCGAGCACCATCACTTCTACTTCCTGGCCTACATGCACAACCTTTGCTGGGTTGACGTTTTTGTTAGTCCAGTCCATTTCGGAGACGTGCACAAGGCCTTCCACGCCTTCTTCGATCTCGACAAAGCAACCGTAGTCAGCAATATTGGTGACCTTGCCCCACAAATGGGTGTTCGCAGGATAGCGACGTGCGATGTTCTGCCATGGATCGGCGCCCAACTGCTTAATACCAAGCGATACGCGCTGACGCTCACGGTCGAACTTCAAGATGCGCACGTCAATCTCGTCGCCCACTTTGACGACTTCGGATGGGTGCTTAACGCGCTTCCAAGCCATATCGGTGATATGGAGCAAGCCATCGATGCCACCCAAGTCCACGAACGCACCATAATCGGTGAGGTTCTTGACGGTGCCCTTAACAACGGAGCCTTCCTGCAGGTTGTCTAGCAACTGCGAGCGCTCGGCGCTGTACTCTTGCTCAACAACCGCACGGCGCGACACAACCACGTTGTTGCGCTTCTGGTCGAGCTTAATCACCTTGAACTCGAGCACCTTACCTTCAAGGTAGGACGGATCACGCACGGGACGTACGTCAACCAACGAGCCTGGCAAGAACGCGCGGATGTTTTCGATCTCAACGGTAAAGCCACCCTTCACGCGGCCGTTGATAATACCGGTGACCACTTGCTGCTCATTAAACGCAGTCTCAAGACGCGTCCATGTCCGAGCACGCTTGGCCTTCTCTCGCGACAGACGCGTCTCGCCAGTGCCGTCCTCAACAGAATCAAGCGCCACTTCCACGACGTCGCCAGCTTTAACTTCCAGCTCGCCACGCTCGTTCTTAAACTGATCAATTGAAATCACCGCTTCGGACTTCAGTCCGGCGTTGACAATTACGTAATCCTGACCGACCTCAATAATCAGACCGCTTAAAATCTGACCTGGGCGAAATCGTTGATTTGCGAGGCTCTGCTCAAAGAGCTCGGCAAAAGTTTCAGTCGTCATTGTGTATCTCATTCGGGCCGATTGGCCCTTCGTCATGTAACCCTGCACGTCGCCGGCATAGCCGTGCGATGACCGCGAGGGGTCGTGTTATAAAAAGGTATGCGCCGCATGTGCGCCTACCCACCCTTGACCGGATGCGCCGGCCCGCCCTTTCACCTCAAACAACGCCCTTACACAGCAGCGCCGTGTAGTGCGCGAAAGGCCGGCAAGACTAGCATCGGCCCCCTTATCTTTCAAGTGCTTAGCGCGCTTATGGATGCTGCTGCGCGGCACGACTGCCCGCGCACGGCAGGCAGGCAACTGATGCCATCGCCCGCTACAAAGCCCAATACATTCAACAACTTATAATAAGTAAAACGTCTATGTTATTGATAGATATACGTTTTATAGTATCAAGTCAAGGCGTTGGCTCAGCCGCGGCTCGTCGGAATTCCACGATCAACGGCGAGCTGCAACACTCGCGCCACGACCGCATCCACAGGCACACCCGTGGTATCAATCTGTACCGCATCCGGCCACGGGCGCAGTGGTGCCACCGCGCGCGTCGCATCCTGATGATCACGCCGTACGATATCGGCAGTGACCGTCGCAAGATCCGCTGGCGTGGTTTGGGCCTGCAACTGCGCCAAGCGGCGTTGCGCACGCTCCTCGGTGCTGGCGGTTAGGAAGATTTTGAGCGCTGCATTGGGGAAAATCATCGAGCCCATATCTCGACCATCTGCTACCAGCCCCGGTACCACGGCACAGGCACGTTGTCGGGTCACAAGTGCTGCGCGTACGCTCGGTAATGCCGCCACTTGGGAGGCTCGCAAGCCTGCGGCTTCGGATCTCACCGCTTCGGTGACGTCCTGCTCGTCTAGCCAGATCCGCTGAGCACCTGTAGGGCTCTGATCAAATCGCAGCTGAAGCGCGAGCGTTAACTGCACTAATGCAGGCTCATCAGTCAGAGCCACTTGATCACGCAGCGCGCTAAGGCCCACTAAGCGATACAGCGCGCCACTATCGAGCGTATGAAACCCAAGCGCTGCCGCCACGCGCCGAGCCACCGTACCCTTGCCAGCGCCGCTAGGCCCGTCGATGGCAATCACCGGCACTGCGTGGGACATCAATGAGACTCCGCTTGCGCACTACCAAGCTCTTCGATGTGTACGCCAGCACCACGCGCTAAGGCGGCAAATTCAGGGAAGGAAGTCGCTACGTTCTCGACATCGGCGATCTCGATTACGGAGCGCGCCACCACAGACGCCATCGCAAAGGCCATCGCGATCCGATGATCGCCGTGACTATCGATCTTGCCACCTTGCACCTCACCGCCCTCAATCACGATGCCATCGGGCCGCACTTCGGTATGAATACCCACGGCCTGCAAACCAGCCGCCATGACACTAATGCGATCACTCTCTTTGACACGTAACTCAGCAGCATTTGTCACTACGGTGCGGCCACGAGCCGCGGCAGCGGCAATAAACAGCATAGGGAACTCATCAATGGCCAGCGGCACTAGCGCCTCGGGTACGTCAATCCCACGCAACGGGGTTGCCCTAATCCGTACATCAGCGACCGGTTCGCCACCAAACATCCGCGGTCTTAGCAACTGAATATCCGCCCCCATCAAACGCAGGATGTCGATGACCCCTGTGCGCGTCGGATTTATACCCACATCACGAATTAAAAACTCACCGTCCGCGCACAACGCGGCGGCCGTAATAAAAAATGCAGCTGACGAAATATCGCCAGGCACTTCTAAAGCACAGCCATGAAGCTCAGTGCCACCCGTCAGCGCCACCGTGCTGGCACTGATATCCACATTCACCCCGAAGGCCTTCAGCATGCGTTCCGTGTGGTCCCGTGTCACCGCATGCTCGGTGACTGCGGTAATACCCTCGGCATACAACCCTGCCAGCAACAGTGCCGATTTCACCTGGGCACTAGGAACAGTCAGGTCATACGCAATCCCCTGCAGTGACGAGCCACCGGCAATATGGATCGGCGCATGACCCTCCGTCGTTGTAATGCGGGCGCCCATGCGGCGCAAAGGCGCCGCGGCACGCTCCATGGGGCGTCGCGTCAGCGAAGCATCTCCCACGAGCGTTGTCGCAAAGCTCTGCCCAGCTAACAAGCCCATCGATAGGCGTAACGCCGTACCAGCATTGCCCATATCCAGCGCGGCATTCGGTGCACGCAGGCCATGCAACCCCACGCCGTGCACGACAACGTGCCCGTGTGCTGGACGCTCAACGCGTACGCCCATTAAGCGCATCGCCGCTAAGGTCGCAAGACAATCCGCGCTTTCGAGAAATCCCGTGATCTTGGTGGTGCCGTGTGCAATGCCACCGAGTAGGACCGCTCGGTGGGATACCGACTTATCGCCAGGTACCCGAATCTCACCGCGCAAGCGACCACCAGGGGCGACGCGGTAGCGCCGCTCACTCATGAAAAGTGCATCACAAGACGGCTCGCGGGTATGACCCTAAAACCTTGCACAGTGAGCCCCGTGCCTTGACGGCTTTCAGAGCGCGCGCCAGCTTCGGATCATCCACATGACCCTCGGCATCAAGGAAAAACACATAGTCCCACTTTTTACGTTTGGATGGTCGTGACTCCAAACGTGACAAACTAATGCCATTGGCCGCGAAGGGCTCAAGCAATTTCAGCAGTGCCCCTGGACCTGTTGTGCCTGAACCTGACACAAGTAGCGTGGTGCGATCGCGACCCGACGGCGACAGTATTTTGCGACCGATCACTAAAAATCGCGTGGAATTATCCGGCCGATCTTCGATCTCACGGACCAGTAGCTTGAGCCCATAGACCTCTGCTGCCGCATCGCCGGCAATCGCCGCCGTCCCTGCTTCATCGCGCGCGCGCCGTGCGCCTTCCGCATTGGACGCCACGCTGACCAGTTCCACATGCGGTAAATGCTCTTTAAGCCAACCACGGCATTGCGCCAAGGACTGCTGATGCGCAGCGACACGCTCAATTCCATCCAAGCCACCGCTGCGCGCCATTAAATGCTGATTAATGCGCAACTCGATCTCGCCACAAATCTTGAGGGGCGACAGCAAAAACATGTCCGCTGTATGCGTGACTGTGCCTTCCGTTGAGTTCTCGATGGGCACAACCCCAAAATCAGCAGCGCCCGACTCAACTTCCTCAAATACCTCGTGGATCGCCGATAACGGCAAGCCCCGCACCGAGTGCCCAAAATGCTTTAACACGGCCTGCTGGGTAAAGGTGCCTTCGGGACCTAAGTAGCCCACCTTTAGTGGTTCTTGCTGCGCAAGGCATGCCGACATGATCTCGCGGAACAGGCGCACCATTTGCTCATCGGACAATGGCCCTTTGTTACGCGCGATGACCTGTCGCAGCACGGATGCTTCGCGTTCGGGCCGATAAAACTCAGCCGTTGGAGTGCCCGTCTTGCGCTTGCGTGTGCCCACTTGTTGCGCCATGTGGGCACGCGTGTTGAGCAAGTGCTGCAATTGGCTATCAATGCGATCGATTTTGACTCGCACACCACTCAGATCGGCGCTAGCCGCCTGAGACAGGCGTTTTTTGACCGCCGTACGCGCAGTTTTGCGAGGTGCTTTTCGGCCGCCGGTTTTACCCGCCATCATCCATCCCCCAGCAAAACCACAGACCCAACTGTCTCGCTAACCGAGCCTGCTTAGGCGGCAGCGCCACCATCCGGCGCCGGCCCCTGAGCATCGACAGCCTCGGGAGCTTCGCCATCAACCAACTCATCATCCCCGTGCAGCTGCTGCACACGCGCAAGCCCAACGAGGACATCAGCCTCATCCAAACGCATGAGGCGCACACCTTGCGTGTTACGTCCCAACACTGAAATTTGGTTGACCGCCGTACGCACCAAGGTGCCGCCCTGACTGATCAACATCACGTCATCCGTGGGCAACATTTGCATAGCTCCCGCCATACGGCCATTGCGCTCAGACAACTGCAGCGCAATAACACCCTGCCCACCCCGTCCGTGTACCGGGAATTCACTGACCTCGGTCAACTTACCGTAGCCATTCGCCGATGCCGTAAGGATAGAGCCTTCACGCACGACAATCAGTGCGTTCACCTCATGACCCTCACTGAGTGTGATGCCACGCACGCCAGTCGCCTCGCGACCCATGGGGCGCACATCTTGCTCACTGAAACGAATCGCTTTGCCTGCGGTCGTAGTCAGAATCACTTCGTGGTTGCCATCGGTGATATCAACGCCAACGAGGCGATCACCCTCATCAAGACCCACGGCGATGATGCCTGCGGAACGCGGCCGCGAGAAAGCCTCCAGCGGCGTCTTCTTGACCGTGCCTTGGCTGGTTGCCATGAATACAAACCGATCTTCCGGGTACTCACGTATCGGCAACATGGCATTAATACGCTCGCCATCTTCAAGCGACAGCATGTTAACAATCGGCTTACCGCGTCCACCACGACCTGCCAGCGGCAGCTGGTACACCTTGAGCCAATAGACGCGACCGCGGTTCGAGAAGCACAACAATGTGTCATGCGTTTGCGCCACGAACAGCCGGTCGATCAGATCCTCTTCCTTCATGTCGGTTGCAGCGCGGCCACGGCCGCCACGATTTTGGCGACGATACTC
This sequence comes from uncultured Pseudomonadota bacterium, assembly GCA_903832085.1. Classification (GTDB taxonomy): domain Bacteria; phylum Pseudomonadota; class Gammaproteobacteria; order Steroidobacterales; family Steroidobacteraceae; genus CAIKZZ01. The sequence goes on along the minus strand of CAIKZZ010000039.1, from coordinate 11,812 downwards.
GGTAATAGGCTGCGTCTTGGCGTAGCCATCGCGTGACAGCGTGACCACCACTGGCTGATCCTCGATCAGATCTTCCATGGTCAGGTCAGAGTGATCGATATTGATCTCAGTGCGACGCGGATCTGCAAACTCAGCTTTCACTTCAATGAGTTCATTGCGAATCACTTGCAGCAAACGCTCAGGACGACCCACGATGTCAGACAAGTCCGCAATTTTGACCAGAATGTCTGAGTACTCTGCAACGATTTTGTCGCGCTCAAGTCCCGTGAGCCGATGCAAGCGCAAGTCTAGAATCGCCTGTGCCTGAATCTCTGACAGACGATACACACCGCCATTCAAGCCAAACTCTACTGCCAAATGATCGGGACGCGCACTGACGTTGGGTGAGCGCGCGAGCATCTCCGGCACAGACCCTGGTGGCCAGGTACGGGCCACTAAGGCGGCCTTGGCTTCCGGTGGGGTTGCCGCTGCCTTAATCAGCGCGATCACCTCATCGATGTTCGCTAGCGCAACAGCCTGCCCTTCGAGTACGTGACCACGCTCGCGCGCTTTGCGTAGCTCATAGATGGTTCGTCGCGTAACCACTTCGCGACGATGACGAATAAAAACATCCAGCAGCTCTTTCAGGCCCAACAGGCGCGGCTGTCCATCCACGAGCCCGACCATATTGATACCGAAAACAGTCTCAAGAGGCGTGTGCTTATACAGATTATTCAGGACCACATCCGGCACTTCACCACGCTTGAGCTCAATGACGACCCGCAGACCGTCTTTGTCTGACTCATCGCGCAGGCCATCGCCCGCAATGCCATCGATGATCTTGTCACGAACCAAATCAGCAATGCGCTCCAGCAATCGGGCCTTATTCACCTGATACGGCAATTCGGTCACAACAATTTGCTGCCGGTTACGCTCTAAATCCTCTACATGCGAGCGTGCGCGCACGTAAATACGGCCGCGCCCATTCTTGTAAGCCGAAACAATCTCGGCGGCGCCATTAATTATTCCAGCAGTCGGGAAGTCCGGACCCGGAACTAACTGCATCAACGTTGCAAGGGTCACTTCCGGATCGTCGATGAGTGCAATACACGCATCAACGATCTCACCTAAATTATGCGGCGGTATGTTGGTTGCCATACCGACCGCAATACCGGCAGCACCGTTGATGAGCAAGTTCGGCACACGGGCCGGCAACACGGTGGGCTCGTGCTCAGACTCATCATAGTTCGGTATGAAATCAACTGTTTCTTTGTCGATGTCAGCTAACAGCTCATGTGCAAGCTTTGACATGCGCACTTCGGTGTACCGCATCGCGGCCGGCATGTCGCCGTCGACAGAACCGAAGTTGCCCTGACCGTCCACCAACATGTAACGCATTGAGAATGGCTGAGCCATGCGCACCATGGCATCGTAAACGGCCGTGTCACCGTGTGGGTGATACTTACCAATCACATCACCGACGATACGCGCTGACTTTTTGTATGCCTTATTCCACTCGACCCCGAGTTCGTGCATTGCATATAGCACGCGTCGATGGACTGGTTTTAAACCGTCTCGGACATCAGGCAGCGCGCGCCCCACGATCACGCTCATCGCGTAATCAAGGTACGAACGACGCATCTCGTCCTCAAGGTTAACGTGCAGTAATTCGCGTGCGATGTCAGCCATGCATCTCGCCGTAAATAGCCAGTTTTTGACCGCCGAATACTAGCACGAAATGAGCCCTTTCCGGAGTTCATTTGCACCTGGCAGCCCCCCAGTATCCTCAACTGAACCTAGGGCAGCCTAGGTCGGCAAAGGCTATACTTCTGGCCACTGATTAGCCGCCTAGCAGCCCACGCCATGAGTGACACCTCAACCTCAGTTGATCCGGCCGAAATAGCCAAGTTTGATGCGCTCGCCAGCCGCTGGTGGGACCCTGCGGGTGAGTTCGCGCCACTGCATCAACTGAACCCGCTACGTCTAGGCTACCTACTGCAACGGACCACCATCAAGGGCGCACGGATCGTTGATGTCGGCTGCGGTGGCGGAATCTTGACCGAATCCCTCGCTCGCGAGGGTGGCGATGCGCTGGGTATCGACCTTGCACCGGCAGCCTTGGACGTCGCCCGACTCCATGCGCTCGACCAAGGCATACGCGTTGCCTATCAACTGATCGACGTCGCGGACCTTGCCAATCGCCATACGGGCCAATTCGACGTCGTCACGTGCATGGAAATGCTGGAACACGTTCCCGACCCGGCCAACATCATCCGCGCACTTGCACTGCTTGTGCGCCCGGGGGGCGATATTTTTTTATCCACGATCAACCGCAGCCTAAAGGCTTTTTTGGTGGCCATTGTTGGCGCTGAATACCTCACCCATACCGTACCGCGCGGCACCCACGAGTACGCGCGCTTCATTCGTCCCTCTGAAATTGCTCGAGCGGCGCGTGCGGCGGGCTTGATCGTTCGTGACATTACGGGCATTCATATCGACCCCCTGACACGGCGCTTTAGCCTCTCCACCACGGTGGACGTGAATTATCTAATGCACCTGAGCCGCCCTCAGGCAGACATGAGCTAATGTCGCGGCGCGATCTACCGACGTGATGCCGAGGCATACGCCACCGGTGAGTACGACCGAGCGCCATCTACGCTGGGCACTGCTCTTTGCAGGCTCCAGCCGCGAAATCCTAGCAGCGCTGTATGCGCTGGATCACGAACTAGCGCGTATCACCCACGCTGGCATCGACCATGGCGTTGCCCACACGAAACTCAACTGGTGGCGCCTCGAAGTCGACCGCTTGAGCCTTGGCGAGGCAGCGCATCCTGTCACCCGCCGACTCTATGCAGCCTTAGGTACACGCGTAGATTACTCGCGTTTGCATGAACGCATTATTGCCGCAGAACTACTCCTCATAGGTCAGGCACCCCAACTACTCACCACGCCACCCCGCTTTAACGCGTTCTTTTACCGATTGCACGGCGCGTTGCTACAAATCCTAGCAGACGCACTTCTGCCACCAACCTTAGCCACTCTCGAGAAGTGCGCTACACGCGAGCGTGCTGCCGATGTCACAAACATCGGGGCGGCTTTAGGTAAAGCGATCGGATGGTGCGACTACTTATCCACCATCGCCAGCTCACCTGCTGCTACGGACACAACGCTACAGCCGACACGTGCGGACGCGTGCACAGAAGCGCTCGAGCACTTAAGTACAGCGGAGACTTCATTACAGGCGTGGCCTGTGGGTACAACGACCAGTCTCGCCGTACTTGCCGCACTGACGCGTGCGCGCGTACAACACATGAGCCATGGCATCGGTACGCCTCTTGGAATTTTTAGCGAACTACTGACCGCCTGGCGCGCTGCCCGGCGTGCTGCAAGGAGCGAATGAACGTGAACAGCCACTTTGATGCCGCCACATTTAAGCCCACCCCTGAGCTGTTAGCTCCGCGCGTGATCCTCGTCACGGGTAGCAGCAGCGGCATTGGTCGAGCAGTTGCCTTGGCGCTCGCGGCTGCCGGGGCTACGGTTGTGCTCACAGGCCGCAATGCCAAACGACTCGAGGCGGTGTACGACGAGATACAGCGTCAGGGCAGCCCCAAACCCGCCTATCTGCCCTTAGATCTAGAGCATGCCATCGCGCAGGACTATGACGCGCTGGCTGATGCCATAGGCACTGAGTTTGGCCGGCTCGACGGGCTGTTACACAACGCCTCAATCCTTGGCACCCGCTCACCCATCGCCCATCACGATGTACCAACCTGGTGCAAGACCTTACACGTCAATCTCACGGCCACGTTCGCACTCACACAAGTCTGCTTGCCCTTACTTGAAGCGGCTCCCGATGGCAGTCTATTGTTTACCAGCAGCAGCGTCGGCCGACAGGGTCGCGCGTATTGGGGTGGGTACGCCGTCTCTAAGGGCGGCACCGAAACACTCGCCCAGGTCCTTGCGCACGAATACGAAGGACAACGCCTGCGCGTGAATACCATCAATCCAGGAGCGGTGCGCACCGCGATGCGCGCGCTGGCCTATCCAGCCGAGGACGCCACGCAACTCACGGGCCCAGAGCAGATTACCGCGACCTACCTGTACCTGCTCGGCCCCGCGAGCGTGGGCGTGACGGGCCAGCGTTTTGATTGCCAGCCGCCGCGTTAGATCCACCCAGCGGCGCACCCGGGCGCGGCGGCCGCGTACCGGGTGGCTTTAATCCCACCGCAACGTATAGCGCTGCGCGCTCTTCATGCGTCAGCTCACGATGACGTCCTCGCGAAATCGCGCGGTCCATGGTCACAGGACCAAAAGCCGTGCGCATGATGCGACTCACTTCGAGGCCGTTGGCCAGCAACAACTCGCGCAGATCACGGCCACGCGCACCGCGGGTGTCAAACTCATACCAACGGTTACGCCCCTCGCCACCTGCGGCACGCACCGAGGCAATCTCAAACGGCCGCTCAAGCGCCGCCGCCGCCGGTATCAAACCTTGCATTAGGTCCTCGGTGGGTTCGCCATTAACGCGAATGGCATAGCTGAGCACTAAAGGTCCGGCACCCGCCCGACTCGCTGCCGCCCGCAAGGTACCATCGGTTGTGAATATCTCAAGGCCGCCATCCGTCGGCGCGAGTGGTGACAAGGGCAGCCAGCGGCGCCCACGCACGCTCGGTAGGCGCTCCACGGTCGCCGCTGCGGCACCCTCCTCGCCCGCACCACCGGTCTGCAATAACTCACCCGGTGGTCGGTGGTAAATCAGTACGAGTTCTGCTGGCGCTGCACGCTCAAAGCGCACCCGCCGACCGTCAATCGCAATGCGCTCACCCTCATCGACACTCTGGCCAATGGTTGCGGGCCGGTCGTTGACCGTCACGCGCCCGGCCCGAATCCAGCTTTCGATATCCCGACGGGACGCAATTCCCGCTGCGGCCAGTACTTTTTGTAGCCGCTCAGCCATGACTTACTCTTGTTCTGCAGTCATCTGCATCGTTTCAATAGTGAGAGATTCCTGCACGTCACTCGCTTCACTCGGAGCCGCGGCAGGCGCATCGCTGAACTCCAGCTGCACACCAAGCGATTCAAAGTCGCGCAGTTGCGCAAGACTTGGCAGATCATCAAGTGACCTGAGATTGAAGTAGTCTAGAAAATCACGCGTCGTTGCTAACAACTCTGGCCGCCCTGGCACATCGCGGTGACCAATCACTCGTACCCAGCTGCGCTCCAGCAACGTACGCACAATATTGGGATTGACCTGTACACCACGAATGTCCTCGATCTCCCCGCGGGTAATCGGTTGGCGATAGGCAATCAGAGCCAGTGTTTCGAGCAAGGCGCGCGTGTATTTCTGCGGACGCTCCTGCCACAGACGCGAAACGTGCAACGCGACTGTATCGCGCACCTGGATACGAAAGCCGGTGGCGACCTCTTTAAGCTCAATACCACGACCTTCAAAACTCTGTTCAAGTTCAGCTAACGCCGCTTCAATCTCAGCAAGGGCGGGACGCTCAAACTCATCAAACAACGCCAGCAACTGCTCGGTATCAAGCGGTCGACCCGCCGCTAATAGCGCCGCTTCCACCACATTTTTCACCATCTGCTCGCTCATCGGCTCTCCAAAATATCTTTAGGATGCGGCGATAATCGTATCGTCATTCGCAGCAACTTCCGCCACCCGCGGCACAGCGGCACGTACGTGTAACGGCGCAAAAATATCCGCTTGTGTGATCTCAAGAAGCCCTTCTCGCACCAACTCAAGCAATGCGATGAACGTGACTGTGACGCCCATGCGGCCTTCTTCCACCACAAACAGGGTCTCAAAAGCCATAAAACCACCACTTTGCAACCGCACGATGATCTCACTCATGCGCTGGCGCACCGACAAGCGCTCTCTTTGCACATGATGGCTCGCAAACATCGCGGCCCGCTGTATCACGTCCTTGAATGCCAGCAACATCTCTTGCAAGGTGACTTCCGGTAGCGCCAGAGTGATTTTTTTCTCGACCAACTCGGCTTGCCCCACAAACACGTCCCGGTCAAGCCGCGGTAGCTTGTCAATATCTTCCGCTGCTTGCTTGTACCGCTCGTACTCCTGCAAGCGCCGCACAAGCTCGGCACGCGGATCAAGCTCTTCGTCACCCTCGGCGCTTGGCGCACGGGGCAGCAGCATGCGCGATTTAATTTCAGCAAGCATCGCTGCCATCAACAAGTACTCGCCAGCAAGTTCGAGCTCAAGCTCCTGCATCAAATCAATGTATTGCAGGTACTGGCGGGTAATCTCAGCGATCGGTATGTCTAAGACATTCAGATTCTGGCGCCGAATGAGATAGAGCAGCAAATCGAGTGGGCCCTCAAAGGCCTCTAAAAAGACCTGCAGAGCCTGCGGCGGGATATACAAATCACGTGGCGGCTCATTCACAGGCTCGCCATCAACCATCGCAAAGGGCGCCTCGGTTTGACGCGTCGGCGCCGCCAATGGCAGCTCAAGCGCTGCCAACGGGGAGGCACTCGCAGGATCGGTCGCCACCGCAGGACTCTTGCTATTCACTGTTTGCTTCGCATTGCTCAAAAGAGTAGCACCTTAACGGTAATTCAGACCCATGGCAGCACGCACTTCGTGCATCGTTGCTCGCGCCGCATCACGCGCCTTTTCGCAACCCTCCGCCAGAATACTACGCACCAAATCAGGATTCTCCTCGTATTCTTTGGCGCGCAGACGGATCGCTTCGACCTCGACCACAACCGCATCGATCAAGGGCTTTTTGCACTCAATACAGCCTATACCTGCGGATCGACAGCCACTCGCTGCCCACTCTTGGGTTGCTGTAGAGGAGTAAATTGCGTGCAGATCAAACACTGGGCATTTGGCCGGATCACCCGGATCTGTACGCCGCGCACGGGCAGGGTCTGTCTGCATGGCTTTCAACTTGCGCGCGATCTCCGCTGGGTCTTCGCGCAAGCCGAGCGTATTGCCGTAGGACTTAGACATCTTGCGTCCATCCAAACCCGGCACCTTCGGGGTTGCGGTTAAGAGCACATCGGGCTCCGGCAGAATGCTGCGCCCAGTGCCCTCGATAAAGCCTTGCAAGCGTTCGCGGTCAGCAAGCGTCAAGCGGCCATGACCATCCAGTAACGCACGCGCCTGCTCAAGCGCGGCCTCATCACCCGTTTCCTGATACGCCTTACGCAATGTGCGATACAGATCAGCGGTCTTAGACCCAAGGTTCTTGAGTGCTTTTTCGGCCTTGGCCACAAACTCAGGCTCCCGGCCATACAAGTGATTAAAGCGCCGCGCAATCTCGCGGGTGATCTCCACATGAGCCACCTGGTCTTCGCCCACCGGCACAAAGCTTGGCCGATACAACAAAATATCTGCGCTTTGTAGCAGCGGATACCCTAAAAACCCATAGGTTGCTAAGTCTTTTTCCTTGAGCTGCTCTTGCTGATCTTTGTAAGTCGGCACACGCTCGAGCCAACCCAAAGGAGTAATCATCGAGAGCAGCAAATGCAGCTCCGCATGCTCAGGCACTTGGCTTTGAATAAAAATTGTGGCGGCCGCAGGATTTAAACCCGCTCCTAGCCAATCGATCACCATCTGTAGGGTATGTTCTTCTAGATGCTCAGTGTCCTCATAGCCTGTCGTCAGCGCATGCCAATCAGCGACAAAGAAATAGCAATCATACTGATACTGCAAGTCCAACCAGTTCTTAAGCGCCCCATGGTAATTCCCGAGGTGCAAGGCGCCAGTGGGACGCATCCCAGAAAGAACCCGAGTATTGGCAGGCGACTGACTCACGTAACGCTCCGGTAGCTCAAGAAAATAGCTCTGCAATCCACATACTGACGCGTGCCGCAATCGGCGCAAGCGACACGCCGGTGCGGTTCGACAGCATCAAAAGCGCGATCACGATCCAAAGCCCATAGGGCTCAAGACGCGCCACGGTGTAAGCGGCTCGAGCAGGCAACACCCCCACGAGCACACGCCCACCGTCCAATGGCGGGATGGGCAGCAAATTAAAGACCGCCAGCAGCACATTGAAGAAGAGTCCAATCTCTCCCATCGCGAGCAGCCAATCGCGCAGCGCTCCTGCACCAAACCAACCAGTCACCGCGCAACCCGCGATTACCGTCCACAGGATGGCCATCACAATGTTGGCGGCAGGACCTGCGATGGCGACCACGGCCATGTCGCGTCGCGGATGGCGAAAGTAGCGCGCATCCACCGGCACAGGCTTTGCCCATCCGAACAAAAATGGCGAGCCAATCGCGAACAACAGTACGGGCAAAATGATCGTCCCAAATGGATCGACGTGCTTCAAGGGATTCAAGGACAAGCGCCCCAGCGACTGCGCTGTTGGGTCCCCAAAAGCGCGCGCCACCCGCCCATGCGCGACCTCGTGCAAAGTAACGGCCAAGAGCACCGGAATTGCACCAATTGAAACAACGCGCAGGACTTGCTCAAAATCCATTGATAAGACTACTTATTTTGTACTTGCTTACAGTGATTCTGCGCCGGCAAGATCCTGTTTTTACAAGACAAGCCAGCGTGCCGCCAGTATAGCGGCAGGCGCCGCCTTGCGGGCGCTATCCGCTAAAGCGACTGATATCGCCCTTACCCTCGCGTACTACGACCGGCACCGACCCAGACAGGTCAATAACACTGGTCGGCTCAAGCCCACAGTTACCACCATCCAAGACCAGATCAACACGCGCGCCTAGGCGTGCGTGGATTTCAGTGGCGTCCGTTAAAGGATAGTCATCCCCCGGCAACAATAGCGTCGAACTCATCAGTGGCTCATTCAGCTCGGCAAGCAGCTGCAGCGGCACGACGTGATCCGGCACGCGGATCCCGATAGTACGACGCTTAGGGTTTTGCAGGCGCCGTGGGACTTCATTGGTCGCCGCCAACAAGAACGTATAAGCCCCTGGGGTGCAGGCCTTTAACAATCGGTACTGCCAATTCTCCACCCGCGCATAGCGGGCAATTTCCGACAGGTCGCGACAGACCAAGGTGAAGTGATGGTGCTTATCCACCTCCCGCAACGCAGCGATACGCTCCATGGCCGGCTTATCACCCAGCGCGCAACCAAACGCATAACAAGAGTCCGTGGGATAGACGATGACGCCCCCGGTACGGACAATCTCGGCTGCGCGCTTTAGTGAGCGCACCTCTGGATTGACAGGATGCAAGGTCAGTAATACGCCCATCCAAACACCCCACCGACAGCGGATCCGACTAAAAACTGAAGTCCGAGGCCACCAGATGCAGTCTCCAAGCGCCTTTGGGCTATCATACGCGGCCACTCACTCAGGTTTCACCGCATGCAGGCGCTTTTTGACCTTTTCCCTGTCGTTGCCTTTTTTATCGCCTTTAAGTTTGCAGATATCTATGTCGCGACAGCGGTACTAATCGGCGCCACGCTGTTATTAATGCTCGTGCAATGGTTTACGCAACGCCGGCTCAGTCCGATGCTGCTGGTATCTGCGGGCCTTGTATTGATCTTTGGTGGTTTGACACTTTATTTCCACAATGATCTTTTTATCATGTGGAAACCAACGGTCCTGTACGTGCTGTTCGCCAGCGCGCTTTTACTGAGCCCACGCTTTGGCAAACCGCTGGTGCAGCGGATGCTTGAATCAAAATTAACTACCACGAACGAGAACTGGCGCATCGCCAACCTGTCATGGGCTGTATTTTTTGTGATTCTAGCTGTGGTTAATCTGGTATTCGTTTATGGCTTTAGCCGCAGCACTTGGGTCATTTGGAAGCTCTGCACGGTGGGTCTCGTGTTCGCGTTCGCAATGATCCAAGGCACGTGGCTTGCCAAGCGCGCCGAGTCTGTGGAATAAATCCAGCATGCTGTATGCCATCATCGGTCACGCCGCTAATCCCACGGCCGCACTTGCGCGACGTGCCGAGGTCCGACCCGCTCACCTCGCCCGTGTCGAAGCATTGCAAGCGGCGGGTCGGCTGATCATTGCCGGACCCTTCCCCGCTATTGACTCACCAGAACCTGGGCCTGCAGGCTATGCGGGCCTACTGATTATTGCTGAATTTAGGTCGCTGTCCGCCGCCCAAGCCTGGGCTGCCGATGACCCCTATGTGACTGAGGGGGTCGTAGATCAAGTAGAGGTAAAACCCTATATCCGAGTGCTACCATGAGCGATCGGGTGACCCGCATCGAGGAGCTGCTGAGGGCGCATTTTGTCGTCACAGAGCTGATCGTCCTTGACGACAGCGCCGCGCATGCAGGCCACGCAGGCAATCAAGGCGGCGCCGGGCACTTTCGGGTGAGTATACGGTCAGAGGCATTTACAGGTCAGCGCGTGCTGGCCAGACATCGAATGGTTTATAAGGCTTTAGAATCATTAATTCCGAAAGATATTCATGCACTTAGCATCGAGGCACTAAGCCCCGATGAGAGTGTGTCACTGGTTTGAGTACAGCTACATTAAAGAGGCATCCAATGATCAAGAAGTTAGGTATCCCGGCGCTGGTCGCCATCGCAGCGATGAACGTCGCGGCATGCAACAAGGACGGAGACGCAGCAAAAGCTGTCGACAAACCGGTCGCTACCGTCAATGGGAAAGCGATTCCCCAGAGCGTGTTTGACGTCGTGGCCCAGGGCCAGACAAACAAAAAGCCTGAGGAACTCACCGCCGAACAGCGCAAGCAGGTACTCGACCAGCTGGTCGACTTGTACGTGGTCGCCCAGCAAGCTGAGAAAGAGAAGCTTGGTACGGACAGCGAAGTCACTGCACGTCTCGAGTTCCAGCGCCTCAACACACTTGCCTCAGCCCTCGTGCAGAAGCAAATGAAAGGCAAAACACCAAGCGAAGCTGAGGTGCGCGCCGAATACGATCGCACGATTGCTCAACTACCAAAGCTCGAGTATCACGCTCGTCATATCCTCGTGAAAGAGGAGAAGGAAGCGCAGGATGCAATCGCGGCTCTCAAGAAGGGAGCTAAGTTTGAGGATCTTGCCAAGAAGATCTCAATCGACGGCTCCAAGGCACAAGGTGGTGACCTGTCATGGTTTACACCTGATCATATGGTCAAGCCATTTGCAGAAGCACTTGAGCAACTTAAGAAGGGCGAATACACCCAAACGCCAGTAAAGAGCGAATTTGGCTGGCACGTGATTCTTCTTGAGGACACACGCCCTAACAATCCACCTGCGTTCGAAACAGTAAAAGACCGAGTTGCACCAATGGTTCAACAGCGTCAGCTGAAAGAGTACGTGGAAGGTTTGCGCAAGACAGCAACTGTTACGGGGCTATAAAAACTCTAGTTCAAAGCATGTGCTTTTGAATACTGAAACCGCTGACTAACCCTCAGCGGTTTTTTTATTTATGCCCTTCGATAGAGAAGTACTTTGAGTAATTGTGATCCATAGAAGACGTTGCGCCACCGTGAATCCATGGCTTAACTAGCCGGCGTGTAACAGGAAAATATAGTGGCGCGACAGCATAGCATTGAAGCAACAAGGCTTCAGCGTCGCGAAGAAGACGCAACCTATCTCGTCTCGAAGAAGTAGATTGGGCCTTGTCTAAAATAGTATCGAAATCATTATTCTGAAATCCAGCATCATTATTGACATCGCCACTCCTGAATATTCCTAAAAATGTTTCAGGATCTGAGTAATCTGCATTCCAACCATGCAACAAAATATCCCATTTTGAATAGTTTTTACGAACCTCTAAAAAAGTCTGGTACTCCTGACCTGCCGGCTGTTTCCCGGACCAGCTGAAGCTTGAGAGAATGGTTCCCTTGGCAAGCGAGGGACTATGAAGAAGTCAAGGTTTACGGAAGAGCAGATGGTGCGGATCGTGCGGG
>CAIKZZ010000038.1 GCA_903832085.1 uncultured Pseudomonadota bacterium | reverse complement strand
TTGCAGCTTGGGGTAGAGCATGCGTACCACTCTTTCGTGGCGCGCGTAGCGGATGCTAGGCATCGTCCTGTCGCTGAGATTGAAAAGATCGCAGAAGGCCGTGTTTGGATTGGTACACGCGCGCAAGAAATTGGTTTAGTTGATCAGATCGGTTCTTTAGACCAAGCAATCGCATCCGCGGCTACACGCGCCAAACTAAAGCCTGGGCAATACGATATTAACTACCGGGAAAAGAACCTGAACTGGCGAGAGTCATTGCTACGTCAGTTGAGTGCTGAAGGGCGCAGCGTTGCCGGGCGCCTGAATTTAGTACCGTCAGAATCAACTGCAGCAGCCCGGATGCTTGGTGCGCTGGACGCACAAATGCACGTATTCGCGGGTTTCAATGACCCACGACATATCTACGCGTACTGCGCTTGCATTCCTGACTAGGGCTTGGCGGTGAGTGCCTCGGCTTGGGTGGGTAAGTTTAAACCGTCCAGTCGAGGATGACTTTGCCGCTTTTGCCTGAGGCCATCGTCTCAAAGCCCGTACGAAACTCAGCGACTGGCAGCCGGTGGGTAATAACCGGTGCGATGTCGAGCCCACTTTGTAGCATGCTCGACATCTTGTACCACGTTTCGAACATTTCGCGTCCGTAGACGCCTTTCATTACAAGTCCCTTAAAAATCACTTCATCCCAGTGGATGCCGGTGTCCGCCGGCATGATGCCGAGCAGTGCGACGCTGCCGCCATGGTGCATCGTGCGCAGCATTTCACGGAATGCGCTCGGTACACCCGACATCTCTAAGCCGACATCGAAGCCTTCTTCCATGCCTAGCTCTTTCATCGCTGAGTCAATGCTCTCGGTGCGGATATCGATGGCTCGCGTGGCTCCCATGCGACGGGCGAGTTCTAGTCGGTAGGGGTTTATATCAGTCACCACGATATGTCTACATCCGACAAAGCGAGCAATAGCGACTGCCATAATACCGATAGGGCCCGCGCCTGTGATGAGCACATCCTCGCCGACAAGATTGAAGGACAGCGCGGTGTGAGTAGCATTGCCAAATGGGTCTAGGATTGAGGCGATGTCGTCCGTGATCGAGTCCGATAGTTTAAAGACATTGCTCGATGGCAGCGACATGAGTTCTGCAAAGCATCCCGGCCGGTTGACGCCAACGCCAACCGTGTTGCGGCACAGATGACGCCGACCAGCGCGACAATTCCGACAATGGCCACACGTGATGTGCCCTTCACCCGAGACACGATCGCCTATTGAAAGGCCGCGTACTTCAGTGCCCATCGCAACGATTTCACCGACATATTCGTGGCCAACGGCCATGGGTACTTTGATGGTGCGCTGGGCCCACTCGTCCCAGTGCCAGATGTGCATATCAGTGCCGCAGATCGCCGTCTTTTTCATCTTGATCAAGACATCGTTTGGGCCGTAGCTAGGTTCGGAAATATCTGCCATCCAGATCCCGGGCTCCGCTTTTGATTTTACGAGTGCTTTCATCGTGCGTCCCTTAATTCACTAAGCCAAGTTCGCGGCCAGCTGTGGTAAACGCCGCGATCGCGTGTTCCAGTTGCTCTTTAGTATGACCGGCATTCATTTGTGTGCGTATACGCGCTTGTCCTTTTGGGACGACTGGGAATGAAAAGCCAATGACGTACACGCCAAGTCCCAATAGCCGATCTGCCATTTTTCCGGCGAGCGCTGCATCGCCGATCATCACGGGGATAATTGGGTGGGTACCGGGTGTGAGTGTGAACCCGGCGGCCGTAAGGCCGGCTCTGAATTGAACTGCATTTTGATTGAGTTGGGCTCGCAATGCGGCGCCGTCTTTGATTAAGTCGAGTACGCGCAAGGTGGTGGCGGCGATCACTGGCGGCACAGAATTTGAGAACAAATACGGTCGTGAGCGCTGGCGTAGCCAGTTGATGGCCGACTGTTTCCCGACGACATAGCCACCAGCGGCGCCACCGAGGGCTTTGCCTAACGTGCCGGTCATCAGATCAACTCGTCCTAAGACATTCGCGCGCTCATGAGTGCCGCGACCATGCTCGCCAATAAATCCGGTGGCATGTGAGTCGTCTACAACGACAAGTGCTTGATATTTTTCAGCCAAATCGACGATTTCAGATAGCGGCGCAAAGGTGCCGTCCATTGAGAAGACACCATCGGTTACGATCATTCGTGTCCGAGCGCTCGCGCTGTCTTTTAGTTTGCTCTCCAGATCCGCAAGGTCGCGATTCGCGTAGCGAAACTTTTGTGCTTTACACAGACGAATACCGTCAATGATGGAAGCGTGGTTTAGGGAGTCGGAGATGACGGCATCTTCCTCACCAAGGAGCGTCTCGAATAATCCGCCGTTCGCATCAAAGCAAGACGAATATAATATGGCATTTTCGAACCCGAGAAAGGATGCGAGTTTGGCTTCTAACTCGCGATGTACATCGTGTGTGCCGCAGATGAAACGCACGGACGCCATGCCATAGCCATAGCGGTCCAGTGCTCGGTGCGCCGCTTCACGGATGGCTGGGTGGCTGGCGAGGCCTAAATAATTGTTGGCACACAGGTTAATTACCTCGTGGCCATTCACGCGGATCGCCGCATTTTGGGCAGAGCCGAGCAAGCGTTCTGTTTTGTATAGGCCAGCCGTTTCTAGGCCAGCCAGATCCGATTCCAGACGCGAGTAGAAATGAGTGTCCATACGAGAGTGCTGCTACGGTGTACTGTGGAGGGTAAAGTATAGGCAAAATTGTCAGCAGGCATTGCAATTAACCGCTCACTTTGTCGCCTTGGTGGGTTTGGTAAGGTGGATATGGCAACTCGTCGGGTGTCTGATGGTGCGGAATTGGGGCATGCCGAAAAGGCATTACGGCTCGATCGCTGGCTATGGATGGTGCGCTTATACAAAACGCGCGCTCTGGCAGCGGCTGCGGTAGAGGCTGGAAAAGTTCAAGTGGGTGGTCTACGGGTGCGTGCAGCCCGCTCGGTGGGGATCGGAGATGCGCTCATCCTCGATATGGCTGGGCGCAAAGTAGAGCTTGAGGTCCTAGACATTCCCCTCAGGCGCGGGCCCGCACCGGAGGCGCGCGCCTGCTACGTGGAATCGGTCGCGAGTATCGCGAACGGGGTGCGGTGGCGTGAGAGTCAGCAGCTCGCTGCGCTCGCTCGGCCGCGCAGTGTGGGCCGCCCTGATAAGAAGTCTCGTCGGGAGCTGATTCGGCTTGCGCGCCAGCAGGGAGCGAGTTAGTAGGCTGCGCACTCGCGTTACTGATGCGTGAGTGGTGGCTATGCTCTTGGTGCGCCGACCTGTTGAGCTTATTGCCTTGTTACAGCGGCTGATAGCGTGTGTATGCCGCGACTCCAGGCCTCTGCCATGTCTACAAACAGAGGCCGTAGGTCTGATATTTTCTGGGTGGTATAAATGCGTGCCATTTTCAGGAGTAAGGTCTTCGTCAGTGTTGAAATCGTGCGAAAGTCAGCCGCTGCTGATACTAAATCAAGCCGTCCTTGTGCTGTGAGCCATTCACAGTAGACGGCTGCGAGTTCAGACGCAGCTCCAAGCTGACGTGTCGTTGCAAAAGACCAGGCATGGTAGTAATCAATACCGAGTTCTTTGGTCTTTTCGCAATGATCAATGACGTACGTTTCAAACCGTGACACGGGATTGTCAGCAGCGACAAGGGTCAGATGGTGGCGCAGTAGCTCGAGAGAAATTTCCGTAATTTCGACCTGAGATTTTTTTGTAGCACGCGCCAGTCGCACAATTTCAGCATAAAACGGCATGAAAGCAGGATCGTTGTTGACGTCCAGTCTGAAAAGATGACGAAAGTCCTCACCGTCTAACTGAAAATAGCCCGCGTTGTGGAAATACCCAAGGGTTTGAGCTTTGGCGTCAATGTGGCAAATGATGATGGTTGTCTTGACATGGTTGCGGCGATAATCCGTTCCGGCAGTGTCCGGAAGCCAGTATGAGTCTGCCTCCGTACTAATTGGGTCGCCCGTCTCCTGATAAGTGAGTGCATGCTCATACAGAGGACGCCAGACATTCAGCTCTTGGATGTCAATTCCGTACAGCCGCTGCAGGTCGTGATGCGGTGGCTTAAAAAAAGTCCATTGGTCGTTGAGAAAGTCGAGCGTGAATACAAACGGTAGCGCTGCGCGAGGCTCAAGTCCCAGCGCATGGATCAGTTCTATAAAAACGTCGACGTAACAGTTTTTCTCAACCCATGCCATTGCCTCCCCATGCAGTGGGCTAGGGATATAGGTTTTGCTGTCAAGATGGCTAAGCCTGTGCAGGCTGTTCATGGCCATAAGTGCTTGCGCACAGTTGCTGGCCAGCCTGTGGGATCTAGTCCGTGAGTCTTTAAAAGAGCCATCACAATACGCTCAAGTCCTAGACCGACGCATGCAGTACTGGCTACATCTCCATTATGGGTTTTGATTCCAAACGGCGTGCTGAAGTGATCTTGGTGGCAGTTGAATGAGCAGCATGCGGTGGGCGCAGTTTTTGAAATCACCGGGACATTGATTTCAAACTTGAGCTCATTTTTCCGCTGACTATCTGCCATCAATTTACCGGCGCGACCAAAGAAAGGGTCGGTCGCAATATCCGAGTGAGCAGGCAAGCCGAGTTTTGCAAAAATTCCTAAGCTGCGTTCCAGCCACATGTCGCGCCACGAGCTTACTTGGGCCTCGGTTCCCGCGCGGACAAACTCACGTACACGGAACGATTGCATGCGGGTAGGTTCGTTTGAAGGCTCATTGCGAAACACCCAGTGGAGCATCGTCACGGTGCGTCCCTTGACCGGTAAAATGCCAGTGAAAGTCGGATACACGGGGTAACACGCTGCTGGATTTAGCACGAGTTCGCCCATGCTTTGAGTATTCGACCAGTCCTCTTTTTCTCCGACGCGTCGTGATAGTTCACGTGCTTGGCGCTCGTCGCCATTAAAACTGAAGACAGTGCCACACAGGTGTGGGAAAGAATCAAGATAGCCTGTTTTTTCAAGTAACTGCCGCGAAATGACCGGTGGAAACGTCATCATCTGCGCATCGTCATCAGCGCTATGTGCGCTGACGAGCGCGTTAAAGCGCTCGAGGATGTCTTCGAAAATAGCACTTCGGCCAAACGCGCCCGGGACTCCCACAGGTATGATGAGTTTATGGGCAACGAGGGCTGCATAAAACTCATAAGGATCGAAGTTTGTGTTGTGATCAGTCGTCATGGATGATGATTTACTCAAGTGTCTTTAAAGACAAGTAGCATTGAGGCGCTCTTAGCTGCAATGCGGTCATTGGACACCATTAACGATGCGGATAAAACATCGCGGTAGTGTCGGCCAACGCTATACGGAGAATCGTTCTTATAGCCCATGATTCCAGTGATTTGCAGTGCCTGATGAACAATGCGCGGCGCCATATCCGAGCAGCTTGTCTTTAGGTTGTTAAATTTCAAGGCCCAGCCAAGTGATAAAAGCTCTGTACGGCCGGCGTCCGTTGCTTCAAGCTGATCAAACTCATTGGCGGTGGCTTGCCAATGATGTTTCATGGCCTGTAAATCGCTGTGGACTTGTGCGAGACGTATTGCTGAAGTCGGTGTAGTCCCCGGCGTCTTGCGTGCTTCGGCGCGTACCATTGTTGCGGCTCGTCCGACCGCATCGGCGGCGATGCCTTGCCACAGCGCTGACCAAAGGACGTGCGAGTAGGGCACCATGCTCATCGCAGATGAGTCTGCATACGCGCCGGGGAGGATCTGCTCAGCAGAACCCTGGCAATGGACCTCAAAGCCTGGGCTGTTGGTGCCGCGCATGCCCAAAGTATCCCAGGCGGTCGTCTGTTTTAGTTGGTAATCGTCTTTTGTTGCGAGGACTAATACTTGATCGCTTGCGCTGGTTTCAGGGTTGCGGCGACAGGTGAGTAGTAGCGCATCGCAATAGGCGCCATAGGATACGGTGGTCGCTTTCTTCATTAGCGTAAACCGGTCACCTGCGACCTCGACTCCACAAATACTAGAGCGTGTGTCGCCGAAGGTGCCAACCTCGGATGTCACCGAGCCGATGAGCGGTTGACTGCTTACCATCAGACGCAGGTAGTTTTGGAAAAAAGGCGTATCCTGACCGTGACGGACAAGACAGGCGACTTGGATTTGATGCATCGCCAAAATCATTGCGCTCGAGGAGCAGCCTTCTGCGAGCACCGAGCACAGCTGAGCAAGTTCACTGAGACTAGCGCCGTCTCCACCAAGCGCGCTTGGTACCAAAGTCGAGAGCAGTTTGGCGTCCTTTAAGGCCGCCAGTGTTTCACTCGGAAAGCGTGCGTCGCGATCAACGCTATCAGCATGTTTCGCTGCAACCTCACGAGCAATCGTGCGCGTCAGGGCGAGTAGTTCTGCGAATGGGCGTGCTGTCGTGCTGCGAGTCATTCTGTATAGTCCAAACGCGCTGAGTGAGCGGGAGCTGCGGGGCCAATTATGGACTAATTATGTCGCATCGATGAGACACAGGCCACAAAATGCACTTTTGGGCTGTGTCGTGCCGCCATCGTCCACCGACCCCGCGTTAGCTATGCGTAGGCCACTTTAAGGTGACTTTTTGGTCTGAATTGAGTGCGGTGACGGCCCCGTTTAAAGGCTTTTCGTACCTAGGCAGCTCGATGCGGCGGACTTCACCAGGGGCCATATCAAAATGATTGTCGGCGAGCGTCATTCCTGGAATATGTATATGTACGGAGTGGGCGAACGCTCGAGTCGATACGACTAGTTCAAACTGAGTTTTGCCGAGTGCTGCGATCTGCGCTGACAGACCTATGTCTGAACGCTCGAGCAACGGCCCAGCCGGTTGATAGAGCGTCAAGAGCGGTGGGCCCGCTGTGTCTTGCTGGAGTGTTGCAGTAATTAGGTCGATGGCAGCAGGCCCGAATTTATAGGAATGCGATAAGTCATTAAACTCGTCAAACAGCGACTCGATACATATTTCGTTGGTCTGCCTCGCTGGGACGGCAATCTGCATGGATGCTGTGCGTATCGCTAATTCAGCATTGATATACAGAGTTACGGTGATCAAGCCCGTTAGGGGCAGCGCTTTTTCATTGACGATATGCAAGGCGGTGCCATTGAGGCCTTCATCAGTGATAAATAAAACTTGTGGCTGGAGGATGCGGCTGAGCGCATGCCAGCATGCTTTGGGTGCGCCGTTATGGGCAAGTAGCCCCCAGCCTGTCGATGGCCACAGGTCTTTTAGGAACCAAACGATAGCTCCACGACAAGCCGAATTTTTACGGCGCCACTCGGCAAAAGTACGTTGCATCACATGCGCCGAAATCGCGCGACTGAGTTCAATATAGCGATCATGATCTTGAGCGCGTAGTGCCAAAGGGTCTACTTGGTAAATGCTCTGTAAGTAATGATCGCGTATGTCGTCGAAGGTCCAGTCAGCGCCTAGATCTTTCGGTGAGCGGGAGGCCCAAGCAGGTGAGCCCGCGATGACTTTTTCCCCGATTGAGATGGCGGCAAGTTCATCGGGATCGGGTACGTTTGCGATACCTAAGCACTCGGTTGTAAAGCGTACGCCTGACGATCTCGCGTCACCTATTGGACGGCGATAGGCGCCTACGCCGTAATAAGAGCTTGTGCCGCTATTCGGTTGGTGTGGGAAGGCGCCACCATGAGCGCTTGACGGCCAGTAAGCGATCGTAGGGCAGTGCTTTGCGCATAGCTGTGCGATCGTCGTATGGAACAGGGCGGGAGCCCAAAATTCACGGGTCGCGCCCCACATAGCAGCCTGTTGCTCGACCTCGCTATTGCCGCACAATATACTGAGACACGCTTGCCCAGAAACGCGATTTACAAACGCTACAATTTCCTCAGTAATCTCATCGGTGAATTCTTGGTGACTTGCGGGATAGTCCATGTTGGCGAACATGAAATCCTGCCAAACTAATATTCCGAGGCGCGAGGCTTCAGTATAAAACGCATCCGACTCATAGGTCATCGCGCCGCTGATACGCAGCATATTCATGCCGGCACGCGCAACGTTGCCTAGTAGCTCTTTGAGTGTGGTGCTATCCGTGCAAAGTGTAGTGGCCTGCGGTGGCGTCCAGACGGCCCCGCGACAGAAAACTGGCAACTGATTAACAGTGATTTCGAAGTCGCCATCCCGGTGCTGTATTTCAACAGAGCGAAAGCCCACCGGAGGCAACGCTAATGTGATCGACTCAGTATTAGGTGCGGCACATGTGAGCGTCACGGATGGCTCATACTGTGCAGGTTCCCCGTGCGTGTGTGGCCACCATAGTGCTGGCTGCTCTATAGCGATACGGGCGTGTACGGTCTGTCCTTTTTGGACAAGATCTGTGGATTGGTCGATGCCATGCCCTTGCAGCCGTAATCGACCACTGACAATCGCTGATTGATTTAGTCCACGCAGGTCAGCATGAAACTCAAGTAATCCGGTGTTATGGCTTAAAGTTGCCACGACGCGCACATTACTCAAGCGCATCTGTGTGGCGCTTTCATACCGAATTGCGCGCCAAGGACCAATCGCGGGATATGGAGGTGACCAGCCTGGAGTTCGGCCGAGCAGGGTAGTTCTTATATGACGCAACTGCTGTTGCACCAGCATCGGAGCGCGCCAGCGTGGACGTTCGCGCTTCGCTTCTAGGTGAGCTGAAACGGACCGAAAACGGATATGCAGATCGTTTTTCCCCGGGTGACTCTGTGCGACCCTAAATCGGTACTGGCGGTGCATATTGCCCGCGGTTCCGAGTAACACGCCGTTTAACCAAACATCTGCCAGCGTTGCAAGACCATCGCATACTAAATGCCAATCAGTGGTGGCGGCCTCGTGGCTCAGTGTGAAAACACCGTGGTACCACCAATCGTGGCTGTCTAACTGCGTCAGTTGTTCGCCTGTCTGTACGGCAGCATCGAGTAGGGTGGCCGCAACCGTGCCTGGGCAGCTCGCCTTGAGCCAGGTGCTTGCGTGTGCGGTCAGATCAGCCGGGTCGATGACCGCGTTGGCCGTGCAATGTGTGAGTGTCCACTGCGCGTCGAGATTGGCGATGTCAGCATGGCTAGTCATCGATCGCTCCATCTGATTGGGAGCTGTCCGAGCATCAGCCCGGGGTGAGAGTTTCAAGCGCAGACGTGATCGCTGCAACGCTCTCAAACGTTCCCCGCTTCAACAGACTGTCGGGAAATTCAATATTGAATTCTCCCTCAAGGCCCAGCATGACGTTGATGCTGGCATGCGACGTCAGTCCCGCCTGATACAAGCTGTCCGTATCGCCGAGTGACTCAATGGCAGTCGCGAGGCGTCCGTGCGCTTTAAGCACCTGTCGGACGCGTTCGGATGCTGTGAGTGGCGATGTGGGGGCGTTGGTCGGCATAGGTTTAATCGGGTCCAGAACGGTTGTTATCAAAAGTTGCCTTAATTTATCAGATTTTACCTTAAGTAACGTGGGCTGCCCGATCAACACTTACAACGAGGCGCGCGTTGTGGGTCCTCCCTGCCATCGTTTTCAGCAGCTAAAACGGGCGGACGGTGGTTGAGGTTGTTCGGTTCTGGTGGCCCGTCACGCATAAACCTTCCGAGGTTATAGCGTTGGCCGTGACTTTTAAGGTATGGTTTTCGCTGTTTTCATATTGGGGGTCGCGGAAAGTGCCATCACGAGTTATGTCGCATGTTCTAGGGGGTTTTGCGTGTCTTGTCGCGTGCTGGGCTCAGGGGGCCTTGCCCGCTGCTACTGGTAGCGAAAAACCACGGGATCAACCCTATGCTGGAATGATCCATTTGGCGGTGGACGCGAGCGACGTAAGACGCCGGATCATCACCGTGCATGAAACCATTTCAGGTCTGCATGCCGGCACCACGCTGCTCTATCCGAAGTGGCTACCAGGCACGCATGCGCCGGAAGGGCCGATTGATCGGCTAGCCGGTCTGACTGCGAGTGTGAAGGGTGTTGCGGTCCGCTGGGAGCGTGATCCGTTGGATGCCTATGCTTTGCGCATCACTTTGCCGAGTGGCACGACGTCTGTGGACCTCGCATTTCAGTACCTGTCGCCGACCAGTGCAAAGGTAGGTCCGGCGGAAATCAGTCGAGAGATGCTTCTGCTCGAGTGGAATACCGTCGTACTGTATCCGGCTGGATACTTCGGGAGCCGCATTCCCGTGAGCGCGACTGTCACATTGCCGGCAGGGTGGGCCTATGGGACTGCGCTTGAAGTGGCAACGGTTGATGGTGCAAGTACAACATTTAAACCGGTCTCATTGGAGACCTTGGTCGATAGTCCGATCTATGCCGGTTTATACAGTCGGCGGCTTGATCTAGACCCTGGTAGTTCAGCCCCGGTGCGCATGAATCTATTTGCCGATCGGGCCGAATATCTGTCGGTTAAAGACGATCAGCTTGAGCAGTTTCGGGCGCTTGTGCAGCAGGCATATAAGCTGTTCGGTGCGCACCATTACAGCCACTATGATTTTTTGTTTAGCTTAAGCAATCAAATCGCGCAGATCGGCCTTGAGCATCATCAGTCGAGTGAGGATGGGGCAGATCCGGAATTCTTTACGGAATGGAGCAAAAATCCCTGGGGCCGTGATCTGCTTGGTCATGAATTCACGCATTCATGGAACGGAAAGTTTCGGCGCCCGGCCGATTTGTGGACACCAAACTATAACGTACCAATGCAAGATAGTTTGCTGTGGGTTTATGAGGGTCAAACGCAGTATTGGGGCGAAGTGTTGACGGCCCGTTCGGGGCTGTGGTCGCGTGCAGAGGCGTTGGATGAATTGGCTATGACCGCCGCATTTTTTGATATGCAGGCAGGACGTGGCTGGCGCTCTTTGCAGGACACGACCAATGACGAGATCATAAATCCGCGTAGGCCACAGTCTTGGACCGATTGGCAGCGTTTTGAAGATTATTACTCGGAAGGTCAGCTCATATGGCTTGATGTGGATACATTGATCCGTGAGCGTTCTGGCGACACGCGTTCGCTGGATGATTTTGCGCTACGGTTTTTTGGAATCAATGACGGTAGCTTTAAGCCCGTCACTTACACGTTTGAAGATCTGGTCCGCGAGTTAAATGTGGTCGAGCCGTATGACTGGGCAACGTTTTTGCGGCAGAGGTTAGATCGGGTGGCGATTCCCGCGCCGCTCGACGGAATTCGTCGCGGTGGTTATCAGCTGCGCTATGACGATACCGAGAGTGATTTTCTACAAGCGGCTGAGGCCCAGGCTAAGCGCGCAAACTTTTCTTTTTCGATCGGTATGCAAATTGATGATAGCGACGGTACCGTGACCAACGTAGCGTGGGGTAGTGCGGCCTACAAAGCCGATGTGACGGAGTCCGCGCAAGTGCTTGCCGTTAACGGCGTGGCGTATACCGCTGCTGCGTTGAAAGACGCCCTACGACGGGCTCAGTCTGACGCGGCGCCCATTGAGCTCATTATGAGGACCGGTGAGCGCTACTGGGTTACACGGCTCGATTACCACGAGGGCTTGAAGTACCCCCATTTAGTGCGTGACAGTTCGGTCCCGGCACGCCTCGATGCGATCTTAAGTCCTCGTAACTAATGGAGATTTTGATTAGTGGGGTCGGGGTGCGCTGGCCCCGCCGCACCGGGCCTAGGCCTGTGTGTGGGCGCAGTAATTGACGCTATAATATTTTCTAACATACTGATAATAAAGAAATTATAGGCTAAACAGCGAGCCGATACGGTCACCGCCGGGCTGATAGCGGCTTTCGGAGTGAGGCAGTTTGTCGTATACTGGGAAGGTGCGGGGGCTGGCTCTGGCAGAGTAGCTCTCCAAAGTGTCGTAAAAAGCCCCTGACGGGGCTTTTTCGTTTGGGAAACGACGACTTACGTCGTGACCCACTCATGGGCTGCGGGCCCATTTTTTTGGCCCATTTTTTGGGTGGCGACGGTAAGCCGGGTTCTGCTCGGGGTGGATTGTGATGCGTGAGGCGCTACTGAGGCTCCTAAGTGGTGAGGTGGAGGCTTTAGGCTACGAATTGATCGAGCTTGAAGTGCAGTCACATCGCGGTGGCGGACTATTGCGTCTTTACATTGACCGACCAGGCTCGATGGGGCCGGATGGCATCACGGTTGAGGACTGTGCAGCTGTGAGTCGGCGCGTGAGCACGGTGATGGACGCTGCTGACACGATAAAGAATGAGTACACGCTTGAGGTGTCCTCGCCCGGTTTTGACCGGCCGCTGCGGACGCTTGAGCATTTTGATCGTTTTGTTGGTGGGCGAGTGCACGTGGAATCTGTTTTGCCGCGGGATGGCCGGCGGCGATGGACTGGCCAGTTGATGGCAGTCGAGGGGCAGAACATCGTGCTCGAAGTTGACGGACAGCGAGTGGATTTGGAATTAAGTGCGATTAAGACAGCGCGGCTAGTGCCAGAATTTGGCATGCGGCGGGAGTAAAGCGAAATGGCTAAGACAACGCTAAAAGAAATCGTCGACGCAGTTGATAGCGTCGCTAATGAAAAAAGCATCGACAAAGAGATTATCTTTGAGGCGCTTGAAGCTGCGCTCGCATCGGCGACTCGCAAGCGCCATGGTGAAGAGATGGATGCGCGTATCGCCATCAATCGTCGCACTGGTGATTATGAAGCGTTTCAGCGCTGGAAAGTTTTTGCTGATGACTCACGTGAGCTTGAGTTTCCGGAGCGTGAGTTGCGGTTGGAAGATGCGCTGGATGTAGACCCAGCGGCTGAGGTTGGTGGCTTTGTCGAGGTCCCACTCCCTACCGAGGAATTCGGCCGTATCGATGCGCAGACAGCAAAGCAAGTCATTGTTCAAAAGGTTCGCGAGGCCGAGCGTGCTCAGGTCGTTGAAGCCTATCAAGAGCGTATTGGTACCTTGATTAGCGGCATCGTGAAGCGCGTTGATCGCAACGGCATTTATGTTGATCTGGGGCAAAACGCTGAGGGTTTTATCCCTCGCGAAAACCTCATTCCGCGCGAGCCCATTCGGACGCAAGATCGCGTGAAGGCGTACCTGCGTGAGGTACGCTCGGAACCACGGGGCCCGCAGCTCTTCTTGTCACGAACAGCGCCAGAGTTTCTGATTGAGCTTTTTAAGCTGGAGGTTCCTGAAGTCGGTCAGGGGCTCATCCAGATTCTGTCGGCGGCCAGAGATCCTGGTGTGCGAGCAAAGATTGCTGTCAAAAGCACAGATAGCCGTATTGACCCGGTTGGTGCATGCGTTGGTATGCGCGGTAGCCGCGTTCAAGCTGTGTCTAATGAGATTGCTGGCGAGCGCGTTGATATTATTCCCTACGAGGATAATCCCGCTCAGTTCGTCATCAATGCGATGCAGCCAGCTGAGGTGACCTCAATTGTTGTGGATGAAGAGCAGCACAGCATGGACATTGCTGTGGCAGAAGAGAAGTTGAGTCAGGCCATTGGACGTGGCGGACAAAATATTCGTCTGGCATCTGAGTTGACCGGCTGGAAGCTCAACATCATGAGTGAGCAGGCCGCTGAAGAAAAGAGCGAAGCTGAGACGACTCAGCTGCGCGATGTCTTTATGCAGGCGCTCGATGTGGATGCAGACGTCGCGCTTATTTTGGTGCAAGAGGGTTTTTCAACGATCGAAGAGATCGCCTATGTGCCCACCAATGAGTTGTTAGCAATCGAAGAGTTCGACGATGCAATGGTCAGTGAGTTACGGAACCGTGCTCGTGACGTATTGTTGACTCAAGCGATTGCGCGTGAAGAAACCTCGGATTCTGGGCCTCCCAGCGCTGATTTGCTCGAGGTCGATGGCATGGACGCGAAGCTTGCCAAGCAACTGGCCGCACGCGGGGTTCGAACCCGCGAGCAGTTGGCGGAACAATCAATTGAAGATTTAGAGGGTATCGAAAACCTGGACGACGCCCGCGCGGGCAAGTTAATTATGGCTGCGCGCGCCCACTGGTTCGCCGACGGCGCGGCGTCCTGATTAGGAGCGATACATGTCTGATGTTACGGTTGCGCAATTTGCCGAAGTTCTCAAGGTTCCTGTTGAGCGACTACTGAAACAGCTTGAGGAAGCTGGTATTCAGGTGGTTAGTGCAGATGCGCAGTTAAGCGACGAGGCGAAGACTGAGCTGCTGACCCACTTGCGTCGGTCGCACGGGCATGTGGCAGAGCCGACGCAAGCTGCTGGCCCACGCAAAATCACACTACAGCGTAAAACACAGAGTGAGCTGAAGGTCAGTGCGGCTCAGGGTCGCGCTCGCACGGTGAGTGTTGAGGTGCGCACTAAGCGTACCTATATTAATCGTGGCGTGCTCGAAGAGCAGGCTCGTGTGGCGCAAGAAGAAATTGATAAGGTGCGTGAGCAAGAAGAAGCTGCTCAGCGCGCCATCGAAGAAGCGGCACAGCGCAAGGCCGATGAAGAAGCTCGTAAGCGTAGCGAGGAAGACAATCGTCGTCGCACTGAAGAGGAGTCGCGCCGGCTGATTGAGGAAGAGGCTCGCCGGCAGGCAGAGCAACGCGCGCGCGATGAAGCTGATAGGAGTCGCAAAGCGGTAGAGCGCCCTGCGCCGCGCGCTATTGAAGCCGAAGATAAAAGCACACGTTATGGTCGGCAAGAACTGCATGTTTCTTCTGACGTCAGCTCACGATATAAAAAGAAAAAGCCACAGCGAGGCCGTCGCAGTGGGCAGCAGGCCCCTGAAGGTCGCCATGGCTTTGAAATGCCAACTGCGCCTGTTAAGCGCGAAGTGTCAATTCCTGAAACCATCACTGTTGCTGAGCTGGCGCAGAAGATGGCCGTCAAGGGCAGTGAAGTTATTAAGTCGCTGATGAATATGGGCGTGATGGCGACTATTAATCAGCCGCTGGATCAAGATACCGCCGTACTTGTTGTCGAAGAGATGGGGCACTCGGCCAAGACTCTGCGTGAGAATGCGCTCGAAGAAGAGTTGCAGAACGCAGCTGGCGGTCATGGCGAGGTCACGATGCGCCCGCCAGTTGTGACGATCATGGGACACGTCGATCACGGTAAGACGTCGCTACTCGATTACATTCGTAGTGCGAAGATTGCTGCCGGTGAGGCTGGTGGAATCACTCAGCACATTGGCGCCTATCATGTGACGACGCCACGCGGAATTATTACTTTCATAGACACACCTGGCCATGCTGCGTTTACCTCGATGCGGGCACGCGGTGCGAAGATTACCGACATCGTCGTATTGGTTGTGGCTGCTGATGACGGGGTAATGCCGCAAACCATCGAGGCCATTGAGCATGCGAAAGCAGCTGAAGTGCCTATGGTAGTGGCTCTTAATAAAATTGATAAGAATGAAGCGGAGCCTGAGCGAGTCAAGAACGAACTCGTGAAACATGGCGTGATCCCTGAAGAGTATGGCGGTGAGGTCATTTTTGTACCGCTGTCAGCGAAAACAGGAGATGGCGTTGATAAGTTGTTGGAGTCGCTCTTATTGCAGGCGGAAGTGCTAGAGCTAAAGGCCTCCATACAGGGTCAGGCTGTCGGCGTTGTGCTTGAAGCGAGCATTGAGAAGGGTCGTGGCGCAGTGGCAACGATCCTTGTTAAGCGCGGTACTCTAAAGCTAGGTGACCCGATTCTTGCAGGTCAGGAATACGGACGTGTGCGTGCAATGTTTGATGAGACTGGCAAAGCTGTTGATTCGGCTGGTCCGTCGATTCCGGTACAAGTGCTCGGATTGACGGGCGCACCCTTGGCTGGTGACGAGTTTCTCGTGGTTGAGAGCGAGCGTAAGGCGCGTGAAGTGGCGCTTTATCGGCAAGGTAAGTTCCGCGACGTCAAGCTTGCTCGTAATACGACAAAGATTGAAGACGCGTTCTCGCAGATGGAAGATGGTAAGACGCAGACGGTTCAGTTGATTATTAAAGCTGACGTACAAGGTTCTGCTGAGGCCTTGCGTGATTCGCTGCAGAAGTTGTCGACCTCGGAAGTTGCCGTCAAGGTTATTTCTAGTGGCGTTGGTGGTATCACTGAGTCTGATGTGTCGCTTGCCGTTGCGTCAAAAGCAAGAATCATCGCGTTTAACGTACGGGCTGATGCAGCATCACGTAACGCACTGAAAGAGCAGGGCGTTGCAATCCAGTATTACAGTATTATTTACGAAGCAATTGATGATGTACGTGCTGCGCTGTCCGGTCTCTTAGCGCCCGAAGTGCGTGACCAGATTGTGGGTCTTGCGCAAGTGCGGGACGTATTTAGCTCGAGTAAATTTGGTCAGGTTGCGGGATGCCTCGTTATGGAGGGGCATGTTAAGCGCAACAATCCGATCCGCGTGCTGCGTGATAACGTTGTAATTTTTGAAGGTGCGCTTGAGTCGCTGCGACGATTCAAAGACGACGTTAATGAGGTTCGGGCTGGAACTGAGTGTGGCATCGCGGTCAAAGACTATAACGATGTGCGCGCTGGCGATCAGATCGAGTGTTATGAGCGTGTCGTGATTACTCGTACGTTGTGAGATGCCGCGCGATTTTCATCGTAGTCGGCGTGTCGAAGAGCAAATTCAGCGTCTGCTCGTTGATCTTATCCGTCGTGAGGTGAAAGATCCGCGGGTTGGGGCAATTACGATCACGGCCGTTGAAGTGAGCCGTGATTTGTCGCATGCGACGATTCATTTTTTGCCATTTGATTCCAAACGAAACGCAGTAGAAGTCGCGGCTGCCTTAAAATCGGCAACGGGTTTTTTGCGGTTGAATCTCAAAAAACAGCTCGCTATCCGTCAAGTACCTGAGCTGCACTTTGTGGTGGACGAAACCATTGATAAGGCTGCCCACTTGTCCTCGCTAATACATGCGGCTATCGCGAGCGATGCGGTGCGAGCCGCCGCTCATCCGGCAGTGGAGAATGGCAATGCGCTTGCTGCCGATGCACCGCTTGGTGACAAGCCGCCATGACGTCCAGGGCTGCTCGACCGCGCGTCGAGTGGCGGTCTGTGGACGGTATTTTGCTGTTCGACAAAGCCGTCGGCGCCTCATCAAATCAAGCTCTACAGACGGTGCGTCGACTGTACCGTGCTGAAAAAGCAGGTCACACAGGCAGTCTCGATCCGCTAGCGAGTGGGGTATTGCCGCTGTGTTTTGGGCAAGCGACCAAGGTCGCAGGTCTCATGCTCGACCTTGATAAAACGTATGAGGCAACTGTATTGCTTGGGGCTCGTACTGCCACGGGTGATGCCGAAGGCGCCGTGATCGAGAGCTGCGCTGTGCCTGCTTTGACTGTTGCGGATGTTGCTGTAGTGCTTGCTAGATTTCGGGGTGTCCAAACCCAGGTGCCGCCCATGTATTCAGCGCTAAAGCATGAGGGCGAGCCTTTATACGCATTAGCGCGTAGGGGAGTGGAGATCGACCGTGCCGCGCGCACAGTGACTGTGCATGCGCTGGAGCTTTTACAGTTGACGGGGAATTCCCTGACCCTGCGGGTGTCCTGCACCAAGGGCACCTATATCCGCACGCTCGGTGAAGATATAGCGCGCGCTCTAGGTACAGTTGGGCACCTCGTGGCATTGCGACGTACCGTTGTTGGCGCATTTTCAGGACAGCAGGTTTATACGCTTGAGATGTTAGAGGCCCACCTCGGCGATGAGGCGGCGCTTGATGCCCTACTCCTTCCTGTGGACGCGGCACTGCACGATATGCCTGCCGTTACTTTGCCGGTGGGCGCTGACACGAAGTTCCGTTTGGGGCAGGCGGTTGCACTGGCGGCGGAGCTGATGGCTACGCAACACCGTGGCTCCACGGTGCGAGTCTATGGAGCGGATGGCGATTTTATTGGGACAGGTCGTCTCACAGACCGGCTCGAGCCGATGCGCTTGATGAGTCGCGCGCCCGATAGCAAGGACCCTCCAAATGGCGGCGACCCTAGTTAGCCATATTTGATATAAAAGTAATCAAAACAAAAGCTTATAAAAATAAACGGTTCTAAATCACAGTCCCAGTGGGCAGATCTTTACCTTAAGGCCCCCCCCGCGTACCCTTCGCGCCTCTTTCCCTTTTAGAACAAGGCGCTGCAATGCGCATCACCATTTTTGGGTCGGGCTATGTGGGGCTGGTCACCGGAGCGTGTCTCGCGGACGCAGGTAATCAGGTTATCTGCGTCGATGTAGATCCTGCCAAGGTCGAACGTCTCACGCGTGGTGAGGTGCCTATTCATGAGCCTGGCCTTGATGAGCTGATTCACCGCAATCAGGCCAAAGGCCGCCTCAAGTTTACCCTTGATGCAGCTGAGGGTGTGGCGCACGGTCTGTTTCAGATTATTGCCGTTGGTACTCCTCCGGATGAAGACGGTGGCGCGGACCTGCAATACGTACTCGCTGTTGCACAGACCATCGCGAAACACATGACCGAGTACAAGGTCGTGATCACTAAGTCGACAGTTCCAGTAGGCACGGCTGATAAAGTGCGAGCGGCTCTCGTGTCTGTCTTGCAGGCGCGCAACGCTGCGATAGATTTTGATGTGGCTTCAAACCCTGAGTTTTTGAAAGAGGGTGCTGCAATCACTGATTTTATGCGCCCTGATCGAGTGATTGTCGGCACCGACAGTGCTCGAGTCAGTGAATTAATGCGTGCGCTATATGAGCCTTTTACGCGCAATCACGATCGACTGTTAGTCATGGATATTCGCTCAGCAGAGCTGACGAAATATGCGGCGAATGCGATGTTAGCGACAAAGATTTCATTCATGAATGACATTGCAAATTTAGCCGAACGACTTGGCGCTGATATCGAGCGAGTGCGCGTGGGCATAGGTTCTGATCCGCGTATTGGGTATGGTTTTATCTATCCAGGCGTAGGCTATGGAGGCTCGTGCTTTCCTAAGGATGTGCAAGCGCTGGCCCGTTCGAGTCGTGCTGTGGGGTATGAATCTGAGATTTTGAACGCCGTTGAGCACGTCAATGCTCGGCAAAAGACCGTTCTTTTTCAGAAGATTAATGGGTATTTTAAAGGATCCTTGCGTGGACTTCGGATTGCTGTTTGGGGGCTTGCCTTCAAACCGAACACCGACGATATGCGTGAGGCGCCAAGCCGAGTGCTCATTGAGAGTCTGTTGCATGCCGGTGCAGTGGTATGCGCCTACGATCCTGTTGCCATGAACGAAGCGCAGCGTGTCTTGGGTTTGCGCGATGGGCTTGAGTTTGCGACCAGCATGGAAGAGGCATTAGATCAGGCGGATGCACTGGCAATTGTGACCGAGTGGCAGGAGTTCCGTAGTCCCGATTTCGATGTAATGAAGTCGCTGCTAAAGCGACCCGTCATTTTTGACGGTAGGAACTTGTACGACCCGCTGGCGCTCGAAAGATTAGGTTTCGTTTATTATGGGATAGGGCGGGGACGCAGTTTAGCGACTGCTCCTGAACTGGACAGTTAAGGATATGAACATGTTGATACCCGTGATTTTGTCGGGCGGCGCTGGTACGCGACTTTGGCCGCTATCGCGCGAACTTTACCCTAAGCAGTTTTTGCCACTGGTCGGCGAAATTACCATGCTGCAGGACACGATCCGGCGGCTTGATGGTCTGGACGCTAAAGGTCCGATCGTTGTCTGTAATGAGAATCATCGGTTTATAGTCGCAGAACAATTGCGGCAGCATGTGGTCACGCCAACCGCGATTGTGCTGGAACCTGTCGGCCGTAATACGGCACCGGCAGTGGCCATCGCTGCATTGGCTGCGCTCAAAGGCCAACCTGCCAGTGCCGATCCATTGCTGTTGGTGTTGCCTGCCGATCACCTGCTGCGCGATGTTGGGGCGTTTCAGGCAGCTATTCGGGTCGGTATTGAGTCGGCAAAGGCCGGGAAGCTGGTGACCTTTGGGGTGATCCCTGATAAGCCCGAGGTAGGCTACGGCTATATAAGACGCGCGGCGATCGAGGCATCGGCTTATCCGATCGAAGAGTTCGTTGAAAAGCCAGATGTGGTCAAAGCTCAGGAGTACGTCGCTTCAGGTCAGTACTTTTGGAACAGTGGTATGTTCCTGTTTGGTGCGAGACGCTATTTGCGCGAGCTGGAACTACATGCCCCGCAGATGCTCGCGAGTTGTCGAGCAGCATATTCAGCCAGCTCTGGTGACTTGGATTTCACACGTTTATCCACCGAGGAATTTAGTCGCTGTCCGAGTGATTCGATCGATTATGCGGTCATGGAAAAAACACGCGATGCCGTGGTTGTACCGCTAGACGCAGGGTGGAGTGATGTAGGTTCTTGGTCGTCATTGCATGAAAGTCTTGATGCAGACAGTGACGGTAATGTGTTGCGTGGTGATGTCATCGTTGAAGACTCATCGGGTTGTTATCTGTACTCGTCTGAACGTCTAGTGGCGACTGTCGGCCTTCAAGACCATGTCGTTATTGAAACAAAGGATGCGGTGCTCGTTGCACCGAAAGCGCGAGTCCAAGAAGTTAAGGCTTTGGTGAATAAGCTGAAGCAGTTGGGACGCTCAGAAACATCGCTGCACCGAGAGGTATTTAGACCTTGGGGCAGTTATGACAGTGTCGACGGTGGGGCGCGCTTTCAGGTCAAGCGCTTAACCGTAAACCCCGGTGCGCAGCTTTCTTTGCAAATGCATCATCATCGTGCAGAGCATTGGATCGTGGTATCTGGCACAGCAAAAATTACCTGCAATGAAAAGGTGTTTTTCCTATCTGAGAACGAGTCAACCTACATCCCCCTTGGAGCAACGCATCGTATTGAGAACCCTGGCAAGGTCCCGTTGCACGTGATCGAGGTTCAATCGGGGAGCTATTTGGGTGAAGATGACATTGTGCGCTTTGAAGATACGTACGGTCGGCAGGGGACAAATACGTGACAGCAGCATCCACGACTGTGTCATCAATTAGTTGCTTTAAAGCATACGATTTGCGTGGCCGGATTCCGACAGAGTTAAATCCCGACATCGCCTATCGAGTTGCGCGTGGCTATGCGGAGTTTTTGCGCCCTGCGCGCGTCTGCGTAGGGCGCGATATTCGCCTATCGAGCGCAGAGCTTGCTGAGGCTGTGATGCGTGGTTTGGCAGACTCAGGGGTCGATGTGGTCGATATTGGGTTATGCGGGACCGAGGGCGTCTATTTCTCAACATCTGATCTTGCGCTTGACGGCGGCATCATGGTCACGGCGAGTCACAATCCGCCCGATTATAACGGGATGAAATTTGTGCGTGAGGGCTCGAGGCCGATTTCAGGTGACACTGGCCTTCAAGAAATCCGCAAGTTTGCGGAGCAGGGGCAGTTTAAGACGCCAATTAAGCGCGGCATGATTAGCCAGGTGGATAATTCGCAGCGATATATCGACCATTTATTGAGCTATATCGATGTGGCAGCTCTTAAGCCATTAAAAATCGTTTGTAATGCAGGTAATGGTGGTGCTGGGCTGGTTATTGATCAGCTCGAGTCGCGATTGCCTTTTCAATTCGTCAAATTATTTCATGATGTTGATGGAACATTTCCGAACGGTGTTCCGAACCCTATGTTGGAGCAAAACCGGCAGCCAGTTACTGATGCGGTGCGCCGTGAGCATGCAGATTTCGGTATTGCTTGGGATGGCGATTTCGACCGCTGTTTTTTCTTTGATGAAACCGGTGCATTTATTGAGGGATATTACATCGTCGGTTTGCTTGCCTCGGTGTTCCTCGCCCGTGAGCCCGGAGCACGTGTGGTCCATGATCCGCGACTGACGTGGAACACTTTGGATATGGTTGAGCAAAGTGGCGGCAAGGCGGTGTTGTGCAAGTCGGGACATGCGTTTATTAAGCAAGTGATGCGTGAGGTTGATGCGGTGTATGGCGGTGAAATGAGTGCACATCATTACTTCCGTGACTTTGCATACTGCGACAGCGGTATGATCCCCTGGTTGGTGCTCGCACAAGTGTTGTCACAGACAGGTCAGTCGCTGTCGGCACTAGTGAGCGAGCGGCAGCGTTTGTTCCCGGTCAGTGGCGAGATTAATCGACGTGTCCCAGATGCTGAGCAAGCCATCGCCGCCATTGAGCGCGCCTATGGGCCGCTCGCGATGCGCATCGATCGAACGGATGGCCTGTCATTAGAAATGCCACAGTGGCGGCTCAACGTGCGTTCTTCCAATACAGAGCCGCTACTGCGCCTCAATGTGGAAAGTCGGGCAGACGGCGCGCTGATGGAGGCTAAGACGCAAGAGATCTTGGGGCTCTTGGCCGGTATGGGGGCAATTGCGACCGATCACTAGCGCAGGGCGGGGCATTCTCTGCAGATCATTTTCAGATAAAGTGTTAAAAATCAACAAGATAAGTTGATTAGCTGCGGCTATTTCAGCTCCTGAGCCCTGATCTTCCAAATGCGATCGATTCTCACTTACAATACGAGCCACGCCCAGGCTCAGCATGCTTCAGTCCAAAACTACACCACATGCCCACCTCATTGATTCCGCGCCCCCTGTGGGGCGACGCGGAGCTTGTGCCGTGTCTGAGCTCCCCATCGCGCAAGAGGCGCGGGTGGTGGCTCTGGTAAGCCCACTTGGTGATCGCAGTGACACCATTGAGCGTCTTGCGGAGTTGGGGTTCGTGCCGGGTGAGCGCGTGCTTTTGTTAGCCCGTGCGCTATTTGGTGATCCCATCGCGGTGCGGGTCAGTTCGGGCACTTTCGCATTGCGACTTGCAGAAGCCGCCTGTATCCGTGTCGAACTCGTTTCGGTGGCCTCGTGACCGACACGGCTGCACTGCCAACCAATCTGGCTGGCCCCGTGTTTGCGCTAGTGGGTAATCCCAACTGCGGCAAGACCGCGCTTTATAACCTGCTGACGGGTGCTCGCCAAAAAATAGCGAATTACGCCGGTGTCACGGTTGAGCGTAAAGAGGGGCGCCTGAAAACACAGACGGGTCGATTGGTGCGTATCTTGGATCTGCCGGGTGCCTATAGTTTGCGACCGCGCACGCCCGATGAGAGCGTGACCTGTGACACCGTGCTGCGGCGCTTGCCCGGTGAGGTGGCACCAAGTGCCATAGTTGCTGTGGTTGATGCGACGAATCTACGACGACATTTGCGACTTGTACTGGCGCTAAAGCGCCTGGGTTATCCTGTCGTTGTAGCGCTGAATATGGTCGATCTTGCTCGCCGTCGCGGCTTGCCAATCGACGGAGCACTGCTCAGCCATGAGCTTCAAGTACAGGTCATTGAGACAGTGGGTATCAGAGCACACGGTGCTGATGCGCTCATCCAGTACCTTGAGAATTTTCAGACCCAAGATGGTCGAAGTTCGCTCAGTGATGATGCGACCCACTTAAGCGTGAGTGATAGTGAGGCTATCGCTGCCGACTATGTAGAAGTGGAGCGCATACTTGCTGCGTGCAGATTGGACGTCGTGCCATTGGGTACCATCAGCGATCGCATTGATCGCGTTGTATTGCATCCCGTGCTTGGTCCGTTGGTATTGATATCAATCTTGTTTTTGATGTTTCAAGCAGTCTATCGGTTTGCGAAGCCGTTTATGGAGCTCTTTACGGATCTTGTTGGTTGGCTCTCTGTCACGGTTGGCTCCTTGTTACCACCAGGAATTCTGAAGAGTCTGCTTGTCGATGGGGTACTTGCAGGGACTGGCAGTATTCTGGTGTTTCTGCCGCAGATTATTACACTGTTTGGCTGCATCATCTTGCTTGAGGATTCGGGTTATCTGCCGCGGGCGGCATTTTTATTGGATCGGCTGATGGGTTCTGTGGGTTTATCAGGGCGCGCGTTCATACCGCTGCTGTCGAGCTTTGCTTGTGCCATCCCGGGCATTATGGCGACCCGCACAATTCCCGGTGCACGCGAACGCCTAGTGACTATCATGATCGCGCCATTGATGACCTGCTCAGCACGACTGCCCGTGTACGTTTTGCTCATTGGTGCATTTATTCCGGATAGAAACTTAAGTTTCGGAATTGGTCTGCAGGGTGTTGTGTTGTTCAGTTTGTACGTGGGTGGGGTGGTGGCTGCTTTTGCGGTCGCATCTGTGCTTAAGTTTTTTGCGAAGGGCCGTGCGGTTAATCCATTACAGATGGAGTTGCCGACCTATCACTGGCCAAGCATGCGTAACTTGGTGCTCGGCCTTGTAGAGCGCGTAAAGATTTTCGTCGGTCGTATCGGTTCGGTTATTCTGGCACTGACCATTGTGCTGTGGTTTTTGAGTTCATTTCCCGTAGCTCCTACGGATTTTGTCGGCCCCGCAATTGAATACAGCTATGCGGGTCGCATTGGTCTTGCTCTTACGCATATTTTTGCGCCGATTGGTTTTAATTGGCAGATTTCATTGGCATTGGTGCCTGGCTTTGCGGCACGCGAGGTAGCGGTCGGTGCGCTTGGAACAGTGTATTCACTGGCCGCAAGTGGCAAAGATGTGGCGGGTCAGTTGGCACCAATTATTGCGGCGAACTGGAGTTTGCCGACTGCGCTTAGTTTGCTCGTTTGGTATGTCTTTGCTCCTCAGTGCCTATCGACGCTCGCTACCGTGCGGCGTGAGACCAACTCATGGCGCTATCCGCTGTTGATGGCGGGATATCTATTTGCGCTGGCTTATGTCGCGGCTGGTATTACCTACCATGCCGCACGGTGGCTGGGCACCGACTCATGAGCGAGTTCCTACAGTCGTTGGTCGTAGGCATAGCAGTCGGGGCTAGTACGGTATACGCGCTGCGAGCTCTCACCCCATTTCGTGTACGCGTATGGATCGCTAACTACACCGCAGGACGGCTTCCCGATCGATTGCGAATTTGGCTCGCTGGTCCGACTGCCTGTCAGGCCTGTGGCTCTGGTCTGACGAAGCCTAGTTTGCCGAAAAAGTAACTACAGCGCTTTCTTAGGCGCGGTAAATCAGCGCGAGGATGCCTGCGCCTGCAATGATGCGATACCAGGCAAATGGCGCAAATCCATGCCGACTGACAAAGCCGACGAGACCTTTGACCACTACAAGGGCTGAGGCGAACGCTATCACTAGGCCGACAGCGAGCATGCCGGCATCACTCCCCGCGATTTCATGACGCGCCTTGTATAAATCAAGCGCAGTAGCTCCTGCCATCGTTGGGATGGCTAAGAAAAATGAGAACTCGGTGGCGGCCTCACGTGTGACGCCGAGTAGCAATGCGCCAACAATGGTAGCACCGGAGCGCGATGTCCCCGGGATCATAGCAAGGCATTGAAAAAAACCGATTTTAAGAGCACTGAGCGATGGCATTTCCTCAAGACTTGTGATGTGTGCTTTTGGTCGCCACCGTTCAACAATCAAGATCACAACGCCGCCAACGATAAATGCCCACCCGACGACCACGGGAGAGAATAAAACGCGCTTAATGAAATCGTGTGCTGCAAAGCCAATAACTACAGCGGGCGCGAATGCGAGCAGGACGTTAATAGTGAAGCGGCGTGAGGTGGCGCTCGTGTTGAGTGATGATGCTGTGAGTAGCAGTTTTTTCCGATAAAGCCATACGACTGCAAGGATTGCGCCAAACTGAATGACAACATCAAATAGCTTGGAAAAGTTGCCGCCGAAGTGTAGTAAGTCGCCGATGATAATGAGGTGCCCGGTCGATGAGACTGGCAAAAACTCGGTAATACCCTCAACGAGGCCGAGGACGAGCGAGATCCAAGTGTTGTCGGTCATAACAAGATGTTCCATAGACTATGGCTGAATAAACTCGTGCGCAGGCGACAGGCATGCAAGGGCGCACTATCCTAGCGGCAATTCGCGTGTGTTGTGAAGCGATCCGGATTCGCTGATCCAAGGCGTACCAATTGCGGCAAGTAGGGGTACTATGGCAACGGCAGTGAGTGCTGTGAGCGCGCCACGCAATGGATCGCTTTGCTGGGCAGAGTAGGCGCCTACGAGAAACGGGCCTGCTGCGGCGAGTAGTCGGCCTGTGTTGTAACAAAACCCGGCTCCCAAGGCGCGGCGATGCGACGGAAAGAGTTCAGGCAGGTAATAGGTGAGAGCGCCAAAGACCCCATAGATTGAAACACCGACAAAGAAAGTGAGTCGTAAAGTAATCTCAGGCGGCCATGCGACGCCAAACACAACGAGAAGCGCGAAGGCTCCTGTCCCATAATACACAGCAAAGAGTGCTCTTCGGCCGAGCCAGTGACCTAGTGGTACGGCGAGCAACGCTCCCACAATGCCACCACAGTTAAACCAAAGGGTCGTGGTGGCTTTCCATGACTCAGCGACTTTGACTGCGGCGCCGCCGCTGAGGCCTTGCAGCACAGCGGCTCGGCTACCCAGCGTATTGGCAATTGTGGGTAAAAACGCGTTGCAGCACCACCAAGTCATAATCGCGACCACCGACATGGCGAGTGCGGACAGCGTTGCTCTACGTAAAGATGGGCTAAATAAGTCCAGTAGTCCGGCTACTAACGAGCCGTGCGGGTGCGTTTGGGGTGCCGCTAACTGTTTTGATAGCCCGATCCGTGCAATCAGCACGACGACTACGGGTATGAGCCCGCAAGCAAAGACGTACCGCCATGACGTTGCAGGGGAATCGGCCATCAGGTGACCCGCGATCAGCCACGTCATGCCCATCGCCAAAAACAGACCGAGCGGCGAGGCGGTTTGTAAGAGTGCGCCTGCGAGTAGTCGGTGGCGCGATGGGACAGTCTCGGCCACCAAGGTTGCACCAGCCGCCCATTCGCCACCAATCCCAAGGCTAGCGGCAGCACGACATAAAATAAGCACAGGGAGTGACGGCGCAAGTGCGCAGCTTGCGGTTCCTAAAGCATAAACAAGAATCGTGAGGATCAAAGCCCGCTCTCGACCGATGCGATCCGCCACATAGCCAAACAGAGTGCCCCCGAGTGCCCAACCAACCAGCAGGAGCGCTGTGAGGATGCCTGTCCACTGTGCGGTGGCGGCCCTGGCCGCTTGCGAGCCTAGCGGTAGGTGCAAAAGTGTTGGGATACAGTTCGGAGCAACAAAATTAAATAGCAGCGCATCAAACACATCAAAACCCCAGCCCAGCCATGCAACCAAGAGCACGCACCATGCGCGGCGGGTCAATTGACTGACAGGCGGCTCCATTGTGTCGCCGCTAACAGCAGCGGCAGACGCCGTGCCAGCGCGCTGTGAGTTGTTCGCGGAAAAAAACGTCTTTGGGTAGTACTGGCATATCCGGATGGTGTGCTTGCTGGTGCGCCTGATAATGCGCATAGGCATTGGTGCCGGCCGCGCCAGCACACACATCGCGGACAATTTGCCCGAGTCGTACCGCAGCAAATGCGACGCCCCTCAAGCTTGGGTTGCTAGCGTCTGGGGTGTTTTTAACCATGCGCAGACTCCGGTAACTGTGAGCGCTGGTAAGGCGCCTCAAGGGACGTTTGCAAGGGATGACGACGCCATACGTTCCATCCTGTATGCAGCATGTCGATGATGACGGCCCACAGAATTACCAAGAAAAATCCTGCAAGAAATGCGTCTAGGCGCTGATTAAAAATCAGATGATCTGCAGCCGCGAGCTTGTCGGGCGGTAGTGTATGCGCCAGGGCTTTGGCATATAAATCATTAGCTCCCGCTAGAAAGCCAATCTTTGGATTCGTGCTGAAGATTTTTTGATATGCAGCGGTGGTTGTAACCACAGCGATCCATGCAAGAGGCAAGGCGGTGACCCATACATATTTGAACTTGCCTGTCTTCATCAGAATAGCGCTGACGATCGCCAAGGCAATACCTGCGAGCATCTGATTCGCAATTCCGAACAGCGGCCAAAGTATATTGATGCCGCCAAGTGGGTCAATGACACCCACGTAGAGAAAATAGCCCCAACCTGATACAACGAGTGCACTTGAAACAATAACTGACGGGTACCAAGAAGTGCGTCCAAGAGGCGCCCAAATATGTTGCAGCAAGTCTTGCAGCATGAAGCGACCAACGCGCGTTCCCGCGTCCAAGGTTGTCAAAATAAAAACTGCTTCAAACATAATCGCAAAGTGATACCACATCGCCAGTAAACCCGCGCCAAAAACGCCGGACAA
Organism: uncultured Pseudomonadota bacterium; assembly: GCA_903832085.1. Classification (GTDB taxonomy): domain Bacteria; phylum Pseudomonadota; class Gammaproteobacteria; order Steroidobacterales; family Steroidobacteraceae; genus CAIKZZ01. The sequence continues at coordinate 5,458 of CAIKZZ010000038.1, read as the reverse complement.
GATGCTGGCCATACCGACTGCGAGTGATGGTGCTCCACCGGTACGTGCAAACAGCGTGTGTTCACCTACCTGCTGCGCAAGTGCCTGCATTTGGTCCACGCTTACCGGGAACCCGAGGTTGGTTAAAGTTGTGACAACAGCGTCTGGGCTACCACCGAGAGCTGCAAGTGGGCTGTTCATTGCAAAAAAGACGCCCGGATCGAGTAGCGTTGCTGCGATCATCGCCATGATGGCAACCAAGGACTCCAACGCCATAGAACCGTAGCCGATCAGGCGTATATCGCTCTCATTTCGAATCAGCTTCGGCGTCGTGCCGCTTGCGATTAGCGAGTGAAAACCAGATATGGCCCCACACGCGATGGTGATAAAAACGAAGGGGAATAGCTTGCCGGCGAAAATCGGCCCCGTCCCGTCAATAAAGCGCGTTAGCGGCGGCATCTTGAGTGTGGGGTGGGTCGCAATGATCGCGATAACCAAGACGAGGACCGTACCAAGCTTCAGAAATGTAGACAAATAGTCGCGTGGTGCGAGTAATACCCACACTGGCAGCACAGCTGCTAGGAATCCGTACCCGATCACAAACCATGCGAGCGAAACGCCATCGAAATCGAATGCAGCGCGTAGTAAGGGTTGGTGGTCCAACCAACCGCCGCCAGCAACAGCGACCAGTAGTAGTGCGATACCAATAAGTGAGGCCTCTGCAACACGGCCGGGACGAATCCCCCGCATGTAGGTGCCGATTAAGATCGCAATGGGGATCGTTGCAAAGACGGTAGATGTTGCCCAAGGGCTGTGCTTCATGGCGTTTACGACCACCAGCGCGAGTACAGCAATGAGAATAATCATGATCGCGAATGTACCAATCAGTGCGGCCGCACCACCGATAGGGCCTAGTTCATCTCGCGCCATCTGTCCCAGTGTACGGCCGTTGCGGCGGGTCGACGCAAATAGCACCACCATGTCTTGCACGCAGCCGCCCAGCACTGAGCCTATGAGTATCCACAGCGTCCCGGGTAAATAGCCAAATTGGGCCGCAAGTGTCGGCCCGATTAACGGGCCGGGACCTGCAATTGCAGCGAAGTGATGCCCAAATACCACCCAGCGGGGTGTGGGTACAAAGTCTCGGCCATTATCAAGGCGCTCTGCGGGTGTCGCTCGAGTACGGTCAGTGACTAATACGTTTGCGGTTATCCAGGCTGCATACAGGCGATAGCCAATGGCATAGCAGCAGCCCGCTGCTGTAATGAGCCAGAGGGAGTTCACCGCCTCGCCGCGATTGATTGCAATAGCACTCAACACGAGAGCTGTGAGCAAGGCGGGAACTGCAACGAGGGTGCGTTTCATGGGTATTGACCTTTTATGGTGACGCGCGATCGCTGTGTGAGAGTGGATTTAATCACGGATGAATGATAACAAAACCAACTACAAACCTAAGATTTTGTCTAAGGCGCAGGCGCAGCCGCAGTTTAATGGTGCGAATGCGCGATGTGGTGTGAGTCGGTTTGTGACCCATTCGCACGATTGGTTTCGCCAGTTGTTGCGATCGACCGTATTCCTATCGTTTTACAGTGGGTCTGCATATAGGGCATGAACTGCCGTGGCGTACTTTAGGGGTGTATGGGATTCTGAAGCGCTTCGAGCCGCGGCTCCTAATGACTGACGCACTGCCGGATTGGTGAGCAGAATCGCTATAGCACGTGCCAAGGCCTGCGGATCGGCGGGTGGCGTTAAAAGAGCAGTCTCATTATCGGTTAACAGTTCAGGAACTCCGCCGACGATGGTGGCTACGATGGGCAATCCTGCCGCCATGGCCTCAAGGATGACGAGTGGTGAGCCCTCGCTCAGCGACGAAAGCACGAACAGGTCAGCTACACAGTAGTATGGCCAGGTGTCCGTTTGATGGCCAATAAATGTAATACGATTTTTGAGAGGTGCGGCGAGGCGCTGCAAGCGCTCACGCTCACCGCCATCACCAACGACCAATAGACGCCACCGGAGTGCCGGATTGTCCTGCAGTAATGTGCGCAGTGCTGCAAACAAGTCGGCGTGTCCTTTCTCAGGAGACAAGCGTCCTACCACAAGCAGAATCATCTCATCATGTATGGCAAGGTCTTGACGCAACGTATCAAGCGTTACCGCATGTGGTGGCGGTAATGGTTCTATGCAATTTGTGATGACACGTATGCGGTCTGATCTGACTCCACGACGCTGAATTACAGAGACAAATGGCTTGCACAGCGTTACCACTGTATTGGCATACCGGAGACTGATTCGATCCAGTTGTTGGTAGAAGTAAACTCGCCAGCTCATGCGCGTGTAACCATGATGAAACGCGATCCAGCGAAATGATTTGTGGTGACGCGTTAGTCGCTTGCAGAGCAGTAACAGTAAGTGTGACTTAAAATCGTGAGTTTCAACAATATCCGGTTGTTCGTCAGTGAGTATTGAACCCAGTTGCCGGATGACGCTAAAGTCAAAAAGCCGTTTCTCGCGAATTAGAATTATCGGAAGGGCGACTTTTTTAGCCGCATCTAGCAAAGAGTTTGTGTGGGTAATTCCGAGGTCTGGATCCCGTGTCGTTGTGACGCATATCCGCTGCCAGTCATGGTGCGTTTTATTCGCTGAGCTCTCAATGGCTGCAAGGTGTAATAATGGTTTTATGGGCCCGGTAACAGAGCGCGCCTCGACGAGTGTGATTATCTTCATGTGATGCGGTCTCTGGGATAATCGGCCTAACCTATTTTTCGAAGCGCCGGTCCAATTGTCGGGACGATTGTGAGGCGAACCTAAATGACCAGTAGATCCTTGGAAAATTCGCGTTCAACTTTTCCCGAGATCATTTGATTGCGTGCGTGCCGAGGCTGTCGAGGTATTAAAGCATAGACTGATTCCGAGTGATTTGGGGATCCTCGGGTATGGGCTCTGGAGTTCCTACGCGTCCTATTGGCGCCCATGAAATCATCAAAGAAAGCGGCAGGTGCCCGCCGTTCGATGTGTGCGGTTTGATTTTTGTATGCAGCTTAAGAGTCTGTCTATGGGGAAGTGGCGTGGGGGCGGGCGAATGGTCAAGTGGGCCGTTTCGTGGGGTCCATTTGACAGGAAATGCTCGCTAGCTACGCATGGCAGGCGGGGTGTTGGGCCAAACTAAACAGGCGGCGTACGGCGTCCTAGCCATTCCGTTAACGGATCTCATTTGAACCGATGGCTGTGAACCCTTACAATGTCGCCTTGATTACTCGGCGGGCGGTTAGCTCAGCGGTAGAGCACTGCTTTCACACGGCAGGGGTCACAGGTTCAAGCCCTGTACCGCCCACCAATTAAAACAATAAAATCAAACGCTTAATTTGGTAGGGCGCGGGTTGAGCCTGGATGTGTTCATGCGCTAATTGGCATCAGGCCTCCGGTGCTCAAGCAGACGTCTGGTTTTATGGCTGCGCGTCGTGCAGGCCTAGGCGCTGGCGCCCCGTGGTTTGGTTGCCGCAAGATCGGTGCCATGGCCCGCCTTGGTACGCGGTGTCACGTACCCACTCGTGGCCATGAGGCGGTGAACGCTGCGAGGTTGCCATGGCGGCTACGCCCACCGCTGTGACTCGAGCGCAACCGAGTTAACAACGCATGTTTTGTGCGGGTAGGCTTTGGTTGAAGGGGCATCCAGTCTAGTCGGTGGCTGGCGCGGCTTTAGAGTAGCCTGTCGTATCAATCTCGATGGACTGTGTCAGGTTTTATGCGCGTATTATGGCTCTCACACGTTATTCCCTACCCGCCTAAAGCCGGTGTCTTGTTGCGTGCCTATCATCTGTTGCGTGGGGTTGCGGCTCGTCACGATGTCGATCTCGTCGCGTTTGTGCAGCGCCCGTTGCTGGCGACGTTTTATGACGATGTCGAGCAAGGTCTCGAGGCGTGTTACGCAGAGCTTGCCAGTCTATGCCGTAGCGTGCGTTTTCTGCCGATCGAAAAAAACATTCGACCGTTTGGTCAGCTCCGCACGGCTGCTGAAAGTCTGTTTTCATCTGAGGGATATATGGCTGGTTGGCTGGACAGTGACAGCGCGCGTCAGGTGCTAGCTGAAGTCTGTGCTGCGCGTAAGTATGACCTTATGCATTGTGACTCGCTGAGTCTTGCGCGGTTCCGCTCTTTATTTCCAGACACTCCTGCGACGCTTGGGCACCACAATGCCGAGTCGCACATGATGAATCGGCGAGCCATACGCGAGCGGGTTTTATTAAAGCGATGGTATTTTTACCTCGAGAGCCGGCGGATTGCTCGCTACGAAGCGACGATCGCAGAACGCTTCGCACTGCATATTTCGTGCTCAGAACTCGACTCTGAGCGTCTACGCGCAACCATGCCGGCTGCCAAACTTGTGGCAGTCCCAAACGGTGTTGATATCGATTATTTTGCGTCAGGAGCAGCTATCCAACGTTCAGATTCGCTGATCTTCGTAGGAACACTAAACTGGTATCCAAATATTGATGCGATGATGTTCCTGCTGCAGCAGATCTGGCCGCTGTTGCGCAAGCGAGTGCCAAATGTGACGCTTGATTTGGTCGGGGCGGGTGCACCAGCCGAACTTGTAGATATCGCAAAGGCGTCGCCCGGTGTGCAGCTACATGGCTTTGTGGACGATGTGCGGCCTTTGATCGAGCGTGCCGCGATCTATGTGTGCCCGATCCGTGATGGCGGCGGCACAAAGCTGAAAATTCTTGATGCACTCTCAATGGCCAAGTGCATTGTTGCGCACCCTGTGAGCTGCGAGGGCATTAATGTCACGCCTGGCAAGACAGTTATGTATGCCGAGTCGCCAACAGAATTCGTTAACACGATTGAGGCGTTGCTCCGCGACCCTGAACGGCGACAGTCCATCGGCCGTGCTGCGCGAGATCTCGCCGAAGACCGCTATTCATTCGACAGGATTGGGAAGCAATTTACTGAGTTACTGGAAGGGGTTGTGAGGGGCAAGGAGTGACGCTCCTGGTATGTGCGCTGTACGGCTTTCGGTATTTATGCAAGGTGTCTGGGCGTCGATTGTAGATTTTTCAAATGGTTTCAAATTCTATTGAAAATCATTTAAGTGATGGAGTCATCGAAAGTGGCGTTAGCCAAAGTCTCAGAGTTCTTTTGCAGCGCTCGTACCGATCGACTGGCCGTCTCCCTGCTGGGCGATGACCTGAGTGCATTGCTATCGCGTGTGATGCGGGTTCTGTGTGCTTCGGGACTGTTATCGCTTGCGCTTGCTGGGTGCGGCGGTGGAGCTGGTTCTAATGCTGGCGGCGGTTCGGGTGTTAGTGCTTCTGCAGCCGTCATTGTTGTGATTCCGACCATCAGTGGTACAGCGGCGACGAGCGTGGTGGTGGGGCAGGTGTATACATTCACGCCGACGACGACGAATCCGAGTGGTGGCACGCTCAGTTTTTCGATTGTTAATCAACCGACATGGGCATCTTTTAACACCACGACG
>CAIKZZ010000037.1 GCA_903832085.1 uncultured Pseudomonadota bacterium | reverse complement strand
GGCGACTGAGAGATGAGTGCTTGAACGAAAACTGGTTCGTCAGTCTGGAGCAAGCGCAGCGGACGATTGAGGCGTGGCGATGCGAATAACGAGGAAAGACCGAAGAAAGCACTTGGCGGTATGACCCCTGCCGAGTACGCGAGACAAATGACCAAAAAAGCAGATATATTAACCGTCAGACTCTAGATGCCCTCAGGACTCAAACAGGGGGGACGTCGGATCAAGTAATGTGGCTCTGTTTTGATTAACTGGATGGTTGTTATGCAAAATAAATATCGATGCGCTACCGGTCTTACTGCGGTCTTGACGATAAGCGCTGTTGGCATTTTATCTGCATCAGCAGCATCGTCGCATTCAAAGCATCCGAGCAAAGAAATCTACCGCGTTCTGGAGACATGGCAACTGGGAGGAACTGGGGGCTGGGATTACCTCACGATGGATGTCCCACTGCATAGACTTTTTATTACACGCGCCGATCACGTGGATGTCGTAGATACCCAAACAGGAAAGATTACAGGCTCTATCGCAAACACGAGTGGGGTGCACGGCGTTGCACTAGCACCTGAGCTAAATCGCGGCTATACGAGTAATGGCAAGGCGAGCTCTGTGACCGAATTTGACTACACTACACTTGCGGTAATCAGAGAAGTGCCTATCCCGGGTCAGAATCCAGATGCCATTCTTTTCGAGCCAAGCAGTCACAGACTTTTCACATTCAACGGGCGCAGCAAAGATGTCACGGCACTTGATGCCAGCACGCTCGCCGTTATTGGCACCATTAAAGTGCCTGATAAGCCGGAATTCGCGGTTGCCGACAGCCACGGTGTGATCTATCTGAACATTGAAAGTGAAGCAGGACAGATGCTGGCCATCGACGCACGCACGCTTAACGTGACTGCCACCTGGCAGCTCCCAGACTGCGCCAGCCCGAGTGGACTTGCCTTGAACCGCGAGGCCGGTCACCTGTACTCGGTGTGTGACGGCAAAACGATGGTAGTCACCGACAGCCGCAGCGGGAAGCAAGTGCAACGAATCAGCATTGGAGCAGGCCCTGATGCTGCAGCGTATGATGCAGTGCGCAAACTGGTATTTAGCTCAAACGGTGAGGGCACGCTGTCTGTTGCAGAGGCCGCCAGCAATGGCAGTTACGCGATTAAACAAACCCTGCAAACCCAGCCCGGTGCCCGCACGATGGCATTGGATGAGGTCTCGGGTCGTATTTATTTAGTAACGGCTGACTTTGGCGCGACGCCAGCGGCTACCGCCGAGCAACCACACCCCCGCCCCGCACAAATACCTAATACGTTTAAAGTCCTTGTAGTCGGGCCAGAGTAAAAAGCTATTGCATCGTACTTTGAACCATTCGCGGCTCGTCGAACGATGGTTCATTCGGGCCAAAAACGGATCACAATAGGGCCCTTGGCAACCAACAGGGCTTCCTGATGACAACAATTCGCGAACCGCGCCTGCACCCGATTGCTATACGGGAGCTCCGCCCCACACAAATGACTGTTGGAATGCGTGAAGTCGCAGCTAAAGTGAAGCACTGGCGCGAAGTTGGTCATAAAAACGTCTACTTAGGTACTCACACTATTCCAGTTGTGCATGGACTCAAAGAGCGCTACTACGTCATCGACCATCATCATCTGGCATACGCGCTACAACAGGCTGGTGTCAAAACCATCGCGGTGACCGTAGTCGCTGATCTACGCCGACTCAAAAAATCCACCTTCTGGTCATTCATGGAGGCGCGTGGCTGGACTCACCCATATGATTCAGGTGGAAAGCGCTGCGATCACGCAGAATTGCCACGGCGGATAACGGGACTGGTCGATGATCCATATCGGAGCCTCGCTGGGGAGCTACGGCATATGGGCGGTTTTGCAAAGGATGTCACGCCGTTCAGTGAGTTTCTCTGGGCAGATTTCTTAAGATTGCGCATCAAACGCCACCATATCGACAAAGATTTTTCCACCACCCTCGCAAAAGCACTGGAACTTGCCAAGAGTCTCGATGCAGATTACTTGCCGGGCTGGTGCGGGCCGGTACAACGACATTAACGGGCGTAGACACATGACTCTTTTACCAATCCGTAGCGCTGCAACAGCGCTCGTGCAATCCCTACAGGCACAGGGTGTCGATCTTGTATTCGCGGTTGCTGGGGAAAGCTATCTTGCGGTGCTAAACGCACTGTATGAAGTACGCGATCAGGTGCGCTTAGTGACCTGCCGTCATGAGGCAAATGCCGCCAACATGGCCGAAGCATGCGGCAAGCTGACCGGTCGGCCCGGTGTGTGCTTTGTGACGCGCGGCCCAGGTGCCACACATGCGAGTATTGCCTTGCATACGGCACAACAAGATGCGACTCCGCTTGTGCTTTTTGTCGGTCAAGTAGCACGTGCAGACCTCGGCAGAAACGCTTTTCAGGAGATCGACTTTACAATCATGTTTGGCGGTATTGCCAAGTGGGTAGCTCAGATCACTGACCCTGAGATGCTCCCGTCTGTGGTGGCTGAAGCATTCCAACGCGCGGTGAGTGACCGCCCGGGACCGGTAGTGATCAGTCTGCCAGAGGACATGCTTGATGAGCCATGCACAGCCCCCATCGCCGCACAAGTAACTGTGATACCGCGCGCGGTTGATTTGGCTGTTATTAGCTCTATCGCGCGAGCGCTGGCGAAAGCGAAGCATCCCCTTGTATGGGTGGGTGGTAGTGGCTGGACTCCAGAGGGGGTAGACGCCCTCCATGCGTTTATCAGTCGCTGGAATTTGCCAGTTGCAAATGGTTTTCGACGCAAGGACCTATATCCAAACAGTGCTCCTCATTATATCGGTGAGTTTGGCTTCGCCGCGGGCACAGCTGTGACAGCTGCTCTCAAAGACGCTGACCTCGTCCTGGTTATTGGGGCCGCTCTTGGCGATGTTGAAACGGGCGGATACATGCGCCTAGACCCAACCATTGTGCATGACCGGGTGATCCATGTAGCCACATGTGCCGAGGATCTAAACCGAGTATTCAAGGTGCGTATCGGCACCTACGCGTCTCCTCTATCAACCTGCAAAGCGCTTGTTAATTTAGAAGCACCAGTAGACATGCCCTGGAACGGTTGGACCGAGCACCTACGTACTTTGTATTTAGCGGATCTTGCACCTGTACCTGTGACGGGGGACGTCAATCCAAGTGAAGTGTTTTTGGAATTGCGCCGACAATTGCCCAAGGACGCAATCGTCGCGAACGGGGCTGGTAACTACGCCGCGTGGCTTCATCGCTTTTTCCAACACGACGTATTCCCTACACAACTTGCTCCTCAAAGTGGTGCGATGGGCTATGGTGTTCCTGCGGCTATCGCTGCGGCGCTGTTGTACCCTAGACGCAAAGTGGTAGCCGTTTCTGGCGATGGCTGCTTCATGATGGCAGCAAACGAGTTAATAACGGCGGTTTCTAACGGAGCTGATGTCGTGTTCCTGATCTTGAATAACGGCAGCTTTGGAACAATCCGCATGCACCAAGAAATGCGCTACCCCGGTCGAACACACGCCACGAATCTTGTAAATCCGGATTTTGTAATGCTAGCAGCTGCTACTGGCATTCCAGCGGTACGCGTCACAACCACGGTGGGCTTCAGCTGCGCACTGTCGACTGCGCTCGCAGCAAACGGGCCCCGCCTGATCGAGCTCGTCACCAGCGTGGAGGACATTGCACCAAATAAACGTTTATCGGAGTTATCGGGCACAAAAGCTAACGGCTAACGTTCCGCGTCACTTATATGACGCGCTTATATTGCCGCAAGCTCGATTAAACACCGCTCAAGAATCTGCAGCCCTTCTTCGAGTATTGCGTCGCTAATTGTCAGTGGCGCTAAGAACCGGATCACGTTTGCCCGTGTGCCACATGACAAAATGAGCAGTCCATTTGCTGCCGCACGTTGCACCAGGGCTTTTGTTAGTTCCGCATCAGGCTGCGACACATCACCGTTTTTCACCAGCTCAAGTGCGATCATGGCGCCTAGTCCGCGCACATCGCCGATGCACTTGAGTCCGCGGTCGGTACGTAGCTTGGTTAGCCGCTCTTTAATCAAGGTACCGATCACCACCGCACGTGCACACAGTTGTTCTTTCTCAATCACGTCGAGAACAGCCAAGGCGGCGGCACACGCTACTGGTGATCCGGCGTAGGTGCCCCCAAGCCCGCCGGGCGCTGGTGCATCCATAATCTCAGCTTTTCCAATAACCCCAGAGAGCGGGAATCCACCGGCAAGGCTCTTGGCGACCGTAATTAAGTCTGCCTCTACCTGCGCATACTCTAGTGCGAACATTTTTCCAGTGCGTGCAAAGCCCGTTTGCACTTCATCCACAATCAGCACGATGCCGTGCTCAGTGCAGATCCGACGCAGTTCACGCAGGAACTCTATAGGAGCAGGATAGAAACCACCCTCGCCCTGAACGGGCTCAATGATGATGGCAGCAACGCGTGACGGGTCCACGTCGGCTTTAAATAGCGTATCGAGCGCGTGCAAGCTGCAACTCTGCGGCACCCCAAGATAAGCTGCCGGAAACGGTAAATGAAAGATCTCTCCTGGCATTGGGCCAAAGCCCAGCTTGTATGGGGCCACTTTACCGGTGAGCCCCATGGCATACATTGTGCGTCCGTGAAAAGCACCTGAAAACGCAATCACTGCACTGCGCTTTGTATAGGCACGTGCAATTTTGACTGCGTTTTCGACCGCTTCTGCGCCCGTGGTTAAAAATAGTGTCTTCTTAGGAGTCGGCCCCGGCGCTAATTTATTAAGTCGATCAGCAAGGCGGACATAGCTTTCGTACTGTGTGACTTGAAAGCAGGTATGACTAAAGTGTTCCAGTTGCTCGCTGACAGCGCGCTTAACAGTAGGATGGAGATGGCCGGTGTTGAGCACGGCAATTCCTGCAGCGAAATCAATATAGCGTTTCCCTTCAACGTCCCATTGCTCAGCATTGAGTGCACGGGCGGCAAACACCGGCAGCAGATTCGAGATCCCTCGTGGGATAGCAGACTCACGCAGCATTTGCAGTTCAGCATTCGTTGCCATAGAACCCATCCTCACACGCTGTTGCAACTACTAAAACAACTTCAGGCTAATTGTTAAGCGACAATCGGTAGTCTCTTTACAGGCGATTATGCAACGGTCAGGCAGCTCTTGCAGCCGCACTTACCTGGAGATACTCGAGTATGCCTGTGGCTGCTTCCCGCCCTTCGAAAACAGCCGTTACAACCAAATCTGAACCTCGGACCATATCACCGCCCGCGAAAACTTTTGGATGCGTGGTCCTAAAGCGGTTCACGCCATGAGTGACGACATGGACCCTGCCATTCGGATAGAGCGCAATATCATGATCGCTACACCATGCCGGCGGACTCGGCAGAAAGCCGAATGCGATTAAGACCACATCAGCCTCAATTGTGTGCTCGCTCCCCGGAATCGGCTCAGCAACCGCTCGACCGCGTGGCCCAGGCGCACCTAGCCGCGTCTCTACACAAGTGACTCCAGTAACACCACTCGTCACTGATCCAGTAATCGCGACCGGCTGACGGTTAAAAAGAAACTTGACTCCCTCTTCCTTGCTATTTTTGTAGTCGCGACGCGACCCCGGCATATTATCTTCATCACGCCGGTAGGTACACGTCACGCTTGCCGCACCCTGACGGATCGCCGTGCGATTGCAATCCATGGCGGTGTCACCACCACCTAGGACTACTACCCGCTTGCCGCGCAGATCAATGAATGGTTTGTCACTTTCAATCTTAAGCTCATGGTTGATGTTAGCTACAAGGTAGGGAAGAGCCTCAATCACACCAGGCAGGTTCTCACCAGGAAAACCGCCTTTGACTGATGTGTAGGTACCCATACCTAGAAACACAGCGTCGTACTCTGCAAGCAATGACTCAAAAGGGCGGTCACGGCCGATCTCAACACCAAGAACAAACTCAACGCCCATACCTTCCATGATCTCACGCCGTTTTTCCACAACTTCTTTTTCGAGCTTAAATGGCGGAATGCCGAACGTCAGCAGCCCACCAATGCGCGGGTAGCGGTCAAAAACCACGGGAGCAACACCATTTCGTACTAGGATATCGGCACACGCAAGGCCCGCTGGGCCTGCGCCAACGATCGCTACCCGCTTGCCAGTAGGGCGTACGTTCGACAAATCTGGCTTCCAGCCTGCCTTCAACGCCTCATCAGTGATGTATTTTTCGATCGAACCAATCGTGACAGCTCCAAGGCCATCGTTTAGCGTGCAAGCGCCTTCACACAGTCGATCCTGTGGGCAAATGCGGCCACACATTTCCGGCAGAGAGTTCGTCTGATGTGATAGTTCAGCGGCCTCAAACAACTTGCCTTCTTCAATCAACTTAAGCCAGTTGGGAATGTAGTTATGTACAGGACACTTCCATTCACAAAATGGATTGCCACAACCGAGGCAACGAGCAGCCTGCTGCGACACCACAGCGGGCGCATAAGGCTCATAGATCTCTCGGAACTCAGCTGCGCGTATTTCGACAGGCAACTTCACGGGCTCCGTACGCGGCACATCTAAAAATTGCAGGCTCTTGTCTGGCATTAGGCAGCCCTCCGCAGATTCTCAATCAGGGTGTCGATCGCGGCAGCTTTTGGCTTAACCAACCAAAACTTTCCTATGTAAGTTCTTAGATCGTTCAAAATTTCTTCGCCGCGCCGGCTACCTGTCTCACGTACATGGCTTTCAATTAGTCCACGTAAATGATGGAGGTTCTGCTCCATGCCTTCCATGGAGATGCGGTGAATATCCACAAGCTCATGGTTGTAGCGATCAACGAAATCTCGATCCAAATCGAGCACATATGCAAAACCACCAGTAAACCCTGCACCAAAATTAAGCCCTGTTCGGCCTAAGATGCAGATCACGCCCCCCGTCATGTATTCGCAACAATGGTCGCCCGCTCCCTCAATGACTGCGGTGGCGCCTGAGTTGCGCACAGCAAATCGTTCGCCCGCAGTCCCTGCGGCATAAAGCTCACCACCCGTTGCGCCATATAGGCAGGTGTTTCCCATAATCGGTGTTTCGTGTGCGACGTATGTGGTGCCTGTGGGAGGCCGTAAAGTCAGTTTGCCACCTGCCATACCCTTACCAACATAATCGTTTGCATCGCCTTCAAGATGCATGTGTAAACCACCAGCATTCCATACACCAAAGCTTTGGCCTATAGAGCCATTAAGACGCAGTATCACGGGCGTCTCACTCATGCCACCATTACCGTAGCGCTGTGCGATTTCACCCGACAGACGTGCGCCAATCGACCGGTTCTGGTTACTAACGGTGTAGGAGTACTCGCCACCCGAGCGCGCCTCAATGGCTGGGAGCATATCTAGCACCATGCGCTCGGCAAGTTCGCCTTTGTCATATGGTCGGTTACGCTCCTCTAGACAATACTGTGGCCGATCTGCAGCGAGACCTGCGTTTGACAAAATAGGCGACAGATCTAAATTTTTCTGTTTGGAGGTAGTGCCTTCAAGAATATGCAGATAGTCAGTGCGCCCGATGAGCTCAGCGAGCGTACGCACACCAAGACTCGCCATCAATTCGCGGCACTCTTCTGCAACAAACCGGAAATAGTTAATCACCATCTCCGGCAAGCCTATAAAGTGCTTCTTACGCAGCACCTCGTGCTGAGTTGCCACACCAGTCGCGCAATTATTTAAGTGGCAGATACGCAGGTACTTGCATCCTAGCGCGACCATCGGTGCGGTTCCAAAGCCGAAACTCTCTGCGCCAATAATGGCCGCCTTAATCACGTCGAGGCCTGTCTTTAGCCCCCCATCAGTCTGCAGCCGAACACGATGCCGCATATCATTGATGCGCAAAGTCTGGTGGGTCTCTGCCAATCCGAGCTCCCACGGCGTGCCCGCATATTTGATCGAAGACAGCGGGCTCGCGCCGGTACCGCCATCGTAACCAGAGATAGTAATAAGATCTGCGTATGCTTTCGCTACGCCTGCAGCGATAGTTCCAACACCTGGCTCCGCTACCAGCTTCACCGAAACAAGCGCCTTAGGATTGACCTGTTTGAGGTCAAAAATCAGCTGCGACAAATCTTCAATTGAATAAATATCGTGATGGGGCGGAGGTGAAATAAGGCCAACTCCAGGACGCGCGAAGCGCAGTCGCGCGATCATTTCGTTTACCTTGTGCCCGGGTAACTGACCACCCTCACCCGGCTTCGCACCTTGGGCTACCTTGATTTGTAGCACCTCAGCGCTCATTAAATACTCGGGCGTCACACCAAAACGACCACTCGCAACCTGCTTAATCTTTGAGTTACGCTCTGTTCCATACCGCGAGGAATCCTCGCCACCTTCACCGGAATTCGAGCGTGCCCCGAGCCGGTTCATCGCAATTGCCAATGCCTCATGAGCTTCAGGTGACAAAGCACCTAGTGACATCCCTGCCGAATCAAATCGCTTTAGAATTGCTTCAACCGACTCAACCTCGTCAAGCGCTACTGGTGCGGAGCTGAGATTGAGTGCAAACAGGTCTCGTAGACATGAGGCCGGCCGGTCATTCACAAATGATGCGAATTGCTTATATTCGGCGTAGCTACCGTTCATGACCGCGGATTGCAGCGTCGTTATAACGTCGGGGTTGTACATATGGTACTCACCACCGTGCATATACTTCAGCAATCCGCCCTGCTCAACCCGTGCTAGCGGATCCCAGGCACGTTCAGCAAGCCAGCGCTGATCGGTCTCTAAATCAACCAGTGTGGCTCCTTGAATGCGGCTAACTGTTCCACTAAAACACAGATCAACCACGTCATTATGCAGCCCAACGATCTCAAACAATTGCGAGCTGCGATAGCTGCTAATGGTTGAAATACCCATCTTCGACATAATCTTGAAAAGGCCTTTCCGAATACCACGCCGGTAGCTGCGACCAAGTTCCGCACGCGATTCAGCGCTGATCTGCACGTCTCCTTTACGCATCATGTCAAACAGCGTTTGATATGCCATATATGGATAGACTGCGGTCGCGCCATAACCGATCAAGCAAGCAAAGTGATGCGGATCGCGTGCTGTGCCTGTCTCAACGATGATGTTGCAACGGCAGCGTAGCCCGGCCTTGACGAGCCGATGGTGCACCGCGCCGGTCGCGAGCAGCGCATGAATGGGGACCTTGCCTTCAGTCAAGTAACGATCGGATAGCAACAACACTAGCTTACCCGCTAGCGCAGATTTTTCAGCCTGATCACAAATCCGAGTGATGCCAGCCTCGAGGGTCTCGTCATTTGGATGCTGTAGATCAATAAACTCGTGGGTGATTTCTGGATCTTTATAGGCCAATATTTGGCGTAATTTTCGCTGCGACAAGATAGGTGAATTTAAAACGATCTGACGAGCGTGCTCTGGACTCGGGGCAAAGACATTGCACTCAGCGCCAATCTGGGTTTGCAGACTCATTACAATTGTTTCGCGCAGAGGATCGATTGGTGGGTTGGTGACCTGCGCAAACTGCTGCCGAAAGTAATCGTATAGTGAGCGCACTTTATGCGACATCACTGGCATGGGCGTGTCATCGCCCATAGAGCCGATCGCCTCACTCTCATCTTCAGCTAGCACACGAATAATTTCATCACGCTCCTCAGAGGTGACGTTAAACATTTTGCGGTAGCGCTCAAGTGTGTCGCGATCAAAAGGCTCGGCTGCCAAACGGGCATCAATTAGGTCGCTTTCGAGGTAGCGGACCCCTTTCTTAAGCCAGGTCTTGTAAGGATGACGGGCCTTTAGAATTCCATCGATGCGTTTCGAATCCAAAAGCTCGCCGGTCTGAAGGTCTAATGCCAGCATTTCGCCTGGCCCAAGTTTGCCTTTACGAACGACATCCTCGGGTCGGTAGTCCCAGACACCGATTTCGGACGCGATCGTCAGGTGACGGTTGCGGGTGATGACCCAGCGCGCAGGTCGCAACCCGTTGCGGTCAAGCGTGCAAGCCGCATAGCGCCCATCAGTCAACACAATGCCTGCGGGCCCGTCCCAAGGCTCCATATGCGTCGCATAGAACTCATAAAAGGCACGCAGATCAGGGTCGATGCTATCGACAGTCTGCCATGCTGGTGGGATGAGCAGCCGCATTGCGTGCAGCACATCAAGATTCCCCATGAGCAACACTTCGAGCATATTGTCGAGTGTCTGAGAGTCCGAGCCGGTCATTGATACCAGCGGCTGGATGTCACTAAGGTCGGGCAGCACCGGCGACCGAAATAGTGGTCCACGTGCGAGGGCCCAGTTACGGTTACCAGAGATCGTGTTTATTTCGCCGTTGTGCGCTAAAAAGCGATATGGATGCGCTAGACGCCACTGCGGTAACGTATTCGTTGAAAAGCGCTGATGAAAAACAGCGACAGAGGTTTCAAGCCGCGGATCTTCGAGATCTTTATAGAACTGCGTCAAATGCTGCGGCATCACCATTCCTTTATAGACGAGCGTGCTCGCCGACAAGGACGGGATATAAAACGCAGGATCCTTCTGCTCTAGCAATTTTTCGGTGCGACGCCGCGAAAGAAATAAACGCCGATTGAATGTGGCCTCATCAATGTCTTCGCTGCAACGTACAAACACCTGTTCCAGTTGAGGCAGTGAGCGCAAGGCTTCCGCACCGCAAGCGGATGGATCAACGGGCAATACGCGCCATCCTGCGACACTCAACCCCTCAAGATTGAGCTGAACTTCTAAGGTGTGGCGCGCGCGTTGCGCGGCATCGTCGTAGCGAGACAAAAAAACGTTGCCAACAGCAAAACGCGGGCCCAATTCAAAGCCCGCCTCGGCGGCAATGGCCCGCAGAAATTTCTCCGGTTTCTTCAGGAGCAGACCACAGCCGTCGCCGGTTTTACCATCAGCGGAGACCGCACCGCGGTGTGTCAGCCTATTTAAGGACGCAACTGCCGTCTGAACCAACCAATGGCTGGGCTCGTCATCAAGGCTGGCGATCAAGCCAAAACCGCAGCTTTCCTTCTCGTAGGACGAGTGATACAGACCCGCGGCATCATGACCGCCGTTTTCTAATGCGGCACGCGTGATTGGCTCTGGTGGCACCCATTGGGTCGTGCTCATGCGGACCTCGTTTCCCGTTATGGCGGGCGTGTCTGTGGTCGCGCACTATGCGGTGCTGAAGCTCACAGGTCAATGCTGCATCGCACCATCAATGCTGCATCGCATCATTTACCCCCTCTTATCAGTCACCCGGCTTCTGGGCGCTCTCTGATACCTGCGCAACCATTGGCGACTGCGGACCCCTCTCCGAGGGCGCCTCATCGCGATCGGTGAGCAGCCCATCAAAGCGTGGCGCCAACCAATGCTCCAGATCGTCTATCAAGACGTACATCGCCGGAACAACCACCAGAGTCAAAAATGTCGAGGTGATAATGCCCCCGATAACGGCAATGGCCATAGGGGCGCGGAACGCATCGGCGTCACCTAAACCGAGGGCAATGGGCATCATGCCTGCAATCATGGCAATACTCGTCATCACGATTGGTTGCGCGCGCTTGTGACCTGCCTCCACTAGAGCCGTTAGCCGATCTTTGCCGGTGCGCATTTCCTCAATCGCAAAATCAACCAGCAAAATCGAGTTCTTGGCCACAATACCCATCAGCATCAAGATGCCAATCACCACTGGAAAAGAAAATGGCAGCCCACAAACCATTAGCGCAACCACGGCGCCACCGAGTGATAACGGTAAGGCAGACAAAATCGTGATGGGCTGGAGCACTCTCGCAAAGAGTAGAACTAAGACGGCAAACACCATTAACACACCCGCTGCTATAGCCAGCGCGAAGTTGGTCATCATCTCCTGCATAAATTCAATGTTGCCCGTTTTCACTAACTGCACGCCCTGCGGCAAATGACTGATAGCTGGGAGCAACATGATCTTTTTCATTGCATCGCCTAGAGCCGCGCCAGGCTGCAAGCCTGACTCAACCATAATGCGCCGGCTCTGGTTATACCGCCGTACAGCAGCCGGCCCTTCACCAAAGCTAATATCTGCCACCGCCTTGAGAGGCACCGTGCCACCACTAGATGTAGGGACAGGTAGATTCTCAATGGTCGACAAGTTTTGCCGCGATGACTCGCGCAAACTCACGCGTATAGGCACTTGGCGATCACTCAAACTAAACTTCGCAGCATTTTGGGGTATATCGCCCAACGTTGCGATGCGAATAGTCTGACTGATCGCTTGTACCGTGACGCCAAGCTCAGCGGCCAAATCAAAGTGCGGATTAATCAAAATCTCAGGCCGTGGCAAATCGCCCTTAATCCGCGGATCACGCAAGTCCTTGACGCTGCGCATCTGCTCTATCGCCTCACGTGCCGCAGCATCCAGAATTACTGGATCATCGCCAGTAAAATACAATGTCACCTGACTATCGCCACCACCACCACCCTGATCCGCAACTTGTACACGCGCATCGGGAATTTTTCTCAGTTGCGGCGAGAGTTGATCCTCCCACTCCTTCTGGCTCAACTTCCGCTCAGCCCGTGGCTTTAACGAAATATACAAAGTGCCATTGCGTACCGAGCCGTCATCACCACTCCCAATAGACTCAACCACATCGGTCACTTCCGGGTAGGAGCGTACCAGCGCGGTCACCCGTGCCGAAACATTAGACGTATCCTCAATACGGACGCCAGGCGGCAACTCAATCGTCACCTGACTAGTACCAATGTCTGATGCAGGAATAAAATCTTTTGGAATGATAGCGAGCGCTATCAGCGACAACAGAAAAACTCCGCTGCCCACACCAATAGTGCGCCACGGATGCCGCAGGCATTTCTGCAAAAGATCCAAATAACGATACATCAACGGGCCATTTAAGTGCTCCTTGAATCCAGCAGGCTTCAAAGTGAATGCGGCAATAACGGGCGTAATGAGGCGGGCAACCAAGAGTGATAAAAATACTGCAGCCGCAACGGTAAGACCAAACTGCTTGAAGTACTGCCCACTGAACCCACCCATGAAACTGACTGGCAAAAAAACCGCAATGATCGTTGCGGAAGTCGCTACAACAGCAAGCCCAATCTCGTCAGCTGCATCTAATGCAGCTTGAAACCCGGTTTTACCCATGCGCATGTGTCGCATGATATTTTCGATTTCAACAATCGCATCATCAACCAAAATTCCTGCGACCAAAGACAATGCGAGCAGGCTGATTTGATTTAACGTGAAATCCAGCCAGGACATGACTGCGAATGTCGGTATCGCTGACAGCGGAATAGCAAGCGCTGAAATTCCAGTGGCACGCCAGTCACGTAAAAAGAGCCACACAACGGCTACGGCAAGGATTGAGCCCTCAAGCAATGCCTCAATGGCTGACTTAAAGCCATGACGCGTGGACTCAACCGAAGTAAACACCATCTTGGTGGTGATGCCGGGATTTTCCTTTTGTATTTTTATGATTTCTGCATTAACACGATCTAGCGTAGTGACATCTGATTGGCCATGCGCGCGAAAAACACCAAAAGTCGTCGTGGGACGGTTATTCAAGCGAGATAGCGAGCGGACCTCGGCAATTCCATCGTGGACCTCAGCAATGTCGTCAAGACGTGCGTAGCGACCACCAGGGAGCTGTATCCGCGTGGCTCCCAACTGAAACGCACTGCGCGCACTACCCAAAACTCGAATTGATTGCTCGCCGCCGGCAAGTTGTGCGCGACCACCAGGAGCATTAACATTGAGCGAACGCAGTTGTTGGTTCACCTCAACCGCAGTAATTCCGAGCGCCTGCATACGAGATGGATCGAGCTCAATACGAATTTCACGATTGACCCCACCACCACGCGTGACTTGCGCCACGCCACGCACTGTTAGCAATCGTTTGGTCACAGTATTGTCGACAAACCAGCTTAGCTGCTCTTCAGTTTGTGACGTACTGCTGACTGCAAAATAGGCGAGCGCGCCACCTTCAACATCAAGCCGACTGACAGTGGGCTCTTGTATGCCCTCAGGTAACTCAGCGCGTACTCGCGCAACCGCATCGCGGACGTCGTTTACTGCACGGTCAATTGGTGTACCAATCTGAAACTCGACGTAGGCCATCGCAACGCCTTCTGTGGCGCGGGAGGTGATGTTGCGCACATTCCCTACGCTCGCCACAGCGCCCTCAACCTTTTGCAGTACCTGAGTTTCAAGTTCGACAGGGGCGGCACCCGGCTGCGAAATATTCACGATGACCATTGGGAACGTGACATCAGGCTCGGCGTTTACGGGCAGTTGAATGAACGCCACGATGCCCACGAACACCAGAACTGCAAACAGTACTAATGGCGAAATAGGATTACGAATCGCCCAGGCAGAGAGATTTTTCACTGGGTGTTCTACTCGGAAACCAGATTGACTTGCTCGCCTTCGTGCAAAAATGCACCGGCCGAGGTGACCACTCGCTCAGTCCCGGTTAGGCCTTCGCTAATAATGATCCCGCGTGGTTGTGTGCCTTTAATCTTGACGGGCCGACGAACGGCGAGATGATCGGCGCCAACGATGTACACAAAGTTAACCGTGCCGGTCGTCAACACAGCTGTCTGCGGCACGATAGGATAAGACTCAGTTCCGATACTGACCTCACCGCGCGCGAATGCGCCTGGCCTCAAGTCGGGACTCGGCGGTAGCGAAACACGCACTTCGCCGAGGCGTGTGAGTGGGTCTATGATCGCGCTGACTAAACGGACTTTCCCGACGAATGGTGCTGCGATTCCGGTGAGGTACACACTCACAGACTGCCCGAGTTTAATCTGCGGCAGGTCTTGCTCGGAAGCCTGTGCACGCATTTCGATATCGCCACCGCGCGCAAGGCGAAATAGCGGTGCGGCCCCAGCCATCGCAGTCTGTCCCACCTCGACGCTACGGGTCAGGACAAGCCCATCATCAGGCGCCTTTATTTCAGTGCGCAATAAGCGCGCCTCCGCTTCAGCAAGTTGCGCCTCTGCTGATTTGACGCGTGCTGCGGTTGTCGCTACAACTGAACGTCGCTTGTCGAGTTCCTCGCGCGATAATGCTCCTACAGATGCCACGACCGCCGCGGCGCGCTGGTAATCTGCCTCGGCAAGCGCCGCTTCAGCCCGCGTCTGGTCAACAGTCGCCCGCAAGCTTGCTACTTGCGCAGTAACCACTGTGGGTTCCACCCGTGCGAGCACTTGGCCTTTGCGCACATGGTCGCCGCTCTCAGCGAGTACCGCAACGATGCGCCCGCCCTCACCTTCAACACCAATCGGCATGTCGTAGCGAGCGACGATGCCGCCGGTAAAATTGACAGTCGTGTCGATGGTCGAGCGTCCCGGCGCCAGCACGCTAACAAGCGGGATCGTATCCGAAGTCTTCTGTGCACCCGAGTGCCCAAACACCATACGCAGCGTAATGATGACGACAATCGCAAGCACACCAGCGACAACGCCGCCAAGCAACAACTGCTGCGGCTGGCGCCACCAAGGCAAATCGAGTGCGCCGGCGGTGACGTCTAGGCTTAAATTGACACCGGGCAGTTGAGTCACAGTGGCGGCGTCGCGGTCATTGCCAGCGGCGGTCGGAACGTCATTCAGCATGGGAATATCTTCAAATGATGGGCAGCCGATAATTGTACGCGATTGGCCTAAGCCAGAGCCGTCCTAACCAATGCTGGCCAGGGGTTGCAAACACACCTGCAGGCACTCTTAAAGAACACACGAAGCAGGTCCGCGGTTACAGACTGCGATGTGATGTGATGTGTAGTGTATGTATAATGTAAGTTCGACAAGCGGCGGCAATCAATCGATCCATGCCCCACGGAGTGCGGGCCTTCACAAATTTAGTTCGGATTAACGGCACTCAGGCATGCGCGGCATGCAACTGGCGACGAATGTATTCATCGGCCCAGCTTGGGCCTGCAAGATCGTTCAAAAACCCGCAGTGCCCGCCTCGGGCAACAGGGGTGATCGTCAACGCTTGCGGCTGAGCCAAGCGCTCAAGATCGTTGCTCGGAATAATGGGGTCATCAAGCGCGGCGATGATGCGTGATCTCACCCGTAACGGTTGCAGCACATCGTCAACCAACGCATAGCCATTTAAGTACGACTCCAAATCTGTAAAACCAGCGTGCTGTAAGACCAACGCCTCGGTCATCTCAGTTAGGCTCGCGTCCTTGAGAAAATCGGCACGGTCATACAACAACGGCCATGCAGCGCACTTCTGCAACAAAGAGTTGCGCCACTTATGCACAAAATAGCGCCGATACACATAGGGCCCTACTTCAAGTGCCCGTAGCGTGCGCGCCGGATCAAGCACCGGACACACCGCGACTACCTGGCGTATGTGCAAGTCGTGCTGAGGTGCCCGTAAGGCAACACGCAGCGCAAAATTCCCTCCAAGCGAGTAGCCAACCAACGACAAGGACTTCTCGGAGTGCTGTTTTTGGACTGCTGCCACGGCACCCACCACTTCATCGATTCGGCAGGAATGGAAGAGCCCTGGATTTAAGTGGTGAGTCGCACCATGATCACGAAAATTCAGCCGCAGGACAGCATACCCATGCGTCAGCAAATGCTGGCCTATGGACAATAAATACTGAGAATCCGCGCTACCCTCCCAGCCGTGCAGCAGCATAACCAACCGGTCAGCTCCCCGGCTTGGCTCCGCATAGTAGGCACCAAGACGTACGCCACTACCGCAATCCAAAACGAGCGGCTCACTGCGCTCGCATAACGGCTGCGCCCTACGCAACACCATTGCACGACGCAGTGGTGCGCTTGGCAAAATCGACTGAACGTGAGGACTTGCAAGCCAGGCAGGCGGCGCAAAACCCTCTTTAACGAAAGCCGACATGACGTGTGATATCTCTGCTCGAGCGCCTTCTGTGTTCCATCACTCGCGTATTCCGATGCCCTTGTACATCAGCGTCATTGCGAGTACGTAAAGACCGACTGCAAAGAAACCCATGATTCCAAATGCTACTCCGACATTGACATCGGAGACACCCAAAAACCCATAACGAAATCCATTCACCATGTACAAAATGGGGTTTGCGTGAGAAACGACTTGAGCCCACTCCGGTAGCAGAGAGATCGAATAAAAGACGCCCCCTAAATAAGTCAGCGGCGTCAAAATAAAAGTTGGGAACCAAGAGATATGATCAAAATTCTTGGCAAACATTGCATTAATGAAGCCCCCAAGCGAGAACACGATGGATGTCAATAACACTGACGCTATGATCACAAGAACGTGATGCACATGCAGATGCGTAAAAAAAAGCGCTACTACCATGACGACTAGACCAACCAACACACCCCGCACAATACCGCCAGCAATATAGCCAGCGATGATTAACCAGTTAGGCAGTGGCGATACCAAGATCTCTTCAATATGTTTTCCAAAGCGTGCGCCGAAGAAACTTGCAACCACATTGCCATATGAGTTGGTAATGACTGACATCATGATCAAGCCAGGGGCAATGTACTGCATATAATCATAGCCCCCCATCTGCCCAATGCGGGAGCCGATCAGACTGCCGAAAATAATGAAGTAGAGCGTTGCCGTTACCCCTGGTGGCACAATTGTCTGACCCCAAATTCGTACAATTCTGTGAAACTCGCGAAAAACCATGGTCTGAAAACCAATCCAATTCGTGCGCGCCCTTGATGGATTTGCAACGGCAGTCATACAGAGTCTCCTGCAAGCGGCGAGCTCACCTGCGCACTCGAGTTCGTCCCTGCCACTAGGCGCATGAACATTTCCTCGAGCCGATTTACTTTGTTACGCATGGAAACTACGTCAACACCCTGAGCTGTCAGTCGCCCAAAAATCTCGTTAAGGCTGCGATCTTTGGATGCCTCAACCTCAAGGGTGGAAGCATCGACTAACGTGACAATATATCCTGGCAAATTAGGCGCATGCTCGATCGGCTCACGCAGGTTAAGCACGAATGTTTCACTCTGGAGCCTACGCAATACATTGCTAATCCGATCGTTTTCAATGATGTGACCCTTGTCGATGATGGCGACATGACGACACAGGTGCTCAACCTCTTCTAAATAGTGCGTGGTTAGAATGATAGTGACACCGCGCTCATTTGTTTCTCGCAGAAACTGCCACATCGTACGTCGGATTTCGATATCGACACCAGCAGTAGGTTCATCGAGAATCAACAAGCGCGGTTCATGCACCAGTGCACGAGCGATCATCAGCCGGCGCTTCATGCCACCGGATAGTGTGCGCGCGATCGCTTTGCGCTTATCCCATAATTGCAGTTGCTTTAAATATGTTTCGGTGCGCTGGCGCGCGATATGCCGCGGCAACCCGTAGTAACCAGCCTGATTAATTAAAATCGTCTCTGCGGACTCAAACTGATTAAAGTTGATCTCCTGCGGCACTACACCTATACAGGATTTCGCCAAGCTAATATCGTTATCGATGTCGTTGCCAAAGACACTCACTGTCCCTGAGGTCTTGTTAACGAGCGACGTAACAATACCAATGGTCGTTGTTTTCCCAGCGCCATTGGGCCCTAGCAGGGCAAAAAAATCGCCCTCTGCCACCTCAAGATCAATGCCTTTTAATGCTTGCACACCATTACGATAGGTCTTGGTGAGATTTTTGATCGAAAGAGCTTGCATAGGATCTCGCGTAAATTAGGGCCGTCAGCACACGAGCACGACTTAGCGCTCATCGTACAGCAACTTCTGCATGGTGCGCGAGACTGCGTTACCGAATAAAGCCTAGGAGGACAGGCGGCTTGCAGCGAGCAACTGAAGGCCGAGCAAACGAATCGAAGAGCTGGGCGATATGTCGCGCGTCACAACGCTCGTAATCAGTCGCTCCCAAAAAATTCCATGATTCGCGAAACGAGCGGTCAGCGAGGCTCCAGCTGCGCTCGCGATCTCCTCGAGAGCATTGAGCTCAACCCCACGCCAGATACGCAGCACATCCGGCGCCATACCGAGACCTAATATGGCGGCCTCGTCACTACTGCGGGACAGATGCCAAGTGAGAAAGACGGCCATCCGCACGAATTTCGAGTTTGGGTTATCCGGTGTTAAGTCAGGCAGCGCGGGTCTTTGTGTGATCGTGCGCCACAGACGCGCATCCGCATAAGCGAGGTCAAAAAGCGCGTACGGGCAGTCAGCCAGCATGACCTGCTGGCTCGGGGGCAGCTGGACGAGCCGATTGATTGTTTTTGTCGCTATTCCGTACATGCCAGCCTGTGAGCAGGAGGCACGTGCCCGCAACAGCTCGATAAATGCCAGATTCGCCTTGGCGATAGCATCAAGGCAATCAGGCGCCAACAGGGCCGATCGGGCATAAGTCCCTTCTGCATCACGTACGCGGTGTAAATCGCTCACAAGCCAGCCCTCTTTGGTTTTTATGTGTTTGGGTTACATATTCTGACTAGCCATTGCCGAGAAGGGAGAGTACAGTTTTTGGTGTATTTATACCAAAAATAAAGGGCATGTTTTTACAAATACTAAGGAAAACAATAAGATGCGTATTACAGATGATCGTTACACCCGTGACCGCCAGAGGTTTGATCTTGCCTTTCGTATGATCCACCACGAGGCCCGCACCAGCACCATCCGCAGCTGGACCGGTCTCAGTGACGAGCGCATCCGTAAGCTGTATCGCAGCTACGTCGAATCACATGGCGCGAGCATCAAGCGGCATCGCGGCCGACCCCCGGCACAGACTTATTTTTTTATGCGCAACCGTGAAGCCAGGCGCCACACAAGCGCCCTCGCTGGCCTGTTCAAACTCCTAGGACTACTCGATGCGGCACACCGACCACAAGAAATCGGTAGTGGCATCGCACAACTACGCTCAGCAGAGCTGTTTTGCCGGACCTTTGAAACCTACACAAGCTTTTACCAACCGACCCGCATATCCTTTGAACATGCGGCTTACCTACTTGATACATTGCGATTACAGCGCGAGCTCAAGGCAGTACGCTGCCCTGCCTGCTCTGCCTTGATGGTAGTGGATCAGCTGCGGCTGCTGCGCACAGTCTGTACGTGGTGCGAAACAGATGAGCGCGACACGAAATCAACCCTGGCATATGGCAGACTCGCATCACGACAAAGCCCAGCACTTAGCTGAGCGGGTACAATGCCCATCACTCTTTATGGCGCTATAGCATGACCCCCCCGCACATCAATGTCTTTGCCGGAGCCTACGTAGACCGCATCAGCGAACGTCGCAAAGACTCAGCATGGCAAGCGAGTGCGCTGACGTCAGAGCAGTCGCTGTTTGTGCCTATATGGGGGACACAGAGCCTGATTCAACACGAACCCACACCGACGGCAGTTTTGTTGGATCGTGCATCGCTACCAGCGTTTGGTGATCACAGGGCTATATTTCTTGGCGAGTTTTCAGGAACGGCAACATTTGCGGTGGGCTTCGGCGATGACGTACCAGCACCTATCGGCGGCTATGGTGCATTTACCGACCTGCGCTTTAGTGGCTCACTGCTGCCTCGACACGACGCGGGACTGTTGGCATACGCACGCGCTATGGTCTGGTGGCAGGACAGACACCGATATTGCGGTGCCTGTGGCGCACCGACCAAACCCACGAGTGCTGGCCATGTGATGACTTGCACCAATCAAAGCTGTAATACGGATTGCTTTCCGCGAGTGGACCCAGCCATTATCGTCCTAGTTACTGACGGCGAACGTGCATTGCTGGGTCGCCAGGCCTCTTGGCCCATTGGCCGCTATTCAACAATTGCTGGATTCGTGGAGCCAGGCGAAAGTTTTGAGGATGCAGTCATACGAGAGGTCCGTGAAGAGACCAACATTAAAGTCTCGCATCTGCAATATCACTCTTCTCAACCATGGCCATTCCCATCGTCGTTGATGGTGGGTTTCATGGCAAAAGCAGCAAGCCACGATGTGAAATGCCCGGATGGCGAGCTTGAAGACGCCCGCTGGTTCTCACCAGAAGATTTCGCTGCCGGAAGGCCCGTGTTACCACCGGTCACTTCGATCTCATTTAGCTTGATCGCACACTGGTACGAGAAATGTTCTGGCCAAAGTCTGCAGCAAACCCCCGGGGCACAGATATGGCCAGCACAGCGCTAATGCTGCTATTTGCATGTGTCTCGTAGTATTTGCCTGGCGCACGCATAAAACCTATCCGCTATTACTGATAGGCAACCGAGATGAGATGCATGCGCGACCAACAGCACCACTTGCATGGTGGCAGACAGCCCCGATCCTTGGCGGCCGCGATCTCAGCGCAGGAGGTACGTGGCTTGCAACCGACGGCACCGGTCGTTTTGGCGCAATCACCAACTTTCGGGAAGCCACCGCCAGCAAGGCCGGTGGAAAAACTATGCCTTCGCGCGGCGAGCTAATCCCTCAGTTCCTAGCAGAAAAAGACAGCCCTTTTGAATTTCTTAACCGACTAAAGGCACGTGCGCAGCATTACGCCGGCTTCAGTATTGTTATTGGCAATCGGTCAGAGCTGGCATTTTATTGCAATCGCGATGGGCAAGACCCAGCAATTCTTGAGCCTGGTATTTATGGCCTAAGTAACTCCACGCTGAATGTTCCATGGCCTAAAGTGTCCGCGTCCCGCCAGCGACTGAGCGACGCTATTCATCAGCCCTTTGCGGACCCACTGGAACTAACAGACTTGTTAAGTGATCGTAAACCCGTAACCGACGAACTGCTCCCAAAAACCGGTCTTGCGCTATCGCTAGAACGTCGCTTATCACCCGCATTCATTGTAGATACTGCCTATGGCACACGTTCGACGAGCGTTCTGCTGCTCGGACAGAACGACAGTTATGGTGACCTGGTGATCGAGCGTTCTTACGCGCCCGATGGGGCCGTACAGCAAACCGTCCGCGTCAACATATAACTCATTTTGCAGTAGCCATACCCGCGGCACAGCTACCCCCTTGACGGCTTGCGCATAAATATGCAAAATACGCGCCTTTTTATGCAAAGCTTAAATACACACCACAGCATAGCGGCACCCACGGACCGCCGTGACACGCTAAAGCGCATCATCCGTCAAGGAGAAGTGGGCCGACAGGCAGAGCTTGTGCGGCTCTTGCGACAGGCGGGCCATGCTGTCACCCAATCTAGTGTGAGCCGTGACCTTCGCGATTTAGGCGTCGCCAAAGTTGGTGATCGGTACGTGCTGGCAGAGGATGCGTCAGGGCCTGTGACGGACCTACGCACAGTGGCTCCGTTCGTGCGCGGAGTGAGCGCTGCCGGCCCTAATCTGACTGTAGTGCGGACGCTAACAGGCTCGGCTCAAGCCGTTGCACTTGCCATTGACAGAGCGCGGTGGCCCGAAGTCGTTGGCACGCTATCTGGCGATGACACTGTGTTCATTGCCACTGCGACGGGTAGATCGCAACGCACCCTGCTCACTCGTTTCCGTTCACTCGACAGCCGCTAAAGGCCGCTTCATGACCAGCAATCAATCGGGCGTCACGCCCATTCTATTGGCTTTTTCTGGGGGTCTTGATACCTCCTTTTGCGTTCCATGGTTGAAAGAAACCTATGGCAGGCCGGTGATTACTGTCACGGTAGATACCGGTGGGATTGACGCAGATGCAGCTAAAACATTGGAAAAGCGCGCATTTGAGCTCGGCGCCAGCGCTCACCACTTGATCCCGGCCAAAACAGCCTACTTCGATCGAGTCTTAAAATTCTTGCTTATTGGCAATGCACGACGCGGGCAGGTATACCCGTTTTGTGTTGGTGCTGAGCGCGTTCTACAAGCCCAGACCATCGCTGAGATTGCCAACACCCTAAAAGCGACGAGTGTGGCCCACGGCTGTACGGCTGCCGGCAATGACCAGGTGCGTTTTGAAGTTGCGCTACGCACTCTGGCGCCTGGACTCGAAATTCTTGCGCCCGTGCGTGATCGAGCGTTCAAGCGCCACGAACAGCTGCAGTTTTTAAATGAGCGCAATCTACCGGTGCCCCCGTTTGGAGCTGCCTATTCAGTCAATCGAGGGCTATGGGGTATTACTATCGGTGGCAAAGAAACGCTCACGTCGACAGGATCGATACCAGACGATGCGTGGGTGCTGACCAAGGATGCCTACACGACCCCACTAGCCCCGGCTCGTCACACAATCGGTTTTGAGCAAGGCGTTCCTGTTGCGCTTGATGGGATGGCCATGTCCCCCGTTGCGCTTATTGAAGCGCTCGAACAGATAGCAGCATCTTTCGGAATAGGCCGCGGCATCCATTTAGGCGATACCGTCATCGGCACCAAGGGTCGCGTAGCGTTTGAGGCGCCTGCCGCTGAAGTGCTATTAACCGCGCATCGCGAACTCGAAAAACTGGTGCTTACAGGCCGGCAGTCGCGCATTAAGGAGCTCGTGGCAGCGCCCTATGGCGATCTCGTACATGAGGGGCATCACCTTGATCCCGTTTGCCGTGATATCGAGGCACTACTCATATCATCCCAGAGTCGCGTCACCGGCACGGTCAGTGTTTTGTTTCGTCCAGGCAGCCTATTCATTGAAGGCGTGTCCTCACCGTATTCATTGATGGCCGCCTCAAAAGGCGTTTATGGCGAAGCAGCGGGTGAATGGACTCCTGCAGACGCCCTCGGCTATTCAAAAATGTTGGCGCTGACCGGCATGTTCTACACACGCGCAGGACAACAATCAAAGGACTCACCGCAGTGAAATCCGTCTTTGTCGATAAAATCGCCTCCATCACACAGGCCTGTGGACTTGGACATGAGGTACGTATCTCTGAGGATATCCCTTGCGAAGAGGGCGTCGTACTGGTCGTGGAGATTCTGACGAACAAAAGCACCTATAACACGCTAGAGCTAACGAGCGGTCGTATGGCAAAGATCGGCAAGGGAGACATCATCCTTGGCGCGCTTGGTCATCGCAAGGCGCTATTTGGTTACTCAGGGCATGTTCCCACCATGGTAAAACCTGGTGACGTCATTCAGGTACTCAATATAGGCGGCGTGCTCGGTGTATGCGACTCCATTAATGCTGACAAAGGCCGTCCATTTGATTGCCGCGTGCTCGGTGTCGCGCTGCAGTTTCCGTTCCTCGGCGAGCGCATCGGCATTCCAGCGCGGATCGGCTATCGGCCACTAGATCGGGACGCAGTACTCAATACGCGCGGAGTACCAGTCATCGCGCTTGCAGGCACCTGCATGGAGGCAGGAAAAACGGCGGCCGCCTGCTCCATTATTTCCCGGATGCGTCATCGAGGACTTTCGGTGCACGCTTTTAAAGCGACCGGCGTATCACTGCGTCGTGACATTCTCGCAATGGAAGATGCGGGGGCCCGTAAAAGCCTAATTTTCACCGACTTCGGCGTAGGGACCACCACGGCGGAAGTGGGGCCAAGCTTGACTCGCACCATGCTGACAGAAATGGCTATAGGCAACCCCGATGTGATTGTCTTTGAGCTTGGCGATGGACTGCTTGGCACATATGGCGTTGAGGCTATTTTATCTGCCAGCGATATTCGCGAAGCTATTACTGGCCTTGTGCTCTCGGCGAACGATCCAGTAGCTGCTTGGGGCGGAGTAAAACTACTGCGTGATCGCTTTAATATTGAGCCCGCTGTTATCACGGGCCCCGCCACTGACAACCAGGTCGGTGTCGATATTATTACAGCACAACTTGGTGTATCAGCCTTTAATGCCATCACGAGTGGCGCGGGGCTTGGCGACCGCGTCATCGAAGCCGCAGGTCTGTCTGCGCGTTTCCCTATCAAGCCAACCATGGAGTAGCTCCATGGAACGTGTAACAACAATCGTACTGGGTGGTAGCGGCTATGTGGCCGGCGAGTTACTACGCCTCATCACAGCACATCCCTTTCTCGAGCTGGCCGCTGCTGTTTCAGACTCAAAGCCTGGCGAGGCTATTGGTAGCGCGTTCCCGCACCTAGCGTCTGTCTACCCCAATACTGTCTTTCACAGCATCGACACCGCGCTGCAATTAATCACACGGCACTCGGTAACCGCTGTATTGAGTGCTGCGCCCCATGGCGTCTCTGCTGAGCTGATTGATCGTTTATTAACTGCAGCAACGGTTGCTGGCACGCACCCACATGTGGTGGACATCTCGGCTGATTATCGCTTCCGTACTGCCGCTGGATACCAGAGCGTTTATCACCATGCACATGGTGCGCCGCACCGTCTGCACGAATTTACGTGTGCACTTCCAGAGCATTTAGGAACTGCAACCACGCGTCACGTATCGCATCCCGGCTGCTTCGCGACGGCTATGCTGCTCGCTGTAGTGCCATTGCTAAAGCTCGACTTAGTCACACCTTCATTCTATATCTCTGGTATCACTGGAAGTACCGGTTCTGGCCGTTCACCAACGGAAGGAACTCATCATCCACGCCGCCACAGTGACCTTTACTCATACAATGCTCTCGCACACAGGCACCAGCCAGAAGTTATTGCTATTGCAAAGTCAATTACTGGAATCGAGTGTGAACTGAATTTTGTGCCTCACTCAGGACCGTTCGCGCGTGGCATACATGCAACCACTCAGGCGCGATTAAAACCAGGCGTAACAGCGGCGGATGTTTCGACAGCACTCACATCGTTTTACAGCAGCGCTCCATTTGTGCGATTGCGTGATTCGGCACCACGCTTAAAAGATGTCGTCAGCAGTAACTTTGCAGAGATCTCTGTCAGCGCCAACGAGTCTACTGTTGCTGTCATGAGTGTCATCGACAACCTTACCAAAGGCGCTGCTGGTGGGGCTATACAGTGGATGAACCGACTACTTAATTTTGATGAAACGACCGGACTCAATAGCCCCGCTCCAGGCTGGACCTGATAAGACCACTGATTATGTCTACACTGAACAAACCATCAGCCATGCCTATAAATAACCATCTTGCCCAAGTGTTTGCACAGTATCCTATCGAAGTCACCCATGCCGAGGGGGTGTGGCTACATACACGCGATGGTCGACGCATTTTAGACTTCTACGGCGGTCATGCAGTTGCAGCATTAGGCTATGGCCATAAGCGTTGGCTCGCGGCTCTCACACAGCAAGCGCACAGCGTTTTGTTTCAAACAAATGCGATTGCGATGGCAGTGCGCGAACGCGCTGCTGAGCGCCTAGTACGTTTTGCTAATCTGGGCCTTGACACAGTTTTCTTTGTAAATTCCGGAGCAGAAGCCAATGAAAACGCTCTTCGGATTGCGTTCAAGCTGACAGGCAGACGACAGGCTGTAGCACTCGAGCATGGCTGGCACGGTCGCACGACAGCCGCCGCAGCCGTAACTTTTGGAGCGCGCGAAAAATGGTATGGCTTTCCGACCACTCCGTTTGATGTGAGCTTTATTTCGAGAACTGATCCTGCGGCATCTCTAACTGGCATTACCTCGGAAACAGCGTGCGTCATTGTTGAGCCTGTTCAGGGTCTCGCTGGAGCGTTTGACATCAGCACTTCAGTGCTGGCTGCATTACGTCGCCGTTGTACAGAAATGGGTGCTGTACTCATTTTCGACGAAGTTCAATGTGGTGTGGGCCGGACTGGATTTGCTTTCGGTGCCAACCGTGCAGGCGTTACTCCAGACATCTTAACCACAGCTAAAGCGCTGGGTGCCGGCTTTCCGGTATCCGCGATGCTCATGAATCCAGCGATCGCATCGGCACTTAAAGTAGACGACATGGGCACGACCTTCGGTGGCGGCCCCCTCGCCTGCGCAATCGTCGAGACCGTCATCGATATTATTGAGTCAGAAGGGCTTCTTGAGAACGTCTCCCGCATGTCACAGCTGATACGGGACACCTGTGTGACTGGCCCGATCACAGATATCCAAGGTGCGGGACTGCTTTTGGGATTGCGTACATCCCGACCGGCCAAGGACATTCAGAAGGAACTATTAGGCAAGGGTATCTTTGCAGGAACCGCGGCGGACCCGCATATCGTACGTTTATTGCCGCCATTCACTTT
Organism: uncultured Pseudomonadota bacterium; assembly: GCA_903832085.1. Taxonomy (GTDB): domain Bacteria; phylum Pseudomonadota; class Gammaproteobacteria; order Steroidobacterales; family Steroidobacteraceae; genus CAIKZZ01. The sequence continues at coordinate 72,841 of CAIKZZ010000037.1, read as the reverse complement.
GGACGAGTCGCATGTTGCGCTCCTCGCTACAGCTCTTAGGAGCCTGTCAGCGTGAGTTATTCCCTAAAAAACTTTCTGGACTTAGCTGATCTCAGTGTTGAGGCAATACGCGATTTGCTCGCGCTTAGTGATCATTTACAGCGTAAACCAGAGCCACGTGTGCTCGCCGGTAAAATACTAGGCCTCGTATTTATGAATCCGTCTCTGCGCACGCTCGCCTCCTTCCAATCCGGTATGGCACGTTTAGGTGGGAACACCTTCGTCATTACTCCTGGTCAAGGGACTTGGGAGTTAGAAACTCGCCTCGGTGTGCGCATGGACGGCGCAGCTGCTGAGCATGTCCGCGAGGGGCTACCCACACTGGCGTCATATTGCGATGCAGTTGGCGTACGCTCTTTCGCTGAGGGACACGATCTTGCGAAAGATCTTGCGGATGAGAAATTCCGAACGATGACGCAATTGATGAAAAAACCTGTCATCAACCTAGAATCGGCAATTAATCATCCTTGCCAAGCGCTTGCGGACTGGAAAACGTTGGATGACCTGCTCGTGGCACCGCAGTCAAAATTTGTATTGTCATGGGTCAATCACCCGCGCGCGCTACCCCTTGCGGTGCCAGCAGCCACCGTCCATATGGCAGCGTTACGGGGACATGAAGTCGTGGTGTTGCGCCCTGATGGCTATGCGCTACCAGATCCTGTCATGGAGAAAGCACGCAAAGCAGCAACGTTGTCTGGAGGCTCAATCACCGAGACGTCAGACCGTGCTACAGCTCTCAAAGGCGCACAGGTACTCTATGCAAAAGAGTGGGGGGCAACCTCACCTTATGGCGATTCCGATCACGATCAGGCGTTGCGTCATAACTTACAAGACTGGCAAGTAGACGAGTCATGGTTTAATACGGCTGCTTCCACCGCGCATTTTATGCATTGTTTGCCAGTCCGTCGCAATGTCGCGGTGGCTGACCAGGTACTCGATGGGCCGCGTAGCGCCGTGTTAAGAGAGTCGCATAACCGGCTCGTTGTACAAATGGCGGTGCTGCACCGATTGCTTGCATGAGCATGCAATGCACCTGCGCATAAATATTACCTCGACAGTATGACGCCGACGACTTCAGCTCCGACCTATAGAGAAGACAGCCATGAATTATCGCCCTGAACAGGCTTTTGCCATCCGAGCTATGCGCAATGCAGCACCTTACATTCGCATGTACAAAGGCAAGATATTTGTCGTCAAGGTCGGCGGTGCGCTTTTTGGGGACACTACGGCGACCCGAGCGCTCATGGAACAAGTTGCGATTCTTCACCAAGTCGGCATCCGAGTAATACTGGTTCACGGGGGTGGGCCTCAGCTCGACCAGATGCAACACTCCCTCGGGATGCAGCCATCAATGGTCGACGGACGGCGAGTCACAGACACGAAGACCGTCGACATCACAGTCATGGTCCTCAACGGCCTGATCAATACACAGCTACTGAGTCTCTGCCGCGACCTAGGTATTAGCGCTGTAGGACTATCGGGCGTGGATGGCAGCCTGATCAATGCGCGACGCCGTCCGCCGGTCAAGCGTGCCGATGGCTCAATGGTCGACTACGGACAGGTTGGTGACATCGACAGCGTGCAACCAGACGTCCTTTTAAAATTGTTGGATGCGGGCTATATGCCGATCGTGAGCCCGGTATCCTGTGATGGCCAAGGAGTCATACTCAACATCAATGCGGATACCGTAGCGGCCAATATCGGCGCTGCAGTTGGCGCAGAGAAACTCCTGCTGTGCACTGGCGCCGCTGGCGTTTTTGAGCGCTTAGAGGACCCGAGCACACTCGTCTCTTATACAGATCTAAATGGGCTTAAGCGTCTTGAACATGGCGGTAGCTTTGCAGATGGCATGCTACCTAAAGCAAATGCAATAGAAACAGCCATTCGGGGTGGCGTGCGGCGCGTGCATGTGATCTCCTATAAGTCCACCGATGCTCTACTCGCTGAAATCTTTACGAATGAGGGCTTAGGGACATTAATCGTTGCTGACATCAAAGCGCTATCAGCTGCTGAACAGCAGCCAGTCGGTGAGACACCATGACACGACTATGGGATAAAGGCACTCCACTCGACGCGCGTGTGTTGCACTACACAGCAGGCGAGGATCACGCGCTTGATAATAGGCTAGTGAGCTATGACGTTCGCGCCTCTATCGCGCACGCGCGCAGCCTAAATAAGGCCGGCCTTTTGGCGGACAGCGATCTTTCTGTGCTCACACAGGAACTAACAAATATTGCTGCGGCACATGCGCGGGGCGAGTGGTGCGTCACTCTAGAAGAAGAAGACGGTCAGACGGCCCTCGAAACACGACTCACTGCTGCAGCCGGCAGTACTGGAGGTCGCATCCATCTCGGGCGTTCTCGCAACGACCAGGTGCTGACAGCTCTACGACTCTATCTGCGCGATGCAGTGGGGGAACTCATCAGTGCCATTCATCGGGCAACCGATCACTTAGCTGCGTTGGGAGCCCGCCACCCAGATGTGCTGCTGCCTGGATACACCCACATGCAACAAGCCATGCCTAGCAGTGTAGAACTATGGGCACAGGGTTTTCATGCAGAGCTCACCGATGACGCGCTCGGCCTGCATGCATCGCTGCGTCGCATCGATAAGAACCCTCTAGGCTCGGCGGCAGGCTACGGTACACCGGGGCTACCGATCGATCGCTCGAACACGACTCGAGAACTCGACTTTGCTGAAACGCAGGAACCTGTAACAGCGGTGCAGCTGTCGCGAGGCAAAGCTGAAGCCACTGTACTATTTGAGCTCGCGCTACTCATGACTGACATCGGTCGCATGGCGAGCGACTTACTCGTTTTCTATACACAAGAATTTGGCTTTATCGATCTACCAGCTGCATTCACGACTGGCTCATCGATCATGCCGCAGAAGCGAAATCCAGATGTATTTGAGCTCATGCGCGGTCGGTCGGCAACAGCGCATAGCTGCCTCATGGAAGCGCTAGGTGTTTTTAATAAGCTCACCAGTGGCTATCATCGAGACCTGCAGCTATTGAAACCACCGCTGTTCCGCGGAATTGATCTTGCGTTTGACACGCTCGAGATCTTGCCGAGTGCTCTCGATGGAATCATATTCCGCCCAGAAAAAATGCGCATCGATCCTGCAATACATGCTGCAGAACAGGCGAATGCCCTAGTTGTTACAGAGGGCATCCCATTTCGCGAAGCGTATCAGCGCATCGCCACGGCATTAGTCAAAAAATAAACACAATGCGTGTCGTCGTTTAGCGAGCGAGCTCTGCCGCATGAAAACGCAGATGCTCTTCCATAAACGTACCTATAAAGTAATAGCCATGGTCATAGCCCGGCTGCATCCGCAGGTTCAGCTCTTGCCCACTGCGTTTAGCCGCTGCTGCAAAGATCTCGGGCTTTAGCTGCTCGATAAGAAACTTATCTGCATCGCCCTGGTCAATCAATATGGGGCGATTGCGCGGACTACGTGCAACCAAAACACTCGCATCGTACTCGGACCAATGGTCCACGTTCGGACCCAAATATCGACCAAAAGCCTTGCTGCCCCATGGACACTGACTCGGCGCAGCAATGGGAGCAAATGCCGATACGGAACGATATTGGTCAGGATTTTTAAAAGCCGCAAGTAAAGCGCCATGACCGCCCATCGAGTGGCCGAAAATCCCCTGCGCGTCACCGCGCACCGGAAAATGTGCAGCAACAAGTGCCGGTAATTCCTGCGTCACATAGCTATACATACGGTAGTGCGATTGCCACGGATCTTGAGTAGCATCGACGTAAAAGCCGGCAGCGATGCCAAAGTCCCAACTCTCGTCGTCTCCCGAAATCCGCGGTTCACGAGGACTCGTGTCTGGGGCTACCAACGCAAGTCCAAGCTCCGCAGCCACTCGCTGTGCACCTGCCTTTATCATGAAGGTTTCATCCGTACAGGTAAGTCCCGCAAGATAATAAAGCACCGGCACCGGCGCCACTTGTGCCTGCGGTGGCAGATACACAGAAAACCGCATAGGGCCGCGTGTGGCACTGGACTCGTGGCGATGAAAACTCATCACGCCGCTGAAACAGGCGTGCGTACTTAAGGTGGTCAGCTGCATCTTGGTCATATAATAAAGATCCTATAACTCTATATTCACTTTTCTTGCGGGGCATCAGCTTGTCGATCTGGGGCCGCTGCGATAAACGCCGGCTGCGCTTCCAGGGCTTGAGCGATTGCTGTCAGCGCGGGGTACTGACTTAGATCGCACTTAAGACGACGTGCATTTGCAACTTGGGGCACGAGACACACATCAGCAAGAGTGATTTCTTCACCATAACAATGCTTGCCATCGCCGCTATACCGCTGGCAAAGGGCCTCAAACCCACTAAACCCTTCTGCGATCCAATGGCGGTACCACATATCGACGGTGTTCTGATCGTGCCCTAGGCGCTCACGCAAGTAATTTAGGACGCGCAGATTGTTCAACGGGTGTATATCACAGGCAATACTGAGCGCCATACTACGCACCTCGGCACGCTGCAGTGCCTTGCTTGGCAGCAGATGCGGCAGCGGATGGCGCTCATCTAAATATTCAATAATCGCGAGCGACTGTGGAATTACATGCCCATCATCGACGAGCGATGGAATTAAGCCCTGCGGATTGACGGCAATGTAATCCGCAGCTTTGTGCTCAGCAGCAGCAAAGCTTTTGGGTATGCTCGTATAGCTGAGCCCTTTTACATGCAAAGCAATGCGGACTCGGTACGCCGCCGAACTGCGCCACATTGTATAGAGCGACAACATCAGGTTTGGCCAGGAAAGCTCACGTGACGCACCGGTGGCTCCTTGGAGCGAACCACCACCGTACGCGCAATCTTGTCGTGCCATCCTTGCTTGCGCGAATCCCAGCCGACCCACATGAGGCCTAAGCACAAGGGAAATATGGACAGGTAATAGCCTAAATAGCGAATGACTAACTGACCTGTGGATGGGGTAAGGCCGGTGTTTGCATCCACAATCCGTGCACGAATGACCATTTTGCCGGGCGTGGCACTGCGATATCGCCAGAAAATAACGATTAGAAAGGCCGGTAAAAATTCCTGCAGGACTAGCTGAGACCATGTAGGTGTCATAGCGAGCGCGAAGTGAGCTGATTTGAAACTCAGCATGTCGGCGCTCATCATGTCGTCAAGTGTATTAGTTGAATGCAGAAAAAATGATCCAACAACACTCACGATAGCAACCACAATGATCGTATCGATGCACGCTGCAAACACTCTCAACCAAAAGCCTACATACTCCAGCTCACCTACTGGCACGGCACCATCTGAGTTTTGGTTCAAAGCACACGTCCTGGATTTAAAATATTACAAGGATCGAGAGTTGTCTTTATTTGTCGCATCAAAGCAATCTCCATGGGAGTACGCGTGTACTTTAAGTAAGCGCGTTTCAGCGTGCCAATGCCGTGTTCAGCAGACACCGACCCAGCGCCAGCAAGAGCACTATAGATAATCTCATCAAGCTCTTCTGCTCTAGCTGAATCTTCAAGACCTGCGACCAAATGCAAATTACCATCACCGATATGTCCAAATATAAGAACACCTAGATCATTCACTAAGGGCGCTGCCCTGCGCTGCACTTGCATCAAGTATTCCTGCATCATGCCAATTGGCAGTGAAATATCATAGGACACGGGATTACTTATAGACGGTATGAGCTCACCTGCGGCATCACGCACGCGCCACAGCCGTGCACTGTCAGCAAGCGAAGCGCCAATAATGACATCGGCAAGCGCCCCCTCATCTAGCGCAGCGGCTAACCATGTTTCGAGCTTGTCGCGATCAGCAGCGGGCGACAGTGATTCAATTTCCATCACCACATAAAATGGATGCTGGGCCTCAAATTGTCGCGGGCCGCTCAGCACACGGGCGGCGGCGAATTCGTAATAATTGGACCACATCACCTCAAACGATCCCAAAGACGCACCGAACTCAGCCCGTGCTCGCCGCAGCAGTTGCACAAGGTGTGCAAATGAGGCCAGCGCTACAAGCGCCGTCAGTCGCTCCTTAGGGGCTGCGTGCAATCGCAACACAGCACGCGTAATCACGCCAAGCGTACCCTCGGAACCGATGAATAAATTCTTCAGGTCGTAGCCGGTATTGTTCTTAATTACAGTATTCATGGACGACACGATGGTGCCGTCGGCCAGTACCGCCTCGAGTCCGAGGACTAGGTCACGGGCCATCCCATACCGAATCACTCGGTTACCGCCGGCGTTCGTGGCAAGGTTGCCACCGATGGTGCAAGAGCCACGCGCACCAAGATCCAGCGGAAATTGCAGCCCGGCCTGAGCCGCAGCGTCCTGGATGGCACTCAGTGTCGTACCTGCACACACCGTCATAGTGGCGCTATCAACGTCAATCGCCTCAATCCCGGTTAAGCGCTCAAGCGTCAGTGCGTACTCACCAAGACGCGGCGTCGCGCCACCGGCAAGTCCGGTTAAACCCCCTTGTATAACAACAGGTTGGGAGACTTCATGGCATAAACGCAAGGCGTGTGCCACCCCCTCGGTGGAGCGTGGCCGCAGAAGGAGCGCCGGCCTACAGGGCGCCTTACCTGTCCAATCAACATGGTACTTAGATCCGATGGCATCGCCCGCCATTACCCCATCCAAACCTAAGGCGTGTTCGAGCGCCGAACGCAGTGTGTCATTTAAAGATGTCATCGCTTGCTCAGACAACCACCAATTAAATTAAATAGAGCGCTATTCACAGGGACGCTCGCAACACAGATATAGTTCACCAAAGCCCCTTAAGCCCAATCGTATGGGAGTCTGCCATGAAATGCCGTGCTATCCGCTCTTTGATCACCATTGCGATCGCGATGTCAGCCAGTTTAGCGAGCTTGGCCGCCACACTACCCCCACAAGCCGGTACCGACGAGGCTGTCCGCAAGGAAGCACGGGAAATCTTCGCCAGCATCATTGCAATGCAGACCTCGATCGGCAAGGGCCAGGTTCCAGCGATGGCTGAATACTTGGCCGAGCGCTTTCGTCTTGCCGGCTTCCCACAAGCGGATATTCACATTTTGCCTGTGGGCGAAACTGCCTCATTGATCGTACGCTACCGTGGTAACGGCAAGGGCGGCAAACCCATTGCATTCATGGGGCACATGGACGTCGTCACAGCCAACCGTGAGGACTGGGTACGAGATCCTTACACCTTGACCGAGGAGAATGGCTACTTCTTCGGCCGCGGCGCTCAGGACATGAAGGGCGACATTGCTATGCTCACAGAAACCTTTTTACATCTTAAGCGTCAAGGATATGTACCCTCCCGTGATCTATTAATAGCATTCAGCGGAGACGAAGAAACCTCTCAGATCTCAACTGAGGATATGGTCAAGAACCATCGCGACTTGATGAACGCAGAATTTGCATTGAACGGCGATGGCGGTGGCGGCACCATTTCTGACGAGACCGGAAAACCACTTTTTTATAATGTACAGGGCGCTGAAAAAAGCAGCGTAACCTATGAGCTCACCGCCACAAACCCTGGTGGACATAGCTCTCGCCCTCGCCTTGACAATGCCATTTACGATATTGCTGATGCGATATCAGCCATCCGTCATTACAGCTTCCCCGTAAAATGGAACGAATGGACTATCGGTAACTTCAAAATGGTGGGCACCGTGACCACGGGTTCACTCGGATCTGCAATGCTGACCTTTGCAGCACACCCCGATGACGCGGCAGCCGCAACTGAAATCGCTAAGGAACCAGCATTCATTGGCTTAACGCGTACAACCTGCGTTGCGACAATGCTGCGCGCGGGCCACGCAGTTAACGCGCTACCACAATCAGCTGTCGCTAGCGTTAACTGCCGGATCTTCCCTGGAACTCGAGCCGAAGAAGTTAAACAAACTCTGCAGCAACTCGCGGGAAAAAATGTAAGCGTCGCGTTTGTCGACGAACCCATCGTATCAAATGCCTCTGCAATGCGGCCTGATGTGATGAGAGCAGTCGCCCATGCCATTAACTCAACGCGTCCAGGCACCATCGTCGCGCCAGATATGGCCGCTTATGCGACCGATGGCGCGGTATTTCGCAACTACGGCATTCCGACATACGGCACGTCAGCTCTGTTCATGAAGCACAGTGACGAGTTTGCCCACGGACTTAACGAGCGCATCAGTGTGGATACCTTCTACGCAGGACTCACGCACTGGGATATCTTAATTCGCGACCTCGCCGGACCGCAGCACACACAGCACTAACTATTAGGACCATGCGCAGAGCCCTAGGCCTCACACCTGATTGAACATAATTCCATACGGAACTGTGGAGCATGTCACATAACCAACACCACGGCAGGCAGCGTTCTTGGCCTTTGTTCGTTCATAATCAGCCATCAGTTACATACAGCTGCCGCGTCACCTTAAACGATGGATCGTGAGCAGTCTAACTGTTGATTAAGGGAAGGGAACATGAACAGGATGAGGGGATCGGTGACGCGGTTCATTGCCGCGACAATCATTGTCTTGGTGGCCTTACACGTCGAGGCCGCTACCATTCATCCAGTCATTACGCCTGCGACTGCGCAAGAGCTATACACACGCCACATACAAGAAGTCGTGATGAGTGGCGCCAGCGCACCCATCGATCGACTGCCCGCCACTCAAATCGTTAAGTTTGACATCACACTCCCCCTGGTTAACGAAGCGGGACTCACCGAATTACTGGATCAACTCTACGATCCACAGAGTCCGTCCTATCATCACTTTTTAACCCCTGAGCAATTTTCAGCACGCTTTGGTCCATCACAAAGAGACTTCGATGTACTCGTTGCATTCATGAAGGCGCGTGGCGTAACCGTTGTTGGCGGATCGCGCCAGTCAATGAATCTGCAGCTTGCTGCGCCAGCAGCAATCGTTGAGTCTGTTTTTCATGTAACTCTGAATCACTATCAGCATCCAACGGAGCAGCGGATTTTTTATAGCGCCGACAAAGAGCCCTCAATTGATCTTGCGGTGCCGCTATGGCATATATCGGGCCTTGATAACTTTGTGAACCCACATCCACTCAAACGCAAAAAACCGGCCAGCACCTTTAAACGAGCCGTCACCTCTGGAACGTGCCCAAACACCGGCGCTTATTGTGGCGGCGATATGCGTAGTGCGTACTATGGGACGGGCCCCTTGACCGGTGCTGGTCAGTCAGTTGGGCTAGTTGAATTTTATGGTTACAACACGAGCGACCTAACCACTTACCTAACGAACACTGGTCAAACTAATTCCATCCCTATCAATAACATCTCTGTTGATGGGTCTAGTCTTACTTGCAATGCGCCTAGCTGCGATGACAGTGAGCAGATACTTGACCTGACCCAAGTGATTGGAATGGCTCCAGGACTTGCGCAGATTAATGTCTATGTAAGTACTACCAGTGATACCGCTATATTAAGCGCAATGACATCGGTGCCACCGAAATCGATTACTGGCCGTGTGGATGCACAACTATCGTGCTCCTGGGGTTGGAGCCCTGCTGACCCCGCTGCGGACGATCCTTATTTTAAAAAAATGGCGGCACAAGGGCAAAGTTTCCTAACGGCCGCCGGCGACTCTGGATCCTACACCACCAAATCAACGAGCATTTTCCCAGCGGATGATGCCTACGTCACTGTCGTGGGTGGCACTGCTTTAATCACTGATGCCAATGGTGCATGGGTCAGTGAAAGCACTTGGAGCGCAGGTGGGGGCGGATATTTTAAGGCGGATAATATTTTGATCCCGACATGGCAAACGCCTGCGATCACAGTCGCCAACAAGGGCTCCACTACTTACCGCAACTCACCAGACGTCGCCGGCGAGGCAAATTTCGATTTTTACGTCTGCTATAACCAAAATGGCTGTTCCACCGGTTGGGGTGGCACGAGTTTTGCGGCCCCTATGTGGGCTGCGTATCTTGCGCTCGTCAATCAACAAGCGGCTCTGAATACGGGCGCTACCACTGGCATCGGTTTTATTAATCCCACGATTTATAAGCTTGGACTAGGCACCCTAGCGCCTACGCCTAACTACAGTTATGCAAATGCCATGCATGATGTGACCAGCGGGAGCAATGGTAATTACACCGCAGCGGCTGGTTTTGATCTTGCCACCGGCTGGGGTAGCCCAAATGGCGCTAGTCTGATTGCCGTACTTTCCCCGCCTGCTGGCACACCTGGCTTTACGCTCACCGCGACACCCGGGTCTGTCTCACTGCTCGCCGGCGCCAATACAAATATTGCGATCACAAGCACATCGTTTGCTGGATTTACAGACACGGGCGTTAATTTGAGCGCGAGCGTTGCTACTAGCTCGACTGGCATCTCAGCCACTGTCACTTTGAACAACCAAGCTGTTGGTAGCGCAGGGACAGTCAACATCAGTGTGGGTAATGGCACCGCGGCTGGCACGTACACGATCACTATCAAGGGCGCAGGCCTGACAATAAGCACAGTTACTGCTCAGACCACCATCACCCTCACGGTGCTAAAACCAAGCTTCACATTGAGCCCATCGGCATCGACGCTGTCGATGGTACAAGGCTCGACCAATACAAGCATCACTGTCACACCAACATTCCTCAATGGCTTTAATACACCCGTCAGTTTCAGCACGAAGGGGCAGCCAGCGGGGGTCACAGTGGCGATTCCGAATTCCGATACTGTGGGCAGCGGACTACGCATGACGGTGACTGTACCCGCCAGCACCTCTACCGGTAACTCAACAATTACGATCACGGGCACCGGCGGAGGCGTGACTGCAACAACCACGGTCAGGCTCACCATCACGGCAGCAAGCTTCAGCGTCGCCACTAACAGTTCAAACTTCAGCTTTCCTCATGGAACCACGTCAGCGCCGGTCACCGTCACAACGACAATCCTAGGAACTTTGACCGCAGCACCAGCGTTAACGATTAGCGGGCTACCAAGCACAGTGACTGCGTCATTTAGCCCAAGCACCCTGAGTCAGGCATCTGGATCCCCAACATCGTTGCTCACGTTCAAAAGCACTGGAAGAACTGCTAGTAGTACGGCTACCACAGTCACTATCACTGCAAAGAGTGGCGGCATATCAAAAACGACGACCCTTCGGCTGAGTACCAGCTAAACACCACCTCGAACATTTACCGTCAGGTAATCGTTTAGTGATCGTGGCCCGCGTACTTAAGCTCGCCTGCTGTAACCGGTAAAGAAATGCGATTACCAGGCGGTGGTAACGGACATGTGGCAAAAGGCGTAAACGCACACGGTGGATTGTGAGCCTTGTTGAAATCCACCTGCACACGCCCATCCACTGGCAACGGTGCATACAAAAACCGTCCGCCGCCATAGGTTTGGCGGCCGGAAGTGCCATCAGCAAACATGATAAAAAGCTCATGAGCTTGCGGCTCTTCAAGCACAGTATCTAGCCGCCATGTTGCTCCATCGCGCTCAAAGACTATCGCGCCTGGCGAGTCCATATCAGTCTGCATCCCCAGCACATTCACAATGGGGATATGACGCATGGGTTGGTAGGGTTCAAAGCGAGCACTGACATTCCAGCTATCAGCCGCCTCAAAAAAATCAAGCCCCCGAAAAGCTCGGCGCGCAGAACTTAGTATGTCTTTCACGCGCAGTCCAACCTGACTACCACGCTCAATGACATAAAACCGCAGCGACCCGCAGCTCAGCTGGGTAGGTTCCCCACTGACATCCGCCTTTAGCTCTAAATCGATAACAACAGCGCCATTTGCTTTAACGCACGTGTCCTTCGCGCCCTTAAAGTGTACTGACTTGCCGTGGCGCACAAAGGCGCCGGCTCGCTTATCTAACTGCGGGTTATCGAGCACTATTGAATTTGAGAGAGCTGTGCCAAAGGTGTTACTGCCTTCTTTGAACCAATAAAGCCCCACCAACGTCAGCCATCCTGAATAGTCTGTCAGCTCCGCTACGCGAGTCGCACGCCAAGCAGCCGTCTCAGCCGAAAAATCATCGCTATGCGCATAGGGCATGCACACAAAAGCAGCCACAATCAGCAGCAGACCGGTAAACGGACTCTTTAATGGTAAACGCATCAGAGGTTCCTTTAGGCGGCGTCCACTCGGGGGACGGCGCTAGCAACGCAACCTAATCCAATCGGCGGACATCAACTCTGGCACACCCGCCATCTGTATTGACAACAACCGACAACTCCATCGGCTGACAACAAATCTGGCAATCCTCCACATAGCTGGAAGATCCGGCTGTTAGATCAACGGCCGTTGCATAGCCTTCGGCACAATAAGGGCAGTTAATCTCAGCAAACACGCTGAGCTCACTACCAAGCGCGTTGCCCGGCTCAAAAATCGGCTCCAGCCCATACAGTGCAGCAATCTCCTCAGCATTCCATGGATGCTTTGACGATGAGCAAAGCATCATGCCTACAGGAACTCACTGTTAGTGGTATTAAGAATGCCCACACCACTTTTTAAGATTTCACAATGCGTTAAGATGCGTGGCAAGATATGCGCGGCATAAAAGGCACCGCAATCAATAAGAGCGCTCTCTTCTCCGGCAGATAGCTCGGAATCTTGCACATGGGTAACCGCAAGCATCCACTGCCAACCACCGCAGACATAACTGACCAGCTGCAGATAATTGACAGCTGTCGCACCGATGACGGCAGGATCTGCTTGAGCTGCTGCTATCAGCGCCTGCGTTGATGCCTCAAGACTCGTCAGCGCACGCCGCATAGCAGCTCCCAAAGACTGAATGCGGGGATCGGTCGCAGGAAGTGCTTCTATCGCCAAATGTATCTCTTTGATCAATCGAGTAAGCGCTCGACCGCCATCTCTGAGCACCTTGCGCCCCAGCAAATCCTGCCCTTGGATACCGTTAGTGCCCTCATAGATCGCGGTAATGCGTACGTCGCGGTAACATTGCGCCGCGCCTGCATCCTCCACAAACCCCATGCCACCGAGCACTTGCACACCGAGGGACGTCACCTCGATTGCCATATCACTGCACCAAGACTTGACTATAGGTGTCAATAACTCAGCGCGCTCATTCGCTGCCTCTGCCGCTGCGCCGTCACCGTACTGAGCCACATCCAATGCTGCCGCTGCGGTGTAAGCGAGCCCCCTTGATGCTTGCAGTAGCGCTTTCATCGTGAGCAACATTCGCCGCACGTCAGCGTGACCAAGAATGACCGTTGGCCGCCCTTGTGCGTTACGACCCTGCACACGGTCAGCAGCATAGCGCCGCGCAATCTGATAAGACCGTTCAGCGATGCCAAGCGCATGCAGCCCAACACCAAGACGCATGTAATTCATCATGGTGAACATGCATGGCAAGCCCTGATGCAGACTACCTACAAGATAACCTTCAGCGCCCTCGCCATCACCGATTGCAAGTACGCAGGTAGGACTCGCATGAATCCCCATCTTGTGTTCGACTGAAACACAGCGTATGTCATTCGCGGCACCCACAGAGCCATCAGCGTTTACACGGAATCGTGGGACTAAAAACAGCGATAACCCCTTCACGCCGGTCGGCGCATTAGGCGCCCGCGCCAGCACTAAATGAATCGTATTGGCAGCAAGATCGTGTTCGCCCCAAGTAATGTAGATTTTGCGACCATACAAACGCCACGCGTCACCATGCGGCTCAGCGCGCGTGGTCACCGTCGACAGATCAGAGCCTGACTGTGGCTCCGTGAGGCACATGGTGCCAGTCCATTCGCCACTAACAAGTTTTGGCAGAAAACGATCTCGGAGCTCCGGGGTAGCATGCTGCTCAAGCGCCGCAATAGCGCCACTACCGAGTTCTGGACACAAGGCAAACGCCATGTTTGCGGCACCCCACATCTCAACGGTCGCGGCATGCAATATGAAAGGCATCCCTTGGCCACCGTAGGCGGTAGGGCCGCCAAGCGAATTCCAGCCATCATCCACAAAACGCTGATAGGCCTCTTTAAAGCCCGCTGGCGTAACCACGCCCTGTGGCGTCACATGGGAGCCCACTCGGTCGCCGCTGGCATTAATAGGATCAAGCACGTCGCTCGCGAACCGGCCAGCGCCTTCCAGCACGGCCTCTACTACGTCAGGAGTGACGTCTCGGAACGCTGGCAGCGCACGGACTTGTTGAAAGCCAGCAATTTTTTCCAAAACAAAACGGATATGCGAGACCGGGGCGGTGTAACTCATCTGCGACCAACCTACTGAATTTACGGCTAAATGCCCTTACAGGCACACAATGTCTTAACTAGAGCTTATTCCAACATGAGCAGCGCACGGTTACCAGAGGATTATGCCCGGACACCGCACATAGACCGAGCCACTATTTAGGGTTAAGGTCGCGACCCATGAGTATCTGGTTCCGCAATACAACCTTGGATGATGTACGGGGTCTACGGACGGGGCTCGCCAAGCATCTGGCCATTGAAATCACCGCCCTCGGCGATAATTGGCTCTCAGGCACCCTGCCGGTCGACGATCGGACTGTCCAGCCCATGGGAGTACTGCACGGGGGCGCGTCGGTGGCCCTTGCTGAGACGCTCGGTAGCATTGGCGCTAATTTGTGCGTCGATTTTCCCACCGTCTACTGTGTAGGGCAGGAAATTAATGCCAACCATCTGCGCAGCGTTGCCAATGGACTCGTGACCGGAACAGCCCGCGCTGTGCACATCGGTGGCCGCAGCCAGGTCTGGCAGATCGAGATCATCGATGCTGATGCGCGGCTTATTTGTGTATCTCGGCTAACGCTTGCCGTCTTGAATCCACGGTAGCGCCGTAAGGCTATACTGCAGACATCTTTACGAGGTTGTCCGATGCGCACACCCAAATATCAGTACTGCAAAGCGACCATCACGTCAGTCGGCTTACTATGTGCTATCGCACTACTCAGCGCCTGTGGGCATAAGGGTGCTTTAGTGCGCCCGAGCCCCAAAGCCCCCATAACCGTCTCGGCTTCAAAAACAGTCGACAACTCTGACGGCGTGACGCACTGACATGAGCGATTCGCCGTGCCTATATCTTGTGGACGGCTCGTCCTATCTGTACCGCGCTTTTCACGCACTGCCACAGTTCACAAACTCACGCGGTGAACCGACGGGCGCGGTCTACGGCGTATTGAATATGCTGCAGAAATTCCTGCGCGAAACCAACCCAAACCACATAGGGATTGTCTTTGACGCCCCGGGACGCACCTTCCGCGATGAGTTGTTCGAAGAATATAAAGCGCATCGGCCACCGATGCCGGATGACCTCAAGACTCAAATTGCACCTCTGCTCCTAGCAGTTGAGGCCTTAGGATTACCGCTGCTACGTATTACAGGTGTAGAAGCCGATGATGTGATTGGGACCCTTGCGCGCCAAGGCGCCGCAGCAGGCATGCGGGTTGTGATCTCCACTGGCGACAAAGATATGGCCCAGTTGGTGACCGAACAAATCACCTTAATCAACACCATGAGTCAGACCACGCTAGATCCTGCTGGGGTTAAAGCGAAATTTGATGTCCATCCACATCAGATCATTGATTACCTGGCCCTCGTTGGTGATAGCTCCGATAACATCCCCGGCGTCCCTAAAGTAGGTCCCAAAACGGCTGCCAAATGGCTCAATCAATACGCCACGGTTGATGCACTCATTGCCAACGCCGATAAGATAGAAGGCAAAGTGGGTGAGAGCCTTCGCGACAATCTAAGCCAGTTAAGCCTGTCTCGCGAACTCGCGACCATACGCTGCGACGTACCTCTTAATGAGACGCCAGCAACGCTCGTCCCGCGTCCGCCAAATGTTGAGATGTTAAAAAACCTGTACGCGCAATTTGAATTTCATAGCCTGCTGCGCGCGCTATCTCCGCAAACCGAAGTAACGACGGACTCGAGCACAAACAAAGGACCGCGAAGTTTATCGCCCCCTAACGCTGATCTTATCGACACAGCTCCAACACCGAGCGACGCACTGCGTGACAGCCTTAGCGCATACCCCGCGCACTATCAAACGATACTCACGCAAGAGCAACTTAATGCACTCATCATCAATCTGCGGGATGCCGATATCATTGCGTTTGATACGGAAACCACCGGCCTTGACTATCTGAATGCTGAAATTGTCGGCGTATCTTTTGCGATAGCCCCAGGTGAAGCTGCCTATATACCGCTTGCACATGATTATCCTGGTGCTCCAGAGCAATTGTCCCGCGATGCGGTGCTCGCTCAATTAAAGCCCCTGCTCGAAGATGATGAGTGCATTAAGATTGGTCATCATGCCAAGTTTGATACGCATATCGTTGCAAATCATGGCATCACACTGCGTGGTGTGCGCTTTGACTCAATGCTGGAATCGTATGTACTGAACAGCGTTGGCTCGCGGCATGACATGGATTCTGTCGCCGAAAAATACCTAGGATTAAAAACGACGCATTTCGAGGATGTGGCTGGCAAGGGCGCTAAACAGCTAACATTTAATCAAGTGCCACTGGAGACTGCCGCACCCTACGCAGCTGAAGATGCTGACATCACACTGCGGCTGCATCTTTATTTGTGGGCGCGAATCGAGAAACTGCCGAAACTAGCCAGCCTTTACACGACGCTTGAGCAACCTACGCAGCCGGTACTGCAGCGGATGGAACGCCGTGGCGTACTCGTTGATAGGGACTTTCTAAAAAGCTTAAGCAGCGAATTTGGGCACCGTCTCGGTGAGTTAGAAAAAGCGGCTCATGCGGCCGCCGGTAGCCCCTTTAATCTCGATTCACCGAAGCAACTACAGCACATTCTGTTTGAGACCTTGCAGATCCCAGTCGTACGCCGCACACCAACTGGTCAGCCTTCAACTGCCGAAGACGTCCTAGAGGAGCTCAGCACAAGCCACGCCTTGCCGCGGCTCATTTTGGACTACCGAGGGCTCGCCAAGCTAAAAAGCACCTATGCAGATGCACTGCCAACGCAAATTGATCCCCGCACGGGCCGCATACATACCTCCTATCATCAGGCGGTAACAGCGACTGGCCGGCTGTCCTCCTCAGATCCTAACCTGCAAAATATTCCTATCCGGACACTAGAAGGACGTCGCATCCGCCAAGCATTCATTGCCCCGCCGGGGAAACTGCTCATGGCCGCCGACTATTCCCAAATTGAGCTGCGCATCATGGCGCACCTGTCGCAAGACCCGAGTCTCATGCGCGCTTTTTTTGATGGTCTTGATGTACATGAAGCCACTGCAGCCCAGATGTTCGGTGTCACACTCGAGACAGTCACCAAAGATCAGCGCCGTGCCGCCAAAGCGATTAATTTCGGGCTCATGTATGGTATGTCAGCGTTTGGACTTGCGAGCCGTCTTGATATCGACCGCACATCAGCACAGCGATATATCGATCGCTACTTTGAACAATATCCGGGCGTGCGCAAATACATGGACGACACGCGCGCGCTGGCACGCGAACAAGGATATGTAGAAACGGTGGAGGGACGCCGACTGTACTTACCGGATATACGGGCCCGCAATAAACAACTGCAGCAATATGCTGAGCGCGCCGCCATCAATGCGCCCATGCAAGGGACGGCTGCAGACATCATCAAACGCGCGATGCTCGCAGTGGACATATGGATTGAAAAGGACCACGCACCTGCGTGTCTGGTCATGCAAGTCCATGACGAACTGGTCCTTGAAGTTGCGGATGATGCCGTTGATGCGGTGCGCGTGCGCGTAGCCGAACTAATGAGCAAGGCTGTGACGCTAAGCGTGCCCCTCACGGTGGATATCGGCGTGGGCAAAAACTGGGACGAAGCTCATTAAATCCTGTAACACGCTGAAATAGCTAATTTTTTTGTCTCATTAAGCGTGTCTGTGGAATTCACTGTTCTTAACGCATAGGCACTGAACTTTCACAGCGATCACGGGTCTTATTCACTGAGCGTTGTAGGAACGCTCCCCGCTACTCCCTAGGCGGGTTGACCCGGATATTGTCCCCCAATGCCGGGTTAGTCTGACCCGGCGGTGAATTTCTCACCGCCGGGTTTTTTTATCATCGACGCCCGTAGTTCGCGTCTGGCCTCATCCACCCCTGTCTTAGCAGTCGCAGAAAATAACTGCGCCGTGGCCACCCCAAGCGCCTCGCGCCGAACTCGCGCCAATGTCACCACCGCCTCGTTACGGCTCAATTTATCCGCTTTGGTCAGCAACAAATGAACCCGTCTGCCCCGGCTAGCGGCGTAACGAATCATTTGCCAGTCCTGCTCCCCTAACGGCCGGCGCGCGTCCATGACCACAAACAAGGCCGTCAACGACTCCCGCGACTGAAAATACCCCTCTAGGAGTCGCTTCCAGTGCTCACGTAGCGGCCGCGGTACCTTGGCAAAGCCATAGCCGGGCAGGTCGACCAGCCGCCGCTCGGGCTCAAGCTCAAAAAAGTTGATCAACTGCGTCTGACCAGGTGTTTTTGAGGTCTTAGCCAGTCCATGGCGCTGGGTCAGGGCATTGATCGCGCTCGACTTACCGCTATTGGACCGCCCAGCAAAAGCGACCTCCACCCCAGTGTCCGGGACGAATTGGGTGACCTCATGGGCACCTTGCAGGTACTTGGCGTGGGGGAAAGCCGACATCGTGTAGAATCTTATGAGGCGTGTGCGGAAGTTTGAGTCTAACAGGCCCACACGGTCATCAACGGAGCTTAGCCACATATATGAAGAGTCGAATCGTCGCGCTCACATTGAGCGCCTCACTTGCCAGTTTCAGTTTATTCGCCACTGCTATCGCAGCCGAACCGCCAGCAAAGGGAGACGCCGCTGCGGGCGCCACCAAAGCGGCCGTCTGCGGCGCGTGCCATGGTGCGACGGGCAATAGCGTCAATCCAGAGTGGCCTAGCCTCGCAGGCCAGCACCACGGCTATATCAGTGAGCAGCTCGCTTTACTCAAAGCAGGCGTGCGGGTAGCTCCAGTCATGGCGCCGATGGCGATGGCGTTAAGCAACGAGGACATGGCGGATTTAGGTGCGTACTTTGAGCAACAAACCCCCGCGGGCCTTGAGGCAAATGCTGATCTTTGGCAGGCAGGTGAAAAACTGTACCGCGGCGGAGACACAACACGCAGTATTCCCGGCTGCCTTGGTTGCCACGGCCCTAACGGTCGCGGCAATGGTCCCGCACATTGGCCGCAGATTCGTTCTCAGCAGTCAGGTTACGTGGTCAACCAGCTGAAAAATTATGCTGCCAACGCTCGGTATGTTGCTGCAAACGGGCAACAGCCACCAGCCAATGCACAGATCATGCAGACGATTGCTCTACGTCTGTCGGATGCGGACATGAAGGCCTTGGCCGCGTATTTGCAAGGCCTCCGCTGAGTGCAGATAACGATGACCACCTTCATGAACAAGCAACGCCCATCACATCCCGTGTACGCAGTGCGGGGGGCCTTGGCAGTCGCATTGCTACTAGCGCTAGCTGCCTGCGGCCATCACGCTAGTAATACAGCGAGCAAAATAGCGCGTCATGCCGAGTCATCAACGGCGGTTAGCTTAAATGCTGGCGCGAATCGCTTAACCAGCAATGAACGCGCCGTCGGGCTTGCTGATGAAAGCGACGCTGATGAAAGCATTGATAGCTTGCCGTCGGGGCTTTCGCCTATTGCAGCGGCAGTGGCCGCCAATGCTCCAGCGGTCAGCACGCCCATTCCCTCACACTGGATTGAAGGGAAAAACTACACAACTCTCGCCGCCGCCCAACCGACTGCGGCTGCTGTCGACAAGGTCGAAGTAGTCGAGGTCTTTTGGTACGCCTGTGGTCACTGCTTTCATTTTGATCCAACACTCGAAGAGTGGCGCAAACACAAGCCCGCCTATGTGGAATTCGTGCGCATCCCTGTGATGTGGGGTAGCCCGGTTCATCAGGGCCATGCGCGCCTTTTCTACACGCTAGAAGCACTTGGGAAGTTAGATGAACTGCATGCGGTCGTTTTTCACGAGATTCATGACAACGGCCATTATCTTGTCGATCAGGATCCAGTCAAAACCGAGCAACTCCAGCGCGCATTCCTAAAAGAGCATGGCATATCCGATGCTGATTTTGATCGGACATACCGGTCTTTCTCGGTGGAAAGTAAGATGCATCGAGCCGAAGACCTGACAAAGCGCTACAGAGTTGCAGGAGTGCCCGCCATTATCGTCAATGGCAAGTACACGGCCGACGTGGGTTCAGCAGGCGGTGAGCCGCAGCTCATTCAACTGATCAACGATTTAGCCGCATCCGAGCACAAGCACTAACCAAACCACGGTTTGGCACCGCGCATGCATAGTCGGCACGACACAGCCGCTTATGGGATGTCGAACCCGTATTTGGTGAACACCGTGCGTGCCGCCGCTGACTCAAGATAGGCTGCGAAACCAGCCGCTGAGCGCGATGCGCCTATAACCTGCGCAATTGGATAAATGATTGGTGGGTAGCTCGAGACCGGAAACATATCAACGACCCGCACCCGCGGCTCGACTTTTGCATCGGTCGCGTAAACAACCCCAAGCGGAGCTTCTCCTCGAGCGACCCAAGCAAGCGCCGCGCGCACATCCTCGGCACGAAGGATGTTTGGCTCAAGATCTTTCCATACTTCCAACGATGTAAACGCAACACGCGCGTAGCGACCGGCAGGAACGGTGTCGGGCTCGGCAAGTGCAAGGCGCCCGCCATTTAATGCCGAGACGATTCGAACATGCGGTTCAAGCTTTAGCTTGATCGCACTGTCAGCTGGTGCTACCAATACCAGTCGATTCAAGAGCAGTGGCCGACGACTACCACTGACGAGCCGTTTGTGTTTCTCAAGTTCATCCATCCACGCCATGTCTGCTGAAATAAAAATATCTGCCGGTGCGCCAGCTTCAATCTGGCGTGCCAGCATGCCGCTCGATGCAAATGATGTCTTAATAGCGATGCCACTGTCTTTTTCATAAGCCGCCGCCAGTTGCCCAACGGCCTCTGTCAGTGATGCCGCCGCAAAAACGGTCACGATCACCGGCTTAGGCGTGACCGCGACGGATGCGCTGGCGAATACGAAGCCAATAAGGACAATTTTTAGGCGATTCCACTGACCCATGGTCACATTCCGTCTACCGTTATGTTGGTTAGACTATATCGCAATGGAGTTACCGCCGTAGCGCATGCGCCTCGCCGCGGAAGACGCTAAGATCCCGGCACGGGAAGAAATCATGGGCACCGTTTCGGTCCGGATCCGAAATTAGCTCAGCGGCGTGTGCGCCTTTGGCCCTGGCGAGATTGCCTTGGCCGAGGCAATGGCACTCACCGGTTCCTTAAGCCAAGCTGCCCGAGATCTTGGCATGAGCTATCGCCGCGCGTAGTGATTGCTCAGCAATCTTAACGAGGCACTCAAGCAACCCGTAGTGCCCCTGAGCAGCTGACACATTTCCTATCCTCTCACCCACTGAGTTCCGCGACCGCTTCCTCAGCTAAGTGAATTTTCTAACGTAACGGCATACCATGCATTTCTGGAAACGCGAGACTTGCGGCGCACCCAAATCCCCATGGCTTTGTAGTACTCACACGCTGTCAGCCGCCGCGATGGTTTCAAGAACGGCAACTACCGCTTTGCTCAACTTCAACCGTATCTCCACGATCTATCACAGAGGGTCTACAGATGCCACGGTATTTAAAAATGCGCTGACACCGAAATGAGCCTAGGCATTACCGACTAGGTTCGGCTCGTAGTTAATGCGGTTACCTCAATCTCGATTTTCATTTTAGGATCAGCAAGACCGGCACTGATCATCGTCGCGGCTGGACGGATCCCACCAAAAGCCTTCTTAAGTATCGGCCAGCACTCGGCAAATTCAGTAGCATTCGGTAAAATATAAGTCACGCGCACGACGTCACTTAGCCTGCCGCCGGCCGAATGCAAAGCGGATTCAATATTCGCTAAAGCTTGTTCTGCTTGAGCTAACAAGCCCTCTGGCAGGCTCATGCTTTGGTAGTTATAGCCAGTCGTACCCGATACAAATATCCAGTCGCCCTGCACTACTGCTCTGGAGTAGCCGATGTCCTCCTCAAAGCTCGATCCGGAACTAATTAAACGACGCGCGGACAGTAGTGCTGACATAACCACTCCAATAAGCCATCAAGTACTGAGGGGGACGTCGACATTCCAGCACGAAATCATGTCAGGTT
This sequence comes from uncultured Pseudomonadota bacterium, assembly GCA_903832085.1. Lineage (GTDB taxonomy): Bacteria > Pseudomonadota > Gammaproteobacteria > Steroidobacterales > Steroidobacteraceae > CAIKZZ01. The sequence continues at coordinate 50,668 of CAIKZZ010000037.1, read as the reverse complement.
TTGCAGGAGAGGCCAAATACCGGTCCCTTTAACTTGTTTTGTGAAGAATATTTCCTAAAATGAAGACACCTGTAGGGGACTTAAGATGATGTCCAAACCGTTGACGTTAAACGTGCGAGTCAATGGGGCTCTTCGAACAGTTTGACGCAATCGCTGAGCGACGTATCCCTTGGCGGAAAATCCCTGCAGAACTTGGTGTCACCGGATACGTCTGCCGATACGAAAAGCACTACATCTACTGGAAGCTGCTTGACGATGGCGGCGTTGGCATCGTCACGATCCTTCACGAGCACATGCACCAGATTGAGATGTTCGGCGAACACTTGCCCAGTGAATATCAACATACGACATTTGCTAACGAGGCGGAAGAGCGAGCGTTGTTGGAAGTGCGCGACTCGAGCGACTACATCGAGTGGAGTAAGGCGCAGCGCGTCGTATTTCCCAAACTTAAGCCATTAATGCAAACAATATCGCTGCGCCTACCGCAGCACTTGTTGAAACCCATCAAAGCAACAGCCAATGCATGCGATGTCCCACACCAATCGCTGATAAAAATCTGGTTACACGAGAAAGTGTAAAAACGTCCTTAGCGAAATGGTGCGCCCGGAAGGATTCGAACCTCCGACCACTTGGTTCGAAGCCAAGTACTCTATCCAGCTGAGCTACGGGCGCAAAAAAGCCTAGCAATCCTTAACAGTACTGAATCTACCAAACTTATGTTTTTGGTGAAATTGAAACTCAGGCTCAAGTTACGCGCATTGCACACGTCTTCAACCCGCAGATTTACGGTAGCATCGTTTAACTCATAACAGTTAGCAAGGACCATTCCCATTACATTCAAACCATTTGCGTTTAGAGGGAGCCCAACGCTAAATTAAGTGGACTGAAACGCGCTATCTAACGCCAACCCACGGGCAAGCCTAGCCCGCAAGCGCCTCACGCATCAGGCAGGTTACTGATCCATCGCGTTGAAAATGGTGCGCCCGGCGGGATTCGAACCCACGACCTACGGCTTCGGAGACCGTCACTCTATCCAGCTGAGCTACGGGCGCTTTGCGGGGCTGATTCTACAGGTAGTCAAGAAGAGGCGTCCAACTGACCACTTTCGGCCCCTACCCAGTAACAGCTATACTTGGACCCTGCAAAAACTGCCTTAGGAACTACTCGTGAGCAAGAACGACGATCACTTTTTCAATATGTTCAGCATCGTTCTCGGACTCTTGATCGCTATTGCGATTGGGATATTCATTTTCGCGCGTTCCGTGGGAGTCCCTTTTGAAAATAATCGGGCCCAAACAGACTCCATGGTCGAAGCGCATGTTGCAGAGCGCCTCGCACCAGTGGGCCAGGTTGCAGTTGCTGGCAAAGATAACAGTGCACTAGCAGTAAGCGCCAAGTCAGCTGAGCCCACGGCAGCCATGGCGGCGCTACCGATTCCTGCTAATGGCGAAGCGACCTACAAAGCCGTGTGTAGCGCATGCCATGGCGCCGGCATTGCCGGAGCCCCAAAAATGGGGGATCACGCCGCATGGGCAGTACGCATCGCTCAAGGTAAAAACACGCTCTATGAACATGCGCTGAAGGGCTTTCAAGGCAAAGCCGGCGTCATGCCGATGAAAGGCGGGCGATCGGATCTACCCGATGCACTGATCAAAGAGACTGTCGATTATCTGGTCAAAAGCAGTCAGTAAGTCATACCAACGGCGTCTAGTGCTGTCGCGGTTTTAACGGCCCAGTTCTTTTTCGAGATCTGCAAGGCGCGCATCCAGCGCGCCGAGCTTCTCGCGCGTACGCGCCAAAACAGCAGCCTGCACGTCAAATTCCTGGCGCGAAACTAAATCCAGTTTGGCAAGCCCGGCTTGTAGCACGCTACGAAAATTCGCTTCGATCCCGTCTTTCAGCGCTGTCATTTGTGGCGGCATCACATCAGCCAAACGCTTGGCCATTTCATCAAAAAAACGTGGATCGAAACCGTTCGTCATGGCTGTCTCACTCTTAAATTAAACAGTAGCACCTGTGCAGTGTAGCGGAATGCGCATGCCCAACAGGCCCCGCCCCTACGCACCAAATAAGACCAGGCGCCGCCATTCATGATGGGTGCGCGCACTCAATTGGAGCAAGCCACATCCTTATTAGCGATGATCTAAATATATAACAGTTTGATTAATATAGGTATTTCTGCTTGGCATGAAAACTGCAATGTGTTGTGTATCGGGCAGGAATGCGGGCCATGCACCCTACAAGCCCATGGTCGGCGGTGTCGCGCTGAAAGGAAGATCGGTTGAAATTGATCATCGCCATCATCAAGCCATTCAAGCTCGACGAAGTGCGCCAAGCGGTCGCGGACCTAGGCGTGCAAGGCATCACAGTCACTGAAGTATCCGGCTTTGGCCGACAACGTGGCCACACAGAACTCTATCGTGGTGCCGAATATCGCGTTGATTTCGTACCAAAAGTGAAAATTGAACTGGCGGTCGACAGCTCCATCTGCGACGAGGTGGTTGAGGCGATCACCAATATTGCGCGCACTGGAAAGATAGGTGACGGCAAGATTTTTGTGGTGCCAATGGAGCAAGCCGTACGCATCAGAACTGGGGAGACCGGTGCCGAAGCTGTGTAGAGCCACGTGCGTTTAGACGCCATTAAATAGCTCTTAAGGAAACTGCTGATTCGAAAGTTTGTATGACTTTGAACCCCCTTGAGGCAGGCTGCGGTCTGCCTTTTTTTTGGCCGTCTAGCGCGAAACATCTTTACGTCTTGTGCAAATACCTATCGGGTAATTGCTGATGTGGCTTAGCTAAATTCAACGCAGTATCAGCTATCGCTGATTGGCACAAAGGCAATGATCACGACTCAAGCAACACCTGTGCATGTAGTGGATAGCAGCGCCTCTGCACGGGAAAGCTATTGCCGCTTGCTACAACCCTTAGGCTATCAGGTTGAAACTCACGCGGATGCAGAAAGCTTTTTAAAACACGTTGATCCACGCACGGCTGGCTGTTTGATCCTTGATACCGCGTTACGAGGCATGAGCGGCGGTGCGCTCTACGCCCACTTACACGCTCTAAACTCGCCTTTGGCCGTCATCTTCAGCGTGTCACATGGCGATATTGATACTGCCGTGTCCCTGATCAAACGCGGCGCTGTGAATTATGGAATTAAACCTGCCAGAGAACAGCCACTGCTCGATAGCATCAACCATGCCATCCGTCTGTCACAGGCCCAGCTTGCCAAGACCCATGCCAGAGCCCTCGTGGCAGGGCGTCTTAGCAAGCTCACGCTGCGCGAGACACAGGTACTGCACCAAATTGTGGCAGGAACTCACTACGCAGTCATCGCAGCCAATCTGGGCATTACCAAACGGACGGTAGAGGCACATCGCCGGCGCATCATGGATAAACTATCGGCCAAGACATTGCCGCAGTTGCTACAGGAGCTCGCGCAAGTCGGCTGGTCCAGCAATACGCTTGATTGACGAGCCGAAGCAGCGCAGTCTGCGTGGCTGTGGCCGCAGGTCCTACCACAAGTGGTAGTTAAGACTGTGACGGCCATCACTTGGTCGGCTATTGAGGCGGCGCACACTAGATTCTACGTCTGAATCTGCCTAAGCTTGGGTAGACGAGAAGGAGTTGGGTATGAAAAACACACGTCATCACGTTACCGCCGCACACTGGCTTGGTCTGTACAGCCTCGCAGCTCTGCTGCTATGCGCCAGCCTAACGGCACACGCCGAAGGGTCTGTTTACAAGTGGTCTGACAAAGACGGGGCGATTCATTACACCGACAAGCCACCACCGAGCGATGGCAAGTTACTAGCCGTTGAAACCAACATGAGTGGCCACAACGGTGTCGGCCTGATGGACAGCAGCTCCGCAAGCGCGCCGCCAGTGAGCATGCAAAGCGCGCCAGCACGCACAAACCAGCCTCGCCCCGCCGGCGCCAAGGCGCCCTCCGCTGAGATCAAGCGCCAAGTTGAAGAGGATGTGCAGGCCGCGCAGGCAGATAATTGCCAGATCGCGAAAGAGCGCTACGACCGTTACATTCATTCTCGGCACATCTACCGCGAAGGCATGGATAAAACTCAGACATTCCTCTCGGATGCAGAAATTGATGCCGCGCGCGTCAATGCAAAAGCCGAGGTCGAGGAAGCCTGCGCGTCACGTTAAGTATGGAAGGCACACGCGGCGCTACTTAACGTTCCTGGCAAGCCCTCACGCACGCGGCCCACGCCCCATGGCAGTTGCATCTGCCGTAGCAACGCCGCGCCTGACTTGCCATACTGCGGCATAAATCATAGCGATATAAGCTCGCTAATCATTCACAAGTCGCTAGGGGAGCTGTCGTGCAAACAGGATTTATTGGCCTTGGTGCCATGGGTGCCCACATGGCACGCAATCTCAAGCGCGCAGGGTTCCTTGCTGGCGTGACAAATCGTACCGCCCAAAAGGCACAAGCACTCGCGCTTGAGATTGACACCATCGCCTACGCAAACCCTGCAGAGCTTGCCGCCAAGGTCGATGCCATTATTCTGTGTGTCTCAGCAGATGCGGACGTCCTGAGCGTCATTGATGCCATCATGCCAGCTGCACGCCCAGGGCTCTTAGTGATCGATTGCTCCACCGTATCGGCAGACACCGCAAGGCGCGCCGAGGCGCAACTAAGGCCCTTAGGGGCCGCGTTTTTGGATTGCCCTGTGAGTGGCGGCGTTGAGGGCGCACGCGATGCAGCCCTTGCCATCATGTGCGGCGGCTCAGCTGAGGCCTTTGCCCGCGCAAAACCCATATTGGATGCCATAGGCCGCGCGGTCACTCACATGGGACCTACCGGCTTTGGGCAGTCAACTAAAGCCACCAATCAGATCATGTGCGCCGGCATCATTCAGGCTGTCGCCGAAGCAATGGCTTTTGCGCAAGCCGAGCAGCTGCCACTGGATAAAGTCATCGAGACACTCGGCAAAGGAGCGGGCTCATCTTGGTACTTCGTCAATCGGGCGCCATTCATGGCGAAAGACCATTTCCCGGCAGGCTTTCGGGTTCGGTTACACGACAAGGACCTCAAGATCTGCCGCCAAATGGCAGCACGCCACGGCGTTACGCTCTCAGTAATCGAAACAACCCTCGCTCACTACGCCCAGCTGATTGAAGGCGGTTTTGGCGACGATGATATTTCGACCATTTTCCGCCTAAAGACAGCTCTATTCGATCCGAAATCGTGATTTTTAAAGAAGTTTTTAGACTTTGTGAGATTTTAGAAGCTTTTTAACGATTTTCGCGTATTTTAATGTTTCTTCAAAAACGCGACGACTGCGATGAGTGACACGCCTGCCTTGTCCATTTTGACTGCCGATGCCCCCTCACCTAGGGCCCATGGCAAAATGAACTCATGCAACACCTGCGCATCGCTACCCGCAAAAGCCTCCTAGCCCTCTGGCAGGCTGAACACGTCGCCACCTTATTGCGTGCGGCGCACCCAAAGCTAACCGTAAGTCTGGTGCCCGTAGTGACGCAGGGGGATCGCATACTGGACCGCCCCTTAGCCGCCATTGGCGGCAAGGGACTATTTATTAAAGAACTCGAGGTCGCTATCGAAGAAAAACGCGCGGACCTCGCCGTCCACTCTATGAAGGACGTCCCAGGCGAACTTCCAGAGGGTTTTGGCATCGCTGCCGTGCTGCCTCGGGCAGACCCCCGTGATGCATTCCTCTCAAAGACCGCAGCAAGAATCGCAGACTTAGCACAAGGGGCTCGCATCGGAACCTCGAGTCAACGCAGACAATGTGGACTGCGCGCGTATCGTGCCGATCTGTCGGTGCAGCCATTGCGCGGCAATGTGGATACGCGCCTTAAGAAACTCGATGCCGGCGACTACGATGCAATTATTCTTGCCGCCGCCGGCTTAATACGCCTTGGCCTTGAGTCACGGATCACAGAATATCTAGACATCAAATTGTCATTACCTGCCGTTGGCCAAGGCATCGTGGGCATCGAGTGCCGCACCGAACCTGACTTACTCGCACTGCTTGCACCTTTGAACCACGAACCTACCCGGCAGTGCTTGGATGCAGAGCGCGCGTTCGCTGCGCGCTTAGGCGGTAGTTGCCAATCACCAATCGGGGGGTATGCCACTTTATCGGATGGCTCATTGACGATCGAAGGATTCGTGGGCGCTCCGGATGGCAGCCAGATTTTTCGACAGTCTCTGACGGGATCTGCGCACGACAGCGCTTTGCTCGGTCGTACGCTCGCAGATCAGCTGCTCACCGCGGGAGCCGGCAACCTGCTCGCTAGTTTGCGGGGCATGGCTGAGTAACCGTGAGCAACCTTGCGGGTCTCGGCGTACTCGTCACGCGGCCTGAACCGCAAGCGGCCTCGCTCGCCCGACGTCTTGCGGACCTCAGTGCAAATGTCTATCTGCTCCCTGCGATGGAACTACGCCCGCGGGCGGATCGTGCCGCACAACGTGCGGCCTTAGGCCCTATCGATCGCTTTCAGTGGATCATTTTCATCAGCAGTAACGCGGTACGCTTTGGTGTGCAGCTCCTAGATGGGCGGCGAGACCTGAAGCTCGCGGCTGTCGGTCCTGCCACTGCCCACGCACTTAACCATGCTGGATTTCGAGTGTCATTGGTCCCAGCGAGTGGCTTTAACAGTGAAAGCCTATTGGCAGCGCCAGAACTCGCCCATGTTGAGGGACAACGGATTTTGATAGTTCGTGGCGATAGTGGCCGTGAAGCGCTTGCTGACGAACTAAGCGCTCGCGGCGCTAGCATTAGTTATGCACAGGTGTACGACCGTCATTGCAGCCGCCCGATTGTGGGGGCTGTTGACGCGGTTGAAGCGCTCTGGGAAAAAGGCGCGATCGACGTGATCACTGCAACCAGCCCAGATCTGCTCAGATGCTTGTTTGAGATACTCACACCGAAAGGCCGCGCACTACTGACGAATGCCACGCTACTCGCCGGCAGTGCGCGCATCGCCTCAGCCGCACGACAGATTGGGCTCACAGGACCTTTAATCACGTCAGCGGCGCCTGATGACGACAGTCTACTGCAGGCCCTGACGCAGTGGCGACAGGGCACCCAGTGAGTCGTGGACTTAGGAGTATCTTAAGGTCGCTGAGAATCTGGGGCATAGTCAAACGAATCAAAATAAAAGCGCTCGTATGCCAAGCCGCGCGCAGGCAAAGAACTTTGTAGCGCTTGGATCAGCGCTGGCGGACCTGCTGCATACACATCATGCCCTGACAGATCAGCAAAATCTTCTAACACTGCCGTATGTACGTTCCCAGTCCGCAACTGTAATGACTCTTGCGCAGCTGGCGCAGACAGCACCGGCACATACTGCAAGTTCTTAAAGCGTCGTTGCTGATCGCGCAACCATTCATCCTGATATAGATCGACACGTTCGCGCGCACCCCAGTACACCGTCAGTATCCTAGAGGTTCCTGTCTCTAAGGCGTGCCGCAAGAGGGACTTGATCGGAGCGAACCCCGTACCCCCTGCAATCAGTATTGCGGGGCGGGCTGCATCGTCTTCGGGCTCACGATACGTAAACTGACCTAATGGCCCCTCAATTCGTAGCAAAGTGCCGGGGGCGTACTGCTCAAACACGGCCGATGTAAACCCGCCGCCCGTGACCTTGCGTATATGCAACTCAAGCAGCCCCGCATCATGCGGGGGAGACGCGATTGAAAAACTACGACGACGCAAGTCCTTCTGCATCACATCCAAATACTGACCTGCCCGAAACATAAAATCTTCAATCACAGGGAGCCTTAAATAAACCCCCATCACATCCGGGGCCCAGCGCTCCAACCGTTCAATGCGACATGGCAATGACTTAATCTGCACATCGGTTACGTGTCGGATCTCGCGCGCCTCAACCGTCAGATCGCTAGTAGCATGCGCTTGGCATAACAAAACGTGCCCTTGATCGACTTCGCTTTGGCTCAAACCCAGGGGGGTTCCTCTAGGGTAAGACACTGACCCTGAAATCAAACGGGCACGGCATGAGCCGCAGCCGCCACCTTTGCAGCTATGTGGCAAATTGACGCCGGCGGCAAGTGCCGCATCGAGTATGGTCCTGCCAGGCAGCAACTCGATCGAACGGCTTTGAGGAAGTAGCACAACACGCATGGGGAGCACAGTGTGCCTGTATTTGGCTTAGAATGCGCTATGCACACGCCATCAGCCTCTGTGATTGCGGGGTGTGGCTATACCGGCACTCGACTTGCCGTACGGCTGCGCGCTGCGGGACCTACCCTTGCATTTAACGGCTCCGCGCAGGGCACTGCAGAGGCCATAGCATGCGGCATCGATGCACATACCATGAACTTGGATGCGACTCCGGTAGTGTCAACTCCCTCGGTCGAGGTTTTTTTAGATGCCCTAGTCGATGCAGGAACCGCATCCTTGGTGATTTATTATCTGGTCCCCCCAGCGAGGGATGGCGAGGGGGATTCACGACTGGAACGCTTCTTAGCACTACTGGAGGGTACGCACGCACATTCGCTGCGTATAGTCTATGTCAGCAGCACCGGCGTCTACGGCAACACTGATGGCGCGGCCGTTGATGAAAAGACGCCTGTGCAGCCGTTATCTGCGCGCGCAAAGCGCCGCGTTGCTGCGGAACAGATACTAAGGACGTGGTGTGCCTCGCGCACCACCGAGCTAGTGATTGCACGCGTACCTGGCATCTATGGACCTAAGCGCTTGCCTATAGAGCGAATTCTTCGTGGGACGCCATTAATTTGTCACGAAGAAGCAAGCATTGGAAATCGCATTCATGTGGATGATTTAGTCAGTGCGCTGCTACTACTGGGCTCTTCCCCACATGCGGCAGGGCAGATATTTAACGTCACGGACGGTAATTCCATTAGTAGCACGGTGTATTTTGAAATGGTTGCCGACATACTCGGTCTACCAAAACCTCCGCTGCGTAGCCGAGCCGAGGTACAAGCCGCTGTTAGTACAGAAACGTGGTCATTTATGGCTGAAGCACGCCAAGTCAGTTCAGTGCGAATTCAGCGAGAGCTGGGGTTTTCCCCGCAGTATAAAGATCTGCAGCTTGGTATACGCGCAAGCATATAAAAAGCGCGATCGAGATTTTAAACTGGCTTTGCGGTCAAATCGTATGTGCCGGCTGCCGTAATTTTTACGTCCATAAAGCTGCCAACCTGAGCTTTGCCTGGTGTTTTAACAACAATGTGCCCATCAATTTCAGGGGCCTCAGCATAACTGCGTGCGATGGCAACGTTCGTCTTACCTTTAGACTGTATTTCATCAATCAGCACACGTGTCGTTGTGCCCACACGACCCTTGAGACGTGCCGCGCTAATCTCCGCAGCAACTTCCATAAATCGCTGCCATCGCTCGTCTTTAACAGGCTCAGGCACTGGATCAGGTAATAGGTTAGCGGTGGCCCCATCCACTGGCGAATATTTAAAGCACCCCACACGGTCAAGCTTTGCTTCACGCAGCCAATCAAGCAAAACAGCAAAGTCATCTTCTGTTTCTCCAGGAAAGCCAACAATGAAGGTGCTGCGTACGGCAATGTTTGGCAGGTCTTTGCGCCAGCTTGCAATACGCTTCAAAGTGTTTTCAGCCGCTGCAGGCCGCTTCATCAATTTTAAGACACGTGGACTACCATGCTGAAAAGGAATGTCCAGATAAGGCAAAACTAGCCCTTCACTCATTAATGGCAATACGTCATCGACGTGCGGATACGGATAGACATAGTGCAGTCGCGTCCACGCATCTCGCTCTTTTGCAAGCGTGCCTAACTCACGCGCCAGATCAATAAACCGTGTGGCGATTTCACGATCGCCCCACTGTTCGTTACGGTATTTGACATCCACGCCATAAGCACTGGTGTCTTGAGAGATCACGAGTAGTTCACGCACACCGGCGTTGAGCAATCGAATACCCTCATTGAGTACGTGGGTAATTGGCCGACTGACGAGATTCCCGCGCATAGATGGGATAATGCAGAAACTGCAGCGATGGTTGCAGCCTTCCGAAATCTTCACATAAGCATAATGACGCGGGGTAAGACGGATTCCCTGCGGCGGGACCAAGTCTAAATAGGGATCGTGTGGACGAGGCAGATGCGCATGCACGTGCCCCATCACTTCTTCATACGCGTGTGGGCCAGTAATACCAAGCACGCTCGGGTGCCGGGCAAGGATCATCTCCGGCTTAGCTCCTAAACACCCAGTAACGACCACCTTGCCATTGTGTGCGAGCGCCTCACCGATTGTGTCAAGCGACTCATGCACCGCATCATCAATGAACCCACAAGTGTTAACAACCACCAGATCCGCATGCTCGTAAGTGGGTGAAACTTCATAGCCTTCGGCACGCAATTGCGTCAAGATTCGCTCGGAATCAACGAGCGCCTTAGGGCAGCCTAAGCTGACAAAACCAATGCGGGGTACGGCGTTCATAGGGGTCATCGGGCCTTCGGTAGGAACGCCATCCTACCTGCCTCGCCACCGCGCAGCAAAACATAGATGCAAAATACCGTCTATCTACTGCGTGATTTAAAAATATTCAAATTCCAGGGGCTCCTGCGCTCCTTGGTCAAGGACCTCCATCTCGGTACGCAGCGAGGCCACTGTCGCTAGCTCGCCGCGCGCCGACGCCAGAGCGGCTAAGGCCTGTAGAGCTGGTCGGTCGTGTGGTGTTTTTTGCAACAACGCGGCCAAGACACGCTCCGCATCGCGGCGCCGACCTACCTTGAGCAATGCAGCAGCGTAAGTTTCTCGCACTGGGTAATAAAACACCGGTGGCTCGCTGTACTGAGCGCCGTCCTGTAGTGCCACTGCAGCACGGAATTTAGCAATGGCAAGTGTGATGTCGCCACGAGCAAGCGCTACGCGCCCCTGCAACAAGGCAAGATCAATACGCGCTAGAGCCGCATCAACAGCAGCACTTACTTTTTCATACACTGCCGGAATATCTGGACGGGTCTGGCTAAAACTAATTGGAGAGTTAAGCATCCCCACCTCTGTTGTCAGGGCCGCCAGCTCGGTCGTAGCTGATTTAAGATCGTGCCGTGCGTAAAAAGACATACCACGCGCATAGTGCCAATGTGCTCGCACTGCATGGGGATTGCGTCCGTCACCTAATGGCCGCAAGGACGGCTCTGGGATCGCCAACAACTCGTCAAAACGACGGAATCGTAGCAACACGCTGATCTGATTAGAAATGTCCCCTTCAATGGCCGCAAAATCATCTGCCGCAGCAACCGCTGCGCTGTACTGCCCCTGCATGGTGTACGCGTAACTCAAAAAGTCTCGGCAATGTGAGCAGGCGCGAGTTACGCTCGCATCGGTTACTTGCCGAAAATGCAACGCCTCATGTGATGCATGCTCATTACTCTCAATAGCGGCACGCCAATCCCCCACCCGCAAATAAATATGCGCAGGCATATGGATCAGATGTGACGCGGCACCCTCAAAGTGGCTTGACCGCAAGCGATGAGCTGCAAACAGCGCGCGTTCTGGGTGTGGACCTGCCTCAACCGCATGTATATAGAAGTGCAAAAGGCCTAAATGCTCAGGAAAGCGTGCAAGTCCAGCCTCAAGTAGCGACACTAACTCTGCTGTATCAGTGACTGGGATACCATTCACTTGCCACAGCCGCCAGGGTCGCAAATCCATGATTGATGCACCGTATAGCGCAATCGCATTCGGATCGTCAGCATAGCGGTGCGCCAATGCGCGCATACGCGTTCGGTAGGCAACGGCCAAGCGCGAAAAATCCGGCTTGTCGCTCAGGCTATAGCGTGCCGTCAGAGCGGCAATGTAGTCCCGCTCCTGGGCTGACGAACGTTGGCCGATAAGCCCCGCAGCCATCTGCAAGGCGCGCGCCGCCACTTGATTACGCGCTGTATCAGGTGGCGTATTGATATCTGCGCCATTCGCAAGCGCCACGCCCCACCAAGCCATGGCGAGTCCCGGGTCCAATGTTGCCGCTTCAGAAAACGCTTGTGCAGCCTCAGCCGCGTCGTAGGCATAAATTAGTGTCAGCCCGCGATCAAATGCCGCCTGAGCTGCTGCCGAATCTGTAGAAACACTCAAATGTGCCACGGCTTGAGCCGCGGCCGGCGCGGCAACAGCCATGCTCGGCAGTCCAAAACAGAGGATGGTCAGTAAACCGAACCGCAGCCATTGATACGCTATAACTCGCATAGACCCTCCATCCTTATCAGCACATCGATAGCACACGCGTTATGATGCACGCATGCGGCTTGATTTCGTCAAAATGCATGGTCTAGGCAACGACTTTGTGGTGTTTGACGCAAGTCCCACAGAGGGCATCCCCCATGCTGAGGCCCTGCGCGCGTTAGCTCATCGACACACCGGTATTGGCTTCGATCAAGCGCTCGTGTTGTCCAAACCACGGACCCCAGACACCGTGGCGTTTTATCAGATATTTAATGCTGATGGGGCCGAAGTCGAGCAATGCGGCAATGGCGCTCGCTGTGTTGCCGCGCTCATGGGCCATCGCTTAGGCCTAGCTAACACAGAGATCACCCTAGGCAGCCCTGCCGGTCTTATCCGCGCACGCCTCAAATCAGATTCAATGGTCTGTGTCGCCATGGGCATACCAAACTTTGAGCCTGCCCAGGTCCCTTTTTTAGCCGAGCATGCTGCTGACAGTTACGCCCTGACATGCATCGGCACTGAAATCCAATTCGGTGCGGTCTCCATTGGCAACCCCCACGCCGTCATCCGCGTCGATTCGGTTGCGTCTGCGGCCGTAGACACCATCGGCCCGGCGATAGAAAACCATCCTCTTTTTCCACGCCGCACCAATGTTGAATTTATGGAAATTGTCTCACCAAAACATATTAAGCTGCGCGTATACGAGCGCGGTGTTGGCGAAACCCTCGCCTGCGGCACTGGAGCCTGCGGCGCAGTTGCCGTCGGACAGCGACGTGGCTGGCTCGAAAAAGAAGTTATAGTCGATCTACCGGGTGGCCGGCTCAATGTTGAGTGGCTAGGCTCTAATCAACCAATCTGGCTGACGGGACCCACCGCGATCGTTTACACAGGACACGTCGACTTATGAATAAGCCTCTCCCAAAAAGTGATGTTACTAGCACTGATGAAGAAACTGTCGCGCACTTTTTGAGCCAGCATCCTGATTTTTTTGAGCGCCATCCGGCGCTACTCGCCCAGTTAAAGGTGCCTCATGCTCGCGGCGACAGCTCTACGGTTTCGCTTGTTGAACGCCAAGTCGACATTCTCAGAGAACGCAGCAAAGATATTGAGCTACGCCTCACAACACTTCTCGATAATGGTCGGACAAATGACGGGCTTGCTACAAAAATACATGGCCTTGCAAAGCGTTTGATTAAAGCTCAATCTGCCCAAGCGCGTCTGAGCGTGATTGAGGCCGCATTGCGTGAAGATTTTGCGGCACACGAGTTCGTCATCGTACTAACGGCGCCGTCTAAAGAACTCAAGGCGCTTAAAGAGCGTTATCTTAAAATTCTAGATGCAGCTGACCCTGCTCTGCAGTCTTTTGATACGCTGTTCACAGCGGGTAAGCCACGCTGTGGCCGCATCCGCGACTCCCAGCGAGAGTTTCTGTTTCCTAACGATGCGACAAGCGTGGGCTCTGTAGCGCTAGTCCCGATGGGTACGCGCACAAAACCCGCCCTACTTGCTATCGCATCGGTGAATGCAGATCACTTCAATCCAGCGATGAGTACAGATTTCCTGTCGCGCATTGGTGATTTAATCGCAACGGCGATTGACGCGACACCAGGTGAATCGGGCTAAGCCGCTCGTGCCTCGCTCAGCCCACAGGCCAAAGCAGAGCACTGTTACTCGTGATGCTAACGCGACCGTCACGGAGCACTGGAATATAGAGGACACCAACCTTATCGATCGTTGGCTCAATATGCTTGCTATTGAGCGGCGCCTAAGCAAACACACCACTATCAGTTATTCCCGTGACATAGCGGCCTTCACACGCTGGTGCAAGACGAGCAATATTAGTAGCTTGGCATCTATCGATCAGCATATGGTGCGGCAGTTCGCTGCCGCTTCACATCGCGCAGGCTTAAGTCCCCGCTCTATTCAAAGACAGCTTTCGGCGCTACGAGGCTTATGCGGATTTTGTATCCGGGAAGGCACCCTAAAAGCGAATCCAACAAGCGACGTGCGCGCGCCGAAAGCCGCAAAGCGGCTTCCTGCCGCTCTTGACGTTGATCGCATGAGTAGATTACTCGCGAGCAATAACTCGGCCGCCACAAACAGCCCCGCACAGCTATCGGAATTTTCGATGCTACGCGACCGCGCCATCATGGAGCTGTTCTACTCCAGTGGACTGCGGCTTGCTGAACTTGTTGGACTCGATCTTGCAAATCTGGATCTGGGCGATCGCACAGTGCGCGTCCTTGGCAAGGGATCAAAAACTCGCATCGTTCCAGTCGGTGCGCACGCAATTAAAGCCCTGAATAGTTGGCTCACCGTACGGAGTACAGTGCTGCACCAACCCACTACCGCACTATTTGTAGGGTCGACCGGAAAACGCTTGAGCGCGCGCACAGTGCAGCGCTATGTCACCCGCTGGGCGCGACTCCAGGGTATTGATGTCAAAGTCTATCCGCATTTATTTAGACATTCGTTTGCGACGCATCTACTGGAATCAAGCCAAGATTTACGTGGCGTTCAGGAACTTTTGGGACACGCCAACATTTCCACCACACAGGTTTATACCCATCTTGATTTTCAGCATTTAGCCCGCGTGTATGATCAGTCACATCCACGTGCCAAGAGGCGCATCGACAAAGCCTAGGAAAGATGCCGAGATTTTCCAAGCTATCCCTTAGGCAGTCGAGATCATTAATTGTGCGGCTGCCCATGTGAACAGGATAAATCTGGCATTCTTGGAAATCTGGCGCGATAGTCTGCCTTCATTCATGGCATAGTTCGGCCCCTATGGTACTGAAAGCATCGATTGCCCCGCCTACAGCCATCAAGCTACGGCAGCGTTCCCGCCTACTCGAAGTCACCTTTAGTGATGGCAGAACGTACAGCTATAGCTTTGAGCTATTGCGTACGCATTCGCCATCCGCAGAAGTTCAAGGGCACGGACCTGGTCAGGACGTGCTTCAGATAGCTAAGGAAAACGTACAGATATTACGCATAGAGCCAATCGGTCACTACGCAGTGCGGCTCGTGTTTGATGATGGCCATAACACTGGCCTGTACTCATGGGATTTTTTGCGCGAGCTTGGCGACACTCAAACGCAAAAGTGGGCGCGTTATCTCGAGCGTCTCGACGGGATCGGTTACGTCCGTAAACCCGCCGTGACGCCAAAGATATCCTAGCTGCCTCAGGTCGGCTCGGGGTCTGAGCCTTCCGCAACGCCCTCAAACAGCGGCGTTGAAAGATAGCGCTCACCCGTATCGGGCAACATCGCCAAAATCACACTCCCGGGAGCTGCTTTCTCAGCAACTTTGAGAGCGGCCGCAAACGTGGCGCCGCATGATATGCCAACAAACAGCCCTTCTTTTTGAGCAAGCAACTTGGCAGTAGCAATAGATTCCTCATCCGTCACCGGCACGTTGTCATCAAACACCGACCGATCTAGCACCGCTGGTATGAAATTTGGCGTCCAGCCCTGGATTTTGTGCGGCTTGAATTCCCCGCCTGCGAGCAACGGCGCAGTAGCAGGCTCCGTCGTGATGACCTTAAGATCGGGACGCGCAGCTTTAAGCACCTGGCCGGCGCCGGTCATCGTGCCACCAGTGCCCCATCCTGAAACAAAGTAATCGAGTCGACGTCCTGCAAAATCGAGCAAGATCTCTGGGCCGGTCGTCTGGCGGTGATACGCGGGATTCGCTTCGTTTTCAAACTGACGAGTCAGAAACCAGCCATGTTTCTTAGCTAACTCTTCCGCTTTCGCCACCATGCCGGTCCCACGCTCTGCAGCGGGCGTTAAAATGACTTTGGCTCCAAAGGCGCGCATGATTTTGCGGCGCTCGATAGAAAAGGTCTCGACCATCACGGCCACGAATGGATAGCCCTTCGCAGCACAGACCATCGCAAGCGCGATGCCCGTATTGCCTGAAGTCGCTTCCACGACGGTCTGACCTGGCTTGAGTAATCCGCGGCGTTCAGCGTCTTCGATGATGCCGATGGCCAGTCGATCTTTAACTGAGCCGCCTGGATTGAAGTACTCCACCTTCGCATACATCGTAACGTGCGCCGGTGCGAGTCGATTAATCCGCACAATTGGCGTGCGGCCAATGGTTTGAAGAATATTGTCGTAAATCATGACTCTACCCTACGTTATTTAGCCCTTTGAGGGTGCCAAGCCTAGCGCGGTACGCGAACCCGTACTGCAGCCACTTGGCATGACCTCATAACAAACGGTTCTAGCGGCCGCGTGGCCATGCCCGCCCGAAGGGCGGAAAATTGCGACATGAGCGCCCATCCACCCGAAAATCACTGTGCAGCCCGCCACCTGCCGCTGCCGAGTCCGTTTCGCCTGACGGCCGGGGGCACCCTGATTGGTGCAGAGGCCGGAGTGGAGATCTACGGCGCGTTAAACACGCGCCGAGATAACGCCGTACTCCTGTTCACGGGTTTATCCGCATCCGCACATGCTGCCGCACACCCAAACGATTCTTCCCCAGGTTGGTGGGAGCATATGATCGGCAAAGATAAGGGGCTTGATTTAGATCAGCTGTGCGTCATTTGTGTTAACTCGCTTGGCAGCTGCTTCGGCTCGACTGGACCTGCATCTATCGATCCAGCAACTGGAGTTAAGTATGGTGCGACGTTCCCAGAATTACGAGTTGAAGACATTGCTAGTGCGGGGCAGGCGGCAGTCCGTGCACTTGGCATCACACAACTCTACGCCGTCATTGGCGCCTCTCTCGGCGGCATGACAGCGCTCGCCCATGCTGTGCTCTTTCCGGGCGCAGCCAAACGCTTGGTGACTATTTCTGGAGCCCTTAACGCTAGCACGTCCGCAATTGCTACACGTAGCCTGCAGCGCGAAATTGTCGGCACCGCACTACGGCAGGGTGGTGATCCCGCGTCTGTCACCAACGCCATGCGCTTTGCACGCAAAGTGGGTGTACTCAGTTATGTAGGCGGTGAGCTACTCAGCAAACGCTTTGGCCGCGATCAAACAGAACCCTCGGCAGGACGCTTATCGGGTACTCAATTTGAAGTAGAGCATTGGCTAGATCATTTGGCGGACAAATTTGCCGCACAGTTTGATCCATGGGCGTACTGGTACCTATCGAGGGCCATGGATTTATTCGACTTTAGCGTACACGGCAAAACTCCTGAACAAACTCTGCATGACACGGGGACCGCGCACCTGTCTCAAGCCGTCGCCAAACTGCGCCTAGAGCACTGCCTTGTGATTGGTGTACACGAGGACACACTGTTTCCGCTTGCGCAGCAGCGGGACATCGCTACCGCCCTACGCGGGGCGGGAATTGCGACGACACTCGTAGAACTTCACTCCCCCTACGGCCACGATGCTTTTTTGACCGAAACCGAACTTTTTACTCCGTTACTGCGTGATTTTCTCAAGTTGACCGGTGCGCCTACCACCAGAGCAGCCAGCGCCACCACGCGCACCTCTCCTGGGCCGACAAGCAGCCCGTAAAATAGGCCCTCTGACAAGCCCACCGCCCCCAGAGCCGTCTCATGCAAGCACAATTTGCATGACTGAAGTCGCCTGACTGCGATGCGAGATGGCCGCCCGAGCGGTACACTCTGCAGTCTTTGGACCCCCCTGTGAGCGCCATGTCAGCCCCTGCCGACAAACCAGTGCCAGCCGACACCGTCGATTTTGGCTATGAGCAAGTACCAGCCGCGCTGAAAGCGGACCGGGTTCGCGCGGTTTTTGATTCCGTTGCCGGCCGCTATGACGTCATGAATGACTTGATGTCATTTGGCGTCCATCGATTGTGGAAGCGTTTCACCTTAAGTCAGACCGGACTACGACTTGGCCAGTGCGCCTTAGATGTGGCAGGCGGCACAGGAGATATCACTTTAGGCCTTGCCCAGCAAGTTGGAACGACAGGACGGGTCGTGCTTTCGGATATCAACGCCGCCATGCTAGAGCAGGGCCGTGATCGGTTACTCGATTCCGGTATCGCTACGGGCGTTGATTGCGTACTAGCTAATGCAGAGCGCCTACCCTTTAAAGACCAAAGCTTTCATTGCATTACGATTGGCTTTGGCTTGCGCAACGTGACCGACAAAAACGCCGCGCTCCGATCAATGTATCGGGCTTTAAAACCAGGGGGTCAACTGCTTATTCTGGAGTTTTCAAAACCAACCGTCCCCTTGCTCAAACCGATCTACGATGCTTACTCTTTTAATATTTTGCCCTCATTAGGACGCTTCATCGCTAACGATGCTGACAGTTACAAATATCTTGCGGAGTCAATCCGAATGTTCCCGGATCAGTCCACCCTGCAAGGCATGATGGAAGCTGCCGGATTTGAAGGCTGCCGTTACCACAACCTGACGGGCGGCATTGTGGCTTTGCATCGTGGCTGGCGTTACTGATATGCGCACTACTGCACTCATCGCACCATTTGAAGCTCTCCTCAATCGTTCCGTCGCGGCATCCACACCCGCACGGTCGCTCATGAATGAACTCAATGGTCGTAGCTTTGCTCTACAACTTATGGGTCCGACTACAGGCTCGCTACTGCGCCTACGCCTCGTCGTTTGTGACACACAGCTTAAGGTCTTAAGCGACGACGAGCCTGCTGATGCCCTTGTGAATGGCGCCCCATTTGCTCTGATCAAACTGCTCACTGGGCAGCGCACGACTCAACTCGGCTCCTCTGGAATCACAATTACTGGGGACGCCGAGATCGCGCAAGCCTTCGATAAGCTCTTGCAGCACGCGAAACCTGACGTGGAGGCCGAACTTGCCCGCATCATTGGTGATACGCCTGCATATTATGTGTCCCACTTTGCTAGCGAAAGCTTGAATTGGCTACAACGTGCAACGAGTGCGTTGTCTCGCAATATCAGCGAATACCTAACCGAAGAAAGTCGCGATCTTGTTCCGGAACCCGAAATTGATGGCTGGCTCACAGCAGTAGATCATATTCGTGAAGATGTAGACCGCGCAGCTGCTCGTTTAGAGCACCTCGAAAAACGCTTCGCTCACAGGACACAGAACGTATGAAGAGCCTGCGAGTTGCGATTCGCTTATTGCAAATTCAGCGTGTGTTGGTACGTCATGGCCTGGATGAGCTCGTAGTAAATACGCACCTATACCGCCCACTACGATTCTTATATTTTCTACAGATCTCGACATGGTTTGAGCGACGACGTAACGCATCTCGTGGTGAGCGGCTACGACTAGTATGCGAAGAACTAGGGCCGATATTCATAAAATTTGGACAAGCCCTATCCACACGTCGCGATCTACTGCCGCTCGACATCGCAGACGAGCTCGCGAAACTACAAGATCGGGTACCTGCTTTTAGTAACGACGTTGCGCGCACTGCTATCGAAGATGCACTCGGAGAATCCGTCAGTCATTATTTTTCTCGCTTTGATACTGAGCCACTTGCCGCGGCATCAATTGCTCAGGTCCATACTGCATGCTTAAAAGATGGTCGGGAAGTGATTGTGAAGGTGCTCCGCCCTGGCATGCGGCAAATCATTCGGCGCGACCTCGATGTGTTATATGCACTTGCACGGCTCGCTGTTCGGTATGTACCAGATGCAGAACGCTTGCGGCCAGTTGCAGTGGTAGCCGAATATGACACAACGATCATGGACGAACTGGATTTGATGCGCGAAGCTGGGAATGCTGCCCAGCTGCGACGGAATTTCGCCGGAAGTGCGCTGCTGTATGTTCCTGAGGTACATTTTGATTTCTGCCGCACTAATGTACTTGTGATGGAGCGGATCTATGGCGTGCAAATTAGTGATACCGCGCGCCTACGTGCGCTGAACGTCGATTTTAAGAAGCTGGCGGAAAATGGCGTAGAAATTTTCTTCACGCAAATGCTCAGGCACAACTTTTTCCATGCAGATATGCATCCCGGAAACATTTTCGTACTAGCGGACGATCCGGCCAACCCGCGCTACGCCGCAGTTGACTTTGGCATCATGGGTACGCTTGATCAACGAGATCTTGAATATCTCGCCGGAAACTTCCTCGCTTTTTTTGACCGTGACTACCGTCGCGTTGCCCAATTGCATGTCGAAAGCGGTTGGGTCCCTGCCGGCA
Organism: uncultured Pseudomonadota bacterium; assembly: GCA_903832085.1. GTDB lineage: Bacteria > Pseudomonadota > Gammaproteobacteria > Steroidobacterales > Steroidobacteraceae > CAIKZZ01. The sequence goes on along the minus strand of CAIKZZ010000037.1, from coordinate 30,419 downwards.
CACGGGTGCAAGAACTAGAGGGTGCCGTCCGAACAGTCTGTGAGCCTATTTTTGATAAGCCGCTTGCAGAAATTTCTTTCGGTGTAGTGCTGCTAAGACTGTTTGAGACAGCAAGGCGCTTCCGTATGGAGGTACAGCCGCAACTCGTTCTACTGCAAAAGACGCTGTTGAACATCGAAGGTCTAGGTCGCGAGCTGTATCCAGAGCTCGATCTTTGGAAGACGGCACAGCCATTGCTGCGCACATGGAGCGCAGAACGAACGAGTCTGAGGAGCCTAGTTAAGGAAGGGCGTCAGCACCTACCAGAGCTCATCGATACCTTGCGAAGCGCACCGCTACTAATTAGACGCTTTGTGCTGGAAGCACAGAGCCGACGAAACATGATGCCTAGTGAGAGCGATTCGACCATCGCACTCAAAGCAGAGGTCCGCGCAAGCGGGCGGCGACGTGACTCAACTATCGTAGCCTGCACCCTATTATTGCTTGGCGGGCTATGGATCGGCGTCGGTGGTGAGCCGTGGGAAGCGGGCGCCGTACTGCTTGCGCTAGCTGGCGGCTATCTACTGCTACGCCGCTAACGACAGCACACCCAGCTACTTTCTAATCTGCAACATGTAGGTTTTTCAGAAAAGCAGCTGCGTCCCCACCCGTTTCAAGCACCTCAACGAGCGCTGAACCCACAATCACTCCATCGACGTATGGCTGTAAACGCTTGACCTGCGCTCGATCACGAATCCCGAATCCAGCACAGACCGGTACACGAGCATGCACTTTAACGCTCTGTAGATAGCTGACGACACTATCTGGGACGCTTGTCACGGCCTTACCCGTTGTCCCAGTCATAGTCACCGCGTAAATAAATCCTTCTGCTGACTCACACAGCGCTTTGAGTCGCGCCGGTGGAGTGACCGGAGTCACCATTTGTATCAGTGCGATACCCTTTGCTTGCAAGGCTGCACGCAAGGTCTCACTTTCCTCGTGAGGCAAGTCAGGGACGATAAATCCTGCGACTCCGGCTGCGAGCGCCGCGGCTGGTAGGCGCTCAAGCCCGAATGCCAATAGAGGATTTAAATAACTCATGAGGATAAGCGGCGCCGATAGCTTGGTCGAAAGAGTGCTGAGCTCAGCCAAAATCCACGGCAGTGAGACCCCCTGAGCAAGGGCCGCGTGACTCGCTCGCTGTATAGTCATACCATCAGCCATAGGATCAGTGAATGGCACACCGATTTCGACCACATCAGCGTTAAGCGCGACCAGCATCAGATTTTTTATAAACTGATCCTTAATCGGAAAGCCTGCAGTCAAGAACGCAACAATCGCGGGCTCTTTTCGGTGGGCTGCCGCAGCGATTGCCTGCGCGATGCGCTCGTGTCCCGTCAGTAGATCGCCATTGTTTTGTGCGCGCATCACAACATCCCTTTTAACAATGTTTTTTGCAGAGTTGGCATATCTTTGTCACCGCGACCCGATAAACAAATGACGATGCGACTACCGGGATTTGTCTTAGCCCAACGACTCGCACCACAAAACGCGTGCGCTGTTTCGATTGCAGCGATAATGCCTTCCGCTTTGCAGCATTCTGACAGCGCTTTCAGCGCATCGTCATCCGTTACCGCTTCGTATGTCACACGTCCCACGCTCTGCAAAAACGCATGCTCTGGTCCGACTCCGGGATAATCAAGACCCGCCGACACAGAATGAGTCTCCTGTATTTGGCCATTAGCGTCTTGTAGCAACATAGAGTAGCAGCCTTGCAGCACTCCCGGTGTCCCTAGGGACAAAGTCGCTGAGTGATCACCGAGCGCATTCCCGCGACCTCCAGCTTCGACTCCGATGAGTTTGACGTCAGTATCAGCGATAAATGGATAGAACATACCGATGGAATTTGAACCGCCGCCAACACAAGCGAACACAGCGTCCGGTAAACCACCGGTTTGTTTAATTACTTGGGCACGCGTCTCCCGCCCTATCACCGACTGTAACTCGCGCGCTAAATACGGATACGGATGAGGCCCCACAGCAGAACCCAGCAGGTAATAGGTATCGGTTGGGTCCGCGACCCAGTCGCGCAAAGCCTCATCGATCGCAGCCCGTAGTGTTTGATCCCCGCCTGTTACTGGAACAACCGTCGCGCCTAACAACTTCATGCGACCCACGTTGGGCGCCTGCCGCTCGCAGTCAATCGCGCCCATATAAACCGTGCATGGCAATCCGAGGCGCGAGCACGCCGCCGCGCTTGCAACACCATGCTGCCCGGCGCCTGTCTCGGCCACAATGCGCTTTGCGCCGAGACGCTTTGCCAATAATACCTGTCCTATAGCGTTATTGATTTTGTGGGCCCCGGTGTGTGCTAGATCCTCACGCTTCAAATAAACCTCGGCACCCCACAATCGCGACAGTGATGGAGCATATGTTAACGGCGTCGGTCGACCTACCCAGGTTGCAAGCTGATCGTTCAGTTCGGCAATAAAATCCACGTCATGTAACCACCGTGCAATCCCTGCACTTAGTCGATCAAGGGCCGGCACCAGCGTTTCTGGAACATATGCGCCACCAAAAAGGCCATAGCGGCCCTTTGTATCAGGAAACTCTCTGGCGATTTCTCGCTCGAGGAGAACTTCTCTCGAGGAGTTTGGGGTTGAAATCTGCATTAATCTTGCCTCCGCGCCTTCGCGCATATCATTCATTACTTAAAGCCGCGCCACGCGCTGCCTCAACAAATCTCATAATCAGGCTTGGGTCTTTGATGCCTGCTTTTATCTCAATACCACTTGAGACGTCCACGCCAAAAGGCCGCACAAACTCCACTGCCTGCTGAACCACATGTATATCAAGACCCCCCGCTAAAATTAGCTCACCGCGGGCTGCCAAAGTCTGCGCCTCATACCAGTCAGCTCGCTGTCCGACACCACTATGCGCACCTTCGAACAAGAATCGTTGTGATGGCAACAGATCGCCCACACGACCTGATCGCACAACGGGCAGTAAAGTAAAGTGCTCAGGTAGTTGCATATAAGAGACGTAATCCAGATCGACTTGCAGCTGATCGGCCGGAAAGTGTGTCGCAATGTCATCAATAAGCTCTTGCGTTGGCCGCAGCGTAACCGCTACTTTTTTAATGTGCAGTGGGATCGGAGCCGCGAGCTCCGCAGCACGTTGCGGAGTGAGGTTCCGGACTGAATCGGGATGAAACACAAAACCAATCGCGTTAACGCGAGCGGCAACTGCTGCTGCGACGGCTTCAGGCGTCGTCATGCCACAGACTTTGATCCAAAGTGGCATTACTGAATACTCACTGATGCACTGCTGCTGCGCGGCCGCAAGCAATCATGTCCTGCGCAAGGCGCAGCGGATCGGCGCTGGACATCAGCGCTGAGCCCACTAATGCGAGCGTGTATCCCGTGCCACTCAGCTTTGCAGCATCTTTGGCTGTGACTAAACCGCTTTCAGCCACGCGTGGATGGCCAAGTGGCAGGCGGCTTGCGAGCTGCTCAAGACGTCCAGGAATGACCTGCAAAGAGCGAAGGTCCCGACTATTAATGCCGATGAGACAGTCGCTTTTTTCACCTTCCCAATTTGAAGCAAGCTCTGCTGCGATCTCAATGTCCATTTCATCAAAGGCTTCCAAGAGCACAAAAAGTCCCAGAGCATGCGCCTGCATGAGCAATTTCTCTAGTTCTGCTGGTCTTAGCATGCGCACGATCAAAAGTACGCCTGACGCCCCGCTAACGCGTGCCTCCAGCAGTTGGTAGGCGTCCGTTATGAAGTCTTTACGCATCACTGGCACATTTAATGGCGACAGCACTGTGGCTGCGCGCACAAGGTGCGGCAAGCTGCCATCAAAGTGATCCGGCTCCGTTAATACGGAGACTACAGCAGCGCCAGCCTGTGCATATTGCAGCACACGACTCTCGATACCTTCGTGTGTCGCGCTTAGTACACCTGCTGCTGGTGAGCGTAGTTTTAGCTCGGCAATCAGGTCAAATCCTCCTTGCAATTGGAGGCGTGGGGGCACTGGGGCGCGTTCAAGCCGCGCATGCAAGTGATCGTCCGATACTAAAGAGCGCGCTGCCACAACACGAGCACGCGAGGCATGCGCCATACTGTTTAAGAAATCTGCGCTCACTGCGCACCCAGGCGTACAGGTAGCGCGGACATTTGAGTAAGCAGTGCGCTTGCGGCACCTGTATCAATTGCAGACGCTGCACGGGCTGCGGCAGCACGGGGTGTCTGTTCAAGCCCGCTCACCTCAAGTGCGAGTGCCGCGCCCATGATTAGGGCATCGCGATGCGGTCCCGTGTCATTGCCTCGAAACACAGCAAGAAGGGCGGCCGCGTTAAACTCTGGGCTGCCGCCCTGCAAATCCTCCGGTCGGCAGCTAGGGAGACCGTAATCACTACAGCTGCGCACTTCTTCGCGTATGCGACCGTCCGCTACGTCAAGGAGTAGAAATGGTCCGGCAGGCGATGGCTCATCCCAACCCGGGTCGCCATGGATCACAAAGGTGCGTTGAAACGGCAACCCTAATACGGCATCCGCCATTAGACGTGCGACCGTGGAGGAATAGGCGCCAATCACATGAAACGGCGGCGCTGTGGGATTTGTCAGTGGCCCCAGAACATTAAACACCGTTCGGATGCCGAGTGCTGCACGCACGGGAGCAATGGCGCGCATTGCGGGGTGATACATCGGTGCATACAGGAACGTAAAGCCTAGCTCTTGTAAGCACAAGGCAACAGCACTGGCATCAAGCGGCACCGGCAAGCCCAGCGCTTGCAATAGATCAGCGCTCCCCGACCGACTAGAGACTGAACGATTTCCGTGTTTAACAACCTTCGCGCCTGCGGCAGCCGCAAGTAACGCGGCCCCGGTCGACAAATTAAATGTGCCGGCGCTGTCCCCACCAGTACCGACAATATCAACCGTCGGCCCTACATCTGGCAATTTCGGTACATGCGCAAGAGCACGCATCGCATTGGCGAAGCCACGCAACTCCGCAGCGCGTACTCCCTTGATCTGCAGGGCAGTCAAAATAGCCGCCACGATAGCCGCTGGCTGTCGCTCATCAGTCAAAGCCAGCAGCAGACTATAGGCCTCTTTTTCAGCAAGCGACGTGCCACTCATAAGCTGCGTGAGCGCTGCGGTTAGGGACACGTCTGCACTCAAGAGCGCGTGCCCCCGGACAAGCTTAGGAAATTCGCTAACAACTGTGGCCCCGCTGGGGTAAGAATGCTTTCAGGGTGAAACTGCACTCCCTCAACCATCAGGGTCGAATGCCTCAAACCCATGATCTCCCCCTCAGGTGTGCGCGCTGTAATCTCAAGGACGGACGGAAAAGAGGCCTGATCGGCTATTAAAGAGTGATATCGACCAACTTCGAGTGGCTGCGGCAGCCCCGCGAAAACACCACAATTTTCGTGAGTAATGAGCGAGGTCTTGCCATGCATCAAGCGAAAATTACGCACGACTGTTCCGCCAAATGCTTCTGTGATTGACTGATGTCCCAAACACACTCCCAATACAGGAATACGCCCAGCAAAGTGTTTAATCATCGCCATCGAGGTGCCAGCGTCTTTAGGTGTTCCAGGTCCCGGCGAAATACATAAGTGTGTCGGTTGCAAAGCATCTGCTGCAGCCAACTCAAGTGCATCGTTACGAAAAACAAGCACCTCAGCACCTAGCACTAGAAATGCCTGAACAAGGTTATAAGTAAACGAATCATAGTTATCAATTAGCAACAAGCGTGTTGCTGAAGTCGCTTTGGCATTTTTCTTTAGCGGGCTAGTCATTTCATAATCCTTCAACAGCGAGTTCAAGCGCACGGCGCATCACCGCGCTTTTGGCAATCACCTCAGCATACTCAGCGTCTGGCACACTATCAGCAACAATGCCTGCACCCGCTTGATAACGATAACGGCCATTTTTGAAAATCATGGTGCGAATCGTGATCGCATGATCCATATCGCCCCCGTGACCAAAATATCCATAGGTACCGCCATAGAAACCTCGCCTCACAGGCTCGAGCTCATCAATTATTTCCATTGCACGTACTTTGGGCGCGCCGACTAATGTTCCAGCAGGAAAGGCCGCGGCAAACAGGTCAAAAGCATCGCATCCTGGGGCAAGCAACCCTTCAACACCACTGACCATATGCATGACATGGCTATAGCGCTCAATAGTGCGGTAAGGATCTACGTGTACAGAGCCCGCCGTAGCAACACGACCCAGATCATTGCGGGCAAGGTCAACAAGCATCACATGCTCTGAATTTTCTTTGTCATCTGCAAGCAACTCTTGCTCTAGCGCTTGATCGTGGGCAACCGTACTGCCACGTGCGCGCGTGCCGGCAATTGGTCTTAATTGGGCGTGCCCACCATGTAGGCGCACTAATGCTTCGGGAGATGAGCCAACAAGCGTTTCAGCACCAAGCTCACAGTAAATCATGTAAGGCGATGGATTAATCAGCCGCAACGCACGATAAGCTTCAAATGGATCTAATTCACATTCGCCCTCAAAACGTGAGGACAGCACTAATTGGTACACATCACCCGCAGAAATATGCTCTTTTATGCGCTTCACGCCAGACACATAAGCGTCGCGAGATAAGCTCGCTGTCGGAAGTGCGACTCGGGCTGATGAAGCTGGGGTAGGTAGCCCTCCACGCAGTGCCCGCACAATCTCGCGGCGTAATGCCAGGCGCTCGGCTTCGGGGCCGGAATGCAGTAAGGCAATGCCACGCGTCACGTGATCAAACACTAAAAAAGACTGTGGGGCGAGATAGCACAGCTCAGTACTATCTTTCTCGGGCGCTAAATGCGCTGGCAAACGTTCAAAATAGCGAACTAGATCGTAGGACGATGCGCCAACAAGCCCGCCAGTGAGTGGGATTCCAGAGATTTCTGGCAGCGGCCGTGGCGCCTGCGTCAAAACTGAACGTAGCGTTGCTAGCAACTCAGCACTGTCGGCAGGCCGCGGGCGCGTTTGGCTCGTGGCTCCCGCCAACTGCAGATGCAGTCCAACATCATCAAGGCGGACGCTTAGACACTCACCAAACCCTATAAACGAGTACCGTGCGACGCGCTCGCCCCCTTCAACGCTCTCAAGCAGAAAGCGCGGCTTAAATGGTCGGAGCTTCAAAAAAGCCGACACGGGCGTATCTAGGTCAGCGGCAATATCAAACTGTGGGTGCATAGGCTCCTCGGTCAATTTGGCGGGGAGCGGGCATTAAAAAACCCATCCCCGGTTAGTCGGAGATGGGTTTACATTCGAGTCGGTTTGGTCTGATTACACCATGACTCTAAGCGCCCACCCCGTATTGGGGGCGCCACCACCAACGGCAATTTGGCAGGGAAACGGCTGCACCGCGCGTTTTGACAGAAGTAATCATGGCTATAGTATGGCGCGCAGCGGGAAATCCGGTCAAGCTTTATGGTAGATACGTCACCTTAACACCCCCCTTGGTCGAGTCTTTTGTCGGGATGGATCCAATTTGAAGTTTCTTGCCCCTCGCTACTGGCCAACCTGGCTAGGCCTTGGTCTGCTATGGGTCACTGTAAAACTGCCCTTCGGCGCCGTTCTGGCCGTTGGACGCGGCATCGGCCGCATGGCTTGGTTGTTGCCGCTACCGTACCAACACATTGCACGCACTAATATGGCTTTGTGTCTACCAGATCTAAATGACCAACAACGCCATACCCTCCTACTGCGCCATTTTGAGAGCCTAGGTATTGGCTTATTGGAATCTGCCATGACATGGTGGAGCACGCGCGCGCGCATTACCGCGCTGTCGACGTTAGAAGGCACTGAGCACTTAAGTGCAGCGCTCGCGCGCGGCAAAGGTGTGATCGTACTCACGGCACATTTCACAACCCTGCAAATCGGCGCCCGGATCTTAAATCAACATACGCCCATCAATGTTCTATACCGGCCGCTTAAGAATGCCTTACTCGCCGCAGTATCCGGTGGCAGTTTTGCACGCAACGCTCGCAGCGCCATCCAGCAAGATGATGTGCGTGGGATGATAGGAGCGCTACGGCGCAATGAGATCGTCTGGTATGCCACCGATCAAAGCTACCGGAAGAAAGGCGCCGTCATGGTGCCATTCTTTGGCTATTCAACAGCAACCAATGTGTTCACCCCGCGCCTCGCAGCAATGACTGGTGCCACCGTGCTTTACTACTCTACCGAGCGCCTACCTGGGACCAAAGGATGGCACGCCACAATACAACCCGCCTTCTCTCGTTGGCCAGGCCCTGATCCTGTGGCAGATACTCTCGAATACCATGCCGTTATTGAACGGCAGATCAGGGCAATGCCAGATCAATACTGGTGGATTCATCGCCGCTTTAAGGGATTAAGCAGCGACTACCCAGACTACTACCGCAAACACTAAGCTTTGATCAGTTAATCGGACGCCAGCAAAATGGGTATCGATATGCGACGCCTTCGCTTGCCTTGACGGACGCAATTATTGTGTAGGCAAAGTGATAAACAATAATCCCGATAAAAATGGGGATACCAATGGCTACAAGCATCAGTACCGCAGCACCTACAAGCGATACGAGGACGGTAATTTGAAAGTTAAGCGTCTCGCGCCCTTGGTCAGCGACCAGCGGCATCTCATCGCGCTTTAGTAGCCAAAGGATTAGTGGCCCAATAAAACCACCTATCACCGTCAAATACATCAGCATGGCACTCATATGACACAGCATTGCCCACTGGCGCTCATCACGCGTCGATGTGGATGGTTTTTGGACGGTTGATTCCATCTGCTAACTCCTTGCATTTGCTATTCAGCAGTCTGCCTATACTACCCCCTATAATAGGCCTCAACTCAGGTGGAATACCCCCTGGAGACATGCGTGAATTTGAAAAAACTGCTGGAATCATGGCGAACTGCCCAAAAAAGCATTGATGCCGCACGCAACCCCGGTATCCGCGGACTATTTCGCTATGGCCAACACGCTATTGTGCTTGCCTATACAACCAACCCTGCGCTCTGCCTAAGCCTCGGCGGACTTACTTTATTAGCAGGCCTGCTACCGGCCGGCGTTGCTTGGGTGGGAGCGCACATTGTGGATGCCGTGATCACGGCAATACGCACATACCCAATCACCGGGATGCATGCTTATCGCACACCACTTGGCTACGTCGCTTTAGAGGCAGGCCTCGTGGCACTACTCGGTGCAAGCCAGCGAGGGCTGTCTGCATGCCAGTCTCTATTGCGCGCGGAACTAGGCCAGCGCGTCAATGTCATGATCCTTGAGAAGGCGCTGACGTTAAGTCTTGTGCAATTCGAAGACTCCGAGTTTTACGACAAGCTCACCCGCGCACGCCGAGAAGCATCCAGTCGCCCGCTCTCTATGGTGATTAGAACATTTGGACTTATCCAAAATGCTGTAACCCTAGCTAGTTTTGGCGCCATTCTTATCCAGTTTTCCCCGCTGTCGGTTTTTATTCTTGCGCTTGCCGGCTTACCATCATTCTTTGCAGAGGCAAAATTCTCTGGCGACGCTTTTAGGTTATTTCGCTGGCGCTCCCCAGAGACGCGCATGCAGGCCTATCTTGAGACAGTCATCGCTCGTGAGGATCATGCCAAAGAAGTTAAGCTGTTTGGGGTAGGCGATCTATTACTTGGTCGCTATAAGGATATTTACGAACGTCTTTATCACGAGGACCGCAGCCTCACATTGCGACGCGAGATATGGGGATTTTTACTAGGGCTAATTGCCACGCTCAGCTTGTATGGGGCCTATGGCTGGGTAGCCATTAGCGCTATTTGCTCACTAATTAGTCTTGGCCAAATGACGATGTATCTAACGCTCTTTCGTCAAGGTCAAGTCGCGCTAACGGCGGGGCTATCGGCGATCGGTGGTCTATATGAAGATAACCTATACCTTTCGAATCTCTACGAATACTTAGACCAGCCAGTTACCGCGCCTAGCGGCACTTTGACAGTGGGACCTAACCCTGAGGATGGCATTCGTTTCGAAGACGTGAGTTTTACCTATCCTGGCGCTAGCACACCCGCACTATCGCACATCAATCTACATATCAAACGTGGCGAGAGCTTAGCCCTTGTGGGAGAAAACGGTTCTGGAAAAACCACACTAATTAAATTACTTACCCGCCTTTACGAACCAAGCCAAGGTCGAATTGTATTTGAAGGTAAAAATCTCGCTGACTGGCACGACGTAACGCTACGTGAGCGAATCGGTGTCATTTTCCAAGATTTCGCCCGCTACCAGCTACCGGTGGGCGAGAATGTAGGCGTTGGTGACGTCAGTCACTTTACTGATCGAGCGCATTGGAAGGACGCGGCGCGAAAAGGCCTCGCTGAAGAGTTTATCGAAGAGCTTCCTGCGGGCTACGACACTCAGCTCGGTAAGTGGTTCAAGGACGGTCGGGAGCTATCGGGCGGGCAGTGGCAAAAAGTAGCGCTATCGCGGGCATTTATGCGCACTAGAGCAGATGTGCTGGTTCTAGACGAACCCACGGCGGCAATGGACGCGGCTGCAGAAGCGCAGGTCTTCGAACACTTCAGGAACCTAACCCAAGACCGTATCACTATTTTAATTTCACATCGCTTCTCGACTGTGCGTATGGCCGATAAAATCGCAGTTCTAACCCATGGCCAAGTCTGTGAGTCGGGCTCACATGAACAACTGATGGCTCATAACGGCCATTACGCACATCTCTTTAGGCTGCAAGCGCGCGGATATCATTAGCAGGTTCACTGTTAAAATAACCTCCCCCAGCTGCAGCTTGCCCTAAAGCGCGGCATCGGACACCATGGCACATTATGCTTTGCGAGTATTTCGATGAAACTACACCAACTACGCTATCTCACCGCTGTAGTGCAAAACGGCCTCAACATCACTACAGCTGCAGGGAAACTGCATACATCACAACCTGGGGTTAGCAAACAGCTGAAATTGCTCGAGGATGAGCTGGGCTTTCCTCTCTTTGAGCGAGACGGGCGCAACCTAGTTAGCGTCACGCCAGCCGGCCAGCAAGTAGTGGACAAAGCGATCAAGATCCTCGAAGAAGTGCAGAACATTAGGCGTCTGTCCTCGGATCTCAAGGATGACCGTAGCGGCTCGCTAGCCATTGCAACCACCCACACGCAAGCACGCTATGTACTTCCTCTTATCGTACAACGATTTAGAACAACCTATCCTGACGTAGACTTGCATCTGCATCAGGGCACATCTGAACAAATCGCCGAGCTTGCAAAAAATGATCGTGCCGATTTTGCGATCGCCACTGGCGCACAAGAGATGTTCCCCGGTCTTGTCCTACTTCCATGCTACCGGTGGCGCAGACAGATCGTCGTCCCACGCAATCACCCACTAGCCCAAGAACGGTTAGTGAGTCTGAAGACATTGGCCAAGCACCCTATAGTCACTTATACGTTCAGCTTTAGCGGGCGCTCATCACTCCCTGCTGCATTTGAAAGCGCCGGACTCAAACTTAACGTCGCGCTAACAGCAAGCGATGCGGATGTCATAAAAACGTATGTAAGACTAGGCTTGGGCGTTGGTATCGTCGCAGGCATGGCGGTCGACCCCATCGAAGACAGCGACCTTGTGGTGCTAGATGCCGCCCACCTATTCACATCTCATATCACCTGGATTGGATTTCGCCGCGGTCGGCTGCTACGTGGCTATATGTATGAGTTCATGAAAGGGTTTGCGCCACACTTAACACGCCGCCTCGTTGATCTTGCCATTCGAGCGAAGACCCCTGCTGAATTAGAGGCCCTTTTTCAAGACGTTTCGCTACCCGAAGTGCCGCTCACTGCCACCAGCAAGTCGCGCTAACGCATTGCAACATGCCGCGATTTTTCTCTCTGAGTGGGAATAGCACAAAAGACGACTGTAAAGCTCTTGAAGCCGCAGTTGGACGCATGCCAGAACTGCTACAGAGTGAAACTGAGCGTACGTGGCCGCGAATTCCGACGATGTTGAAGGGGCAAGATGCGATCGCACTTGTCGCTGAGGAGTCTGGTTTTTGTGCTGGCTTTTGCAAGGCACACTACAATGACACTGGCATCAGCGCTGTGATCGATATACTTTACGTGATGCCTGACTTTCGCCAAAGAGGGCTTGGCCGTACTTTGCTGATGCGCATTGAGAACATGTCAGCCGCGCGTGGGGCCACAATCATCCGATTCCCGACTGCTACTGACCCAGCATGTGCTCACTTGGCAGTAAATGCTGGATATACTGTTGAGGCAGCAGAGTCCGTATCCTGTACTAGCATCAAACTGGCCACTACACATGCGGTGGTTTTTAGAAAAACCCTGAGCGCAGCAGCCGGGGAAATGTAGGAGTGGAAAATGCCGTCTTTTGATGTGGTGTCTGAAATTAATCATCATGAAGTGGAAAACGCTGTCGATCAGGCAAAGCGAGAGCTTGAAAGTCGCTTCGATTTCCGTGGCGTCGATGCAAAAGTTTTATTAGATAAAAAGAATGAAATTACACTCGAGGCGCCCGCGGAGTTCCAGCTCCAGCAACTGCAAGACATTGTCAGACTAAAACTCAGCAAGCGCGGCATCGATTTAGTGTGTCTCGAGATTAAAGATGCGGAAATTAATCTTGCTAAGTCAAAGCAAGTACTCATTCTGCGTGAAGGGATTGATGCGGATTCGGCACGCGCCATACAGCGTGCGATTAAGGATTCGAAAATGAAGGTGCAAGCAGCGATTCAAGGCGACAAAATCAGAATCACTGGCAAAAGTCGAGATGACTTACAGGAAGCTATCGCTTTACTAAAGCAGCAGAAAGTGGAGCGGGCACTGCAGTTTAATAATTTCCGCGACTGAGTTGAGCGCTGCGGGGCAGCGTGGAGACTTTATATGAAAGCAAACAGCGCTGCCGCAACGGTAGGCTTTCTCGATCATCGACGCATGACCGCTGGTGTCAGATTTAATCGCTGGATTGTTCCACCAGCAGCACTAGCAATTCACTTATGCATTGGCATGGCTTACGGGTTTTCGGTCTTCTGGCTGCCACTATCTAGGGCTGTGGGAATAACGCGCGCTGTTGCCTGTCCACCTAGTCTCAGCTTCCTCGATACACTGACGGTAACAACGTGCGACTGGAGGATTTCGACGCTGAGCTGGATGTACACACTTTTCTTTGTGTTCCTTGGGTCTGCAGCAGCTATCTGGGGCGGTTGGCTTGAAGAGGTAGGGTCACGTAAGGCCGGGGTCGTCGCTGCTATGTGCTGGTGTGGCGGCTTGGTGATCTCGGCAGTCGGTGTACGTCAGCATCAAATCTGGATGCTATGGCTAGGCTCCGGCGTCATCGGCGGAATTGGACTTGGGCTCGGCTACATTTCGCCGGTTTCGATACTTTTAAAATGGTTTCCGGACCGCCCTGGTATGGCCACCGGCATGGCAATTATGGGCTTTGGCGGGGGCGCGATGATCGGTAGTCCTCTGGCCGATCTACTAATGAAGCATTTTTCTACGCCAACGTCTGTGGGCGTGGCTGAGACCTTCGTAACACTCGCAGTCGTGTATTTCGTTTTTATGCTAGCGGGCGCCCTTGGATACCGCGTGCCTCCAGAAGGCTGGGTACCGGCTGCAAAGATCGAAGCGATAGAGAAGAAGAAACTCGCAATCAAGAGTGATAGACACGTACACCTCGAGATGGCTTGGCGGACACCACAGTTCTGGCTGCTCTGGGCAGTGCTATGCCTAAACGTAACAGCGGGTATAGGCATTCTGGGCATGGCATCGCCAATGCTTCAGGAGATTTTTGGTGGCCAGCTTATTGGGATCAACAAGCCTTTCGCGGATCTTACCGCGGAGCAACTCCGAGGAATCGCGACGATAGCCGCTGGATTCACTGGTTAATTGTCACTATTCAATATCGGCGGGCGCTTCTTCTGGGCCTCACTCTCGGATGGGATTGGTCGCAAAAAAACCTATGCTGCCTTATTTGTGCTGGGCATTGTTTTATACGCCTCGATTCCATCGCTAGCTAATGCGGGAAATCGCGCGTTATGCGTGGCCGCATTCTGCATCATCCTTTCCATGTACGGCGGTGGCTTTGCCACTATTCCGGCTTATCTTGCAGATTTATTCGGCACACGCATGGTTGGCGCAATACACGGCCGTCTACTCACGGCATGGTCAACGGCTGGCGTGCTTGGTCCGGTACTGGTGACTTACATCCGCGACTATCAACTAGATCACGGTGTTGCGCGTGCCGAGGCGTATTCGGTCACGATGTATATCCTCACGGGCTTTCTGGTATTTGGCTGCATCTGTAATGCGCTCGTAAGACCTGTAGCCGATCGGCTTTTCATGACTGACGAGCAGTTAACAGCCCAACATGGACAAGCCGCTGAGAAACTACGACTACACACATCAACCGCGGCTGCGCTTGAGCAAGGGCAGAGCGTTATGATTTCTGTGCTTCTTGCGTGGCTCGCAATCTCAATACCTTTAGCCTGGGGTGTGTGGATGACTGTCAGAAAAGCCGCTGTGCTATTTCACTAAACAGCGTCAGATCGCCACCAAGCTTGGCGTGGCACGCCATTGCTCTGCGCACAATGCATTCAGGAGCTCCGCTACGCCAAAGCGGATGCAAATCAGCAGCCTTTCATAGTTTGCGCACAAACTCTGACTTTAACTTCATTGCGCCGAAGCCCTCGATACGACAATCAATATTATGGTCGCCCTCTACTAACCGAATACCCTTAACTTTCGTTCCGGCCTTAAGGGCGGATGACGCTCCTTTAACCTTCAAGTCTTTAATCACTGTCACCGAGTCGCCATCCACCAACACGTTGCCATTGGCATCTTTATAAATGAGCGCCTCGTGAGCTGGCGCCGAGTCTTGCACTTTAAGTGTCCACTCGTGAGCACACTCTGGGCAAATAAAGCGGCCCTCATCGGCATAGGTATAGGCCGACGAACACTGAGGACAAACGGGTAAATCAGACATAGAGCAAGTCCATTGATGATGCGAAAGGACGCGCGCGCTCTAGACGTCAGCGCTGAGCCTAGTGTTGTATGGCGATAGGGTCATCAGCGTGACACATGCCAAGGAAGCCCGCTATAGACACATCAGCAAATAGTGAGATTCCTGATGCAACCAGTGTCTTAACTGCCATCGCCATCACACCTAGGATATACATCACACCCCAGCGGCAGCACCAGCAAATGGCATCCTAGCCTGATGAGACAAGACGGCGCCCGTATAGCGGTCCCATAAATCATATTGGCCTTATGGAACCGCTACTGCTTAGCGCTTTACAAACAGCGCGTCTGATTAGAATCGATAACCGACCGATATTTTAAAAGTAGATGGCGTTCCAAGAATATTCCCCAATCGATTGGCCGTTGGTCGAGCCAATGGACTACCAGTGTAGTCACCGTAATCGAGCTTATAGCCGTTATTGTTTCCATCTGGATTGAATGCATTGAGCACGTTCAACCAATCGGCTCGCACGTACAGCACCTGATCGTGAGCAACCGTAAAGTTTTTAGTCATCTGCAAATCAAGATTCTTATAACCGATACCACCGGTCGGCGTTAGGGACACTGGCCGCCACCATGACTGGTCACCGGCGATATTTAAATTGGCGTCATAGGAGATTGGTGTTGGCGTCGCCAACGTGAGCTTCGCGCCAATAACGGTATCCCACGGTCCATTGAGACTGCCAGTCGCGACGAGCCGCGATTTCGGTACAGCATTTGAAAGGATAAACGGATACTGCCGAATATTTGCATACGCCGAGGAGTAGTGCTCGTTGACGCTACGATTCATCGTGCCATCTGAGTAGGTGTAAGCGACAGACACGCCCCAACCAGACTCTTTGGTATAGGGTTTTTGAACGGACAGCAGCAGCTGTGTTGTCTTTGTTTCAGCACCATTATCACCAAGTATTAGTAAACCAAGTCCTGGAATGCCATTACCTGACGTATAACCACCATTGTATGCGGTGCCATTCGGCTCACGATTGCCCCAGCTAAATACAAAGCCATCTTTTGAATGCACATAGGAAATCGTTGCGCTTGTATTCCAGTTGCCCAACGCATTATGCATCCCCACACTGAACTGATCGGAGTACGGCACTTTCAAGTTATTCGGCAAAAGATCGGTTTCTGGTGAAGCCCCTGCTGCGAGAGGTCCGAATGCTTGAGGGCCACTGAGGTAGCTCGGGCTCCAAGGAAAGCACGGGACTCCAGGATAACAAGCGCCACCAAACTGCGGCGTCTGGAAGGCAACGCTGTACTGCGGCAACGCCCCTTTATTATTTTCAAGCTGCAGATAATCAAATAAGTCCCGATCATACGAACGGCCATAGCCGCCAAATACAACATGGGTTTGATCCGCATTGATATCAAATGAAAAACCAAGGCGCGGCTGCCACTCGTCACTAGCTGCTTTACGATTATGGCCAGTCGATATGTAGTTAGAAATATTAATGCCGCCAAGCGCTAAGGTCTGCGCGTACGTCTGCCCAACAGGAGCATTCGGATCTTGGCTATTGATGCCCTTCACCACTGCACTTGGCGTGACGTAATTAAGATAGGACGGCACTTTTTCTTGGTCCCAACGCAGGCCAATGTTCAGTGTGAGTCGATTATTGACGGCCCAGTCATCCTGGAAATACATGCCGAGCTGACGATCAGATGTCGTCACTACCGGCGTCTGCCCAGCCGATGGGTAGGCGAAAAACGCATAGTAGGGCTGCGGGTCAATACCTGCGTCCGTCACGATATAGTAAAACTGTGGCCCCTGGCCACCAGCGTCGATTGCTTTGAGATTGATGTCTTTGTACTTAATGCCGAGCTTAAGCGTGTGATCGCCATGCCAAGACAGGTTTGTAAAAGTAAGGTCGTCTTGTAAGCCGGGGCCACGCTGACCTTTGTTTTGCGTATCAAGAGGACCAGCTGATCCTGCATAAAAGAACTCTGACTGGTACGCATCAGGACTGCATGCGCCGGGTGCACCTGAGCAGCCGTAGTAATCATAAATCGCACCATTGCCGTTGATACGCGGTTTTGACTGAAAGAATGCGTCCTCATAGGTCAACAGAACTTCGTTGCTCCAGCGGTCCGTCGTGTGCTGCCAACGCGCCGTTAAACGGGTGTCAGTATTTTCCTGATCGGTACCGTGTTCAGCAGCATAGATGCCTGAACCAAAGTTGGCTTGCGAATCTTTACGCCACTTACCTGAAAACTCTAGACGGTCTTGATCAGTAATTTCTGCATCTATCTTGGCGAAATAAAGATCTGAACTAAAAGGACGCTCGATAGGGCCAAACAGGGACGTCAGACTTGCTGGAAGCACTGAGGTAATAGCAGCCCCTGTTTCAGTGCTTGAAATGCCAGGCTGGATCGAGGCCGGTGTCTTGAAGCGCTTACCTTCATAGGTCATGAAGAAATGCATCTTATCGGCAATGATTGGTCCACCGACTGCAAAGCCATACTCATTATTTTTCGAAGGCGTCTTGACCCCAGCGGCTTCCTCTGCGCTCGTCTTTGTGCGCAACCCTTGGTCGGTATAGTCACCAAACACTTCGCCGTGAAATTCGTTTGTTCCAGATTTTGTCTCCGCGGTAATAGCTGCGCTCGAGACCTGATCGTATTCAGCCTTGTAATTCGATGTGATCACTTTATAAGAGCCGATTGCCAGCTGCGGGAAGGGGTTTCCCTGCGTTTGCACCTGTCCGGTAATACCGCCATCTTTGACGTAACTCTTCTGGCCTACGCCATCGATAAAAACATTAAGCGAGCTGGTGTTTTGCCCACCGCCACGTAACTGACTATTACCGTTCGCATCAACAGTAAATTGCATACCGGGAACGGTATCGGCGAACTCTAAAAAATTGCGTGTAATTTGGGGCAATGCCTCAATGTCACGCAATGAAACGACAAACGCGACCTCCGATGTCTTCACCTCGGAAGGCTGAGGGCCAGTATCTTTGGCTCCTTTCACTGTCACTTCACCGAGAGAGCCAGTCAAAATCAACGTGCTTGTCGAGGCGACGGACAGGGTTACCCGAGCCTCGGAACCTGAACCTGCATCGACTTCATAGATGCCTGAAGGTAGGCCTACTAGCACGTAGGTGCCATCGCTTGAGACACTGGTGCGGCGCACAAGGCCGGTCGCCACATTACGGACCGTGACGGTGCTGCCGAGCGGCGCGGTACCACGCAGGCTCGCCTCCGCAGACTGAGCGATTGCCTCGCTCGGCACATACGCTGCAGTAAAAAGCGTCGCGATCATCAAGCTTCTGAGCACTCGGCGCCAGAAAACAACATGCGTCATCATTTTTATCATCCCCTTACGATTCGATATACGGCCGATCACTGTCAGCTTCTGCATTATTAGAATGTCGATTTTAGCGAAACAGCACCATTGTGGGCTCTTCTATTCAAGAGTTGCCTATATAAATTGGCTGGCCAGGCCCTCACCGCTAGTGGCCGAGTAAGGGCTCAGTGCGACGGGTCGCGCTACCCTCCCCACCTTTTCCCCCAAACCGAATGAATTAACTGTACCGTACCAGTTCGTACGCCATTGTAAGCCTGAAATCCGACACCTCACACAATGACCCCTTTGCATTTCGCCCTGGCCCTCCTAGTTACCGGTATCTGGGGCACTAACTTTGTCGTCATCAAATATGGCCTTTCAGCGTTTCCACCGCTGCTGTTTGCTACCTTGCGATTCGCGGCCTCAGCGTTTCCTTGGATCTTTTTTATTAAACGCCCCGCCCTTCCCTGGCGGGTACTGATCACCTTTGGATGCTTACTCGGGGCCGGTCAGTTTGGCCTTCTGTTCCTTGCTATGCGCAACGATGTGCCACCAGGCCTTGCGTCACTCCTTATGCAAACTCAGGTGTTCTTTACAATCATCATTTCAGCAGTCTTCTTGAAGGAACGTGTAGTGCCTGCGCAAATTATTGCGCTTTTTCTTGCTTTTCTAGGCATTGGACTCATCGGTTGGCGCACCCTTACGACCACCGACACCACAGTCACCACGAAAGGGTTTTTTCTGATTATGGGTGCCGCATTTTCATGGGCCCTATCAAACCAAGTAGTTAAGCGCGCTGGCCGAGTGGATATGCTTGGCTTCATGGTGTGGGGGAGTCTATTCGCTGCTATCGCTCTGCTGGTGCTATCACTACTAACCGAAAACTGGGCTACCGTGCCAGCAATGCTCTTAAATACCCACCTAACCGCTTGGCTGGCAGTCGCGTGGCAAGCGATCGGTAATACACTCATCGGCTTTGGTATTTGGAACTGGCTGATTGGTCGCTATCCGGCAGCAACCGTAACACCCATGGCATTATTGGTCCCAGTGTTTGGCATGTCCGCATCATCAGTGCTCCTCCACGAACCTCTGCCACTCTGGAAGCTTGTGACTGCTGCCCTAGTATTGGCAGGACTTGCCTTGAATTTCTTGGCAGTACGCGCAACAGCCCAGACACGTCCTTAACTCATTCTGCCTTGCCTATTGCATCCAAAGATTGAAGAAGCGAGGATTGCATTAAAATCACGACCTTGAGGAGCCAGTCATGGATAAACAAAAAAAACTGCCCGCCTATATCGGTGTCTCAACCGTCGCGACACAATCATTCGAGCACATGCGGGTTGAAGCTTATTTTGACGGTCAACCGTCAATTATGTTTGATGAACCAGCCGGCTTTGACATAGGCAGTCCTCCTGATTTACGCGGCCAATCGCGCGGCTGGACTCCTGTACATGCCCAGCTTGCAGCACTCGCGAGCTGTACCGCAATCACTGTGACAGTGGTCGCCCGTGATCAAGGCTTTCGCTACAGCGGCCTTGCCACCAGCCTGACCTCTCTGATCGACATTCGCGGATTCTTTTTTGATCTGCATCTGCGACCAGAATACAAGCAGCTGTCCTTCGATCTGACCCTTAAGACTAAAGCGACTTCGACCAAAATACGGGCTCTAGCTGCCGAAACTCACAGACGCTGCCCACAGCTTGGGCTGTTTGATCTAGCACGGATTCCGATGCTGGTGCGCTGGTTCCGCGCAGGAGAGTCACGTGCTGTTCTTATTGAACGCCGACACATGCCCAGAGGGAAAACTCCCCAAGAATTACTGGCACGCCAAGCAGTAAGCAAGGCGCCACGCGCTGCGCGCAAAAAAACCAAACGCAACGCGACAGTAAAAAGAAAATAATGGTCCAGTCTTGGTCGTCACGTGACGCCTATTGCTTGGCGCTATGAACCTATATACCTGCTAAAACCAAACTTCTGGCCAACGTTTTGATTTGGGGGTGTTATTAACGAGTAGCGCGATGCCCAACATGATTAGTGGCCCAACGGTTGCTGGGACCAATACATACAAAAATCCCAACTCATGTATTTGAGTTGAACCTATAACAGCAATCAATGCCGTCGCGCCTCCTGGTGGATGCAGTGTCCTAGTGACTTGCATGCAGCCGATTGCCGTCGCAACAGCGAAGGATTCGGCCAGCCATAGATGGTCATGAAAAAGTTTGAAGCTTGCAACGCCGATGATTGCAGAGATGATGTGCCCACCGATCAGATTGCGGGGCTGTGCCAGTGGACTACGTGCTGCAGCAAATAAAAGCACTGCTGTGGCGCCGAGAGAGCCGATCATCATCGCCAAGTCAGTAGGTGCAAACAAAAAATGGTTGATCGCAGCAACTACTGCGATGCCAAGAAAAGCCCCAACCCAAGCCAACAGGATTTCGGCTTGCCGGGGCCGCGGAGGCTCAACTGCAATCAGCGGCTCAACCATCACGACGGGCAAAGCCTGCCTCCGAGTCAGCGCATGCCGGTAAGCTAAATGGTATAGCTCCCGGAAATCCTCAGTTGTAACGTCTATGTATCCCGGCACATGGGCCATGGCGTCCAGAATGTCTTCATTAGTCAGCTCGATGTCATCTGATAGCAATACAGGTTCAGCGGGGTTCATAGGTCGGTTTCCAATGTTTGCCTAAACGCTATGCAGCGCACGCGGGCAGCAGGTTTAAGCGCCGCTCCAGTTCCGCAGCTCTAGCGCCGTCCCATCTGCAAGCGTGCTCTGGCTTCCCCGCGGGTCGGGACCACGACGGAAGCACCTCAACAGCAGACCTTACCACTGCTATAGTGTGCCTAGTTCGTTAGTGGGAATCTATATTTATGCGTCCTCATATCCGGCTCGCTGGCAACTTCATTTTAGTTACGTTACTGCTGGCTGGATGCCACCATCCGGATATACCGGCGATCCGTAGTGCAGATACCAGTCATAACCATGGGCTACTCGCCTCAGCCGACGATTTAAAAGACAAGAAACTCGGGGTGCTGATGGGCTCAGTACACGATACCTATGCCAACAAAACCTATCCTAAAGCTCAGGTTCTTCAGTTTGATAACACGGCAGACCTAACACTTGCTGTGAGTACCGGCAAAGTCGATGCCGGCTTTTCGGATGCTGATGCGCTACGCGAAGTCTTACTGACACACAATGAACTAGCCGTTCTAGGCAAACCTTTATTTTCTCTACCGGTCGGTGCTGGCTTCAATCTCAAGAACACTGCGCTGCGTAACGAATTCAACGACTTTCTCGCAGAAATTCGCGAAAACGGTACGTTGGCCGATATGAGTAAGCGTTGGGTTCAGACTCGGGACAATCGTATGCCCGATATCCCGATCACAAATCCGCATGGCAAGCTTAATGTCGCCGTCGCTCTTGGCGGCCTACCTTTTGGCGCTGTTGAAAATAATGAGATGGTTGGATTCGACGTTGAACTTGCTCGGCGCTTTGCTGCAAAAATACACAAGACCGTAAGCTACTCCCAAATGCCCTTTGCCAGCCTTATCGCTGCAACGGCAAGCGGCAAAGCTGACATGATCGCTGCATCCATGTTCATCACGGAAGAACGCGCCAAACGCATTGCTTTCTCAAACCCCTATTATGAAGCTGGAGTTGTTGTTTACGCACTAAAATCCAATATCGCGACGAGTCCTACAACGAGCACTTTCGCGCCAGTTCCACGAGCAGCTCTCGTACACATAGACGACCTAAAAGATAAACGTCTCGGAGTGCAGCTCGGTACGGTATACGACGACTATGCGACTAAGACCTTTCCTCAAGCGACCATTATTCAGTATCACAATAGCTCTGATCTGATTCTGGCAGTAACCTCCGGGAAAATTGATGCCGGATTCAGTGATATCGACTCATTAACTGAAATCATGAGTAAAAACTCGGCTATCGACCGACTAGGTGAGCCGCTGTTTTCATCTCCAGTCGCTGCAGGATTCAATAAGAAGACGGGAACTAAATTACGGGCTGATTTCAACACGTTTCTCAGCAATCTCCGTCAGTCTGGCGTTTACGCGGACATGGTCAAACGCTGGACCATTAATCACGCTACCAAGATGCCAGAGATTCCATCCTCAACCTCGCATGGCGTCCTACGCGTCGCAATTTCAAGCGGCGGCCTACCATTTGCAGGCGTACAAGATGGCACTCTTGTCGGCTTTGACGTCGAACTCGTCAAGCGCTTTGCTGCATCTATGGGCAAGGAAGTTCAGTTTTACGACATGGAGTTTGGCGGACTTGTCGCCGCTGTAGCGGTTGGCAAGGTCGATATGTGCGCAGCTGACATGTTTATCACTGAGGAGCGCAAACAACGCATCGATTTTTCCGACCCCTACTTCGCACAGGACTCTGTCGCTTTTGCGCTGAAGACCAAACTAGTCCCAACACCAGCGGCAGTGACCCAGCCACAACAGCCGTCTTTTTTTAGTTCCGTTGCCACGAGTTTCCAGAACAACATTATTCAAGAAAAGCGCTATTTGCTGCTGTGGGATGGCCTTAAGGCAACGGTCATCATTTCTATCTTTGCGACTATGTTTGGCACAGTGCTCGGCGGTCTAATCTGTTTTATGCGCATGTCGCGACTTGTTTTAGTCAATGCTCCTGCAAAAATCTATATTTCTATTTTGCGCGGCATGCCAGTTGTAGTACTACTGATGTTGATTTTCTATGTCGCTTTTGCGTCGGTAGACATTAGTCCATTAGTGGTAGCTGTCATTGCGTTTGGAATGAATTTCGCGGCCTACGTGGCTGAGATATTCCGCACGGGCATAGAAGGGGTGGACAGAGGTCAGTCCGAGGCAGCTACTGCCATGGGCTTCACCAAAACACAGGCATTTAAGGTTATTGTGCTGCCGCAAATGATTCAACGAATTTTGCCGGTCTATAAGGGCGAGTTTATTTCGCTTGTTAAAATGACCTCCATCGTGGGCTATATCGCCGTCCAGGATCTAACGAAGGCGAGCGATATCATTCGCAGCCGTACATTCGATGCATTTTTTCCTTTGATCATGGTAGCGGTACTGTATTTCATTATTTCTTGGGTCCTGATGCAGGTTCTCGAGTATCTCGAACGGGTTACTGATCCAAAGTATCAACGACGGAAGGCGGGTGCGCGATGATTAAGGTTGAACATCTCACAAAACGCTTCGGCGATGTACTCGTACTAAGAGATATCAATACAGAAATTCGCAAGGGCGAAGTCGTATCGATCATTGGCCCATCCGGCACCGGCAAAAGTACATTCTTGCGCTGCCTTAATCTGCTCGATACCCCGAGCAGCGGCAACATCTCTATTGATGGGGTGAACGTTCTGGAGAAAGGCGCAAACATCCCAAAAGTGCGCCAAAAGATGAACATGGTTTTTCAGTCGTTCAACTTATTTGCGCATCTGACTGTGCTCGATAACCTGACCATTTCCCCCATCAAGCTGCTTGGTGTAGATAAGAAGTCAGCGGAGACTAAGGCACTCGAGCTATTACGACTAGTAGGCCTAGCAGAGAAGGCAAGCAGTTTTCCTGACGAACTCTCGGGTGGCCAAAAGCAGCGAGTCGCTATTGCTCGTTGTCTAGCGATGGATCCAGAGGTGATTTTGTTTGACGAGCCTACTTCTGCACTCGATCCGACCATGGTAAGCGAGGTGCTTGCTGTCATCCGGCGACTCGCTCGAAACGGTATGACAATGGCGATCGTCACACATGAGATGGATTTTGCGCGCGACGTATCGAACCGCGTCTTTTACATGGATGAGGGCTTGATTTACGAGGAAGGCACTCCTCAACAAGTCTTTGAAAACCCACAAAAAGCGAAGACCAGAGCCTTCATTCATCGTATTCGAAGCATCACACGTCATATCACTTCAGGTGATTTTGACTTGTATGCACTCAATGCGGAGATTGAGCACTTCTGCGAAAAGCAGTTCCTATCGCGCAGCGCTTGCCACAATTTACTGCTTTTGGTCGAGGAGGTGCTGCAGCTGTACCTTCCGCACATCGAGAAATCTGCGGCTGACCTGAGCATCGATTACTCGGAGAAGACTGGAAAACTGGAATTGGTCGTTGATACTGACGTGAACACCGGTAATCCGCTCGCTCATGAGGGTGACGACATTGAGCTACAGCTTTCTCTTATTAGGGGCTTTTCTGAATCCATCGATTATCAGGTCGTCAATAATCGTGGGCGCCTTAGCGTGGCGGTTCGAAAAGTCTAGTCGCCTACGCGACCGGGCTTCGAATGCACGCAATCGGCACTTATCGTGAGGACTACTGGCATTAGTGCGAATGGCTCCGTTCGCGCGGATGCTGGTTGGCTCAACCGAGTCGGCATTGAGTTGCGCTCCGCTACATTGGCCTTGGGTGCTCGGTAACCTATGACTTGGTGCGTTCAACATCAACGTAATGTGAGCAATTTATGCGCGGCGTATTTCTTGATTACAGCTCGGTAAGCTACAACGCAGATCTCGATCCTGCACAGCTCTTGAGCGTTTTACCTGCTTTGCAGCTTCATGGCGAGTCCACACCTATTGAGCTACTTGAGCGCCTCAAAAAGTGCGAAGTAGCTATTCTCAATAAGGGGAGCATCACACGCGATGTGCTGGTGGCCTGTCCAGATTTGCGTCTTGTTGCGCTAACAGGCACAGGGACCAATAATGTTGATCTAGATGCTGCTCGGGAGCGTAGCGTTGCCGTGTGCAACATACGTGACTACTGCACCCAGTC
The DNA here is from genome assembly GCA_903832085.1 of uncultured Pseudomonadota bacterium. GTDB lineage: Bacteria > Pseudomonadota > Gammaproteobacteria > Steroidobacterales > Steroidobacteraceae > CAIKZZ01. Next base: position 5,373 of record CAIKZZ010000037.1, on the reverse strand, counting down.
TGTCGTGCAACATGTATTTGCAGTGCTCTTGTGTCTCACGCACCGGCTGCGGGAGTTCGATCGGGCTATTAAGGCTGGGGCTTGGGAGCTTGAACAACAGTCCTTACGTGAGCCAGGGCTTTCCATACGTGAACTCAGTGGCAAAACGATTGGTATCGTTGGCTTTGGCGTGCTCGGCAAAGCGGTTAGCGTGATGGCAGAGGCATTCGGCATGCGCGTGCTAGTTGCCAACCTCACTCCGCATCCTCTGCCCAATCGGGTCGCGTTTGCTGAGCTACTGCCGCAGGTGGATGTGTTGTCACTACACTGTCCACTGACGCCAGAGACGCGACACCTAGTCGGAACTTCGCAACTACAGCTTATGAGGCATGATGCGCTTCTGATCAACACTGCGCGGGGTGGGCTGGTTGACTGTCAAGCGCTGGCTAATGCTCTACGTAGTGGTCAGTTGGGTGGAGCTGCATGTGATGTATTGCCAGAAGAGCCGCCATTGTCTGGTAACCCACTATTGGCGTCTGATTTAGCGCAGCTAATCGTGACTCCGCACGCCGCCTGGGCTGCTCGTGAGGCACGACAGCGTGCGATTGACGAAGTTGCATTGAATATTGTTGATTTTCTTAATGGAGGCCACCGGAACCGCGTGGTTTAGGCATCCCCTTGCGTACATGCTGGTAGCACTTCAAACTGCGCGCGCTGAGTTACTCTTTTCGTTAAATCAGGCTTATGAAACCGTCGTGCTGATACCCACTCCCTTGCCCATCAAGCAGCGCTCATTGTTATATCTGCGTTTGATCGCTGCTTTCAAGTTGTTGAAGGCGTTGTTCGTCATTGCAACTGCCATTGGGATTTTGCGCTTCTATGATTCAGCGATCATGGGGGTTCTCCTACGTTTAGCGCATGACCTTCCATATACTTTCGAGCAAAACATGATTCGCAATGCGATCAGTTTCCTCAGTGGTATCAGCCCACGTACGATGCGCGCGATAGCGGCCGGAACCTTTGCCTATTCAGGGCTTTTTATATTAGAGGCGTGGGGGCTATGGTTTGGGCGCCATTGGGCGGAAATTCTCACTGTGGTTGCAACTTGCTCGTTAATCCCAATCGAACTCTATGAGATCGCCAGACACGTATCTGCTCTCAAAATCGGCGTTCTTATTTTGAATATGGTGATCCTATTGTATTTGGTCTTGCTGTTGCGATACGAACGCCGAGCTGCAAGAGCCGCTCATACAGAATGAGTGATCTTGGGTGAGTATGCGCATTTAGGGCAATGGCGGCCCTGCATGCAATAGCTGACTCCACTGATTGTGGTTGGTGCGCCAGGCATTACGGCGCATAGCCGTACTAGACCGACAGTCCATCATCTTGGCGACTTACCCAGCGTCGTGGTGCATCACAACCCGAACGACCAGGCGCCTCAGCCTTCGGGCAACTCGGGGCCGCGGGATGCATGCGGTGTGATTGGCTAACGCCAAAGCGCATTATTACGTTTAAGAAACATTAGGGCCTAAAACGACACCGGTTTCGGTCGCAGCCCATCGCAAGATACGCTGCAAACGCGGCACCGTGAGCTGTAGCGCGGCTGGGAAACTAAGCCAGCGAAATTCGTGATGCTCAGGGCGCCCAAGCTCGGGATTGATTGGTAGGCTTACGATAGCGCCTTGGGTACGTGCTAGAAAGAAGCGCACGATTTTGCCGCCAGCATAAGGCTCGGTATCCATAGACTGTTCACCCCATGCGAATTCAAGAACGCTAAGCCCCGTTTCCTCACGCACTTCGCGTAAAGCACCCTGTAGAGGGGTCTCATCATCCTCTAGCCTTCCCTTGGGCAAATCCCAATTACGATAAGCACGCAGCAATAACACCTCTGTCCCATGAGCCGCATCACGCGTAATAACAATGCCCGCTGCCCGCTTTTGCCGTTGCTGCCTCATAACCCTGAGTATACGGCTGCCCGTGGCGGCAACCGCCCAACGAGCCAGGGAGTTACTGCCGCCCAGGTGAACAAACCTTGCTTTAAATAGACTAATTAAATCGATATTTGCTTTATGATAGACTAAAGGTATGAATAGGATCGCCACTTGAACCTGCGGGACCTGCGCTATCTCGTTGCGCTCGCCGACGAGCACCATTTCGGTCGTGCCGCGACTAAATCTCATGTCAGCCAACCCACTTTGTCGGCACAAATCAAAAAGCTGGAAGACTACTTAGGTGTCGCGCTGGTTGAACGCCAACCTCGAAACGTCGCGCTCACGGAAGCAGGCCAGCGCATCGTATCGCGTGCCCGCCGTATGTTGCAGGACGCCGATGATATCGTGGAGCTTGCCCGCGAAGCACGTGACCCACTCGCCGGCACGCTGCGGGTAGCTTTTATTCCAACGCTAGGGCCGTACTTATTACCTCTAGCAACACCACATATCCGAGCGCGACTACCCCGCTTGCGAACCATGCTGTACGAGTATCAGACCGGCCCACTACTGGGCCGCTTGCGTACTGGGGAGCTTGATCTCGGCATACTGGCGCTCGGAGTCGATCTCGAAGGACTAGAAATAATGCCCCTGCATGATGAAGCGTTCATGCTTGCAGTCCCCGCTGGACATCGTCTCGAAAAGAAACAGGCCATCAGCACTAACGATCTAGGCGGAGAAACTCTCTTATTACTTGCAGACGGTCACTGTCTGAGAGATCAAGCACTTGATGTATGTAGTCGCGTGGATGTGCAAGAGGCTCAAGATTTTAGAGCGACAAGCCTTGAAACGCTGCGACAAATGGTCGCCGCTGGACTTGGCATCACGTTGTTACCTGAACTTGCAACACGTGGTCCCTTCGCTGTGGCAAAGGACGTTTGTATAAGGAAATTCGATGAACCCGAGCCACGACGCACACTCGCTGCGGTCTGGCGCAAGAGCACAACGCGCAGCACGGCGATCAATGCTATTTGCAAGACTCTGCAAGATGCGCTGCAGGCATCGCAGGCAACGCTGTAACGATCAAAGTTGCACCCTTACGCAGCCCCAAGAAAATCCTTCTTTGCGAGCTCTATCCCGTTGTGCCGCAAAATCGCATACGCGGTCGTAACATGAAAAAAGAAATTTGGCAGCGCATAGGTTAACAAATACGGTAGCCCCTCATAGCGCCGCATCTGTCCCGCTACCTTGTACTCTACCGCGCGCGCTTCCTGCCCATTGATTTGCTCCGGCTTTATCGAATCGATAAAACCAATCGTCCTGTCAATACGCTCTGTCAGCTCACTAAAACTGGCTTCCGTATCTGGATATGCAGGCAGGTCAAGCCCAGCGAGGCGGGCTGATGCACCTTTGGCAAAATCAGCAGCGATTTGCACCTGACGAATAAGCGGAAACATGGTTGGATGCAATCGTGCCTCTAGGAATACACCAGGAGCCACTTTCATGGCAGCAGCCTGTATTTCGGCCTTTACCAACACATCTTTTAAGGCAAACAAGTACTGCTTAAAAACAGGAATAGATGCCGCGTATAAAGAAATTGCCATAAATCATCCTATGATCTACTAAACTGTTGGCGAACAAGCTTGAAAGTTGTTCCTAAAAGCTGCATCGTTATCATAGCGCATACGATAGCTGCCAGACGACTACGCGGAGACTTAAGCAAATTGACCAAACTCGAAGTCAATCCGATCACTCTGCCGGCTGATGCGGTTCAAGCGCTCGCCGCCATTGAAGGGTATCCACCTCTAGACATGGATACGGCACAGCGTATCGCAATAGGTGCAAGTAACGCGACTCGCGCAGTCACTGCGAGTGCGGATGAGAGCCTATTCGCGATGGAGCCTGGTCTTTATTTAGTTGAGCTTGAGCAACTCGCTGACCCCGAATGAGCGCTCATACGATTCACTCACTAAATGATGCTGTTAAGGCGATCGCGACTCGAAAAGTATCGAGCGTCGAGCTGACTCAAGCATGTATTGCTAAAGCGAAGCGACTGAATCCGCGACTGAATTGCTTTATCCGTATTGAAGAAGATGCCGCATTAAGCCAAGCCAGAGCTGCTGATGCAGCTTTGTCCCGTGGAATCACGATGGGGCCTTTACATGGCGTGCCTATCGCGACCAAAGATATGTTTTATGACCCTGCCCGGGAAACAAGTTCTGGCTCGCGACTAAGGGCAGGATTTGTATCGAACCAAAAAGCACGGGTCTTGTCGCTACTGGAAAATGCTGGGGCCGTGAATGTTGGCGCGCTCAATATGACTGAATTCGCGCTAGGCCCCACCGGACACAATCTGATCCATGGTCACTGCCACAATGCTTGGAATCCAGAGTTTATTGCCGGTGGCTCTTCGAGTGGCTCTGGAACTGCGCTCGCTGCAGGTATCATATTTGCAACTTTGGGCTCTGATACCGGTGGCTCCGTACGCCTACCCGCATCTGCTAATGGTGTACTTGGACTTAAAGCAACCTACGGACGTATTAGCAAAGCAGGCAGCATGCCACTATCTTGGTCCACCGATCATGTGGGCCCACTGGCGCGTACCTCACATGACTTAGCAAAGCTACTGGGCGTCATTGCGGGCTACGATCCTGCCGACCCATCAAGTAGTCGGCGTGCTGTCCCAGACTATGCAGGCTCATTGGAAAATGGCGTGCGCGGTCTACGCATTGGTGTGCCAGAGAACTACTACTTTGACGCTATAGACAGCTCAGTCGCCTCACTCATTGAGTCGGCCCTACGAGCGCTCGAGTCATTAGGCGCGATTCGCGTGCCGGTCCGTGTGCCTACACCCGAGCATTTAAACGAGCTGAGCCGCGTGCTCGTCTATTCAGAAGCTTCTGCACTACACGGCCATTGGCTCCGCCATCAGGCCAGCGATTACTCGCCCCAAGTGAGAACGCGTGCGATGACAGGGGTTGCCATTCCCGCTGCCTCATACCTCGAGGCCCAGCTACTGCGTCCGATGATTTTGCGAAAATTCGTAACTGAGGTCTATGCGCACTGTGACGTACTGATCACCCCCACCATTGCCATTGAGGTGCCAACGATCGCCGCGACCGATGTCGGGACGAACCCTTCTATGTGGCCAATTATCGCCCGCTTGGTGCACTGCACCGCTGGGTTCAATTACCTCGGCGTACCGGCGATGAGCGTACCGGTTGGCTTTACGACCAACGGTCTTCCAGCCGGCATGCAGTTAGTCAGCCGGCCGTTTGCTGAGACTCGCCTGCTCCAAGTCGCTTGTGCATATGAATCGGTGACTGACTGGCATCTGCGCCGTCCAACTGAGGCCTAAGCAGCTGCACATTGCGTCATACCTGCGTCGTAGGCACGAGTCTTAGGCTTGCGGCTACGTGGTTACGGCAATGCCATAAGATGCATCCGAAATACTCCCGACGGGCGT
>CAIKZZ010000036.1 GCA_903832085.1 uncultured Pseudomonadota bacterium | reverse complement strand
GTGGTGTACATGACGCTGCCCAACGGGACTTTGGCGTACATGGGGATCACCTCGACGGCACCGGACTATGAGGGCCCCCCGGTGACCACCCGACCAATCGTTGGTGGAACGGGCGACTTCGCAGGTGCGCGTGGCGTTGTAAAGACATCAGCCGATCCGAAGGGTATCCGTGTCGACATTGCGTTGAACTGAAGAGTTCGGCCTATCGGATTTAGACTCGTTGTAATGCGAATCACCTCGCGCTCTTGCCATCGATCAAAAAAAGGTCGATGCATGGAGCGCGGGAACCTGCATCACGCGACAGAAATCAACAACCTGTTTCGAACAGTCCACTCTCGTACAAACTGGGATATCGATTCCAAGCCCCTCTACCCTTGACGTTTATCGATTTGTTGGATGTCGGCTCGGATTATCAGACATCTCTGGGATGCCTAAAACTCGGTGCCTCCCACCATCTGCATGACCACTTGGCTGGCGTGGATATTTTCCTGCTCCTGCATGCGCGTGACGCACCTGCTTAGCGCCGGGTAAGCGTCAGATACGCACATTTAGACTCCCGGCACGATGGAGCACGGAGATGGTGCCGGCGGAGAGAATCGAACTCCCGACCCACTGATTACAAATCAGTTGCTCTACCAACTGAGCTACGCCGGCATAGTCGCTAGTTTACCCTGCAAAACAGCACAGGGCTGCAAAATTCTACGGTTGGGCGACCGCAGGTTCCGTGACGGTGGGGGCTGCCACTGACGTCGCCTGACAGGGCGCTGCTCCCGATAAGGCAGGCGCCGCGGCACCACTGTCGGTCGTCGGCACGCACGGGACACTGTCCTGTTTAAGGGTCGGCGCAATCGTTAAGGTGGGCAAGGACTTAACCGCTGGCATATCACGCGGCCCTGATGACTCATCCACGAGATGCGTATAGCCCCAGAAAATGAGGTTGAGCAAAACGAGCGCTAATACACACCATTTGATCACGTTTCCTCCAACAGCAAGCACAGTCCACGCAACACAAGATCCGGCGCCTGCTCGTGCGTTGATCGCATCAATTGCCCAACTTGCGGCGCCGCTCCCCCAGTCACAAACACCCGAGGACTCACCTTGCTGGCGGCCGCAAAGGAGCGCACATGCCGATCCGCAAAAGCCGCCAGCGCCAAACGCGCGCCCTGCTGCACGCAACCCGCTGTATTAATGCCCAAAACACCTGCCGTCGCAGCGGTATCAAGCAACGCCGCTGCTGCAATACCCCGCGTCTGACCATGCAGCGCTTCACGCATGAGTCTAGAGCCTGGGATCGAGTAACCCGCGAGGTGCCCTCCATCCCCATCGAGTAGATCAATAGTCAACGCGGTCCCTGCACAAATTGTGACCAGCGGTCCTTGCACTGCACGCCACGCTGCCAACAGCGCAAGCCAGCGCTCAATACTGAGCATTTCGGGCTGCTGATAGCTATTGACCACCCCAAGAAGGGTGCGCTGCGCACGCGGATACTCTGGGGTCAGTTGCCAGCGCTGACGCACCCATTCTGTCAAACGTAAAGACAAGGCAGGGCCAGCAACACTGGCAACTACCACGCGTGCTGGCCTTGGTGTGATCTTAGCTAGCTCGTTCTGCCACTCGCTCGGGTTAACGCCATAATGCACGCGCGTTGCCACAGGACCTAGCTGACTGTCCGTCAGGCACGCCCACTTTAACCAGGTATTCCCTGCGTCGACCACCAAGATCATAACGGCACTCGTAACGACACATCACCGGATGCGATCTGCTCAATTTTGCCATCGAGCTCCGCACGTAGATAGCCAAGGCTATCAATACCACGCGCGACGCCAAACCGCTCCGTTGAGGCTGACACCAAACGCACCGGTCGATCGCGCAAGGCATCCGCTGCGCTCCACTCATCAAAAAACGGCGCGAACCCCTGACTTGCAAAGGTTAGCACCGTGTTCATTAACTCATTGATTAGCGCCCCCGCCAGTCGATTGCGGCTAGGCACTGTTCCGACGGTCGCAAGATCCGTGGGTGATAAGCCACCGTGCGCTGTAATCGCCCGCTGCGAGTCCTCGGGCAAACGCACATTCAGTCCAATTCCAATGACGCAAAAAGCCGGACCTGCAGCTTCCGCCTTGAGTTCGCATAAAATGCCGCCCAGCTTTTTATCAGCGTGGAGTAAATCATTAGGCCACTTCAGTTGCACATTCGTGATTCCGAATTGGGCCAAGCAGCGCAGCACCGCCACTCCCACGGCAAGAGTTATTGCAGACAGTGGCTGCGGTGGTTCAGCGAAGCTCCATCCAAACGATAAACACAAGCCACTCGCATAGGGCGCGAGCCACACTCTGCCGCGCCGGCCACGCCCGGCCGTCTGAAATTCACTTAGGCATACTGCGAAAGAACCCGGCTTGAGTGGAGCCGCATCGACTAGATGGCTGTTGGTCGATGGCAGTTCATCAAATATCTCGAGCCTGCCCAAAGACGCAGCCGCCATGTCACTCAAACTCTCTCGAATACTTGCCGCATCCAATAACTCGATAGGGTGAACGAGTTGATAGCCCGCACGTGGTAAAGCATGCACTGACAAGCCCAGCTCGTTTAAGGCCTTTACCTGCTTTGCGATCGCGGCACGGGTCACTCCAAGCTCATGAGCGAGGCGCTCGCCTGAATGCAGTCGTCCATCGGCAAGCAATCGTGCCAAGCAGAATTTACGGTTCATCGATCGACCGTTTTCCTGCGGCCGAACAGCCATACGCGGTGCGCGCGATGCTCAGTGCCCTGCAACATACGCGCAATATTTGCACGATGTGTATAGATCACAAAGACGGCTGCAAGGAGCGCAAAACATAGCATGCCCGTGTCTGGAGTCGGCCAGCGGCGAGCCACCATTACAACGGGCAACGCGACCGAGGCGAGCATAGTGGCCAAACCCACGTAGCCGGTCAAAACAATGATCAACGCCCACACCGCAATGACAGGAAGCAATGTATATGGAGCCACGCCTAATATCGCACCAAATAGCGTGGCCGCGCCTTTGCCACCTCGAAACTCATACCAGATGGGATAGACATGACCGATGATCGCCGCCAGCGCGCAACTACACATTAGCCAATTCGAAGGCCAGGACTGCACAACACCCGGCACATAGATTGTTGGCAGCAACGTCGTTGCAAGCCAGCCTTTGCCAATATCAATCGCAATGACACCGAGCGCAAACCATTTACCCTGCGTGCGTAACGCGTTCGTGCCGCCCGCGTTACCTGAACCAAAGCTACGGATATCTACGCCACTGAGTGACCCGAGCAACAGTGAGCCCACAACTGAGCCGAGTAAGTAGGCGCACAGCATCTTGACCGCAAGATCGAGCATGAATAGTGGCCGTAGGGCGAGTAAATTACAGCCCTGCTCGCCGCAAAACGGCGAGTAGCGCACTGACATGTGCCTGGCTATCGTTCAACGCTGGCACCAGATGAAACCCGGTACCGCCGGCCGCCATAAATCGCTCACGCGAGGCGACGTGGATCTCCTCTAAAGTCTCGAGGCAATCGACCGAGAAGGATGGCGTGACGACGGTGACTTCTTTGACGCCTTTGGTCGCGAGGTCAACTAGCAGTGGATCGGTATAGGGCTTGAGCCACTCGGTGGGCCCAAAGCGCGACTGAAAACTCTCTGAATACTCGTCCACACGCAGCCCCAACGCACGCACTAAGTGCTGCGTCGTTGCAGCAACCTGGTCTTTGTACGGATCCCCCGCAGTGACATACTTCACTGGTATCCCATGATTCGAGAGCAGCAAGTGTGAGCGGCCATGTTTGGCCCAGCTCGCGCGTACGGATTCGGCAAGCGCATCGATATACGCAGGCTCTACATGGTAATCAGCAATAAAATGAATATGCGGAACCCGCCGCCACTTTTGCAGCTCGCGCGTCACACGGTCGAACACCGCACCCGTCGTACTACCGGAATACTGCGGATACATAGGCACTACAAATAAGCGCTCTACACCAGACGCCTGCAAGCGCGTGATTGCATCAACGATTGATGGCTCACCATAGGTCATAGCAAGCTCTACGGATACAGATTCGCCACCCAACTGCGCACCAAGCTTGTCGGCCAAGTGCCTTGAATTCACCAAAAGCGGTGAGCCTTGTGTGCCCCACACTGCCGCATACAGCTTGCGCGTGCGTAGCGGCCGAAAACTCAAAATCGGACCGTATAGCAACGGGTACCAATAGGCGGGACACGCTTCAACCACGCGCCGATCACCGAGGAATGCGCCTAGAAAGCGGCGTATGGGCCAGTATGTCGGGCCGGTGGGTGTCCCGAGGTTCACAAGGAGCACGCCCGCGGTATGCGCGGCAGCGGGGGTTGTCAGTGCAGTGCTTTTGTACCAAGCCATAGCGGAATCATACCGGCTTAGACAAAAAGAAAAGCCCCGAAGACGTTAATCTTCGGGGCTATCTCGTTGGGAACCCTGGCAGCGACCTACTCTGACATGGCCGGAGGCCACACTACCATCGGCGCAGAACGTTTTCACTTCCGAGTTCGAAATGGGATCGGGTGGTTCCCGTTCGCTATGGCCGCCAGGGAATACTTGTTCAGTCTCTTGCTTATGGCCGTAGCCATCCGCAAAAAACTGCAATTTGGAAATCGTGAAGACGCCTAAATGGTGTCGCAATCAAAAGAAACCGCCACCAGGCTTCAAACAGCTTGGGGCTATATGGTTAAGCCTCACGGGCAATTAGTACTGGTTAGCTAAACGCATTACTGCGCGTACACACCCAGCCTATCAACGTCGTAGTCTTCGACGGCCCTT